>JBGSVE010000057.1:0-75956 GCA_041753075.1 Pirellulaceae bacterium
GATCTCCGCGCTGGGTGCCCAGCGCGGCGTCGGATTGCCGATTGTGCTTGCTACAATCGCGCTGGTGGTCGGTTTTGCCGGACTGGGACGCAGCGAATTTGTGCCGACCGCCACGTTCGGCATCTTGACCGCAGCGGCGCTGTTGGCAGGCACGGTGGTCAATCTGGTGATGTTGCCGGTGTTGGTCAGCGGAGCGGCTAGAACTCGGCGTTGCCAGGTGTGCGGGGAAACGGAATCACGTCACGAATGTTCGCCATGCCGGTGACATACTGCACCGCCCGCTCGAGACCCAAACCAAACCCGGCGTGAGGCACACTGCCGAACTTTCGCAAATCGATATACCACCAATAATCGGCTTCGTTCAGACCCGCTGCTTTCATCCGCGTACACAACACATCGAGGTTGTCTTCGCGTTGACTGCCACCGATGATTTCGCCGACGCCGGGAACAAGCACGTCCATTGCACCAACCGTTTGGCCGTCCGCCGAAAGCTTCATGTAAAACGGCTTGATCGACGATGGATAATCGGTCAAGATCACCGGCCCGCCAACATGCTTCTCAGTCAGATACCGTTCATGTTCGGCTTGCAAATCAATGCCCCAGCTCACCGGATACTCAAACTTCTCGCCGCAGCCTTCGAGCGTTTTCACCGCATCGGTATAGGTCATGTGAGCAAACGGCGTTTCAACAACTTTGCGAAGTTGGTCGATCACACCGGGTTGAACATGTTGGTTGAAGAATTGCATATCCTCGTCGCAATGATTCAAACAATCGCCAAAGATCCGTTTCAAAAACGACTCGGCCAACTGCATATCGTCGGCCAACTCGAAAAATGCCGCCTCCGGTTCGATCATCCAGAACTCGGAAAGATGCCGTGACGTGTGGCTGTTCTCGGCGCGAAACGTGGGGCCAAATGTATAGATTCGGCCCAACGCCGTTGCGTACGTTTCGCCTTCCAATTGGCCGCTGACGGTCAAAAACGCGGGCTTGCCAAAGAAATCTTGGCTGTGGTCGAGCGGTCGGTTGCTGCCCGCCAATTTCTCCAGATTCAACGTCGTCACGCGGAACATTTCACCCGCGCCTTCGCAATCGCTGGCCGTGATGATTGGAGTTTGCAGATACAGGAATTGGTTTTCCTGGAAGAATTGGTGGATCGAATCACAGATCTGGTTTCGCACTCGCATCACCGCACCAAACGTGTTGGTGCGGCCGCGCAAGTGTGCCCACTCGCGCAACTTTTCAAACGAGTGTCGCTTCTTTTGCAGCGGATATTCTTCGGCATCGCACCAACCGATCACGCGGACATCGGCGGCATGCATCTCGGTCGCTTGGCCGGCGGCCGGTGACAGTTTCAATTCGCCCCGAATCACCACGCTGCAGCCAACCGTCAACTTTTGCACTTCGCCGGCGTAATTATCTAGCGTTGCCGGCGCGACGACCTGCAGATTGCCAAAGCAACTGCCGTCATTGATCTCAAGAAAGCTAAATCCGCCTTTGGAATCTCGACGGGTACGGACCCAACCTCGTACTTCGACATCAACCGCGATTGATTCCGCGCGACGAGCCTTTTCGATCAACATCCAGTTCATGTTTGGCACCAATCCTTTGTTGACTATTTGAGGCGATTGTAGAACGGCTGTCACCAACCGTTGGTGCGTTCCCAAACGGTTGGGGACAACCGTTCTACAATTTTCACGAATGCGGGACGTCGTGGAACACTTTTCCATTTATCCACTAGCGGATGAATTGCTTTGATCTTAACAGCTCGATCACTTTGTCGGCACACGCGTCGATTGAATCCGACTCGGCGCTGATGACCAGATCGGGACTCACCGGCGGTTCGTAGATCGCCGTCACGCCGGGAAAGTTTTTGAGTTCGCCAGCGTCCGCTTTAGCATACTGGCCTTTGGTGTCACGCTGGCGACAAACTTCAATCGGTGTCGCAACGTGAATGACCAAATATCGATCGGGACCGATCGTCGTGCCGACTCGTTGGCGAACCGATTCGCCGGGCGCGACAAAGGTGGAAATGCAAATCATGCCGGCTTCGTTGAGCGTATGCGCTAGGTGGGCGCTGCGGCGAAGATTTTCGCTGCGATCCTCAACCGAGTAACCAAGGTCGCTGGACAATCCGCGACGAACCGCTTCGCCGTCAATCATCGCGACGGCGCGACCGGCATCAAACAGCTTTCGCTCGAGCGCGCGACCGATGGCGGTCTTGCCGCTGCCCGTCAAACCGGTCAACAACACCGTGACCGCTTTTTGGCCAAAACGCGCGCGGCGTTCTTCGCTCGAAACCTGCGAAGCCTCGACTGCACCATTGCTTGCCGCCGCGGGATCATCGTCCCAAACGGCGCGGCGAGTGTGGTCGCCTTCTTGGTCCAAAATCATTCCGGCGGCGACCGTGGCATTGGTCAAGCGATCGACGATGACAAACGCACCGGTCGCACGATTATTGCGATACGGGTCGAAGTAGATCGGTGCGTTCAAGCTGACTCGCACGCGACCGATTTCATTCAACTCGAGGTTTGGCGCGGGCGAACGATGCAACGTGTTGACATCAATGCGGTAGGCCAACGTTTCGACCGTGCCCGGCAAGGTTTGCGTAGTGTGTTTGAACAAATACGTTTTTCCCGGCACCATCGCGTCTTGATTCATCCAAACGACCATTGCGTCGAACGAATCGGCCGAACGCGGCAAGTTGCCGGCGCGGACGATCATGTCGCCGCGGCTGGCATCGACTTCGTCTTCGAGCGTCAACGTCACCGACAATGGTGCGAAAGCTTCGTCGAGGTTGCCGTCGAAGGTGACGATTTCCTTGACCCGCGATGTTTGGCGACTGGGCAAGACCATGACTTCTTCGCCAACGCGAATGATCCCCGAGGCGATCGTGCCGCAGAAGCCACGAAAATCCAAGTGCGGACGATTGACCAATTGCACCGGAAAGCGAAAGTCGCGCAAGTTGCGGTCGCTGCCGATGTAGACCGTCTCCAGGAAATTCATCAGCGAGCTGCCACGATACCAAGGCATGTGTTTGCTGGGATCAACGACGTTGTCGCCGTTGAGCGCGCTGATCGGAATAAAATGCACATCGGGCAAATCAAGTCGCGCTGCAAACGCACGGTACTCGTCACAAATCTGGTTGAACCGTTCTTCGCTGAACTCGACCAAGTCCATCTTGTTAACGGCCACGACGACGTGACGAATGCCGAGCAACGAAACAATGAAGCTGTGGCGGCGAGTTTGGGTCAACACACCTTGCCGCGCATCCATCAAAATAATTGCCAAGTCTGCGGTGCTCGCGCCGGTTGCCATGTTGCGAGTGTATTGCTCGTGGCCGGGCGTATCGGCGATAATGAACTTGCGCTTTTCGGTACTGAAATACCGATAGGCCACATCGATCGTGATGCCTTGTTCGCGTTCGGCCTTGAGCCCGTCGGTGACCAGCGCGGGGTCGAATTTTCCGCCCGTGGTGCCGACTTTTTTACTGTCGGTTTCCAATTGGGCGATGTGATCCTCGTACAACATCTTGCTGTCGTAAAGCAATCGCCCGATCAAAGTGCTCTTGCCATCGTCGACGCTGCCGCAGGTAATGAAACGCATCAATTCTTTGCGTTCATGCTGCTTTAAATAGGCATCAATATCGACGGCGATTAAATCAGATTGGTGAGACATGGGTTCGGTATCAAGATAGGGTCGTAGAACACTTTGCCGTTAGAAATATCCGCGGCGTTTTTTTTCTTCCATGCCCGCACCGCCTTCGTCCTTGTCGATGATTCGTCCTTGGCGTTCGCTGGTCTTGGCCAGCAACATTTCTTGGATGATTTGCGGCAACGTGTTGGCGTCCGATTCAACGGCACCACTGAGCGGATAACATCCCAGCGTGCGGAACCTGACGCTGCGGATCTCTTCTTTTTCACCGGCCAACAACGGCATGCGATCATCATCACGCATCAACAACACGCCGTTGCGATCGATCACGCGGCGCGGCGCGGAAAGATACAGCGGCACGATCGGAATGTTCTCCAGGTGGATGTATTGCCAAACGTCCAACTCGGTCCAGTTGCTCATCGGAAACACGCGAATCGATTCGCCCTTGTTGACTCTTCCGTTATAAAGACTCCACAATTCGGGGCGTTGGTTTTTGGGGTCCCAACGATGCTTGCTGTCGCGGAAGCTAAAGACTCGTTCCTTGGCGCGACTTTTTTCTTCGTCGCGTCGAGCGCCGCCAAACGCAGCGTCAAAGCCGTGCTTGTTCAGCGCCGCCTTGAGCGAGTCGGTCTTCATAATTTCGGTGTGCCGCTCGCTGTCTTCCCACGGTTTGATGCCGAGCTTCAGCCCTTCCTCGTTGATGTGGACCAACAGGTTCAGCCCCAGTTCGTTCCGCGCGTATTTTTCGCGGAACTCGTACATTTGGCGGAATTTCCAAGTCGTATCAACGTGCAACAACGGGAACGGCGGTTTGGCGGGATAAAACGCCTTGAGCGCTAACTGGACCAGCACCGACGAGTCCTTGCCGATCGAATATAGCATTACCGGATGCTGAAATTCCGCCGCGACTTCGCGAATGATCTGGATGCTTTCGGCTTCGAGCTGGCGCAGGTGGGTCAGGCTGTAATCCCCAACTACACCGGCTGAAGCGGACGATGAAGCTGGCGATCCCGTGGTGGCGGGGACAGGTTGAGGCATGGTCAAAAGCAGCGGTAGGGTGGGAGATAGTCTGTTGGCGTAGTTGCCAGCTACAGAGTTTAATTGCTGAAGCCGATCGGGCACTAGACGAACAAGATGTCGCCGAAAATTGGCGGCAATTTACGCATTGCAGTGCCAATTTGTAGCGATCAGCGACCTTTAGGCATGACTTGCAGAATCACGCCCTGTTGGCTTTCCGCCGTGTTTTCGGCGTCATCGGCCACAATCAGCTCGCCAGGTTCGGGCGCGGTGGCGTCGTCGTCGCCCGCGTCGTCGCGGACTTCCGCTTGGCCCAACGGATAAGAAACCGCGACGCGCAATTGCAGATCGTTGAGCACGCCGTGATGGCGTGCCTCGCCGCGTTCGGCAACCCAGCGAGGCCCTTTGATCGCCAGCATACGGTCGACCGAATCCCAGTGCGGCTCGACCCATCGGCATAACTTCAGCAGCGACCCGACGGCTCGCGTCACGATGGTGGTGAACCGGAAATCATCAAGTAAATCTTCGCCGCGGGCTGCATAGACGGCGATCGGCAACGACAATTCGCTGACCATATCATCGAGCACCTTGGCTCGTTTGCCCACCGATTCGGCCAGCGAAACGTTGACATCGGGGCGCAGAATCGCCAGCGGTATCCCCGGCACGCCGTTGCCGCTGCCCAGGTCCAGAACGTCTTCGCCGGGCTCGATCAGTGGTGCCAGATGCAAGCAATCTCGCAGATCGCGCGAAACGAATTTGTCCCAGGTGTCGTGGCGAGTCAAATTCAATTGCTCGTTCCAGGTCCACATCAGCCCGACGTATTGCTCGATCCGATCGGCGGTTTCAGGTGGCAGCTCGTAGCCATATTTGATAAGTGACGCAGTGAATTCAGGACTAGGCATGCGACGTTTGTACCCCAGCAGCGCTACGGTGCCCAGTCCAAGCCGGTCAACGCCTTAAGCCGTTCGTCGAAATTGCCAATCAGGCCGCCGACGAGAGTCCAGCCGTGGGCGCGACGCAATTCAATCTCGCCATGCTCGTTGATACGCAAGATTGAATCGCCGACGACACCGGCGCGGTGCAGTTCACCCAAGTCGATCTCGCCCTCGTTGACGACGTCGAGCAAAGTTTTTCCGGTCAATTCGATGAATGGCATGTTGGTATTTCTCCGCTGGCGATTGTCGACTCCTTGGCGCGATCTGGGGTCGTGTGTACATCGTAGTTCGCCGACGAACGGTTTGCCAACGCGGTCGTCCAATCCAGTACTTTAGCGGGAACCAACATGCCTTGTCGCGACCCCGCACACACATCGCCGCGCACACCAAATCGTGATGGTGTGACACGAATACGGTCCAAGTCGGCCAAACGTATCGAACCGGCCAGCGTCCAGTCGGCGTTGTGGTGATGGGCTAAATGGGCGATTTGTTCGAGCGTGTCGTTGCCGAGGCAGTCAATCGCCGTGCGACCGTTTTTGGTAAACGTATCGACCAACCACATCGAAATACCGAGCTCCATTGCCGCGGCAAAAATTTCCAGCGGCCCAGGACAACCCGCGTCACGATAATCGGCGTAGGCGACGGCGACCAACGCGACCGCTGGCGGCAATCGCTCGACGATCTGCGACCATCTCGCCTGCAGCACAGCGATCGAATGGCAATCGCTCGGCCCTGCCTTGGCGAATGCGAACGATGCGGGCACCTCGGTCGCGATCGCGATCGCACCAAGAGATTCCCCCAATGCAGCGGATAATCTCGCCGGGCCGTACAACTCGGCGCCTGCTTGCTGCCACAATTGCGGCGACGTGGGGGCCAGCGGACCAGCGGACGGTTCCTTGAGGTCGATCACGTCGACGCCCAGTGGTGCGACGATGCGGGCTTCGTCGAGATTGCGGACGCTGACCAGCAAACCGGATCGTTGTGGCAATTTTCTGGCTTCAGACGGGTTCATCAGGGTGGTGGCTTGCCGACGGTCATACTAAAGTTCAGGCTGGAAATCATCTCCCCGCACTCGACTTGACCAAGGTTAACGTTGAACTTCGAGTTTATCGACTCCGCTGACGCCCTTGAGAATCTGGTTTCTCGGTTGGCGACGAAGTCTTGCATCGCATTTGACACGGAATTTGTTTCCGAAGATCGCTATCGCCCACAGCTTTGCTTGGTCCAGGTCGCGGCGGAGGAAATTGTCGCGGTGATCGATCCGCTAGCCGATTTGGACACGCGCCCGTTTTGGGAACTTTTGGCCGAGCCCGGGCGCACGATCCTGGCCCACGCGGCACGGGAAGAAATTCGTTTCTGTTATTGTTACACCGGCAAACCGATCGCCAACCTGTTCGACACCCAACTTGCCGCCGGCTTCGTCGGTATGGAGTTTCCGGCGTCGTTGTCGAATCTGGTCCAGCGTATGCTCGGCAAGGCGTTGCCTAAGGGCGAGACGCGCACGAATTGGCGGACGCGACCGCTCAGCGAGGCGCAATTGGTCTACGCCGCACACGATGTTACCGACCTCGAAGCGATGTACGCCAAGCTTGCTTCACAAATTGAACGTGCCAAACGGCGAAGCTGGCTCGACGAAGAAAGTGTTCTTGTCCAGGCTCGCGTCATCGAAGCGGAGAATACCGAAAGTTGGCGACGAGTCAGCGGAGCGTCGGGTTTGTCGGTTCGCCAACTTGAAATCGTCCGCCAGCTTTGGCGTTGGCGCGATCGCCGCGCCCAAAAACTCGATATTCCGTCGCGGCGCGTGTTGCGCGATGACTTGATCGTCGAACTGGCCAAACGACAAGCCTCCGATGTCAAGCATGTGCGCGCCATTCGCGGTATGGAACAACGCCAGTTCGCCGATCATTACGGCGACATCGCGCAGGCGATCCAAATGGCGCTCGATATTCCCGAGCAAGATCTGCCGCGGCGTTCGCGCGGTTCGCGCGATGTGGTTTCGCCGATGCTGTCGCAATTTTTGACAACATCGATCGCCTGCGTTTGTCGCCAACACAAAATGGCGCCGATGATCGTGGGCAACACCGATGACGTCCGCGAGTTGATCGGTTACGAACTTGATCGCCAAGGCAGCGACGATATTCCCAGTTTGCTGCAAGGCTGGCGTGGCGAAATCGTCGGTGCCCCGTTTCGCGATCTGCTTGCCGGACGTTTAGCGATTCGCGTCGCCAACGTCCGCGAAAGTCAACCGCTCGAATTTATCCAAGTCGAGCCTTAACTCGGTTACTTGAAATCGCCGGCGACGGCGATGACCAATCGATCGGGCAGGATGAACTCTTTGAGCGCCGCGTTGACTTGGGGAATCGTCAACTGGGCAATTCGCTTTTCGTAGTCCGATGTGAACTGGAGCGTTCGCCGATTGAACATCGACGCGAGTAGTTGGCTGGCCAAGCCATCGTCATCGGCGCGACGTACTTTTTCACCTTGCAGGTACGCTTCCTTAGCGCGCCCAAGTTCGTCTTCGGTCACGCCGCCGGTGCGAATCTTTTCCAACTCCTCGTTGATCACAGTCGTCAATTTTTCGACGTTGTTGGGGTTGGTGATCGCGTACAACGTGAAATCCGTTCGCTCATCGCGATGGCGACCCGTTACACCGGAGCGAACACCATAGGACAAACCTTCCTGCTGGCGAACTCGATCGCCAAGACGACTGCTCAGCGTCCCGCCGCCAAGGATGAAGTTTCCGATTTCCAAGGCCGCGAATTCCGGGGCTTCATCGTCAAGCTTGTACTGGGCGCTGCTGTAGAACACCGCGTTGGATTTGTCGGGCGTTTTGATTCGCGTCGTGCCGCCGGCGACCGACGTGTTCGCCGGACGATCAAATCGCGTGTACGGCTGCTTCGATTTCCATGTCGAAAACGAATCGGTCAATTGCTGCTTTAATTCGGCGGGCTCGAAGTCGCCGACGACAGCCAACTCGCCGACGCTGGCACCGATGAAGTCGCGATGCATTTCGCGGATTTGCTCGATCGTGGTGTCGCGATACATTTCCATTTCTTCTTCGAGCGTTGGCACGTAGCGGACGTCCCCTTTGCCATACGGTGACAACGTCCGCTGGACGGCCAACGGTGCCAGCGTTTTGGGCTCGGTCAGAGAGCCTTCGATGCTGGTCAAGACTTGACGGCGAAGCACTTCGAGTTCCGCCGCGTCAAACTTCGGATTCTTCAGGATGTCAACCAACAGGTCGATCACCGCCGGCAGGAATTCACGCTTTGACTTGATGCGAATCTGCAACAAACCCGGCGTGCTGTTCATCGATAATTCGGCACGAAGTTTCGTCAGCGTGTCTTGGATTTGTTGATACGACTTGGTTTCGGTCCCGCGCTGCATCATTGCCCCAACAAGCTCAGCGGCGCCATTGCGACCGCGCAGCGAAGTTTCGTCACCGAACCTGAGCGCCATGCTGAGCGAGACCGATTCGCCACGAGTTTTCTTGGGCAACAACGCAAACTCGAAACCGGGGAACAACTCGCCGCGTTCAGTTCGTTTCTCGATCGCCAATGGGTCAACGTCAAACGCTTCGCCAGCGGCAACCGACTCGCGTCCCTTGTAGCCATCGAGCAGTTTGGCCAAATTCGGTGCCTCGGGAATACTGACCCGTTCGGCTTTTTCGGTCGGGATAAACAAACCGACGGTGCGATTGTTGCGGACCAGGTATTTCTTGGCGGCGTCCTGAACTTGTTGCGCCGTGGTTGATTCGATCATGTCGCGATAATGAAAATACAAACGCCAATCACCCTGCGCCGCCCAATCGCTCAGCGACACAGCGATCCGCTGGGAATCGGACGATTCGATTTCACGTGACTTGAGAATTTGTTGCGATGCACGCTCAACTTCCTCGTCCGTCACCGGCGCGCTGTCCCATGAATTTTCGAGCACATCGATCATCGCGGCGCGGGCCTTTTCGAGCGATCCGGCTTGGGGCACTTCGACCAACGCAAAAAACGTGCTGGGGTCGTGCAGCGCCGACGCCATCGCATAGACGTTGCTGGCGATCTCGGTCTCGACGATCTGTTTGTAAAGTCGCCCGCTGGGCTCGTCGGCCAGCACGTAGACCAACACCTTCAAAGCCGCAAAGTCAGGATGGCTGCTGGCGGGAATGTGGTACGTAGCGCCGGCGTATTGAACATCGCCAACCCGCCGCAGGACAACCGTTCGTTCGCCGTCTTGAGCCGGTTCGACGGTGTAGGTCGGCTCAATCGGCGTGTCGGGCGTTGCCAGCGAGCCAAAGTTCTTCTGCAACAGTTCCAGCGCCTTCTGACGCTCGAACTTGCCCGCAACGATCACCATCACATTGTCGGGACGATAATATTTTTTGTAGAACCGACGCAGCGCCACCACCGGCACGCGCTCGATGTCACTGCGGTTGCCAATCGTGCTTTTGCCATAGTTGTGCCAGTCGTAAGCCGCCGATTGAATCCGCTGCATCATCACGCCGACCGGTGAGTTCTCACCCTGCTCAAATTCGTTTCGCACGACCGTCATTTCGCTGGCCAAGTCTTCGCCGCGAATATGGCTGTTGACCAACCGATCGGCTTCGAGCGAAATCGCGAACTCGAGATTGCTTTCGTTGGCCGGCAATGTTTCGTAGTAGTTGGTGCGATCGAGCCAAGTGGTGCCGTTGAACTTTGCCCCGCGATCTTGCAGCGATTTGGGAACATTGGGATGGTCGGGCGTGCCCTTGAAGAGCATGTGTTCGAGCAAATGCGCCATGCCCGCTTCACCGTAGCCTTCATGCCGCGAGCCAACAAACACGGTCATATTAACGGTCACCACATCCTTGCTGTCATCGGGAAACAACAATACGCGAACGCCGTTTTCGAGCTGATATTCAGAAATGCCTTCGATTTCAGTGAGCTGCATGGGAAGTCCATCCGAGTTGGTTGACGTTGGTGCCGGTTGAGCGGACTTGGATTCGGGGGTCGCGTTGTCATCGGCATTGGCAGCGGATGAAAACGTGATCGCGATCAGTGTGGTGATGACAAACGAGCGATTGAACAACATGATGGATTTACTCCTATTCGTGGCGGTTATCGACACGGGTAATCCTACCCCATCGGATCGCGACTTGGGCATGGGACATGCCGCGATGCAACCCCGTCGGGATCGGAGTTTGTGTTCCGTTTTTTGTCCGAAGATGCGGTCCGCTCAATCTCCGGCCAATGGCGACAACGCCAGCGGCGTGGGAACATCGGAGCATCACCGCAGAAAAACGCGACTTATTTATCGTACGTCCATCGAAACTTATTTACTGTGGCGCAGGCTCTTGCTTTGGGTCGCTCTGTGCGGCGGGATGGAAAACGAACAGCAAACGGGGGTTCAATGCCGCAGCATGATAGGCACTGATTTCGGGCGGCGTGTCGTTCGAAAGAAAGTACACGTGTGCCGCCGTCTTCAACTGCTGTTGTACCTGCTGCGACGAAAGTTTATTGCCTTGTAAATCCCAGGCTACCAGCTCGGAAATCGGCAGATCCTTGCGTGTTGCACGGTCAATCACCCGCACCTGATAGCTTTGTTCTAGCGTCTCTGTATAAGGCACCTGAACGGTGTACTCCTGCTCGACGGACTTACCGTCGACTTCAGCGGTCTTGATTCGAGCTTCCTGGCGAAACTTTGTGACAGGCACCATTCGGGAGCGCGTTTCCGATTTGCAGTCGGGCATCAGGATCGAAACCGTACTTTCGTCAATGGCCTTCGCAACGACGATGTTCGCAAAATCAAACGTTGGGGGTCCGCAAATTTGCCACTTCGATGCGTCCTGACACAGTCCTACAGACCCAACAAAGCTGATTGCGAAAGCGATAATGAGAAATTTCACAGCGGATCCTAAACTTTAAATAAATGAACGACACAGTTGTCCTGGGGGGGAATGTATCGGACCGTCAGTTGAGGGGCAAGTTTTGAGCTGAGCATTTGCTCCCTTACGCTTCGGGTTGATATTTGGAGAACTCGTTTGCCCTCTGGGCCTATATTGAGGCCCTAAGGAACGAGCGGTCAATTACTAGAGTAGCCGAACTCGCCAGAGTTCGGATTACCTGCGTTTTCCGAACTCTGGCGACTTCGGCTACATTGAAGTCCGACACTTATTCTCCGCTCGTTGCTAAGTTGACTGGGCGATACCATGGACGACTGAGGTCCAAGTTAAGACTCGTTGAGCCATTTTGTATGTCGCATTGCTATTTGGTAATTGGTGCCGCTGGAGGAATCGGGTCCGAGCTGTCGCGGCGATTGGTGGCGACGGGTCATCGCGTACTGTTGTGCGGGCGTAGCGTGTCGCCGCTGGTCGAACTCGGACGCGAGTTGTCGCAGCCAATCGCCGTGCTTGATGCTAAAGATTGGTCGGCAACCAAGGCGGCGGTTGAGAAAGCTGTGGCCGAGTTCGGTGTGCTCAACGGTGCGGTGAATTTGGCGGGTTCAGTCTTATTGAAACCGGCGCACTTGACGACGCCAGACGAATGGCGCGAGACGGTCGATCAAAACCTGACCACGGCGATGGGGTTGGTGAAGTACGCCGCACCGGCGATGCGCAGCGGCGGCGGTTCGATCGTGCTAATGAGCAGCGGTGCGGCGGCGATTGGATTGCCTAGCCACGAAGCCATTGCCGCAGTGAAGGCTGGCATCGAGGGCTTGGTCCGCTCCGCTGCGGCAACGTATTGTTCAGCAAACATACGAATTAACGCGGTCGCGCCGGGGCTGACGCAAACGCCGCTGACAAAACGCATTTGGGAAAACCAGCGCGGAGCCGATGCGTCACGCGCGATGCATCCGCTGGGGCGATTGGGTGAACCAAGCGACATTGCCTCCGCGATTGCTTGGTTGCTTGATCCGGCCCAAACTTGGATCACGGCGCAAACCATCGCGGTCGATGGCGGCTTGAGTACGCTCAAGGCCGGTCGCTAAGTTTTATACGATGCGCCGCCGTCGTGCTGTTATGACGACCGCGCGGCTTAGAAACAGTGCTTTGATTCGTACCGGGGGCTGGTGAACGGCGGTGGTTGTGTCCTATAATCCGTGACCGCCGGCAATCGTTTTGGGCCGGGAAAAACCGCAAAAGACGAAATATTTCAGCCCGTCGTAATAGTGGCTGAGCGGTCGCCCTTAGGTTTGGTTTCTTGGGAGTTTGAATCACCGTGGCAATTCGAGTCGCAATCAACGGGTTTGGTCGTATCGGTCGCTTGACGTTCCGCAATTTGATGGAGCGATCCAGCGAATTTGAGGTCGTGGCAGTGAACGATCTGACAGACAACCAAACCTTGGCAACCTTGCTGAAGTATGACAGCACCCACGGGCGCTATCCGGGAACCGTCGAGTACGACGACAATTTCTTGATCGTTGATGGTAAGAAAATCCACGCGTTAGCCGAACGCAGCCCCGCGGCATTGCCTTGGAAGGAACACAACGTCGATATCGTGATCGAATCGACCGGATTCTTCACATCGCGCGCCGCGAATGGGAAGCCCGGCTACGACAGCCACCTCGAAGCCGGTTGCAAGAAAGTCGTCTTGAGCGCTCCGGCGAAGGACGGTGCGGACCTGACCTGCGTAATGGGTGTCAACGACAACATGTTGACGAAGGAGATGAAGTGCGTTTCCAACGCCAGTTGCACGACAAACTGCTTGGCTCCGGTTGCCAAGGTGTTGCATGAAACCTTTGGTATTGAATCAGGTTTGATGACCACGGTCCACGCCTACACCAATGACCAAAAGGTACAAGATCAACCGCACGAAGACCTTTATCGCAGTCGCGCCGCCGCGACCAACATCATTCCGACGACCACTGGCGCGGCAAAGGCAGTCGCCCTTGTGATCCCAGAACTCAAGGGCAAGTTCACGGGGATCGCGATGCGAGTTCCCGTGCCAACGGGCAGCGTCGTTGACTTGACCGTTAACCTTAACAAGGAGACCGACGCAGAGTCGATCAACGCCGCGATGAAAGCCGCCGCCGATGGTCCGCTCAAGGGAATCCTCTACTACACAACCGATCCGCTGGTCAGCAGCGACATCATTCACGATCCGCACAGCAGTATTTTTGCCGCTGACTTCACCCAGGTTCTTGGTGGCAAAGGCAAATTTGCCAAGGTCATCAGTTGGTACGACAACGAGTGGGGTTATAGCTGTCGCACCGCCGACCTGGTGGCCAAGCTCGGCACGATGATGTAGGCGGTAATGATCTGTTTCATTCCGAAGGACTTGTTTTCACTTCCGCCGGGCTTGCCCGGTCGAAGCGTTAACGGTGGGTACCGGTATTCCAAACGCCTTTATCAATTTTGAGTTGGTCGCAGGATTCTTTCTAACGCTAACTGATTTTGCTTGGCATCAAATACCGCGACAACCGGTATTTGAAAACCGTATTCAACGACCGATTCGATTTCGCCTTCGGTTAGTTCATGCGTTTTGGCAGGCGAGTGCATGATGACTTCACCGGCAATGAATTCAGCTTTGCCAGCGGGTGTCAGCCCGTCGCGAAAAGCTTCGCGACGACGTTGTTCATCGCGCAGTTGCGAATCGATGCTTTCGGCAATTCGCGGCAGATCAGGTCGCGACATGAGCGACGCCACTTCGGATTCTTCCAGCATGGGCACATTTCCATCAATTGGAAACAAATAGCAACAAGCACCGGCTTTCACGCCACTATCAGCTTCTAAGATTGTAGCCGCAAAGTATCCCGCTAGGATCGAACGAAAATAGGTCGCTGGGGCTTCCAGCCACATTAACGGGCGGAGCGTCGTCGAACACAGCGCGCCAACCCCAATGCACCGGCGATGATTAACCAGCTAGGTTCGGGGACGGCCGTGAGACTCAATTTGAGCGCGTCGTAGGAATCGCCGTTGAAGCGAAAACGCAGATAGGTGTCGGCCTCCCAAGCCAACAGTTGCGATTGGCTCGCGGTGATCAAGCCATCGCTGTCGCCGGGAAGCGGTGTAAATTGGGTGCCGTTACTGATGCCGACAAACGATTCGATTGGTCCGAATTGGTCGGTTCCGGCGGTGGCTCCAACGTAGGCAAAGACGATATCGTCTTTGCGGAAATCAGTACCGCGAATCGTGGTATCGGTCTCGAACCATAACGCCTGAATGCTGCGATCCGTCGGCGGCAGCGTATCGCCAGCCACCAGTTCGTTGAACAGTCTCGCACGTTGCCATGTCACGCCCAAGTAGCTGCCGGGGACCGAGTGATTGATGATCGCGTTATCGGCGGAGGGCTCGAAGACGATGTCGTCCCAGAGTGGCGAGATGCGAGCAACGGTTTGCGAGCCGCCGGCAACAGGAAAGAAGTCCCCATTGTTGGAGAAATTCAGATTGCCATTTTCCGCGACGTAAATGTCAGCGACGGATTGGCCATAAAACAACCCGCCGAAGTTGTTTTGTGAAAAGAGCACGGTGGCGTCGTCATCGAAGTTACTGCTAGTAAACAACAAGGTTCCACCATCGGGTTCGACCAGCAGCGCTGCACATGCCCGTTGCGATTGGATTGCGGCGATGAGCGACAAGCACAAAATTAAAAAAGGCAAACGCATCTCGATCCTTCATTGCGTGGTCATGAACCAGCAAGTTTATCCAGCTGGTTATGATGCGTCGAGGTTGATTGCTGCGTTGCGTTTCCGTGGGGCGATTGTGATGTGCCGATTGTTTGCCGTGCGTGCCAGCCACTCCCGTGGGTATGCCGCCGAATTGCTCGACAGCGAGAATGCGCTGATTTGTCAAAGTCGCTGTGACTACCTTGGCCGCGACCACAGCGATGGTTGGGGTGTGGCGTATTATCGTGGCAACGAGGCGATCGTGCGCCGCAGCGTGACGGCGGCGGGATCGGATCTCAATTTTGACTTCGCATGTCGCGAGGCGAAGTCGGGGACGCTGGTGGTTCATGTTCGGCGAGCGTCCAAGGGGGTTCGCTCGCCGGCGAATTGTCATCCGTTTGTGCATGGACGCTGGACGTTCATGCACAACGGCACAATTACCGCGATCGAGGCGCTGCGTGAATCGATGTTGAGCGAGTTGACGTTGTCGCTGCGCAAACGAGTCCAGGGACAAACCGACAGCGAATTGTTGTTCTATTGGTTGCTGCGTCGCCTTGGCCAACAGCACGCAATGAAGGGCGATCGCTGCTTAAGTCTGGCCAAAATGCGACAGGTGATTGCGTCGTCATTGGCTGAATTGGACCAACGAAACGACGCCTGCGAATCGCCCCGCCAAGTTGCCGGTACGGCCAAATTAAATGTCGTGCTGACCAATGGCGGCGTCATGGTCGCCAGCCGCATGCGCAATTCGCTGTTCTGGCTGCAGCGCGAACAACTCAACCCTGGCGGGCGAGACTTTCGCGCCTGCCTGATCGCATCGGAACCGATTGCGGGCGAACCTTGGCAGGAAGTCGACGACTTGAGCGTAATGTCGGTTTCCAGCGGCGGCGTCGTGGTTCACCAGTGGATCGAGTATCCTTAATCACATGGAAGTTTCAAACGAACTAGCCGACCGAGTTCTCAAATGGGTCGGAGCGGACGGGTATGAGCCGTGCAAAGCAAAGCAGATTGCCACGGCGATTGGCGTTGACGACGGTGGCTATCGCGAGCTGCGGCGAGTCATCAAATCGTTGGCGTCGAAAGGAAAAATTGTCTACGGGGCCAATCATTTGATTCTTGGCCTGGGCGAGCCAGCGGAGCAGAGTGCGCCGGCGAAACGCAAACGTCCACCAAAGCGATCGGCATCATCCAGCGGTAACAATGGCGACCGCGACGATGCGACTGGGAATCAAACCGCTGAGCCCGCAGCGAGTCACGAGGCCAGTGAGTCAAACGATTCGACGCGTCCGCCGAAAGAGCCTAAACGCGTCCGCGGGACTTTTCGTTTAGCGATGGGCGGGTTTGGGTTTCTGCGGCCCGGCAGCGGCAGCGAAGATGCCGATTCACCAGATGATATTTTTGTGCCGCCCGGTTCAACCGGAGGCGCACTCGACGGCGATACGGTCGAAGTCGTTTTGCGACCACGATCGGATCGCCGTGGAGATGATGTCGAAGGCGTTGTCAACAAGATTTTGCTGCGCGGTCGACGGCAATTCACCGGCACGTTTGAACTTAAGGGCGGCCAGGCGTTGGTTCACCTTGACGGTGTTCCCTACGATCGTCCGGTTGTCGTCGGCGACGTGCGCGGGTTGCCGCTTGAAGGCGATGAGAAGGTATTCGTCGAGTTGGTCGAGTTTCCCGATGCGTTTGGTGTTGGCGGTGAAGCAGTCATCTTGGAAGTGCTGGGCAAGACCAACAATCCGGCGATCGACACGTTGACAATCATGCGGCAATACGGATTGCCGGACAGTTTTCCCGAAGCGGTGCTCGACGATGCGCGAAAGCGTGCAGACGAATATAGCGACCAAGATTCTCCCGACGACATTGCCACCGCCGATGGCGGCAATCGTCGTGACTTGACCGCGCTGTTGACGATCACGATTGACCCGTTTGATGCGCGCGACTTCGACGACGCAATTTCGTTGGAACGCAACGGCGGGCGGTCAACCTTGTGGGTTCACATTGCCGACGTGTCGACGTTTGTGGTCCAGGGCAGCGTGCTTGACGAAGAAGCACAAAAGCGCGCCACCAGCGTCTACTTGCCTGACCGCGTGATTCCGATGATTCCCGAGATCATCAGTAACCACTTGGCCAGTCTGCAACCGGATCGTGTGCGTTTGACCAAGACAGTCGAGATCGAGATCCAAGATGATGGCGTGATCACGTCGGTCGAAGTTTACAACTCGCTGATCCGCAGCGCCCTGCGGCTGAATTACGAACAGGTCGATGAGTTCATCGCTGCACCGGAGTCGATGCGGCAGTCGTGGGGCGATGCGGTTTGTGACCTACTATCGCGGATGCACAAGTTGGCGATGGAGATGCGGCGGCGGCGATTCAAACGCGGATCGCTGACGATGGATGTGCCCGAAGTCAAAATCGATCTCGACAAAAACGGCAAAGTCAAAGGCGCGCACACGGTCTCGCATACCGAAAGCCACCAGATCATCGAAGAGTTCATGTTGGCCGCGAACCAAGCGGTGGCGACCTGGTTGGACGATCAAGAATTGCAATTCTTGCATCGCATCCACCCCGCACCGGAGCGGCGGAAACTGCGCCAGCTCGAACAATTCGCCCGCGATCTGGGGTTGCCGATTGCCAGCGTCGAAAGCCGGTTCGAGATCCAGCGAATTCTTGACTTGGTCGCCGGGACCGATCTTGAGGACGCGGTTAATTTTTCGGTTCTGCGAAGTATGAACAAGGCGATCTATGGGCCGCATCGTGAGGGCCATTACGCCTTGGACATGGAACATTATTGCCACTTCACCAGCCCGATCCGTCGCTATCCCGATTTGACGGTGCATCGCTTGGTCCAGAACATCATTGATAAGAAGCCAACACCCGACGAACCGTTTTCGTCGCTGCTTAGGTTGGGGTTTCATTGCAGCGATCAAGAACGCAATGCCGCCTTGGCTGAACGCGATTTGATTTTGCTCAAGCTGCTGCACTATATGAAAAAGAAGGTTGGCCAAACGATGGAGGCGGTGATCAGCCGCGTCTTTGCCGACGGAATCCATGCGCGATGTTTGGAGCTGCCAGTTGACGGTTTCATTCCGGTAACGTCGCTGCCCAAGGACCAATATCGGTTCGAGCGGCGGGGCCAGATGGTGGTTGGCTACAAGGAGGGGAATCAGTTCCGTTTGGGGGATCGATTGACCGTCAAGATTGCAAAGGTGGACTTACGCGAGCGTCAATTGTGGATGGAGTTTGTCTCCAAGGGCAAATCGTCGGCGCGGAAAACGTGGGCCAAGACCGCACCCGCTGCCCAGAAGGAGCGCAGCCGTAAGCCAGAGAAAGTGTCCAAGAAAAAAGCAAAAAAGAGCCGCCACAGTCGATAGTGCGGTTTTCGTGGCCATTACGCGTTTTCGCGAACTTCAACTCTTGAAGGCCATTTGCGGAGAACTAAGATTCCGCATCAGCCCAAGTTCGAAGCGACGTGGTGTCGAATCGGATTTGCTCACGGACGGATTTCGATCTTGTAGGCATAATCGATACCGGCGACGGAATTCATAGCATCCCTGTGGTTGCACTTTAATTTTGTTGTTTTTCGCGCCATCAATTGTCGAACCCAAAAGCCAGAGGATTGGTATTTACTTATGCAACGGCTGGTATTTATTCCTCAATGCCAAAGCGATGCTCCCTGTTTCAGTTGTGATCGGTAAATGAATCCGATGCCATCGCCCTTATCTGGTTGCACTTTTCCCATCTGAACCCCAATGCCGCAATGTTCGGCACCGGTTCAAAATTTAGGTTTCTGTCGAGGCCTGCGAAAAAAACTATGAGTACTCTCTTTGTGGTGTCCTGCTTAGCAGTGGCGCTAGTCGCTAGCGGTGTAGCTGAGAATTGGTTGCATCGCCGTCGGCTCAACCAAATTCCGATCCGCGTTCACGTCAATGGAACTCGCGGCAAGTCATCGGTCACACGGTTGATCGCGGCCGGCCTGCGGGCTGGTGGTATCCGCACGTGTGCCAAAGCGACGGGTACACTGGCGCGAATGATTTTCCCCGACGGCAGCGAAGCACCGCTGTTTCGCCCTGGCCGCACGAACATCATCGAGCAAAAGCGAGTCGTTCGCGCCGCCGTGGCGCATGGTGCCCAGGCGCTGGTTATCGAATGCATGGCGGTTCACCCAACGTTGCAGGCGACGTGCGAGCTGAAGCTTGTGCGCAGCACACACGGCGTTATCACCAACGCCCGCGAAGACCACATGGACGTGATGGGTCCGACGCGGTTGGATGTCGCCCGCGCATTGGCCGGGACAACGCCGGTCGGCGGCACGTTGTTCACCGCTGAGACTCGCCAAGACAGCATCAACGTCTTGGCCGAAGCGGCGCTGGACAGGGGCTCGGAGTTGAGCGTCGTTTCGCAAGGCGACGTGGCCCATATTAGCGATGCCGACATGGCGGGTTTTACTTACTTAGAACACTGCGACAACGTTGCCCTTGCGCTGCGAGTTTGCCGGAGCCTTGGCGTCGATCGCCAAACGGCTTTGCAAGGCATGTGGTCCGCCGAGCCCGACGTGGGGGCGATGCGTTGCTACCATGTTCGCGATTTGGACACGACATGGTGGTTCGTCAACGCGTTTGCGGCCAACGATCCTGAGTCAACGGGCCAAAATTGGGAAAAGGCGATTCATTGGTTCCCCCAAGCGAGTCGGCGGATTGCGGTGATCAATTGCCGCGTCGATCGCCCCGAACGCTCCGAGCAATTGGGCAACGCGTGCGCAATCTGGGCGCCAGCGGATCGCTATATCATCACCGGCACCGGAACCGACGTTTTTCTGCGCACCGCGATTGCGGCAGGCTTGGATTCGTCGCGGTTGATTGCTTTGGGCGCGGGGGGAATGTCGATGAAGTTGTGGCGGCGATTGGCGAAGGCGATTCGCAGCCGACTTTGGTGATGGGAATGGGCAATATCGCGGGTGTCGGAATGCCTCTGGCTGAATTCTTCCAAACACGCGAAGATACCGGACGTCGCGTTCCGGTTACGACGATGCCGTTGGCTGCAATGCCAACCCTGGTGCTGCAAGAGGCATGATTTTTCTGTGGAAACGTTGGTCGTATCGATCGCCGTTGGGCTGGTCGTCAGTTTGTTGTTTACCGAAGCCTTCGGTTTGACCGTGGGCGGAATGATCGTGCCGGGCTACCTAGCACTTTACCTCAACCAACCGCTAACCATTCTGCTGACCGTCGCGGCAGCCTTTGCGACATGGGGTTTGGTGCGATTGGTCCATCGCTACACCATCCTGTACGGACGTCGGCGAGTCGTGATCACGATGGTGATTGGGTTCGCCGTCGGGATGGCAATTCGTTTGATCATTGCTGGCGTCAATCAAGCAATCGCGGATTCCGCGTCGGGCTCTGACCCCGCGGCGGCGATGGCTGCCGTGGTCGGATTTATCATTCCCGGCCTGATTGCATTGTGGATGGATCGCACCGGGCCAATCATGACGTTGTCGCCATTGTTGGTGGCATCGGTCGTCGTGCGATTGGTGCTGATCGCCGCGGGGCTGGAGCAGTGGTCATGAAGACTTTGTATTACCGGCCCAAAAAAGTCTCCAAGGCGATGTTGCTTTCGTTGGCTGGCTTGGCGTTTGTTTCGTTGTTGGCAGTCGAGCTATTTCCCGTTAAGCAAGACGACAAGCTGATCCAAGTCAAGCTTGCCGCCGCAGCGCAAGCCGATCGAGCGCTCACGGCAATCGGTGATCGGCGATTGGAACTCGAGCGGCCGTGGGTCAAGCAACTTGATCCGGCGAAGACAATGATGATTGGGCCGACGATGTCGATCGTGACCACTCAAGTTGGTCACTTGGACGCGAAACAGACTTCGGTCAACCCGAACTTCGCCGCAGTGGTTGTTGATCTGCTGCACCAAGCCGGCGTCCGCCCGGGCGATCGGATTGCGATTGGTTGCACCGGATCGTTTCCGGCGCTCGACATTGCGACGATTGCGGCTGCTGAGACGATGGATCTCAAGCCGGTTGTGATCTCCAGCGCGACTTCCAGCCAATATGGTGCTAACGATCCGGAAATGATGTGGCCCGACATGGAGCGGTGGCTTTTTGAGCAGGGCATTATCAAGACTCGCAGCATCGCGACATCGCTTGGCGGCGTCGGTGACCGTGGCGTTGGCATGACGCCCGATGTGCTCGAAAAATTGTTGGAAACGATCGATCGTAGCGGTGTTCCCCTGCTTCGCGCCCGCACGTTGTACACTTCAGTCGTCGAACGGATTCGTTTATTCGACGAGGCGGCTGGTGGAGAAAAATACGCCGCGTATGTCAATGTCGGCGGTGGGTCCGCATCGATTCGCGGGACCAAGGGTAACGCGATCTTGGGTAACGGCGTGATCACACTTGAAAACGCGGACCTAAGCGGTGTGAAATCATGTGCCGCGAAAACGTTTTTGGAGCGTGGGGTTCCCGTCGTCAACTTGATTAATTCAATTGAACTTGCCAATGACTACGGGCTTGCGGTTGCGCCAATCACCAAGGTTCCCGTTGGTGACGGCAATGTGTATGGCCGCGTCGTTTACCGCCGGTATTTGGCGATCTTGGGAATCGCCATGATTCTGGCGGCGGCTTGGATGATCATGCACCCCACGCCAGCAATCGAACGTTTGTTCCATGGCAAAAATGCGCAGCCGGCTGGCCAAATGATGGTTTGAAAAGCCGCTGCGCAGGGGTTTGCATCGCCGTTTGGGCGGTTAGACTTTGTCAAGACTGATCTCTGACATATTGACCGCCGAACCACACGCTGAAGCATCGTGACTGAACTTTCGCTTGCCATCACTCCATTGCATTCATGGCATCTTCATGCCGGGGCGAGGATGGCACCGTTCGCCGGTTTTGACATGCCGATTCAATACCAATCGATTGTCACCGAGCATTCGGCATGTCGCGCCTCGGCGGTTTTGTTCGACGTGTCGCACATGGGTCGATTGCGGTTTGATGGCGACGGTGCCGATCGGTTGCTTGACCATTTGTTGACTCGCCGCGTCACCGACCTACCGGTTGGCGGGATTCGGTACTCGCTGATGTGTAACGAGCAAGGCGGCGTGCTGGACGATGTATTGGTAAGCCATCTTGAAACGCCCAGCGGTGGACGATTCCATTTATTGGTTGTCAACGCATCGAACCGCGCCAAGATCCTCAAGTGGATTATCCCGCATTTGGCCGATTTTCCCTTGGTGACGATGAGCGATCGAACCGAGATTACGGCGATGATTGCCATTCAAGGCCCCCGCGCCGTCGAAGTCACGTCGCGATTGTTCAAGGCCGACGTCAGCAAGCTGAAACGTTACCGTGGCTTGATCACCGAACAATTCAAAAAGCCAGTGATTGTGACTCGCACGGGATACACCGGTGAGGACGGGTTCGAGTTGATCGTGCGCGCCGAAGAAGCGACTCGGGTTTGGGAGAACCTGTTATTGGCCGGTCGCGACGAAGGTTTCTGTGCGGCGGGACTTGGCGCTCGGGATACCTTGCGCCTCGAAGCTGCAATGCCGCTGTATGGCCATGAGCTATCCGAGCAAATCAATCCGATCGAAGCCGGTTTGTCGTTTGCGTGCAATCTCGAAGGCCGTTCGTTTATTGGTGACGAGTCGCTTCGCCAAATTGTGTCATCCGGTCCGCAGCGAACTCGCGTTGGCTTGGTGTTCGACAGCAAGCGTCCCGTTCGCGAAGGCTGCGCCGTGCTTGATTCCTCGGGCGCGTCGATCGGTGTGGTGACCAGCGGTGCTCCGTCACCGACACTGCAGCGACCGATCGCAATGGCGATGATTGATTCGGCCAAAATTAATGATTCACTTTTCATAGACAACCGCGGCACGCAACAAGCCGCATCGATCGTTCCTCTTCCCTTTTACAAGGCGACGTAACCGATGAGCCGTCAACCTAGCACGCTGCTATATGCGAAATCACATGAGTGGGCCGATGTATCGGACCAGGGTGGCGACAAGATTGCCACGATCGGCATTTCCGCGTTTGCGATCGAGCAATTGACTGACTTGGTTTACATGGACTTGCCGAAAGTTGGCAAAAAGGTCGCCGCCGGTGCGGAATTCGGTGAAGTCGAGTCCGTCAAAGCGGTCAGTCCTTTGTACAGCCCGGTTGATGGCGAAATCGTCGAAGTCCACAGCGACCTGCCGGAGAATCTCGATGGATTGAAGGACGATCCGTATGAGTTTGGTTGGATCATTAAGGTGAGATTGAGTGATACTGCGGCATTGAGTGCGTTGCTCGATCACACCGCTTACGAAAAACAATGCAGCGAAGAAGCGTAGTATGACTGGATATCTGTTTCACACCGAACAAGACCGTCGCGAGATGTTGGCCGCGATCGGTGTATCGTCGATCCAGCAAATCATTGATGACCAAGTGCCACGCGAGTTGCAATTGGGACGCACACTTGCGATCGGCGATGCAGTTGATGAGATGACGCTGGAAAGCCTCATGCGTGAACTGGGTGGTCGCAACGCATCGGCGACTTCGCATGTTTGCTTCATGGGTGGCGGAGCCTACGACCATTTTATTCCGGCTGTTGTTGACGAGCTTGCTTCTCGCGGCGAGTTTTACACGTCGTATACGCCGTACCAAGCCGAGGTCAGCCAAGGCAATCTGCAGGTTATGTTCGAGTATGAAACACTCGTCACGCAGCTCACTGGATTGGGCGTCAGTAATGCCAGTTTATATGACGGCGGTTCGGCGGCGGTCGAAGCCGTGTTGATGGCACTTGCCGCTGGCCAGGGTCGCAAGAAAGTTGTCACTTCGGCTGCAGTCCATCCGCATTATCGTGACACGCTGCGGACGTATCTCGATAGTTTGGATGTCCATTGCGTGACGTTGCCGTTGCAGGACGACGGCAGTTCGCGGGGCATGATTGACTTGATCGATAACCAAACGGCATGCGTGCTGATTCAACATCCGAATTTTTTTGGTCGTTACGAAGACGTTGCGGCAATCGCCAAAGCGGCTCACGCAGCGGGTGCGCTGGTGATTCAAGTTTTCGATCCGATCAGTATTGGATTGCTGCGTCGCCCCGGCGACTTAGGTGCCGACATCGCCGTTGCGGAAGGACAATGCCTCGGCAACCCTTTGGCATACGGCGGCCCGTATCTTGGAGTGATGGCTTGTAAGGAAGAATTGATTCGCCGCTTGCCCGGTCGCATCGCAGGTCAAACGATTGATCGTCGTGGCAAGCGATGTTGGGTATTGACATTGCAAACTCGCGAGCAGCATATTCGCCGCGACAAAGCGACCAGCAACATTTGCAGTAATCAAACACTGTTGGCCTTACGCGCGACGATTTATCTGAGCCTGCTTGGACCGCATGGGCTGCGCGAAACCGCCGAGCATTGTGTTCGCAAAACGAGTTACGCCCGCGACCAATTCGCGTCGGCGGATCGTTTCGAGCTGGTGCACAGCAGTCCGGTGTTCAAAGAGTTTGTCGTGCGTGATCTTGGCGATGGCGTCGCGTCGATGCTCAGCGAGGCGACGGACCAGGGCATTTTGGCGGGAGTTCCGTTGGCCGAGTTCTACCCAGAGTTGGCCGATTGCTTCTTGGTCGCGGTGACCGAAAAACGAACTAGGGCTGACATCGATCGACTCGTTTCCGTTTTGAATCAACACAGCACCCAACCGGCATATTCATAGTCTTATGAGAAACACCCAAGCCACGCGATTGCTGTTCGAGATGAGTCGCACGGGACGTCGCGCCGCCACGTTGCCGGCGATTGACGTTCCCTCGCCATCGGTCGCTGAATTGGTGCCAAGCCAGTTTTTAGCCGACGCGCCGCCGGCGCTTCCCGAGTTGGCCGAGGGTGACGTCGTTCGCCACTTCACCAACTTGTCGACGTTGAACATGAGCGTCGATACGCATTTCTATCCGCTGGGCAGTTGTACGATGAAGTACAATCCAAAACGCAACGAACGGCTTGCATCGCTGCCTGGTTTTGCTCACGTGCATCCGCTGCAGTATGAATCGTCGATTCAAGGCCTGTTGCAGGTGTTGTTTGAATTGCAAGGGATCTTTGGCGAGATCAGCGGGCTGTCGGGTGTGTCGTTGCAACCTGCCGCCGGTGCCCACGGCGAGCTGACGGCGCTGATGGTTGCGGCGGCTTATTTTCGCGATCTTGGTAAAGCGCGCACGGTTGTCTTGACCGCCGATTCGGCGCACGGCACCAACCCCGCCAGCGCCGCAATGGTCGGATACGAAACGCGAACGGTGCGCAGTCGCGAGAATGGATTGGTGGATGTAGAAGATCTGAAAGCGAAGCTTGACGATCGCGTTGCCGTGTTTATGTTGACCAACCCCAACACGCTCGGTTTGTTCGATTCGCAGATTTCCGAAATCACATCGCTAGTGCATGATCGCGGGGCGTTGATTTACCTTGACGGTGCAAACATGAACGCGATTCTTGGCATCACGCGACCGGGCGATTTTGGCGCGGATCTGATGCACTACAACCCACACAAGACATTCAGCGGCCCGCACGGCGGCGGTGGTCCGGGTGCGGGTCCGATCTGTGTTCGTGATTTCCTGGCTCCGTTTTTGCCACAGCCAATCGTGGTTCGCGATGGTGATCGGTATCGCCTTTCGTTGGACAGCGACAAGTCGATTGGTCGCGTCCGCAGCTTCTTTGGCAACGTCGGCGTGCTCGTTCGCGCCTATTGTTACATTCGCACCTACGGCGGCGAGGGACTGCGTCATGTCAGCGAAGATGCGGTCTTGGGCGCGAACTACTTGCTCAGCCGCATCAAGCACATCATGTCGGTACCCCATGGCGACCGTTGTATGCACGAGTTCGTTGCCTCGGCGTCGAAGCTCAAGAAGGAACGCGGGCTTTCGGCGATGGATTTGGCGAAGCGGGTGTTGGACTACGGCTTTCACGCTCCGACGGTTTACTTCCCGCTTGTCGTCGAAGAGGCGGTGATGGTCGAACCGACCGAAACGGAAAGCAAGGAAACGCTTGATGCGTTTGCCGAAGCCATTTTTCGCATCACCGAAGAAGCTCCCGAGGTGGTTCATGATGCACCGCACACGACAAAAATCAGTCGTCCCGACGATGTAACGGCGGCGCGTAAGCCAATCGTTCGCTGGGAACCCTGAACGAAGGATCGCTTGGTAACTGTATGGCCAGATTGATCATTGACCCGCCCGCCAGTGGATTTTGGAACATGGCGGTCGATGCAGCAATCTTGGAATCGTTGACTGCAGCGGATGGTCCAACGCTACGCTTTTATCGCTGGTCGGCACCGACGTTGTCATTGGGATACTTTCAATTGATTGGAGACCGGGCTTTGCATCCCGACAGCCGCGAAATCGACGTTGTTCGCCGCACGACCGGCGGCGGTGCGATCATCCATGACCGCGAGTGGACTTATAGTTTGGCGGTCCCGATGAACCGCCGTGACCCAGGTGCCGCGGCTTGGTTATATCAAGCGGTCCACCTCGCGATCATTTCCTCCTTACAGACTCTTGGCATCACCGTTCGGCACTATGAAGCCACCACCACCGCACCGAATTCTTCTCAGCCCAGTCGAGAACCCTTTCTCTGTTTCCAACGAAGAACATCGGAGGATTTGGTTTTGGCTGGCTATAAGGTTCTCGGCAGCGCACAACGGCGCGGACGGACGGGGTTGCTACAGCATGGCAGTTTGTTGTTGGCTGCGGCGACGGCCGCACCCCAGTTGCCGGGGTTAGTCGAACTGGCAAACTATGAACCCAATGCGATTAACTCACCTGGTGGAGACCGAATTGTCAGGGGAATTGGCGGCGAGTTGGCGTCGGCTTTAAATGTGTCTTGGGTGCGCGGCGGATTGACGGACCAGGAATATGACGTAGCGGTGCGCGAGCGAGCGGATCGTTTTTCCACAGTTGATTGGACAAAACGCCGCTGAGTCCGCCAGCCCCCCCGACGGGGTTGGTAATAAGGTTGTATTATTTCAATTTGGGGTATGGTTAAGGTGAAAAATATCACTACATTTCCGTTCTCAAAGATAGTTACCGGTTGATTGCTGTCTACACTGTGTTGGAACCGGAGGGCTCTCCTTTTCGAGGTTATTATTTCGGTTTGCCGTCAGAGCAGCAGAACTTTTCGATTCCCGTTGGGTTGTTGGGTCACGTCATTTGTCCGCCATTATTCCACTGTTTCATCATTTTTGCTGACTGAGGATTCTCAATCAGCGACTGGACGATGACCCGAAGGATGGTCGAATAGAAAGGTATGCAATGCAGGTGAAATTAAGAGTCATGGCGGGTAGTCATGCAGGCACAGAAATCGGCATTTCGGCTGACAAATTTTTGATCGGTCGCAGTGAATCGTGCAATCTTCGTCCCAAGAGCGAGTCGGTCAGTCGTAAGCACTGCATCATGGTGCTGCGCGATGGCAAGGTGCTTGTGCAGGATTTGCAGAGCCGCAACGGCACGTTCGTTAACGAGAAGCGATTGCCACCGGACAAGGCAAAGGTGCTTTCCGGAGGCGATAAGTTGCGCGTCGGAAAGCTCGAATTTGAGGTTTTGATCGAGCACGGTTTACAGGCCGCTAAAAAACCAGAGGTCAAAGACGTCGGTGACGCTGCGGCGCGGACGGTGGAATCATCAGCCGACGGCAGCCGGTTTGAAGCGATTGATGTAAATAGCTGGCTCGACGAAGCCGACCAAATCGACCGCGTCCGCAAACTTTCCGATCCTGATACGCGTCAATTTCGCTTCGACACGCCCGAAAAGGTTGCGTCCGCGGCTGACAGCGACGAAATGTCTGGAAACGATTCGACGATGAAGAAGCTTGCCAAGCCGGACAAGAAGGCAGCCCCGGGTAAACTTCCCGCCGGTCACAAGAAGGCCATGACGGATGACTCGCGACAAGCGGCCGACGATGCCCTCAAGAAGTTCTTCAGCGGACGCTAGGCTTGTTTGAAAAGTTAGGGTCGGCTTGGTGAGCGGTACGCCGCTTGCAACCGGTAATTTGCGAAGCCGGCGGCTAGCGCCATTCCGCTCACAACCTTCACTGCCTTTGGCTCACGAGTGCAAACACAGCCTCCTAATTTCAAAGTCGCAGCCACGCTCTTGGCACCGTTTGCGATTGTGCTTGCGTTGGCTTCGACGCTTTGCGGCGAGCAACAGGTACGCTTGCGATCCGGTTTTGTGATGCGCGGCAGCGTGCTGGAAATTGCCTCGATCAATCAAAACCCGTTCGCGGGGACGGCCGGTAGCGAAGTCCAGGTTCTGCCGATCTGGCTTATCGATGATGGTCTTCGCCGTTGCTACGTTCACAAACTTGGGATGATCGCCGAGGTCACACCGATCGAAGGCGTCAGGAATCGCATCGAGTTTTGGCAGCCGGTAGCGCCCGGCAACCGCACCATCGCCGGCATCGGACCGCTGCTGGCCGTTTCTCCCTTCAACAGTTACGGCCAACGAATCGTCGAAGTCCGTCAAACCGATGCCGCTAGAATCTCGATCATCCAGGGCATCACCGAGATCAACGCTCGGTACGCGAAGGTCGAGGGACTCAAATCAACCCCGTCGTATGCCTGGGACATGCGCGTCGCGACCGATTCGATTGACAGCGAACAATTGCGACAAGTCTTTCGCCAGCGAATCGACCAGTCCAATTACGATCGGCGACTGGAGATCGTTAGGTTCTATATCGAGGCGGAATTGTTTGGTGAGGCCCGCGACGAGGTCGAGCGGTTGATGAAAGACTTCCCCGATGAAGCATCACTTACCGCGCAACTGCAGTCACTCGTCCAGCGGCAATGGACCCAGCTATTCGATGAAGCAAAGCTGCGCCGTGACGCGGGTCAATACGAATTGGCGAAATCGGTCTTACAGAATTTTCCGGTGAATGAAGTCGCCGGCGCGACGCGACTCGAAGTACAGGATACGATCGATTCGATTGACGCCAAAATCGCTGAAGGCCGTCGACTGATCGAGCAACTCACCGCACAACTCGAAACGCTCGGTGACGGCGACCGCAAACAAACTTTACTGACACTTGTCGAAGAAATTTCCGCAGGTTTGTCGCTCGATACGCTGGCCCGGCTGAGTGATTACGGCCGCCTTGGCGGCGTCGAAAATGTTCCCGTCGACAATCGCATTTCGCTGGCTATCGGCGGCTGGCTACTCGGGTCCGGATCGGGACTGCAGAACATTGCGATCGCGACGTCGCTCGTCGAGGTCCGAAAATTGGTCGCCAAATACCTTGCCAGCAGCGATGCGGATGAACGCAAAGCCATTCTTGCGGAGTTGAGAAAACTCGAAGGCGCTGACCCGAATTTTGTTTCCAAAATGTTGCCGTTGCTGCCGCCGCCATTAGCACTTCCTGAAGAGGCAAAGCATGAATCGATAGCGGGAATGTATTTGATCGACGAAAAAGTCCGCGGCGTCCTAGGCGGAGATTACATTCTGCAATTACCACCGGAATACAATCCGCTGAGAAGCTATCCATGTGTGGTCGCGTTGCATCCGGTGGGAGGCAGCGCCGAAGCTCAACTTGATTATTGGTCTGGCCCGCCAGCGACGGATGGCCAAAGCCGGTTGGGCCAGGGTGCGCGGCATGGGTTTGTCGTCATCGCTCCGCGTTGGACACGAACGGGACAAAGCGGTTACGAATCGACTGCGCGCGAACACGCGGAGGTGCTGACGGCCGTGCGTGACGCGATGCGACGAGTTTCGATCGATTCAGATCGAGTGTTCTTGGCCGGGCTCGGCAATGGCGGATCGGCCGCTTGGGACATTGCCGTCTCCCATCCTGATATTTGGGCTGGAATGATCTGCGTTAGCGGCGAAGCGAACCAATACCTACGGCATTACAACCGCAATGCGAAGTCAATTCCCATGTATCTCGTTTTTGGCGAGATCGCCGGAGACAAAGCACCGCTGCTTAGAAATGGCGACGTGCTCGATGATTACATGGCACCGGGCTTCGATGCGATTGTGGTCATGTATCGCGGTCGCGGACCCGAACCGTTTTACGAAGAGATACATAATCTGTTTGATTGGATGCAATTGGCAACGCATCGACGCCGCGACCCACCCCAGCGGATCGAGGCGTCGTCGATGCGGCATGGTGACCAATTTTTTTGGTGGCTTGAAATGACAAAGATCATGGACAACATTGCAATTGATCCGCTGCTTTGGGACCAAACTCCACATCCTCGCGCTGCGGAAGTTGTGGCCTCGATCGGCGAAGGCAACGTGGTTCGCGTCACGCAGGGGCCAGCCGATCAATTCATTCTCTACTTCAGTCCCGAAATGGGTTTGAAAATGGATCAACCGATTATCATTCGCTATCGATCACGGCGGATCGATTTCCAATTCGATGGATCGCTTGACACGATGCTTGAAGACGCCAGAACTCGCGGTGACCGCAAACATCCGTATTGGGGCAGTTTGATCGTGCCTTAGTCGCAGTTCAATTGCATCACCGCAATTTGTTCAATCGCACGTTTGGCTACAGCGACACCGACATCGATGCAACGCGTTGTCAAATCGACTTCTAAGAATGTTTTTAAAGTAAGGGATTTGACCCTCAGAGTGAATTGACGCGTTTGATTGCTTTGGGCGAAATGAAAACACCGCTGAAGCACTCGCTCGGATGCAGCTCGCGGACATTGTCGCGGTAACCAAGATCGAGGTATTCAGCATCGGTCAGATTGTTCGGCACTCGAAAACCTGGATTCAAGTAGCCGTCACCATTGAGGTCGACAAATTCCCGAACCGAACCATCGACGAACAAGATATTCATGCTGGGACGCCGCGAGCCACCGTGAACGGCACGCCAAGTGAGCGTTGACTGCAGATACATCCGATTGCCTGAGCCACCGGTCGGTGCATCACACTTGTCAAAATAATCACATTGCCATTGTTCATCGAGTCTGGCGTTATAAGAACCAATCCGACCGATCTTCTTTGTCATCGTATTGTAGAACGCCGGCCCTTCGCTGTCTGATTCCGCGAGCAGAACGCCCTTGGGGACGATGACCTGCGCGGAGCGATCCGAACCGGCGAAGAAATCTCCGGGAGCGAAGGCATAGTCCACAGGCGAGATGGATTCGTCAATGTCGCCCGGTCCAGCATCGGCAATCATTGGAATTGATGAACTGGTACGATCGCTTATGCTCATCAAGCGTTCGGTCAGCGGTCCCAGAGTATCGCGAAGTCCCTGCAGTCCCTGCTGTGCCGCCTGGCCACCGGTTCGCATCGTTCCATCGGGAAACAAGATGGTTCGCGGCGAGGACCGCGTTAGGAACCAGCTTGAAGCGTAGTTGGTGTTGTAACCGTTGCCCGCGAAGTATCGCGAAACGAGGCTGGCCCGCTGGGTTGTCAGAGGGTTGGTGCTGGCAAACTTCGGAGTTGCCGAAGGGCCCATGATTCCTTTCCAACTATCCATCCCACACATACCGTCGCTAAGACGTTCGACGTATCCGCCGGTAAGATCGTTTAGATTGTCGGTCGTGGTGGCACCGTACAGGTCGTTTAGTTTTTCGCTGCCGCGTAGCGAACTGCTGGGACACAGCGCCGAATCCGCCGTCAATTGGCCTTGATTGGCGAGATCGGCTAACCAACCCCAGGTATCGACGCAGCCGTCGCGAGCAAGGTCGAACCCTCCGGTGCAGTATTGGCCACTGGAATCCTTGGTCGAGTGCATTATCAGCCCAACACCGATTTGGCGAAGGTTATTCTTGCATGATGAACTGCGTGCCGCTTCGCGTGCCTTGGTGAGTGATGTCAAAAGCAACGCCGCCAAGAGCGCGATGATTGCAATGACAACTAGCAATTCGACAAGCGTGAAACCGACCCGTGTTTTAGAATTATCGCAACCTACCGTTGGCCATTTTGGTCGCGACAAAGCCAATTCGCGGACCAGCAAAGTGAGCTGGCGGCGCTGGGCTTCGAACTGGGCCAAAAAATGAAACGTGGTTAACAATACGAATACAACCAAGCCGTACAACAACAAGTCCGCGCCACGGCCGATGTTCGTTGCAGTTGCCAATCGTTGCACTAGATCAGGTTGGAAAACCGCAGCGGCAAAGCAGATCCAAACGATTGCTTTGACGTAGCTGATTCGTCCACCACCGCCGATGGCAACCACCAAGTCCCTAATCGCTAACAACAACGCCAGCGGTACGACGATCGTTTGGAACGTATTCATAAAAATCGTCTAAGTAAAAAGTCGCGATAACATTAATCGTGCCAGCACGTTCCAAGCGTCGCGGGTTCGTTGGCCCTTGAGCAATGTGTCTTGGTGGTATTGGACGGTCACAGGCACTTCCAAGTAGCGAAGTTTCTGGTGTGCGACTTGGTGCAAGAATTCCGAAGCGTGAGCCATGCGATCTTCTTGCAAGCGGATTCGCTTTGCCGTAGCGGCACTCATCGCCCGCAATCCATTGTGCGTGTCGGTCACGTTTAAGCCGGTCGTGACCCGTGTGAACCTGACCGCCGCCTTTAACAACAATCGTCGCTGCCAGGGGATTGCGATCGCTTCACCCAGGAAGCGCGAGCCGAGCACCACGTCACAGCGGTTGTCCTGCAGCGGTTCCAGCAACCGCAGAATATCGGCGGCACGGTGTTGGCCATCACCATCAAAAGTTACAACCCACTTGGCTTGCTGAGATAGCACAAAATCAAATCCGGTTTGCAGGGCCGCGCCTTGGCCACGATTAACAAAGTGACTGAGCGTGATAGCGCCGGAGTTGCTCGCAATGTCAGCGGTCGCGTCGGTTGACCCGTCATCAATAACAACGACATTCCAGCCGTGGGCAACCAAGGGCTCGATCGCTTTGGCGATGCGCGACGCCTCGTTGAATGCGGCGATAACAACCCAGACATCCGTTGGTGACATTTAATTTTGCAGGTGAGGCGGTTGGCGTAATCGCCCGGCTATGAGAAAGCCATACGCAATGTCTCATCAGTGTTCCATGAAACCGACGATTGACAAAGACTTGACCGATGAATATTCGATGAAATTCAGTTCGGCAGGTCGTCTGGCGGAATCGTGTCGGCAATTGCTTCCTGATCCTCAGCCTCCGCAGATCGCCCTGAGCGACGCAGGTGTGCCGCATAGGCGAGATGGAAATCGCGAATCTGGCGTGAATTGGTGATCGCCGATTGAAAATGTTGGTCGGCGGCAAGCGTCTGGCCGCTGGCCGACGAGATCAATGCGAGCGAAAAATGAATTTCGGCGGTTTGCTGGTCGTCGTTTGCACTGCTCAGCGCAATTGCGTAAAAATCGCTGGCCTGATCGAAACGCCCTGTCAGCCAATACAAGTCGCCAATCGCGCGGCTGAGCTTGTAGCGGGTGCCGGCATAGTAGAAACCGCGACGCTCGTAGAGTTCAAACGACTTTCGGTACATCGCGATTTGGTCGTCGGGATCGTCGAAGTCAGTTTCATCCGCCAAGTTCGCCCAAACACGCGGATTGTCGGGGCTGCGGCTGGCGTCACGGCTGAGCAACCGCTGGCGAGAATGGTAATCCTGGTTCCTGGAAATCGTCGCGGTGCCTAAACACGCAGCTACCAACACACCAATTCCCAATCGCCAGCGGGCTAGGCTTGCTTGATCGCCGCGCGACGCGGTGGCGAACCAATTCGCGGTCGCAACGACAAGGATGCTGATCGCCATCAGCGGGGCGTACATGCGATGCTCGAAGATGATGTCTTGTAGCGGTACCAGCGACGACGAGGGCAACAAAATTAGCAAAGCCGAGGCGATCAAAAACCCAATTCGAGGTCGCCACCTAAGTAAATAAAGAACCGCAGTCAAAATCATCGCCCAACCGACACAGCCGGCAGCCATCCACGGAGGGCTTTTCGACGGTAGCCAACCATAGTCGAGGACTTGATCGATGGGCAAAAACGAAAGTTGCAGATATCGCGCGAACACAAATGGCTGGCTGGCCAAATAATTCAGCGGCGTGATCGCGGGAATCGCAAACCCAACCGTGGGGTCGCGATGATTTCCCGAGAAAAAAGCCGCTGCATAGACCACAGTACCGACAACCAACGGCGCCGCAATCGCGAGGTACCAGCCAAGATTTACCTTCATCGACTGCCATGACTGCGCCAGCATGGTGCGATCGTAAAGCAACAAGATCACCAACAAAAACGCGGCGGATTCTTTGCTGCCATAGGCGGCCGCGGCTGCCAAAACCACCGCCAATCGCCACATCGCAACGAAGCGCGAAGATGTTTCTTCGGCCGCCTTCGTCCAGCATGTAAGCATTAGCAGCAAACCGCAGGTAACCAGCAATTCGCTTCGCTGAATCACATAAGTAACCGCAGCGGTACCTAGCGGATGGACAGCCCACAACAGTGCCGACATCAACGCAAGCCAATGACCGTGCCGCTGCGTTGCCTTCGCGACAAGCCAATAAAGCAACGATGCGTTGGCGATATGGAGCAATAGATTTACCAGGTGGTAGCCGATTGGATCGAGACCGCCCAGGGCGTAATTGATCGCGAAGCTCAGCGTTGTGATTGGGCGAGCGCGAAGCTCCAGCCACTGCAACGAAGCAATGTCGCGGATCGCTACGTTGCGAATGATCCCGTTGTTGTCATCGAAGAGAAAAACGCCGGACAGGCTGTTGACGTAAACGAGCGCGATGGCACTAACGAGCACCGCCACGTCGATCGATGATCGAGAGCGGGTGCTGGAGATCGAAGCGTCAGCGGAATTCGCCATGCTCAATCGGCGACGACCGCCTCGTAGCCATCACGTAGCATCGCCAGCGTGAATAACCCCGAGTTGTGGCCGTCGCTGAAGCTGATGTTGTAAGCGTAATTGCCCATCGGACGCATCGCATCGACTCGAATCGGCATCGCTTCGGCGGCGCTGATGACGGGCAGCATCGTGGGCTTCGTCGCCGGTTTACTCTCCGTTTTTTTCTTCTCGCGACAAGTTGCACAGGGACACACGCGACGAAGCTGACCCGCAGTCCAAATGGTCTCGGCCTGGTCATCCCAGTGAATGACAATGGCACCGTCTGGGGCTCGCGAAATGGCTGTTGGTTGATTGCTCATGGCTTTATTGTTCGATCCATCTTTTTGCTTTGCCTTCGAACCGCGGCAACGAGCCAACATCGACAGACGAGACCTCGATTCTCAGTCCCAATTGCTCGCGAAAGGCATTGTGCAATTGTTGGGCGGTGGCAATATCGGCTTCGACTTCGATTCGTAGTTCGTGCATCTCTTCGTGACGACTGCGATGAACTCGGTATTCGTTGTCGCCGGCGACGCGCCGCACAATCGCTTCAACGCTCGACGGAAAAACGTTGACCCCACGTATGACCACCATATCGTCAACGCGGCCAAGCACGCCACCACGCAAGAAAAGAAATCGATTGGCCGCGCTGGCGCTGCGCTCGGCGCGAACCAAGTCGCCGGTACGGTAGCGTATCGCCGGTGCCCCCAGACGTCCTAGGTTGGTTAGCACCAGCTCGGCCAGCTCGCCATCGCTGGCGGCGCGTCCAGCGGGAAATTCATGAGAAAACACAATTGGTTCGGCGATGAATTCCGATTCAATCACGTGAATTCCGGTGCCGCTGGAGTCGCCGACGCCCCAGGGACCAATTTCCGTGGCACCGCAGTGGTCAACAACGCGTGCTCCCCAAGCCGCTTCGATTCGTTCCCGGACTTCCGCGATTGAGCCGCCCGACTCGCCGGCGACGATGATTCGCGAAACCGTCGATTGAGCCAAGTCGATGTCAAGCTGTTTGGCAACCGTCGCCAAGTGCAATGCGTACGACGGTGTGCAACAGAGCACCGTTGCTTCACAGGCGGCGATCGCGTGCAAACGTGCTTGGGTCGTCATGCCGCCGCCGGGAACCACCAACGCCCGGCGATCGACAATCGCATCATGCGCAGACCAAAAGCCAATGAACGGCCCGTAAGAAAACGCCATAAATGCCGTATCGTTTGATGACACCTCCGCGACGTCCAATACGTATTGCCACGTTTCGATCCACCAGCGCCAATCTGCGGCGGTGTCAAGCATCAAAATTGGGCTGCCAGTTGAACCGCTGGTTTGATGGGCGCGGACGTAGTCGTGGCGAGGCAACCCGCAAATCGTTGCCGGCAAGCCGGGAAGCAAATCGTCCTTAGTTAAAATCGGAATGGACGTGATTTGAGCCAGGTTCGTCAGCGGCAACTCAATTTGCGCCAACCGTTCTTGATACAGCGGTTGTTGCTCGCGTGCGTGCAGCAGAACTCGATTCAGTTTCTCGAGTTGCGTTGCCTTCAGCGTGCCGTCGGGGCACTCGCGATACCTTTGGCGCTGGCCAGCGGCTGCTAAGTCAAAATTTTCGCGTGACTGCGTCATTGAGATTATGAAGTTTCCGGGAATGAAGGGACTGTCACACAACGCTAAATCAAAGAGCCCCAACCAGTAGAGACTCAATCAGCAATCTCACCATTGTTATCAAATCGTGAAGAAACGAAGTGTTCTTCAATCTGGAGTTGTGGAGGTTCCGGCCGTCGATCAAATTCGTCGCCTGCGTCTCAGCTCGAAGCCATCTCGCGTTGAGATTGTAAGCATTGTGTCGCGATGACGGGCTGGCTTGGCTGCTTGCCACGGCGTCCCGCAAAGTCTTCACACAAGGCTAACAGACTTTCCATCACACGTTCGTATCGAGACAGTCAATTACCGACCTTGCAAACGTACCACGCCTTATTTATTGCCCGCATGAATCCGACAACGATATCGAAACGAACTCATTTCCCATTCGGTTTGGTTCGGTGTGGATTTACGCTCGTCGAGTTGTTGGTAACGATCTCGATTATCGGCGTTTTGGCCGCGATGCTGCTGCCTGCGGTGAATTCGGCGCGTGAAGGGGCTCGCGGGACACAATGTAAGAACAATTTGCGTGAATTTGGCGTGGCGATGACGACGCGAGCGACGCAGCCTGATGGCCAATTCTGTAGTGGAAATATGGATTGGGCTCGCGATGGCGTTCCCACCGAGGTCGGCTGGGTTGCTGACGTGGTCAAGCGATCGTTGTTGGCTAGCGAGCTACGCTGTCCGTCGAATACGGCGACCGCGACGAAGGCGATTGAGCAGCTATTGACGCTCGAAGACGCGGCAATCACCGGCCCAGATTGCGTCGACATGCTTGGCCAAGCGATGCGAGTCAATGATCTGAGTGAGGAGATTCGCAACATTGCGCGAACCATCAAGGAAGGGCCGAATGGAACGGGCTTTATGGCGGTCGGTTCACCCGAGCGCGCCGCGGAGATCTCGAAAATGGTGCTCGAGAACGGCTACAACACAAATTACGCCCCCACGTGGACTCTGGTGCGGTCGGAGTTCCAAATCGATGATGTAGGCAATCCACGGAAGCTTTCTGCTGCGTGTGATGATGACCCACGGGGAAAGAATGTCACTAAGGGTCCATTGACCCTCAAGGTGCTGGACTCCGGTCGAGCGGCTGGCAATACCGTGCCGCTGCTATGCGACGCTTCGGCCGGTGGGACGTTGTCGTCGGAGATTCCCGAGTTTCTCAATGCGGGTGACTTATATGTGGTTTCGATGGTGGGATTGCCCGTCGTAGCCAAAGACTCGCCGGAGTTTCCATCTCTGGCAATTTATGATGTTCCTGATTTTCCAACGGGCACAGCTCGTGAAGGCAATGACGGGTGGCTAAAAGTTTGGACGCGGCACGTGTTACAAGATTTTCGCGGCATGTCGACGCATCATAAGGGTATCTGCAACGTGCTGATGGCCGATGGGTCGATTCAGTCGCTCGCGGACGCAAACAACGATCAGTTCATCAACAATGGTTTTCCAGCGAATTCAGACTTCCAATCGGACAAGATTGAAGCGGGGTCGCTCGAATTGGCGAGTTTCTACAACCTTCAAACTCGTGGTAGTAAGTGAGCTGTTTGCATAGGCAGTATTGGTTTGTAGGCGTATGACCACACGTCGTTGTCATCGTCGGATTTTCCCCAACCCGTGATTTTATCTGACTGGTGAATCACAAAGTTTTCCTGGAGATTTGGAAATGTCGCGAAAGCGAAACCTGGGCTTCACGCTCATCGAACTACTGGTGGTGATTTCGATCATCGCTCTGCTGGCTGCATTGCTTCTGCCAGCAATCACTAAGGCCCGTGAGGCCGCTCGCCGGGCTCAGTGCCAAGCGAACCTTAAGAACGTCGGTATTGGACTGTTCAAGTACAGCACGGCCAATCCTGGTGGTGCATTTTGCAGCGGTGCCAGCGATTTCCGTCGCGATGGCTGCATGGACACCTACGGTTGGGTTGCCGATATCGTCAATGTTGGCGACGGCAACTTGAACGAATCATTGGACCCCAGTAACCCATTGAAGGGTTCGGAAAAATTGAACGACCTTTGGGGTGCGGACACGTCGGACGCCAAAGACGGTGCTCCCTCGTCACGCTTGAACGCAGGCCTGTGCGGCAAGCCAACGTGGAAGGGTGTTTCGGGCGGTGCCGAAACGACCTTCGCGGGAACGCCGGACGATACCGTCGGTCGCGCTGAATTAGTAGCTCGGTACTTCATTCAGGGCGGGTTTAACACTAATTATGCCGCTTCGTGGCACTTGGTCCGCGGTGGCGTAAAGACCCAGTCGATCACGGTCAGTACCGTGAGCACGCTGCACACGTCAAACACCAATCAGTTCAAAGGTATCGGCGCGACGACCGGTCCGTTGTCAGCAACGGTAATGGACAAGTCACGCATCCCATCGAGCAACGTCGGCTTCATCGGTTGTGCATCGCCTGGCGATATCGACGAAGCAATTTCGGGAGCGTCGTTCGAAAAGACCGCCACCGGAACGTATTCGGTTTTTGCCAAGGGTGATGACGAGACCAAGATCTACATCCCCAGCGGCGCGTTGTTGACCGAAGCTTTCAACGATGGCCCGGCCACCTATAATCCCGGCAACAAGACTCTCGATTTGATCGGTGCGAACCAGCGATTGGATCTGCAGATCAATTGCGAGCGTGGCGAATCAACGACAAGTGGTTGTCAAACGCCAATGCTTGGCAATAACATCTTCTTCCAAGACACCCGCGATTGGTTGGCCGTCCATCAAGGTTCGGTCAACGTACTCATGGGCGACGGTTCGGTTAAAGGTTTCAATGACACCAACGGCGACGGATTCTTGAATCCAGGTTTCCGGGTTGGCTACGCTGATAACCTGCCCGCGACCCAAGCAACGCCGCTGACTGACGCCGAAGTTCTTAACATTGGATACGCCGACGCAACGGTTGAAATGCCAAAGGACCAGTTCTTTGCTGGTATGTTCCTTGACGAAACCTTCTTCAAGGGTAAGTTCGAGTAAATCTCGTTTTGATTTGATCGCTTGTTGACAAGACAAGCCGAACCCTTCACCTCTGGGGTCGAGTCTTCTCGGCCTCAGAGGTTGTTTTCATATACATCAAGTTTTTGTTGGAGTGGTTATGAGTCCGTTGGCGAAACGACTTTTATTTGTTGTTGTTAGCATTTGTATGTTGGCAGTATTGGCCGGCGCGATCGTCTCGTTTGCAGACTTCGCCCCCGATGGCGTTCCCGTCCACCGACGTGCTGAATATGAGGCCAAGGTGGCTAGCCTGCAGGCCCGATCCGAGATGCTAAGAAGCATGAATGATAAGCCTCATGCCAAAATTGGTATCGACAAAAAGACCTATGATTTTGGGTTGATGGATCCTCATACCACCGCTGAACACACGTTCGAGATTCGCAATGAAGGTTCGCTGGATTTGTTTTTGGAAGATGGCGGCACAAGCTGCAAGTGTACGGTCAGCCATGTCGATGGCCGCGCGGTTAAGCCAGGCGAGGTCGCCTATGTCAAATTGACCTGGAACACGGGGTATCAATCTGAGCAGTACGAACAAACATCGATCATTCGCACGAATGACCCCGAGCGACCTGAGCTCGAGTTGAAGGTCAGGGGCCAAGTTCGTGCTGAGTTGGTGGTGGCCGCCGCAGAATTGCCGATGCCTGCGACTGATGCCGGTACGCTTGTATCTTCGAGCACTTTCTTATACAGCCAACTTTGGGATGATTTTCACGTCGAATCGGCCACAAGCGATTTGCCGGGGTTCCAGTGGTCAACCGAACCGCTCACCAACGCGGACCTGCCGCAAGGTGACCTTGAAGCGAAGTCGGCGTGGAAGTTTACGGTTTCCTGTATCCCGACCAAGGTGGGCCGATATGCCGGCGAGGTGCAATTGAAGGTCGTTCCGACAAGCGGCGGCGAGCCCGTCGATCGCGAGCTTACCGTCGTAGGAACGGTGCGATCGGCCATCAGCTTTCAAGATCCAGATTTGGATCAAGGCAAAGGTCTGGTACTAGGTTTGATTCGTCGCGATTCGGGTTACGAGCGATCGCTGATCGTGCGGGTTCGCAATGCCCAGGATCGACAAATCGAAGTCTTGGACATTAAGCCAGACATGCTGAGCGCGGAGTTGGTCGCCACGGGCCAGCCGGGTGCATACCGATTGACACTGAAGTTGGCCGACGACGCCGCTGTGTTCGCGTTTGATCGCGAAGATCAACATGGGTATGTCGAGGTCGGTGATCCGAACGACAACAAATTCAAGAATTGGTTGCCACTTTATGGCTCGATTATTAACTCGCCGAGTCCGTAGTCACGAGCGGAAAAAAGGTGTCTGACGTCAAACTTAATTCAGGACAGAAGCAATGAGTATGGCCGAATCGACGGCACGGACGGGAATCGAATTTGCATGTGGTAAATGTTCGCATCCAAATCTAGCAGGGGTAAAGTTTTGTGGTGGATGCGGCCATTCTTTATTTGAGCCATGTCCTGGTTGTGGCCAGTCGGTGCGATTGACGGAAAAGTTTTGCGGCGCCTGTGGCGCGGATTTGGAAGCGGCGCTGCAGTCGCGGATGGAGAAGGCTGAGCAGGCGATGGTGGCGGCGGTGGCGGCGACGAAAGAGCATCGCTATGCCGACGCGATCACGCGTTTAGAAATTGTCATCAAGGACCAAGACTTTCGGCTTGCGGAATTAGCTGACCAAGCTCGTCAGGCGCTTGCCAAGATTATCGCGCTGCGCGACCAAATGACGACGCGCGTTGAGGCCGCCGCACGGGCGGCCAAAGTCGCCGCAGCGAACGCTGATCGCGAAGAGGTCGTGAGGATTCTGGACAGTGTGCCGGTTAAGTTGCTGGACGAGGATTCGGCGCGGTTACTGTCCAAGTCACGATCGTTTGTTTGCGAACTGGCAGAACTCGTTTCCACGCTTCGCGGATGTCTTAGTGAGAAAAATTGGCTGCTCGCGGGTTCCTTGATCGAACGGCTGGTTGAGCTTTGCCCCGAAGACGAATCATTTCGATCGCTCGGCGGCCAGGTCGCCTCCAAGTTAATGATCGAAGCGGATCGCCAATACTCCCGGCGCGACTACGCCAGGGCCGTTGATTGTTTGGACGCGGTCCCCGCGACGGCACATGATGCTGCCTATGCTGAGCTTCGCCAAAAGATTGACAACGTCGAGTGGCTCAGTGCGCAGTTTGACGCCGAGCCTTATGCGACAGCAACACTGGGCAGATTAGCAGTTCGTTTGGCCAAACAAACGCCCGACGATCCGCAAGGCAAGGAGTTGGTCAATCGGATCGCCACGCGGTTGAAAGAGCCGATCGTGGATCGTCGCCATCCCTATCCGGTGTGGAATGGTTCGCGCCGCAGTCGCCTCGGCGGTGACGCAGCGATATTGGGTTGGCCGCGGTGCGTGGATTGCCGTGGTGACGCCGTCACGCAAAAATTTCCCGCCCGATTTTCGGTAGCGATAGGTCTGGCGATGCAAGGACTCGGCGGTGCCAGGGTCAACGAGTCGCTCTGGGAAAAGAAGAGTTTGCTGGGTGGCATTGGCGGTCGCCGCAAGGCCAGAATCTGCTGGGGCGTCGACATCGGCAACAGCGCGATTCACGCGGTGTTGTTGCAGAAAGACGCTACGAATGTAGTGGTGATTCAAGCTTACTATGTTGAGTTTCCGCCTCCCACGCGGCTGGGTAAGGATTCGCGTGGGCCGTTGGTCATTCGCGATGCAATCAAGACAATGACCGACGCGATTGACTTTGGGTCGGTAGACGTTGTCGCCAACTATCCAGGTCGTGAAGTGCTGGTCCGTTTTGTCGAGTTGCCGCCGGTCGAGGACAAGAAGGCAAAGGCACTGTTGGAAGTCGAAGCAACGGGTCAGTTCCCAATCGCCAACGACGAATTGTGCATGATCCGGTGGTTTGCCGAAAAACCCGAGCAAGATGGTTACGGTCGGCCTGCGGCGATTGTTGCAGCGAGGAAATTTGCGGTGAAGAATCGTGTTGATTTCTTAGTCGAAGCTGGACTTAAGGTTTCGTCGCTGCAGTGCGAGCAAATTGCGTTGGTTAATTTCGCGGCAGTGGAATTCGAGGCCGAGCTACAACCGCCTGCTGGCTCCAATCATCGCGTTGGAATTGCGTTGGTTGATGCGGGAAGTGCTGCCACAACATTGGTCCTCATGGATTCCATCGGCTTTTGGTTTCGCACGATCGAAGGCGGCAGCGAAGAATTGACAATGTCGCTGGCACGAACCGCAAAAGTGGTCGCTGACGAGGCCGATCGGCTGAAGAAAGACCCGTCTTTGTTGGCTAGTCCAGCGAAGGAGTATGCGGTCATTGAAGAACGACAGCAGGCCCTGGCGCTGCGGCTTAGTCAAGTCATTGGCGAACCGCTGAAACAATCTCGAACGCTCAAGATCGAGCAAACTTGGGCCGTTGGTGGTGGCGCGTTCGGCCATGGGTGGATTCGTCGCGTGTTGTGTGGCGCGACTGACTGAGAACGCCATCGTTCCCTTATTTTCGTAGTTGATCAAAAATGAATTTGTTGTGTTTGCGTTCGGCCCTGTTTGGCTGCTTGGTGTTTTCGCTATTGCCGCTGGTCGGCTGTGGCAGTTCTCAAGACGATGTGATGATGAAAGCGGCACGCCGCGTACGTCCCAAAGATGCCGAGGAGCAGCCCGTCAATCCACCGCCCGCTCAAGATCAACCAGTTCCGCAGCAAGTCGAGATTGCAGCCGATATCGCACCGCAGGCGGCCCAGCCCAGCGCGCTCGACGGCGCGCCTGCGGCACCGAGTACTGTCCCGGTGGCGGTCAGGCAAATTCCATCGATCGCCGATCGCAAGCCAGCAACTTCATTAACCGCACCGGCCCGGCGCAACCGCGCCGTCGAAAGCATGGAGAAAATTGCAGCGGCGCTGAACTCATACTCAATGAGACATGGCCTTTACCCGCCTGCGGCGCTGAAGTCCTCCGGTGGCATTCCCATGTTATCATGGCGCGTGGCGATCTTACCGGAACTGGGATACACCGAACTATATAACAAGTTCAACCTGGAAGAACCTTGGAATGGCCCTAACAATCGCAAACTGTTGGATTTGATTCCCGACGAATTTGTGTCCCCGGAAAGGTTTGATACGAAAACCAATTTTCTGGTACCAACGGCTAGTGGTTACCTATTTGATGGTGGGCGGGACAAGCGAGCCAACAATATCGAGGACGGTGCGGAAAACACATTGCTGTTAGTGGAAGTTGACGATTCGTTGGCGGTGCCCTGGACCCAGCCCGCCGATTTCGCTGGCCACTACAACTCGGTGAAGAACGGTCTCGGCGGACTTCGTGGTGATGGCGCGTTCGCGGTTTGGGCGAATGGCTGGCCAACGTTGATCGCCAATGAGGCCTCGTCTGAACAAATTCATAACGCCTTCACATGGGAATCGGGCGATGGCCAACTCGCCGTTACGCTTCACCGCCCAATTGTCATCGAGAGCGTCGTACCGGTCGCTCAGGTAGCCGCTTCGTTGCCAGCGGAATCGCCGACAACTGCGCAACCGGCCTACGCATTGCCGACCGCAGGCGGGTCGCCGCGAGTCGCAACACCCAAGCCGGTTGCCGTCGCGGAGGCGGGCAAGCGATTGCGAGAAGTGTTCGCGGACCGATTAAAGACTGCAAAGAAAGACAGTGAGATGGTCGCGCTTGCCGAGGAATTGCTGAACGAAGCCGAGGCCATGACGCTCGATACACCCGGTGCGTTTGCGATTCAAACCGCGGCGATCAAGTTGGGCAGCAATGCGGGAAAATTAGAAACGGTGCTGCGCGGCGTCGATCAACGAGTCAGCCGATTTGATGTTGATGCGTACCAGGAGAACCTCGCGGCGTTATCGATGTTTGCCATTGATGTCAGCCAACGTAATCCGCGCGACATCAATGGCATGTTGTTTTTGCGGCGCGCCATTCCAACCACTTTCGCTGCGGTATCAAACGATGATTACGACTCGGCAAACCTACTGATTCAACATTCCCTCAAATTCATCAATCAACCCCGCGACGAGTTTATCCCGAAGTCGTTGGGCCGATTGCGTGCCCAATTAACGGGAGCGAAACAGCAGTACGATCGCGCGAAAGTTTCCCTTGCAAAGTATCGCACCGAGCCGAACGACGCCGACGCTGCGTCCGCGTTTGGAAGATTCTTGTGTTTCATTAAAGGCGACTGGAGCAAGGGCCTGCCGCTGTTAACCGAAGGCGGATCCGGCCAACTTCGCGATCTAGCGACATTGGATTTAAAGGGTGCGCGGAGTTTGCAGGACTTTGTGGCGCTAGGTGACAATTGGTGGCAATTGTCCGATGCCGCGCCGGATGGTATTTATCGCCAGGCGTCCCGCGACCGTGCGTCCTATTGGTACTCCCAGGCCTTCGCGCAAATGCCCGAGTCGCTGGACAAGCTGCACGTCAAAGCCAGACTTGATGAAGCTGGGAATGCCGAAAAAACCAGCCCGCTAGCGCTGCTGGAGTCGATCGCCGACGCCGCTGACGTGAATTTGAGCGTCAGCTTGGTATCGCTTTCCGAAGGCGGCGCACGCTTTGGCCGTCCCAATGACGAAGACGAATGAGCGGCTCAATTCTTGCACCAGCCGGATTAATCTTGATTTTTTCGCAGGAATTGTGCAGACTGAGACTGGAATTCACGCGATATTCACAATGTCGGGTGTCTTTTTTTCATTCAAGCGTGTTAGTCGCATGGGCGGCAACTTCCGGACGAGGGTTTCGACTCGATGGAAGCGGATCTCGCCATTTCGATTCTCGTTATTCTTGCTTTGGCCGCTTTGGCCAGCGTGATTGGGTATCGCTTCGGCTTGAGATTGTCGCCCCTGCTACGGATTTCGCTGTTCGCCGCAAGCATGTTAGCGGCCACGATTCATGCGGCGATTGTGTCGGGGCGGCTGGAATTGGCGGGCCTATTTCGGCTCAGCTCAGCGATCTGCTTTACCAATATAACGCCGGTTTTAATTTGCTTTTCGGTCGGCTTGGCGTGGACGATTCCGGGGCCTGATGCGTTTGTTCGGCACGTTCGATTATCGCTGATGGCGGCTTTATCGGTGTTGTTTTTCTTTGCCCCGCTGCTGCGTCCGGCGATCAGGCCGGTGATCAGCGATGAAGCGACCCGGTTCGACAAGGGCGTCTGTTTGCAGAGTCATCCGGCTAGCTGTGCAGCGGCGGCGGCGGCGACGTTGCTCAGCGCGCATGGAATTTCGGTGTCCGAAAGCCAGATGATGCACGCTTGTTTGACAAGTCGCGATGGTACCGAGCCATTGGGGCTTTACCGCGGCTTGGTATTGCGAACTCAATCGCGAAGATTGTCACCGCGATTGGCTTCGCACGACGCAGCGCAGTGGGACCAGCTTTGCCAATATCCATTGGTGGCGTTGGTAACGTTTCGTAACGACGAGAATTCGGCACCGCCGACGCTGCGGCGCATTTTGGGTCGTGACGCCGAAGGTCATGCGATTGTGGTCTTTGGCCGGACGCCCGGCGGAAAGTTCATCGTCGGAGATCCCGCCGTTGGTCGAACCCTTTGGGACCAAGAGGTTTTTGAACGTCGCTTCAGCGGTCAGGCGATCTACCTGTCTTGCTAGTGGGGCGTTTGACTTCGACGCCCCACTTGAACCACACTAGAGGCGGTAATTCACTCTTTTCTGGATAACGCACTCGATGGCCGAGACCGAACATCGCACGCCGACAAACCCTCTAAGCACGCGACCAGACACCGTCGACAATCTGCGATCCAAGCCCAATCGGCGGCAAGAGCTGGAAAAACTTGTCCGCGAACATGCGGTTGAAATTGATTTGTATTTGGAATTGGCCGCCATCCATCGCGTTGAAGATCGTCCGCTGGAGGCGCGGCGGTTGCTACAACAAGCACTGCAGCTTAACAAGGAAGACCCGCGCGTATTGTGGGAGTTCGAGGAAGCGACGCTGGCCCGTTCATTGCAGCAGTATCGCGAAGTCAGTGATCTTGCCGAGCGGCTGCATACGCCTGAGGTCGATCGCGAACTTAAACGTGCCGAGGCAGATTGGGCAAATCGCCGCTTGGAAGTTTGTCGCGCGCGCCTGGCGCGAGATCCGGCAAAGCATCAATTGCGACTGGTGATTGCTGAAGCGTTGTATGACTTGGGGATGTATCAAGAAGCGTGCGACGAAGTTCAACCGTGCTTGGACTTCGACGCTTACTCGCCGTCAGCGCATTTAATTTGCGGCAAGTGTTTGGCCGACATGGGCCGTGACTTGGAAGCGTTAGCCGCATACCGGGCGGTGGCAATGCGCCGTGCGGTTCCAGCGCCCGCTCGAGTTCGTGCCACCGCGATGAAAGCGGCGGTGGATATTGCCAGACGATTGAATTTAGAATTGTCGGTTGAACGTTATCAACATGCGCTCGAAGCCGCCGAGCATGACATCGCAAGCGGACCCAAGCCAGGAACCACAGGAAACCACTGATGAGTCAAGCCGTTGTTGATCCCGAGCAGTTACGACAATTTGCTTCGCACCTGAAGGTCTTTGCCGAAGAGTTGCGCACGCGCAGCACAACATTAGCAAGCCAGATGAATCGGTTGGAGCAAACATGGCGCGATGAGCAACAACGCAAGTTCAGCGAAGACTTCATCGTGCAATTGCGCGGCTTATCCCGAATTATTCAATCGACTGAACAACACGTTCCGTATTTGCTTCGCAAGGCCGAGCAAATCGATGCCTACTTGGGTCGATAGCGAAATTTATGGAAACCAGCGACGTTCGTTCGATTGATGCGCTGCGGCAACTCAAAGCCGCTTGCCGTGGTTTATCCCAGGACTGGGACGGTGCGCTACAGCAGATCAAGTTTTGTACGACCCGAATCGAAGAGCATTTCGCCAGCACGTTGCCAGCCTATTGGCGTGAACAAACCCGTGCAGCGGAGCGAAGGCTTTCGGAATCGCTCGATAATCTGTCGAGGTTGCAGGGGAATGTCACCGATGGCAATGCACCGGCGATGACCGAAGCGAAGCAGCGAGTGCAATTAGCGCGGCGGCGATTGGCATTGTGTGAGTCGAAGTCGCGCGCGGCGAAGACGATTGCCATCGAGATCAATCGCGTCTGCCAAGAACTGGCTGGTCCACTGGCACAAGTTTGCGGCCACGTTGAGGTGACGTTGCCGGGCGCTGCGTCGGTGCTGGGGCAATGGATTGGGCATCTTGAGGCTTATGCCGACACCGCTGCCGACCGGCCCACGCGAAATCCAAATCGCGAGTCAACGTGAACCCAACCCAAGCCAACCTCAGCCCGCTCTTCGACGGCCAGAACCGTTTGCGACAAGATTTTAAGGCCTTCTCGCAGGTCTGGGTAGCGACGAAGGATGATTGGCGTGACGGACGCCGCACCCAACTTGAGCGCGAACACTTGCAGGCCCTCGGTCCATCATTAGCACGATTATCCGCGATGCTGGACCAATTCCGTGACTTCGTCATCAAGTCGGATCGAGAACTTGCGGATTCAATGACAGAGGATTAGCCAGTTGGTTTACAATGAGGGGTGATCCAACATGCCCACGGTTGCCCTTTTCCTATCACCTCGATTTACATCTTTATTGCCATGAGTGAATCTCCTCTGGATGTGGTTGGAATTTTTGATCCGCAGCGCCAGCGGCGCCTGCTCGACGGTGTGGCCAAACGTGTCCACCGGACGCGCGCAGAACTGGCGAAATTGCAAGCGAGATTGGCCGTCGAAGAAGGTGCCGAGTCTGAACGGCTGGACTTGCGTCGCCACGAAACGATGGACCACCTGCGCGAACAACGGCGCGAAATGCTCAATCGCTGGGATGACTCCGAGGAGCAGTTGACGCTTCAGTATGAAGCCAGCACCGTACAAGTCTCGCAAGAGCTAACGAGATTGACAGCGCTTTACCGTCGTAAGTTGACCGAGGAAAAGCAAACGATCGAGCGCAAGGTCAACGCGCGACGCGGAGCCGTGCTGCAACAATACGAGAACCGTCGTAATGCGCCCGGCCAGCAAATGCGCAAAGAGATTGGTGTCATTGATGAAGCGCTGGTGCCGATTCAAGAAGACATTGAACTGGGTCGTGCATTAACGATTCGCCGACTCGATCATTTGCCCGAAGTGGCTGCGGCGGAAAGTCCCGATGATGATGTTTCTCAGCCACCGCCAACTTCGGTCAAAGAAGCGGTCGAAACAATTCATCGATTGCAACGCCTGGCGCATCAGAGCGTTAATGAAATGCAGACCGGTGCCGCTTCCAAGACGGTTGACTCGTTTTACTTGCCCGTCGGCGTTGCCGTCTTTATTGTGCTCTGGGTGCTTTGCGTATTGCTGATCAAGCCCAATCAGTTGTTGTTATGGATGGGGGCCAGCGTGCCGGTGGCCGGCGCGATCGGGTTCACGATCTATTTCATTCTGCTGTTGCCGCTCAAACGCATGACGCGCCGTCTTTATCCGCGCACCGAGCGATTGCTTGACGCGGCGGAACAGTGTGCCGAGGTCGGACGCAAGATTGCCACCAAGACGGCGCACGAAGCGAGCAAAGAATTGATTGAGCGCCGCGATGCTCATATTGTTGCCGCAGAAAAGTGGCACATTGAACAGGACGCCGAAGCCGAGACTCGCCTGGCCGCTGACCAGAATGTGGCGAAGAAAGGTCTCGAAGGAAGTTTGGAAGACAAGGCACGCACCTTCACCCGCGAGTTCAACCACGTCGGGTCCCAGATGCGCGGCGACGCGGATCTGCTTGCCCAAAACATCTCACAAACCATCACGCAAACCGATTCCGAAAATGACAATAAACGCAAATCGCTGGCCGCTAGGCGTGAAGCCGAATTGAATCGGACCGAGCAACGATTGCGAGACGGCTTGATACGCGGTTTGCAACGTATGGACTTGGCGTGCGAGCGAATCGAAGGACGATTTCCCGATTGGCAATGTGTCGCCAGCGCGCCACTGTCGGCTGCCCAATCGATCTCGTGTTTGCCCGTTGGCAAGCTGCTGGTTACCGACCATTTGCGGCATTCGCTCAGCGAGCGACAACTTTCGACGCCGGCCAGCGGCAATTCTGGCCTCAACTTGTTCGGTGCGGCGCTTCCCGAGGCGATTCCGCTGGTACTGCATCGTCGCTTGCAGACAACACTCATCATTGACGCACCACCGACGCGCATGGACCAAGCCATTGACTTGGCCCAGGCCGTCCTGTGGAGATTGCTGTGCGGAGTTGCGCCGGGGCGAGCAAAATTGACGCTGATCGATCCAATTGGGCGCGGCCAAAATTTTGCCAGCTTCATGTCGATGACCGATCATCAACCCGATCTTGTCGGTCATCGTGTTTGGTCGGGTGAACGGCAAGTCGAAGAACGCGTCGCGGAGTTGGCCCACCACGCCGAAGATATTTTGCAGGTCAACCTGCGCGATCGATTTGACCGCATTGAGCAATACAATGAAATTGCGGGCTCGATGTTTGAACCGTATCGGGCATTGGCGGCCATCGGTTTTCCCGAAGGCCTGACTCGCGACGCGTACAAGCATCTCCGCGCGATCATCGACAGCTCGACTCGCTGTGGCGTCTTTACGATCTTGGTTTGTGACCAAACAAGACCTTGGCCGAGCGACATGCCGATGCCAGCGGACCATCGTGTGGCGAGACTGAGAATCGATGACGACGGACGTTGGCAGCACAACGGCAACGACTTCGCTGAGGTCGAGTTTCAACCCATTGCGTCGCCTCCGGCGGCAACTCGCCCGCTGCTGATCAATCGGATTGGCGAGGCTGCGGTGAACGCGTCGAAGGTCGAGATTCCTTTCGATGCGGTGGCGAACTCTAAACTCGATCATGCCGCCAGCTTTGTTGGCACGCCGTCGCTGCCTGATGTTGAACGAACCGACCAAGTGCTGATGATTCCCGTTGGTGTCCAGGGCGCCCGGCGGCTGCAGTCGCTGAAGCTGGGCGAAGGCGTTCGCCAGCACGTGCTCGTCGCAGGCAAAACGGGCAGCGGCAAAAGCTCGCTGTTGCACACGATCATCACCGCTGGTGCCGCGCGATACCGACCGGACCAATTGCAATTCTATTTGTTGGATTTCAAAAAAGGTGTTGAGTTCAAGATCTATGCTGATGCCGGCTTGCCGCACGCGCGAGTGATTGGCATCGAAAGCGAACGCGAGTTCGGCCGTAGCGTGCTGCAGCGACTCGACGCCGAACTGCAGCGTCGTGGCGAGCAATTCCGCGATGCGGGTGTTCAGGAATTGTCGGAGTATCGCGAGCAAACTGGCCGCGAATTGCCGCGTGTAATGTTGATTGTCGACGAGTTCCAGGAAATCTTTTCACGCGATGATCGCTTGGCGTCAGACTCGACGGTGTTGTTAGATCGACTTGTGCGCCAAGGTAGATCATTCGGAATGCATGTCGTCTTGAGCAGCCAATCACTTGCCGGTGCCCAATCATTGCCGCGTGCCACGCTGGGTCAAATGGCAGTTCGGATTGCTTTGCAGTGCAGCGAGTCGGATGCCGTAATGATCTTGAGTGATGACAATACTGCGGCTCGTTTGATCAGCCGACCTGGCGAAGCGATTTACAATGACGCCGGTGGGTTGCTCGAAGGCAATCAACCGTTTCAAGTCGCATACTTGACCGCCGATCGGCAAAAAAATTGGCTCGCCGAAATAACCGCTCGCGACCAATCGATGGTCGCGGGTCTTGATCCGATCGTTGTGTTCGAAGGCAATCGACCCTGTCGCTGGAACGCTGGCTTGGCGAAGGCCTGCATCACGAATCAGAAACCAGGAACGCTGTGCGCACCGCTTGGCGAAGCCGTCGAGATTGGTCCACCGGCAACTCTGGTGCTGCCCCGCGAGCCGGGTCGAAACATCTTAGTAGTTGCTCCCATTGATATGACCGCTGGTTTGATTGGCACCTGCCTAAGCGGGTTCGCGGCTAGCTCGACTGCACCTCATGCCGCTACGCTGCACTACTTTGATGGTGGACGCAGCGATGAGGTATCGATTCCGACCTGGCTCGAGCACAGTGGAATCGATTGTGAAGTTACGAAGCCGCGAGATAGCGAAGTCAAGATGACTGCGTTGGCGGCAATCGTGCAAGAACGAATCGCCTTGCCTGAACAAGAGCATGCACCGATGGTCTTGGTGGTCGATCCGCTGGAACGGTTTCGTGATCTGCGACAAGACGAATCGATGAGTTTTTCCCTCGACGGTGCGGCTGGGGCAAGCGGCTCCGAGGCGCTTCAAACGGTGCTTCGCGAAGGACCGGCGGTAAACGTCTTCACGATTTTGATCTGCGGTTCGGCCGAGACGCTCAGCCGCTGGTTGCCCCGCACTTCGCGACATGATCTGCAGCAGCGAATTCTCGGAAGGATCAATCCGTCAGATTCATCGGCGTTGATTGATAGCCCCGACGCGGGCGCGCTGTCTGCGGCGACGATGTTGATCTACGATGATTTGGATGGCAGTTTGCGCAAGTTTCGTGTTTGTGATTTGCCCAATCCCAAGGCCGTTCGCGATTGGCTTGGCAAATAACGCTCCGTTACGATCTGGACGGTAACTCAGCTCGATGCCACTTTCTCCGAGTCCGACCGATGAAGATTTGTCTAACTTAGAATTTGAAGCGATTGCCGGAATTGAGGCTGATTTCCAGCGCCGTTTGCGAGACCGATCATGACATTTTGAAAGCTTGAATGTTACCTGCATAGGCGGAGCATTGACTAAATGATGCGTCCGGCTGGCACACTACTCCTTTATTTACTGCTTGGCGGTCTAGGCTGATTGCGCAAGCTGCGAGCGCGCGGATGTTTTTTGCGGTTGATTTGGCTTATTGCAGTCGATCTACCAATTTTGATGACGGGTCGGTTACAAGCTAGTTCCGCTGCGATGGATCGCGCGGTTTGAGGCCCAGGCTGCGATGGGCGAACGATTGAAATGGAATCAACGAAGGCAGGGCAAAGTGTGCATCCGATTGTGCGTGTTGGCGCTGGTGGCCGGTGAGTTGCTAGCGATATCGTCGGGATGTGCTGGTCGTCGTTATGCCCATCTGATGAAGGACGGGACGATCGATATGGTCGGCAGTCACGACGCGGGTGCCGCCGTCTGGAACCCATTGGTCGATGAAGCGGTCGCCAAGATTTTGACGCGATGTCCGCCGGCGGTCCAGCAAGTCGGCTTCGATGGCCAGATGTCGGTCGATCCCGCGACGGGCATGCCGCGTCCATCTAGCTCGACGATTTGTTTTGTCGGTATCGAGAACAAAAGTGCCGAGGAGCTGCTCGACTTCAAGGATCAACTTTACGAACGCATTGATTCTCAAATCAATAGTGCGGCACAATTTCGCAGCGTCAGTCGCCGGCTTGTTGATGCGGCGCTCGTTGAAACACGACTGCGACCGGACTCGTTGTTCTTACCTGACAATCGCTCGGCGTTTGCCGCGGCGCTGGGACGCCAGGGTATGCCGATTGATCTGCTGATGTATGCCACGATCACCAGCGGCACAACCGATCGCAATAGCTCAACTCAGCGCGACTATGTGCTCACGATTGAGATGGTTGATTTGCACAGCGGCGAGTACGTCAAAGAGTCCGCGAAGATTCGCAAGGGTTACCACACAACACGAGCGGGTAAGTGGTGGAACTTTGGTCTCGGCCAAGGGGATGGCTGATCATCAACGCGAGACCTGCCGCGAACTTTTGCGAGCAATTTAGCGTTGGGGCAATGCGCGTTCTTGTCGCGCTAGTCTGCATAGCGTCGATCGGTTGTCGTTCGATGACAACTCGCATCGACACCGGTCGCGCTGCGTACTTCGCCGGTGACCTTGTCGCAGCAAAGGCAGAATTGTCCAAGGCTGCGCAGTCACGATCGCCGCTGGCCAAACCGGCCAAACTGGATTTGGCGATTGTTCATCTCGCCGGTGGTGATCCGGCGGCGGCGCTTACCCAATTACGCGACCTGCGCGACGAGTTCGACAACCAAAGCAAGCTGACGCCGGTCAGCGATGCCGCGGCGATCTTGACCGACGATCGCAGGCGCCAATTTTCGCCCGCTGGATATGAGCAGGTGATGATTCGGTCGCTGATGAGTCTTTGCAGTCTCGCGACCGGGGATGGCGACGCCGAAAGCTACGCGACCCAGGCGCAAATGCGGCAAAACGAATTGGCCCACGCGGCTGAAGACCGCGGTATCAACTTAACGAACCAACCTTACCAGGCGATTGCGCTGGCACCGTATTTGCGCGGCGTGTTGCGTGAAGCGACGCATCATGATTACGACGATGCACTGCGGTCGTATCAATTGGTCAGCCACCTGCAACCCGCGTTCGCACCGGCAGCGATGGATATCGAGCGTTGCGGTGGAGGTGTTCACAGCGCACCCGGCCACGGCGTGCTGTATGTCTTCGCCTGCGTCGGTCGGGGGCCCGTACTGGAGTCCGTCGAAGCGGAAACGACGACGGCGGCATTGCAGATTGCGACCCAGGTCTATTCACTAGCCGAAAGCCAGCGGGCCATCTTGCCGAACCTGGCCAGCGTCCACGTCCCAGCGGTGCGAATCCCTTATTCTCCAACTGCAGCCGTATCGATCGACAGCTCGAGCGTCTGGCTGGGTGCGACCCAACCGCTGGTCGATATCGGTCAAATGGCGATTCGTCAAAACGAATCCGAAATGCCCTGGACAATCGCACGCGCGGTGGTTCGCCGCGTTACCAAGGAAGTCACCGTGTCGCAGGCAACAAAAGCCGCCGGGCTCGATGGTTTAGGAGGCGAACTCTTTCGATTCGCCACAGTCACGGCGTGGTCGGCAACCGAGCAAGCCGACACGCGATGCTGGACGTTATTGTCGCGTGAGATCCAAGTCCTGCGAGCTGAATTGCCAGTCGGCAAACACCGCATTGGTTTCACATGTGTCGACGGTTCCGGCCGACCGCTGGGGCAGAAGAGCATGACTACCGTTGAGATCGGCAATGCGTCGAACAGTTATGTCACGGTCATGGCACCGGATCGCATGGCGATCATTGGAGGTCAGCGAGCGGATCAGCGCTAGCCGCCGACTTTCCAATCAGTATTCTAGCGGTTGTAACGGTTGGCCAGACAAGATGGCGATGCGATGAATCGATGCGGTGCGACTTGCCTTCGGATCGATGACTAAAGAGGTGCGTGAGATCTTAGAAACACCGTTTGAGGACAAACATTATGGAATCTCCCGAGAACTTGATCGCCGCGATGTCGACGATTGAATTGCAAGAATTGCTCAACGAGCTTGGAATCGACGCCTCGGAATCGCAGGCAATCGCGATTCAGGGATTAGTGCGTCAACTTGGATCACTCGACGCCGTCTTGGATTTAATCGGCGGCCTCAGCTCCGAGTCGTGTCGGGCAGCGTAGCGATTTTTCCCTTCGGAGTTTGCTCGGATGGCCGCAGTGGATCTTGTCAAAGATCCTCTCGCCACTGGATCTTTGACAAGCTTCACTACGCCAATTCTTGATTCCTGTTAGCGGATTACGCAACGCGGTGAGTTAATTCGCTGCGGCCACTTCTTTGCCCCGCCGACCAGTACGAACTGTTAAGCCTTAACGCTGGGCAAATAAATCCGGTTCGTACGGAATGTCACGATTCGTGTCCTATGTTTTGGATGGAGCGTGGATTGAAGACCTGCGATCAGTCGATCTCGGTCTCGCAATTTGCATATCCAGCACGACCCACACAATCCGCTCCGCGACCACACCGCTCACCAGACACACGGGATTCGAATAACATGCGTACCGCCCCAGCAGCCCGCGGCCCCGAAGCCGCGCGACAAGATCAATTCGAAGAAATCAAACGACGCATTCACGGCAAGTTGGTCGACAAACTTGACCTGTCGCGAGTCGGCGACCTCAAGGGCGATTCGCTCAAACGCGAAATCCGCATGGTCGTTGAACACCTGTGCGATGCCGAAGAAACGCTGCTCAATCGCCAAGAACGAGACAAAATCGTCGACGAAGTGCTCGACGAAACGTTTGGCCTGGGACCGCTCGAGTTGATTCTGAAGGACCCCAAGGTCAGCGATATTTTGATCAACGGTCCGAAGAACATCTACGTCGAAAAAGGCGGGCGGATGCAAAAGACCGATGTTGAGTTTCGCGACAACAAACACCTAATGCAAATCATCGACCGCATTGTTTCACGCGTCGGACGCCGTGTTGACGAAACCTGTCCGATGGTCGATGCACGCTTGGAAGACGGTTCGCGTGTGAACGCGATTATCCCACCACTAGCGTTGGACGGTGCAGCGATGAGTATTCGTCGCTTCGGTAGCAATCCGCTGAAGCTTGAAGACTTGCTTAACTATCGCGCGTTCACGCCTGAGATGGTGATGTTGCTTGAAGGTTGCATCAAGGCGCGACTGAACATGATTATCGCCGGTGGTACCGGGTCAGGAAAAACAACGTTGCTCAACACGTTGTCGTCGTTCATCGGCCACGAAGACCGAATCGTAACGATCGAAGATGCCGCGGAATTGCAATTGCAACAGGATCACGTCGTCCGGTTGGAAACACGTCCGCCAAACATCGAAGGCAACGGCGCGATTACGGCGACTGACTTGGTTCGTAACGCTCTGCGTATGCGTCCTGAACGAATCATCATCGGCGAATGCCGCGGGGGCGAAACGCTCGACATGTTGCAGGCGATGAATACCGGTCACGATGGTTCGTTGACTACGATTCACTCCAATACGCCGCGTGACGCGATCGCCCGTTTGGAAACGCTCGTGATGATGGCGGGTTACGACCTGCCGGTCAAAGCGATTCGCCAACAGATCGCCGGTGCAGTCAATGTATTGATCCAAGCTAACCGTTTGCAAGGCGGACCGCGCCGCGTGACGGCAATCACGGAAGTCGTTGGCATGGAAGGCGACACAATCGTATTGCAAGACATTTTCCGTTTCGTGCAAGAAGGCGTGACGGAAGAAGGCAAGGCGTTCGGACACTTTGAATGCACCGGCGTGCGACCGACGTTTATGACCAAGCTCGAAGCCTCGGGCGTGCGATTGCCCGCCAGCGCCTTCCGCGAACGCGAAATCATGAAGGCTTAACCACTGTCGTTTGCTCACAGTAGTCGTCCGCCAGAATACCAATCAAGCCACTAGGTTCCAGTTCACCATGCCAACTACGCTCATTATCATCGCCGTCGGCGTCGGAATCGCTTCGTTGGTCGCGTATGCGACAACGATGCTTGTTCCCGGCCAAGAATCGACATCAACGGAAGACCGTTTGTCGGCAATTGCCAGTCGCCGGGGAGCGGCAGCAGCGACCAAGAGCGATCAGCCGTCGCTATTGATGGCAGGTGGCCTAGAGGATACCAAGTCGATTATTGATGCAATCATGCGTCGCATGCCGGCGTTGGGCGAATACCTGCGACAAGCGGATATCGCGATCTCGCCAGCGAAGTTCGTGGCAATCATTGCCGGGTTTTTCGTGATCGGTACCGTGCTGGTTGCTTCGACACCACTACCGATTCTGTTGGCTCCCATCGCGGGAATCACAATGGCGCTGTTGCCGATCATGTGGTTGATGTTTAAACGCAAACGTCGTTTGGCCAAGTTTGGTCGCCAGATGCCCGAGGCACTCGAATTGCTTGGTCGTTCGCTACGTGCCGGTCATTCGCTTGCCAACGGCTTCGGTCTGGTCGGCAGCGAAATGGACGAACCGATTGCGAAGGAATTTCGCCGCGTCTTTGAAGAGCAAAACTTCGGTATTCCGCTCGAAGAGGCGCTCGAAGATATGTCCGCGCGGGTGCCCAATATGGACCTTCGCTTCTTCGCAACCGCAGTCATTCTGCAACGCTCGACAGGCGGTGACTTGTCAGAAATTCTTGACAAGATCGGACACCTTGTTCGCGAGCGTTTGCAAATCTTAGGTCAAGTGCAAGCGCTAACCGGCGAAGGTCGGCTCAGCGGTATCGTGCTGTTGGCAATGCCGCCGGCGCTGTTCTTGTTCATGCTCAAGCTTAATCCCGAATATGTGATGCAGTTGTTCACCGACGAACTGGGGCACTACATGATTGGAGTCGCCGTCGTTACCCAGGTCATCGGGGCGTTGGTGATTAAGAAGATCATCACGATCAAAGTTTAATTCCAGGTTCGTTCGCGCACTGCTCAACGCATTTACCCGTCACACCGTATTAGTTCATCATGACGCCTAGCACCATCGATTCACTGGTTCTTGCCATTGCCATTCCGGGCCCCGAAGTCCTCACTCCGGTCGCCATATTCTTTGCCATCACGGCAGGAATCTGGTGGGTGTTCAGCACGTTCAGCGGCGACAATGGTGAGCCATCAATCGAAAGTCGTCTGGAAGAGATGCGCAACCCACGCGGTCGTGCTGGATCGACCGTTATCGATGACAAGTCAAAAAAGAAAAGTGAAGCGTTGACTGCGGTACTTGAACGCGCAACCTCACCGCTTGCCGGCACGGTCAGCGGCAATGCGGCTGAGATCGGCAAGCTCCGCGAACGTTTGATGCACGCGGGGTTTCGTCGTGAGAAAGCCCCGGTTGTGTTCAAAGGCGGTCAATTGATTCTCGGCGGCATCGGCTTGCTAATCGGTGGTGCCGTCGGCTTGTTTATTGACGGATTCACCACCAAGCTGGCGATGAAGGCCGCGATTGGTGGCGGCATTATGTATTACATCCCCGAAATCTCGTTGATGTTGATGGCCAAGAAACGCAAAGAAGCGATCTTCTTGGGCTTACCCGATGCACTTGACTTGATGGTCGTGTGCGTTGAAGCCGGACTTGGTCTCGACCAGGCGCTGCGCAAAGTCGCCGAAGAAATGAAGAAGTCGCATCGCATCATTGCCGACGAGTACGGCATTGCCAACCAGCAACTGCAGTTTGGCCGACCGCGCGCCGAAGTGCTTCAGGCGCTCGGCTACCGCAGCGGCGTCGACGACCTGCGTCAGCTTGCATCGATCTTGATCCAAGCCGACAAATTCGGCAGTAGTGTGGGCACGGCGCTGCGCGTTCAAAGCGATGCGATGCGAGTGAAGCGACGTCAAATCGCCGAAGAGAAGGCGGCCAAGACGGCGGTGAAAATGATTTTCCCGCTCGTACTGTTCATCTTCCCAGGCATCTTCGTGGTGCTGGTTGGTCCCGCGGCGATCAACATGTATCGAAACCTGCTAACGATGTAACGTCCCCATTCTCCTGTTTCGGACTTGCTTTGGCCTGAGATAAGACGATTTCAGCATCGTTATGTAAATTTTTGCGTTGCTCCTCCGCTTTCGCGATTTGTGCAATCATTAGCTACAGCCATCTCGTGGCTGGCACCATTTGTAATCTCTGCTTTGCCGAATTAAGAGCGATTCTTTTTCGCCTGCATCAATTTGTGGTGCAGCAGTCTGGTCTCGGCAGCGAGAGTCGGCTGTAGCTCGGCGAGTCTCGTCGGAATGTCCATCGAGGCATGAATCATGGTCAGCACGAAGATGCCATCCGCCTGACGGTCACAGACGAGCAAATGCTTGCCGGCTGGATAGAACTGAAACGCAGGATCGAAGTCCGCTTCACTGCGAAGCAGGTCGGCGTGCTCGCTGATTCGTGCCAGCGCGGCTTCCAGGCTCATGATGTACTGCGCGGCGACACGTTTGCCAAACTCCTTGGCAGAATAGATGCGTTTGTCTTCGATGTCTCGAAGTGCCCTTTCCGTAAGGTGGATTCGAGTCTCGCCCGATTGTTTCTTGGCCACTACCGAACTTTCTTGAGCAAGGAGTCCAGGTCGCCTTTGAATTCATGCGTGCGACCGGCAATCGCATCCTGGTATCCGTCCAGAATGGCTTCGCGAGCAGCTTGGGCTTCTTGTCGCACCTTTTGCTGCCGCAGCAGGTCGCGGACGTATTCGCTGGGCGTAGCGTAAAGCGTGCCATTGCCTGAGTTGGCATCAACGAATGCTCGAAGCTCATCCGTCAGAGAGAGATTTAGCGTATTGGCCATAGAATGTTCCTTGCTGGTTTTCCTTAAAACATAACACAAATGGCAATAAATGGCAATTATTGCCATGCAATCTAGCTGAAAACGCACAGCCATACGCACTTGATTCTCGGCGAATCCGTAACGCCATGGGCCAATGCCCATCGTCTCGTTTATTCCTTGATCAATTGCTTACGATACGCCTGCGGCGTGAGATAGCCGAGCGCCGCGTGCGGGCGGATTGTATTCGGTGGGCCATAGCCCAATGCGAACGCTGCTTGCGAATAGCCCGTTGAGGTGGCTGACTTCTGTTTCCGCTAGTGCGCCAGCACCAGCCGCGAAACGATTTCCCCTTAGCCATGGCCCAAACGGACGATCCAAATCGCACTCATTCGAGCCGCCGCCAAACGACCACCATCGCTTCCTACAGCGTTGGTAGCTGAGGCCGTACTGGCTTTTCGGCGCTACGCATCGCCAAGCCACGCACGACCGCGCGGGCGATCGCATCAAACGGTGCGCGAGCTTGTTCATTGCCGGCGATCACATCGGCGAGCTTGCCGTCATCGCCGGCGATCCGAAGCGTCATGTCAATTGGTAGTTTGCCCAAGAATGGCACGCCGAGCTCTTCGGCCTTGTCGCGTGTTCCACCGCTGCCAAAGATGTCGTAGGTCTTGCCCGAATCGGGACACAAAAAGCCGCTCATGTTTTCGACCATCCCCAAGATCGGAATGTTGACCTTGCGAAACATGCTGACGGCCTTGATCGCATCGAGCAGCGCAACTTCCTGGGGCGTGCAAACGACGACAGCGCCGGTCACCGGAATGATTTGTGATAACGTCAGCGCAATGTCGCCAGTGCCCGGTGGCATGTCGATAATCAAGTAATCCAGTTCGCCCCAATTCGTGTCGCCGAGAAATTGCGAGATCGATCCGTGCAACATCGGACCGCGCCAAATCACCGCCTGGTCTTTCTCGATCAAGAAGCCCATCGACATCACTGGGAAGTCGCCATCCATCACGATCGGCTCAATTTTTTTCTGGTCATTGATCGCCGGCCGACCTTCGAGCCCCAGCAAATGCGGAATGCTCGGTCCGTAAACATCGGCATCCATCAAACCAACTTTTGCACCGAGTCGGCGTAGAGTTAATGCAAGACCTGCCGCAACCGTGCTTTTCCCCACGCCGCCCTTGCCGCTGCCAACCAGGATTACGCTCTTGGCACGCAGCGCAACTTGGCCCAACCGCGCCGGTGGTCGCGGATGAACGTTGATATCGATTGTCGTCCGCAACCCCGGATGCGCCGCAGCAATTTTCGCGACCAGAGCTTCTTTGACTTCCTCGGCGATCGGCATCGAGTGAGTTGTCAAACCAATCGTGATACGAGCCTCGTCACCTTCGACGTTGACGGAAACGATCTGTCCCATCAACTCGAAGGCTCGACCCGTTTCGGGATCGGGGAACGTGGCAATGGTGTCGCGAAGCGTGTCGATAGAGGGCGAATTCATAGCGTGCGGTGTCGATTGGGTCAGCGAGTCATCAGTGTGTTAACAGACCGACGTTATAGTTGAATCGTCGCGGTTGCCGTAGTGCGGGCTTGGTCGAAGCTGAGAGAATCCACTAGTCGCGGCAGGCATGCCAAGTCGTCGAGTAATATCTGCGCGCCGGCCTGTTGGGCCGCGATTTTCCAGGTTGTCGATGCTCCGACGGGGAGTGAGGCCACTTGAATTGTCGCGGGCGATGCCTGGCGAACCGAGGCAACCACGTCGAGAAAATCAATGCAGTGGCGTGCGTCACTGGGCAATTCCCAAATGACAATCGTCGCAGACGAAAAGAAGTTGCTTTTTGCAATGATCGCGGCAGTCGAATAAATACCGACACGCTCGATGCGACCATGCTTTGCGAATCGACAAACCGCTTGGTACCAACGCTCACCCGACTCCGAAATCACCCAGTGGCTGCCTGCCGATAATTCAGTCATGCGCGCGCTCATGATTCCGGCGACTCATCCAGACGACGGATCAAACGTGCTCGACTGATCCCCAACCGCCGCGCCGCTTCGCTGCGATTTCCGTCACTCGCCGCGACTGCGGCACGAATCATTTTCAGCTCCAACGACTCGAGCGCCTGATCGAGGTTCGTCTCGACGGGCGCGGTCTTCGACTTGCCCGGCTCAGCCGGTTGGTAGCTGCGAATCGCCAACGGCAAATGTTCTGGAAGGATCGCTGCACTTTTGCAGACCGTCATCGCTTGGCGAATCGCGGCGTCAAGTTCATCAAAGTTCCCCGGCCAAGGGTACAAGGTCAATCGATCCAGCGCCGCGCGGTTGAGCCGTTCCGCTGAGCCAGAAGTGCCCGCATGACGCGCATCGACCAATGCGGCCGCCATCAATGGCACATCGTCGATGCGATCTGCCAACGGCGCGACGTTCAGCGTCAAGACGCTAAGTCGCGCAGCGATCGCGTCGGCAATCAACTGCTTCTTAGTTGCCTCATCGACCGCCTGAGCCAGCAAGCCAACAAAGCGAATCTGTTCAGGATACTCGGTCAAAAATTGTTCGATTCGCTGTTGGACATCAAGCGGCGTTTCATCGAGTCCCCGAATCAGCAGCGTCAGTTGGGGTTCGATTGGGGAATCCGTCTCACGGCCAAGATGCGCCGCGGCGGGCGATAGACTGGCTTCGAGCAACTCGGCGTCCATCAACGGTCCATCAATCGCAATGAGCGGGTCAACGTCCAGACGCTCGCTGGTGCGACCGGGTGATTGAATAGGAGTAGCGGTGATGGCGTGAATTCGTCGCGCGATCAACTCGGCTCCACAGCCCACCGGCCCGACGACGGAAAAGTCGTGACGATTGGTTGTCGCCAATTGAACTTGCCCGCGTAATCGTTTGGCAAGTTTCGATGATCCGGCCGTGACGATTCCACCCCAGGCGGCGTCGCGTTTTCGCCACTGATGAATTCGTTCTCGCAACCGTTGTGACTCGGCGAATTCACTATCGCTGGCCGCCGTCGCTGGTGCGGGCGTCGAAAACGCGACCATGAACGAAGTTTCACCTTCGCCGATTCTTAGATACGCGATCGACATCGGCGCCACACCCGGGGGCGAAACATCCAGCGTGCGCAACACACCCACCCCGAGCGCCGCCGGCGGTGCGATCGCGGCGGCAACTTGGTCCAGCGGATCGCTGCTTGTCGACGAGGCGATGCACTGCCTGCCGATGAGGCCACTTGGTTCAGCGCCGAGCCACTGTGCGGCGGGGCGATTGATCCATGCGACTCGCTGACTGGCATCAAAAACCCAAACTAATTCAATCGACGCGTCCAATAGCCGCGCCAGTGTCCTCGACGGGCTGGAAGACTCTGCTTGACGCGGCACGGACATCATTGCTCACCAGTTGGTATCCCAAACTTAGCGCGACGATCTCGCTCATGCAGATCTCGGTTTGCGAATTTACCTTGGCGCACCGGCTCGTGCGCCTTCTGGGCCAAGGCGACCAACGACGCCAACTGTTCCGGGCGTGAGCTTGCCAAATCATTTGACTCACTCGGATCGCTGGCAAGATCATAGAGCTCCCAATCCCTTTTCGGATTGGGCTGCACCGCACGCAAATTCTCTTGCCGAATCGCCGTCCACCCGCCAATCTCCCAATACAAATAATCATGCTTGAATTGTGGATGACCGGCAGCTTGGGCACCGATCAATTCAGGCAAAATGGAAATCCCGTCAATGCCCTGGGGAGGTGTCGCTCCGGTGACCTCCGCGATCGTTGGCAGAATATCGGGAAAATACCCGAGGTGGTCGCTGACTTGACCGGGGGCAATTTTGCCTGGCCAACGAGCCACAAAAGGAATGCGTACACCGCCCTCGTAGAGTGTGCCCTTGGTCCCACGGTACTCGACACCGGTTTGTGGGTTCTTGTTTCCAAAATGAACACCACGCGGATGCTCCGGAGACTTGAAATAGTCGTTCGCTCCGTTGTCGCCGCTGAAAAACACCAGCGTGTTATCGTCCAGTTCCAATTGCTTCAGTAGCGCGAACAGTTGTCCCATTTGACGATCCACCATGGTCACCATTGCCGCGTAACGTCGCGCTTCTTCAGTCCAGGATTTATCCTTGTAGATTAGCCAAGCGGGATCATCATCGGGAATGTTGAATAGGCCGTGTGGCGGCGTGATCGGCAAGTAGCAAAAGAAAGTTTGACTGCTGTGCTCGCGAATAAAGTCTAGCGCTGCATCATAGATCACGTAGTGCGAATAGGTTTTGCCTTTGGCTCCGCCAGCGTTGCCGGCGAGCGGCACCTCTTCACTGTTGCGAATCAGGTACGGCGGGTAATAGGTATGCGCATGAACTTGATCGTAGTAGCCAAGAAAAACATCGAACCCATGTTGTTCGGGAACTCCGGTTGATCCGCGACCGCCGCAGCCCCACTTGCCGAAACCACCGGTCGCGTAACCCAACGGCTTGAGCATCGACGCAATCGTTGCTTCTTCTTCGCGCAGCGGTGTGCCACCGTCGTTGGCGCGAACCGAAGTATGGCCGCTATGTTTTCCGGTCAAAAAAGAACATCGCGTCGGTGCACAGACAGACGAGCCGGCAAATAAGTTATTGAACACCATTCCCTCCGCCGCCATCTGGTCGAGATGGGGCGTCTGGATGTTGGGATTGCCCATGAACGTTGGCTCGTAATAGCCAAGCTCGTCGGCCATCACGTAGATCACGTTTGGAGCTCGGTCCGCCGACCATGCCGAACTCGCACCCGCGATAACAAGTGAGCAGAAGACACAGAACACCAAGTTCCAGCGTCGTGAGAAAATCAGGTCCATGAGTTTTCCTCGGGCAAGTGGTTATCTCGCGACTCGACTCAGCAAGCCGTGCAGCAATGCGGGTGTTTGAAACCCTTTGCGATGATCCACTACTTTACCCTGCGGGAGCGCCACGATGGTGGTCGGGTACACATTAACTTGCACGCGGCTGAGCTCCGCCGAGTTTTCTTCGGGGCAGAGCTGAACCGCAACAAAGTCTGCGGCGACGCGTGATTCAACGCTGCGGTCATGCCACGTTGCCGACTTCATCGCGTCACAATACCGACAATGAGCCGCAGTAATGAAAATCACCATTGGCCGGCCCGTGCGGCGCGATTCGCGCCAACCCGATTCCAGATCGCGGTGCCACGTGATCGCGCTGGGCGATTGAATTTCGTACGACACCGGTGTCACGTAGGGTGACTCCGCACGAACCGAATTGGACAGCAGCGCGATTGCCAAAATCATCACCGCACTGGACAACGTACCCACGATTCGTTTCATGGGACAACTCCGTATAGAGAGATGGAAAGAATAAGGTTTTGGATAAGGACCTTCCCTGATCAGACGCCCAATGACGGTAGTAACGACAGACATGGCTCGCAATCACCCCATCCCAGTGGCAAATCAACACCCAACAGAGGATTTGGCAACTCCGTTCGAGGTGGCCGGTACTGCATTCACTCCGCTGGCGGATCGCGGGCTGTTTTGGCAATCGCAAAACACGCTCATGGTGGCCGACTTGCACCTCGGCAAAGAAGCTACGTTTTGTGCGTCAGGGATCGCGGTGCCGCGCGGTTCAACCGGACGCACGCTGCAGTGTGTCGAGGCAATGTTGCGGCAAACCCAATCGTCACGACTGATCATTCTCGGCGATCTATTTCACGCCAAGTCATCGCTTGCCCCCGACGTACGCGAACAATTCATCCAATTTTTAGATCGCTGCGGTGCTGGCGAAGTCATACTCGTGCGCGGCAACCACGATCGCTCCGCCGGGACTTTGCCAAGCGATTGGCCGCTGGTCGTGGTCGAAGAGCCGCTGGTTATCGACCAAGTTGAATTGGCTCACTTTCCCGGTCCGCCAACGGCTCCGAACCAACTACGCATCGCCGGCCATTTGCATCCCGGCGTTGTGCTTGGCAGACCAGCGGGCGGGCGCAAGCTGCCTTGTTTTCACTACTCGGCACATGACGCATGTTTAACATTACCAGCGGCCGGTGATTTCACGGGCACCGCACGGGTTCGTCCATCGGGCCAGGACCGCGTTTGGATCGCGGCCGAAAACACGGTTATCGAAGTCGACCTGCGGCATCTCGCCTAGTGCATCAGCCACGCTTAGAGCGTGGGTTGTCGAAGTGAGCGATCGGCGATTGTAGAACCGTTGTCCCCAATCGTTCTGCAATTATTGAAGCTGAGTCAAAGCAGCTGGACTGGCTACTTGATCGCTTTTTGTGGCGGGCTGGTAATTAAGTAGCCCGCCCAAAACAACGGATGCTCGCCGCTGAGTTCGTCGCGGTTTTCGTCTTTGCCACCCAACAACGGTTCCGATTCGGGTTGCAGCGGTGCATGGCGAAGAGTTTGGATAGCGCGACGCCATGCCGCCGCTGCGCCCTCGAACGGCAACTCCTGCAAGAATTCTCGCATCAAGATTGCCGTGGATTCACCACCGACGGGCCAACGACTGATCACCACATCACGAACACCTGAGCATTGCAACGCCGTCAATGCCATAAACAACTCGCGGCCGTCACCCAGCGCCGGCGAACTCGCGGCCGTTCGATAGCCCGGAAGAAATACGCTTCGCGGCACCGATGAGGGGAAACGTAACCATGATGCCAATGATCCTGCCGCATCCGCCGCATCGTAATTTGCTGGTGCGAATGACATCGGCTGAGCTGGATTGGGCGCGACGACGCCGAACACGGCCAGCGAGCTGATCTGGTCGCCCAGCAAACTTGCTGGCACCAATGGATTGGCGGGCAACATGGTCGTCGCCTTGAGCGCCTCGGTGATTTGTTTAATCGACTGGCTATTCGCTTCCCCGTCACGCGGCGCAAAAAACATTTGCGACACAATGCCGACAGGCAATTGGTCATTCGGAAGCGCCGTCGCGTGAACAGCCAAGCCGGGCGTCGATGCGTAGCGAATCGACATCCGATCACCCAGCAGTTCTGCGTTCTCGTCGCCAAGCGGTAGGATTTCCATTGGCAAATACCACAACGCACCATCGGGCACCACAACCAGCGATTCGAGCGATTCAACGTCCTTCAAGTGCGTGTCAATAATCACTTTACGCCGCAGAGTCGCGGCTTCCTTTTTCCACGTGTCCATTGCTTTGAGTCGCTCGGTCGAGCGACTACTGGGAACGCCAAGCTCGCGAAGCAATTTGCTAATGTCCGCCGCGATCGATTTGGTCGGTGCAACGTTCCACATGCGGACGGTGTCATTGGCGTACAGGATTGCAACAACGGTTCCACCCACGTCAACAAAAACCAATAACCCCGTTCCCTTGGGCAACTTTTTAAGCTCCCCAAGGTTGGCAATCTCCGGCGGTGACGCCGCCGGAATTTCGCCTCGCTGCAAAGCCACCAGGGCTGCCAACGACTCCAGTCGCTGCCCTCGCTGCAACCATTCCGCGGAACCGGCGGGCGGAGCTTGAGGCGCATGAAGATTGATCATCTCCGTCATCGCGCGGGGTGGCTTGAGCATCGCTGCAGCAACCTGTTCGGTTAACAGCGCCTTATCCGTTGCCACCATGCGGCGGACTTGCAATACGCGACCGCCAGCCGATTGGCCCGCAAGAAATCGTTGGCGTAGCAGTGCATCGGCCAGCGGCACCAGATCGTCCTGGGCGTTTCGCTTGACCGCCGAAATCAGTTGCGCGGTGATTGATGGCGTACGATCAAACATTTGGTAAGACAAAGCGTCGACGGGATCAGCACGCCAGACCGCCGCCGGTGGATCACCCGCGTATTGGTTGATTTTTTCGTCAACCACTTTCCCACCCAACCCGCGGCTGCGAGCACCTTCGGTAACGAGTCCCAATTGATAAAGCCGTGGAGTCGCGGGCGCGCCGCTTGGCCGACGGTTATTATTGCCAACGCGACCGAGCTTCGGACCATTGCCGCTGGCGAAATTGGTCATTCGTGCAAGCGCGTTATCAATCGCGGTTGGTTCTGACAAGCCGAACGATTGTCCCGAGTGAGCCGCCGCTCGCGCGCTCAGATACTCCGCGTGCGCCGCCATCCGCGGCTGGACGATGTCGCGGCGCTGCAACATCGAACCGACTTGCGAAAGCGCGGTTTGTGCCGACGCCAAATCTCCGGCTAGCATCGCGGCTTCACTGGCGGCCAACAACGATCCAACGGATGCCAATCGGCCCCGTCGCAGGTGCGCAGCCGCTGCCGCCGTGGCAGCGCCCAGCAACGGATTCGCACTTGTTTCGTTAACGCATCCAGCAGCGATCAAAAAGGCCTCGCCGACCCATTCGGGTTGACCCAAAGCCGATGCGGCAACGGCGGCCTGCATCGCGACTGGAATGGCCTCGGCAAATTTATCCGTCAAGGCGATCGCGCGAGCGCTCGACAACAGCACCAACGGCGTCAACGGATGGATCGAACCCGAGACCATCGTTGACTTTGAAGCGTCACTGGCCAATTCGCTATCTTGACCACCGGCAAATCGCTCGCAGCCACGCATTGCCCCGATCACCGCGCGGGGAGCGGCAAGGTCGAGCCCTGCGGGGTACTTCGTTGCTTCGAGCGCTTGCTCAATGACTTCGGTCTGGCCAGCGAGCGGTCCAAAAATCACTCGGCGGCGATACGCAGCAATCGCAACGCCGCGCAAAATCTCTATGGCATCAATCGCGGTCAATCGCGCCGCTTCAAACGCACCTCCACGACGGATTTGGCCCTCGACATCGAGCGACCCCGTCGACAACTTCATTCGATCGCTGACCGGCAACAGCGGGGGAACGTTGGCACCGGCCCAACTCGATACCGAGTCCGCGGTGCGGTTGGCGCTGAGCACCATATCGCGCCAATCCAGCGAACTGAGCCACCCATGGTGCTGGACCATCAACGCCAGCGCCGTGTCGAATTGCTCGACCGCCGCTGGTAGATCTCCAGCCTGGTAGAAACATTCGCCCAGCATCGCATGCACGGGAATCGCATCGATCCAGCGTCCATTGATATCGCGCCGGCATCGCCCCAGCGCCGAATCAAACGCCTCGGCCGCATCACCGAGATTGCCGTCGCGATAGATCTGCAGCGCGACATAATACTGAGAATTCGGATAGCTGTTTTGCGCCACCGCATCCGTACCGGGCACCGCAATGGCCTGCGCCGCAGCGGGCTCGTTGAACAGCGTCAAAACCGCCAGCGACAAACAAGACAAGGTCGCAAATTGAAAAGACATGACAGGTTCATTTGCTGTAAGAAATCACTTAGCCGCGAAACGATAAATCCGTCCCCCGCCCATCATCGTGCTCATCAGCACTTCACCATCGTCGGTCTGGCCAAAGGTAAACACCGGCAAATTGGTCCAGGCGATCGGTCGGTTTTCACTGACCGATTTGGACTCGCGATCATACTTCATCGCCCACAATCGCCCGGTGACATAATCGCCGTATAGATAATAACCGTCCAGCATCGGTGTCCGTGTGCCACGATAGACCGCACCGCCAGTAACCGATTTGCCCCAATCGTCGGTATGTGGATACTCCACCAACGGGTCGATTAAATCAGGCCGTGGATCGGAGCCTTTGTTCCCCTCACCGAGCGTGAACTTATGATTGGCTTCGCGCAGACTCCAACCATAGTTCCCACCACGGTTGATCACATTGACTTCTTCCCACGCATTTTGACCGACGTCCGCAGCATACAGATCATGAGTCTTGGGATCGAACGACATTCGCCAGACATTGCGAATACCATACGCATAAATTTCCGGCCAAGCGTTTGACTGATTCACAAATGGATTATCGTCCGGAATGCGATATTTCAGATCACCCGAAGCCTGATCAACGTCGATTCGCAAAATCGAGCCGAGCAGTTTGCTGAGATCTTGGCCACTCTGCAGCGGATCATTTCCCTTGCCTCCGTCGCCGAGGGCAATATAAAGGTATCCGTCGGGTCCAAATGCCAAGGTTCCCCCGTTATGATTCCAAAACGGTTGCGGAATTCGCATGATCTCGACTTCGCTGGCCGGATCACCAACGCTATGGTCTTTGCCGGTGGCGGTAAAGCGACTGACCACTGAGATATGAGGACGCTCGGTGGTTGTGTAATAGACAAAGAAATGTCCGTTCTCCTTAAACTTGGGGTGAAAAGCCAAGCCCAAGAAACCTTCTTCGTTTTCACGATCCTTATAGGTAACACGATCCACCAAATCGATAAACAGGTTCGGTTCTTCGACCTGTTCATCGGCTTGATTGATCCAGTAGATTTGTCCACGTTGCGAAGCCACAAACAATCGTCCCGATTCATCACCAGCGCCCGTGATCACAATCGGCCGATCGATTCGCAGGTTCGGATACGCCTCGACCACATCAATGGGCATTGCACTGGTGTTCAAATCGGCCGGCGGTTGAGCAAGATTGATCGTTTCCGCTTGACTCAGTTGGGCACTTGCCAACAAGCCGATCGCGGCGAAAACCCATGAACCGATAACCGCGGTGGGTTGGTTTGATAAAGCCAATTTCGACATATTGAGTACTTAACCTGTTCGTGGACCAATAATTCGTACTACTTAACAATTTCCAACAACTCGACTTCAAATATCAACGCTTCGTTTGGCCCAATTCCGTCGTCGGGACTCGAACCGGGAGAACCTTGTGCTCCGTAAGCCAGCGCCGGTGGTATATAAAGCATCCATTTGTCGCCAACTTTCATTTCTTGCAATGCTTGCCGCCATCCGGGAATTACTTGTCCGACACCAAACGTTGCGGGCAAACCGCGTTCAACCGAACTATCAAACGTACGGCCATTGATGAGTTTGCCGGTGTAATGAACCTTGACCGTATCCTCCGCCGCGGGAGACTTGCCGGTGCCTGCGGTCATAACTTTATACTGTAGTCCGCTGGCCAGTTGCTTAATGCCTTCTTTCTTGGCATTTTCGTCGAGATAAAGCTTGCTCTTCTCGAGATTGGCGGCCCCTTTCTTTTTCATTTCTTCCATTGCTACCTGTTGGCGAGCACGCAAGGTTGCCTCGATCTTGTCGGCAACCAGTTGGAATTGTTCGTTGGTCAGCTTCGGCTCGAGTCCGGCAAGTGCATCGCCCAACCCAGCGGCAACACCTTCGGCAGTAAAATCGGCGGATTGGAAGCCTTGTTGAGCCAATTGTTGGCCGACCGACATGCCCAAGAAGTAGCCGATCATATCCTGGGGAGGTGCTGGGTCTTGAGGAGGTGCTGCGGCAGCCCGCGCTGCGGCGTCTTGGGCCATAATCGAAGTAGTCATTCCGATCGGCAGTATCGCAATCGCCAAGCTGAAGATCGATAGAGGAAGGAATCGAAGCAGGTTGTCACTTGAATGCATGGGAGGTGAGGCCTTATGTGGGGGTAGATAGTTTGCGAAGAATTGATAGGTGCCAAATAGGATTTAGTCCAGCCCACCGCAGTGGTGGTCCGCTAAGGTACCGGTCGTAGCCAAATTGCCCCGGCGAGTAAAACGGCGATCACGCCGATCGCCACGGCTAGCTTTGCCCAGGAAACATCGCCGCGCGAACTGGCCCCCAAACGTGCTTCGATCTGGCGGCGCAGCATCCGCTGACCCATGTCTTCGACCTGGCTCGCCGAGACATCGATTCCTTTCTCTCTTTCGATCACCGAACCCGCCGTTTCGGTCAACTGATACTGCTCGCTGATCTGCAACATCTTGGCCTGAACACCGCGCGCGTTGAACGGACGGTCCTCCGGTTTTTTGGCGAGCAAATCAACAATCACTTGGTCCAATTCGGGCGGACAACCGTGCGCATAGACGCTGGCGTGAGGCGCCGCGGCGCGCAGATGCTGCTCGAACAATTGCGGGAACGTGTCGCCGATATAAGGCTTGCGTCCGGTCAACATTTCGTACAAACAGCAGCCCAAAGCATACAAATCAGCCTTCCCAGAAATGTTGGCGTCGCCGGTGATCTGTTCGGGTGCCATGTAAGCGTGGGTGCCGACGGTCAATCCTTCGGCGGTCAAATCGCTGGCCCCGACGTCGCGGGCGATGCCGAAATCACCAAGCTTAATGACGCCGTCGCGGGTCATGAACAGGTTGCCGGGCTTGAGATCGCGGTGGATGACTCCGTGATTGTGAGCACACTGTAGCGCCGAACAAATCTGGCGGCCACAACTGACCACCACCTGCCACGGCAGCCCACCATTGGTCGCGATCAGCTCGCGCATCGAGCCCCCTTCGACCAACTCCATCACATAGAAAAGATTGCCATCACCGTCTTCGCCGCCACCATAGTAGGCAATGATATTCGGATGCCGCAGTTTCTCCAGAATCATCATTTCGCGGCGAAAACGCGCACCGATTAATGGGTCACGGCTGACCGTTGGGTGCAAACGCTTGATCGCGACAACATCGCCCGAGGCCTTATCGGTCGCCTGGTAAATCGTCCCGACGGTGCCCATGCCCAAAACGGGGCCGAGTTGGTATTGATCCAGCTTCAGCCCGGCCATGCTCAGACACCTTTCTTGCGGACGAATCTTACGGGCGAAATCGCAGCGTGCGTCCCCAACCGTTCGTTAGACGCCAGCGATCGACTCGATGCGAACGCGAGTGTGCATTTGGCGGTGGCCGGTTCGCTTGTCGAAGTGTTTGCGACGACGGAACTTCTGGACGTAAATTTTCTTGTCTTGCGACAACCCGATGACTGAAGCGGTCACGCTGGCACCTTCAAGGGTCGGCGTTCCAAGTTTCAAGCCGGTATCACCACCAACACATAGCACCGTACCCAGCGTCAGGCTATCGCCAGCGGCCGATTCACGATAATCCAGGTCCAATTCCATACCGGGCTCGACGCGGTACTGGCGACCGCCGTCCACTATGATGGCGTACATTTTCAGCTACTTCTTAATCAAATGCGGTGTGAATTCGGTGATTCAACGACGTAAACCCATTGGCAACTCAAATTGCGGGTCACGGAGTTTAGCGTCGGTGCCCGCGAATTGAAAGCCCTACGCAGCGGGCCTACGCAGCGGATTCGGGCGGTTCATTTTCGTGCATCCAGGCGGTCAACAACAACGGCGACAACGCCAAACAAATGACCGCCGAAATCATCGCCGCTACGGCGATCGAACCGAAAACGTCCCCGTAAACCGCCAGCGTGTCAACCGGCGGAGGGACCGTCGCCCCCTCGTCGCCGCCGCCGTGGCTAACGCCAGTGAACTGCGAAATGATCGCCGCCAAATACTGTGAAAACGCCGTCGCCAGAAACCAACTGCCCATCACCGTGCTTACCAACTGCGGCGGCGACAATTTGACGACCATCGACAGCCCAACCGGCGATAAGCATAACTCGCCCGTTGTGTGCAACAGATAACCCAGCAACAACCATTGCATTCCCACCATGCCACGCTCCGAAGCCGATTGGGCACCAAGCCAAAACGCACCGAAGCCAAGCCCTAGTTGCAGCAATCCCAACGCAAACTTGGTCGTTGTGCTGGGTTCAATTTGCCGCGAACCCATCCACGTCCAAAGCGCGGAAAAGGCCAGGCCAAAAATCAAAATGAAGATCGCATTGGCCGCCTGGAAAATGCTGGCCGGCATCTCGCGCTGGCGACTGGCGACCTTCATGCCAACATTGCTCGCCACGATTGGCCAATCAAGCGTCACCGCCTGGTCGGAGCTTGACTCACGCAGTCGGTCCAACTCGGTCAATGTGAAAACGTGGTCGCCAAATTCGTAGCCGAGTTGTTCCTGCGTCGGCTCGAGCGTGATCGACTGGCCCACCTGCTCAGCATTGACCACGTCACCGACCAGCACGCGATCAACATTGCGATCAGTAAAGTTACTGACCGAGCTGCCCGCCTGCTCGAAGAACGCGAAGAACAGTAGCGCGAAGAAGGTAAGAATCAGCACCACGAACATTCGGTGGCGAGCAATTCGGTCCAAGCGAAAAGTTTCAACAATCAAATAGCCAAAAGCCAAAATGCCCGTGACAGTTAGCACGAGTCCCGCAGGTTTGCAAATTTCGCTGATCGGGACCGCGAGCAATTGCTGCCAACTCGACTCACTCGATGCGTATGACTCAACAACACTGTCGGGAATGATCTGCAGCGGCTTGCCGTCACTGGCGAAAATCGAAAACCCGGAGACAAGCAACGCGATGACCGGCACGGCCAAGGCGGTCGCGGCGTAGACGAAGAACTCGCTCTTGCCCGCGAAAATCCCCGCTTGACCCGCCGTGAACCCAGGCCGACGACCGGCCGATTCAGGCAATCCGCCGCGGCCCAGCGCGATCACCGCAATCACTCCAGCCGCCGCAATTGCAATCGCCACGAAGACGCTCACCGCCGTGGCATACGGATCATCGGGCCGATAGACCAGCAAACCCAACGCCGCCGCCGCGGCGCCCATGCCGATGATGATCTTCGTCAGCGGCGTGGGCATCACAAAGACAGCGAGGCCCGTCAACATGCCGGCCGTTGCTAAGCCAAACCCCAAGTGCCAACCGTAGCGTTCGCCTATGTAGCCGCACAACAGCGGACTCATTGCCGCGCCCAGATTGATACCCATGTAGAAAATCGTGAACCCAGCGTCGCGTTTGGCTGGCAAATTCTTGTATAAGCTGCCCACAATCGTCGAAATGTTGGGTTTGAAAAAACCGTTGCCAACAATCAACAGCGCCAATGCAAAGTAAAACGCGGTGGCGGTTTCGACGGTCATCAACAAGTGGCCCGCCGCCATCAACAACCCGCCGATGACGACCGCACGCCGCGAGCCGAGCAATCGATCAGCGATCATGCCGCCAAAAAACGGCGTCATGTAAACGAGCGACGTATAGGCACCGTAGACGCTGTAGGCGCGAGCGTCCTCGTACTTGAGGAAGCCCTTGATCATGTAGAAAAGCAGCAGGGCCCGCATTCCATAGTAGGAAAACCGTTCCCACATTTCGGCGAAGAACAGCGTGTATAAGCCCGTCGGATGGCCGAAAAGCAGCGATTGATTTTCGTCAATCGACGGGCCGTCGGAGCCGACTGGCACGGTTGGATTCGCTGGACTCGTCACGTTGGGTTCCCCGCCGATTTGGTTGGATTGACAAACCTGCTTGTTTGCGGCCCCAAAGTTATCACGCGACCGCTCGGCGTGCGATGGCGACACCGTTGCCGCAGCCCGAGTTATCTGCGATACTCCGGATCGCGACGCGAATCGACGGCACCCTCCCACCGTTTCAATGTTCGCTCGTCGTCTTATCGATCAATCACACCGGGGTGTGGCGCAGCCTGGTAGCGCGTTTGACTGGGGGTCAAAAGGTCGCAGGTTCAAATCCTGTCACCCCGACTTTTAAGTCCTTTGTGGTAAACAGCTTACGCAAACTGCTTTTGGGTAAAAATCATGGGTAAAACCTTGGGTAAATGGCTGGGTAAAATTCGGGCGGCAATTCGACCAGTGAGATAGTCGAGTACCTGCTGCAAGGATGGCGACAACAGCCTGCCTCCTTGACCGTCATACACGAAGTCCGTTGGCTGAAAAGACGAACGACAACGCTGACCGTACGAAATCCCTGTTTGTCATTCCTTCAATTCTGATCAGCTTCGATTCGCCAGGAGTTGCCGTTGCATGATGAAGCAACGGTATTAGTTTTGTGAATTCTTGCTTCACGACATTCTTGCTTTCCTTGTGAGCCCATATCGCAACGAGTCTCACTCTACCCATTAGCGAATCAGGGTGGATTCGCTGTCGTTGGACCTCGCGTAAATTCGCTTTGCACCAAGGTTCCAACGGCGAGTAAGCGAATGACAACTGCAGACACCACCCAACTCGAACAGCGACTTGTTCGGCTTGAACAAGGGCATGCCGACGCCCGTGATGCTTAGATCGAACACACGTGCGAGCGATTACGGATCATGGCGAGAACAATGCTTCGGGCGTCACCAAAAGTTCGCCGCTGGACCGAGACTGATGAACTACTTTAAAACGCCTTGGTCCGCTTGCACCGTTCGCTGCTCGCAGTCAAGCCAACGACAGCACGGGAGTTTTACGGACTGGCAGCAACTCAGCTAAGACGCCGACTGATCGAACTGGCACGCAAGCACTATGGACGAGAAGGAGTTTGGAAAAATCATCTCACAGACAATGGTGAAATCGTGAAAGCGTCGGCGACTAAAGCACCTGAATACTTGGATGAATGGACCGAATTTCATGAGCAGATCGATCGACTAACGGAAGATGAACGAGAGGTCGTTCATTTACTTTGGCATGAGGGCACGACTCAAAGTGATGCGGCAGTCGTGATGGGGATTTCACTCGCTACGCTGAAACGTCGTTGGCAATCAGCGAGATTGAAGCTCACGCATTCCATTAAAGACATACGCTTGAAACGAGTAAGCAACGGGCGGGAAATTACTGTCTGATCTCGGGTGAAGCGACGTAGTTCCATTTGGGAAGAAGTTTATCATACTTGATTCGCAGGTTCGCTTTCATTTCTTCGGTCGCGTTACGCTTGGTCTCGTAGAGGCGACGGATGA
>JBGSVE010000058.1:0-72488 GCA_041753075.1 Pirellulaceae bacterium
GCCGGCGGCGGACCGGCGCGATGGGCCATCGATACGAAGTCCGGTTTGTCGTCTTCGTCGCCGACCAATCGTTTCAATTGATCGAAGTCGATCGACCGCAACTGCGAAACCAACCGCCGCTGGCCGGCGTCGTCAAGTTCATCAAAAAACCTCAACACGTGCAGTTGTCCGGCGGTTTCAAGACGCTTCTTCAAAGTCGCTAGTTGGATCAATTCAGGCATTGGTGCGGTTCAGGGGAGGCAAAAATGGTTCTGTCCCCCACCATGATAACCACGACGCGCCGGCGTGTGTCACCCGCCGCGATGGGTTGCCGAACCTGACTTCGCACTAGCGGGGCAACTTCGGCGTCGAGCTGGTTTCGATCAGCTCGGGCACGACGCGGCGCGGTGCCAATCCGGCGGCAACAAACAATCGGCTCAGCCCCGTCATCAAGCGGTGCCAATGGGCAAGCAACTCGGGGACCTCGAATTGCCCGGCGTCGGCGCGACTCAAGCCACGTTGGCTGACGGTCACCGACGTACCCAGATGCAGTAGCGCCTCCAAGACCAAATGGTCGCGGCGATCTTGGTCGCTGAGCTCAGCGTCGTCATAGATCCAGACATGCGACCCCATCACTTCATCGATCAAACGCATCGCTGCGAGATTCGGTGTCTCGGCGCTGATGACCAACGAATGCGAGCCGCAAGTAACATAAAACTTTGACATGGGAAAACCTTCCGTGGAGCGATGGGAGAATCAACTTGTTTCGAGTCGCGAATTGCTCTCGACAGGATTCATCATCGCGAAGGCGCGTGACACGTCTGGTCAAACGCCGTTTTTCCCCGGCGTTTTTGCCATTCCCAGCGTCATTGCGGAAACCTCCGCCGCAGCTCGTCACATTGCTCGGCGGTCAAAACGTTGGTTGCATGGCTGCTCAGCATCAGGAACAACTTCGCGGTTTCCTCGAGCTCTTCCATTGCGGTGACGGCGTCGTCAAGCGACTTTCCGGCCACCACGGGACCGTGATTGGCGAGCAAAATAGCACGTGATGTTAACGCGTAGCGCTGCACCTCGCCGGCAAGTGCGGGATCTCCCGGCGGACGATATGGCACCAGCGGCAGTCGCCCAATCCGCATCACAAAATACGGCGTCAGCGCTGGTAAGCAGTCCTCCGGTGGCAGGTTCGCCAAGCACGAGATCGCGACCGACCACGTCGGATGCAAATGTACGACTGCGCTGTCCGCGGCGCGCGCCCGATACATTGCCAAATGCAAAAACGCTTCTTTCGACGGCGGGTCACCCGAAACGTGCTCGCCAGCCAGCGATATTTTAGAGATCCGTGCTGAATCAAGCCGTCCCAAACAACTGTTTGTGGGCGTTATCAGGATCGCATCTGCGGTTTTGACGCTGAGATTACCGCTGCTGCCGCACGTCAACCCGCGCTCATACAACGAAGCACCAAGCTCACAGAGTTGGTTACGCAGATCACGTTCACTCATCATCCACCAAGCGTTGTTGCAGAGCTTCGGAAAAGAAATCCACGCCGCCAAAATTACCCGACTTCAGCGCCAAGGCCAATTGTGGCGAGCTGGTCGTGAAGACCCAGGGCACTCCGGGCGCGATTTGGCGACCGATCCGCACCGCCTGGATGCCCAAGCGATTGACAATCGCACCCGACGTTTCACCGCCAGCGACCACCAGACGCCGGACGCCGCGAGCGACTAGCTGCACGGCGATCTCGGCCAGCAAAAATTCGGCTAGCTCGGCAGCAACGGCGGCGCCGAGGGTCGATTGCACCCGCCGCAGCTCCTCGGGATCGCTCGTTGTGTAAATCAATACCGCACTCCGGTGCAAATGCTTGTCAGCCCAATCAACAGCACTCTTAATCGTTGTCGCGTTGTCGTCACCAGCGAGCAAGTCCAACTTGAGCGCCGGATGCCGGCGAGCAAAGGCCGCAACTTGTTGTCGCGTTGCCTCCGAGCAGCTTCCTGACAAGACGACCGCCGGACTGTTACTGGCAATGCTTGGTTCATTCCGCACGGTAAGGATCATTTGGCCCGACTGGAGCCAAGTGTCTGCCAGATGTCCCGCCCAAGCCGATCCACCGGTGAACAGTTGATGACCCGATTGCGAATCGCTGAGCGTTGCCAAGTCTTGCGCCGTCAGTGCATCCGCGATGACCAGCGGCTGCCCGGCGGCAATCAATCGCTGAACAAATTGCGAAACCGCGCCGGCACCTTGCTCGACGACCGACCAAGGCAACAGGCCGACGCCACGCCGTGACTGCGTCGCCAACACCCTGGGCAAATAGGAATCCGTCATCGGCGTCAGCGGATGGTGCCGCATTCCCGATTCGTTGAGTAGTGTTCCGTTTACAAAGAGATGGCCAAGGTAGACCGTCCGCCCATTCTCGGGAAACGCTGGACAAAAGAGGCAATGCTCTTCGCCAAGACTCGCCAACAGCGCCTCTGCAACCGGTCCGATATTGCCGGCGGTGGTTGAATCAAACGTCGAGCAATACTTGAAATAAAACCGCGACGCGCCTTTTTCACGAAGCCAAGTCAACGCCGCCAATGATTGGGCCACCGCCTGGTCCGCGGGCAACGACCGCGACTTCAGCGCAATCACAATCGCATCGACGCCGTCGATTGAAAAAGTCGCTGGTCCCGTTGGTACGCAAAAGCACTGAATCACTCGCAGCCGGCGCGCCGCGAGGATGCCCGCAAGGTCAGTGGCTCCGGTGTAGTCGTCGGCAATGCAACCCAGCCGCAGGGCGGTCACGTTTGGGCTTCCAAATCGGAGTGCTGGGGCGCAACCATAAACCACAAGCCAATCGCAATTGAATTGAGCACTGCTGCGGTGATAAAAAAGCCGGCGGGACCGTAGGATTCGATTAAGAACGGATACGCCAAGCCAACGACCGCCGAACCGATGTTGCCGGCCATGTTCATCGTTCCGCTGACCGCACCGGCGTGGTTGCGACCGATGTCAATGCAGTAAGTCCAGGACGGGGCCAACGTCATGTCGGCACCAAAAATTGCCACCGACAACCACAGCACCGCACCGCCGGCGGTAGGTTGCCCGACGCTCATCAACAAACCAACGACGGCGAGCGCAAAGCCAACGATCGCGGGCCCCTTGCGCGACCAGCGATAAGCCTTTGAACGGTACAAAAAATCGACCAACCAGCCGGAAAACACATTGCCAAATGCACCGGCAAACAGCGGGATCATCACGTACAATCCGGTGCTGGTGGCGTCGAGATCAAAGGTCTTCCGCACATAGGGAAACAACCACGTCAGGCAAAAAAAGAACGTGAAGTTGCTGGCAAAATATTGACCCATCATCAACCATACACTGGTCGAACCGAGAATTTCGCGAAGTGATATCTGGACGGCGGCGGTTTCGGTTGCCTCGCGCCGTCCTAATTTGATCCATTTCAATTCCTCACGACGAACATAGCGATGCTTCTCGGGATCGTCGCGAAACCAATTCCACCAAAACCCAGCCCAGCAAAACCCGACACCCATCAAAACGACAAACGCACCCTTCCAGCCAACGCGATCGATCAGCATTGGCAACAGTGGCATCGTGACGGCCGCGCCGACTCGCGACCCGGAGAAATTGATCCCCTTAATCAAACCCCGTTCAGTCAGCGGAATCCACGAGTAGACCACTTTTGCCAAACCCGGAAACGCACCAGCTTCGCCAGCGCCAAACAAAAACCGAATCGCCAGCAGCGAACTGAAATTCCATGCTGCGGCGGTCAAGCCGGTAAACGCGGACCAAAACAGCACGACAATCGTCAACAGCCGCCGACCGCCGATGGAATCGGCCAGCATCCCGGTGGGTGCCTGGAGCAGTGCGTAACCGAACGCAAACGAACTCATGATCGCGCCCCATTGGCGATCAGAAAGTTGCAACTCGGCAACGATTGGCTCTTTTGCGGTCGAGATACAAGCCCGATCGACGTACAGCAACAATGTCAAACTGAATGTCGCAAGAACCAAGATTGCTCGCTGCGGCACGTGGTATTGCGACATGAAGCCTAAGTGTCCGAATCAGCCATGGTCCAAAAGGGACATCGTAGATTGGGGGGGCACATTAGACAACCGCGTAGTGCATCTCAATTTCGGGTGGCAAAAATTGTAGAACGGTTGTTATTGATAAGGCACGGCGAGCTCAACTTCGCCGACGCGCCAAGCTTCGATGAACCGTGGCAAACTCGGCAGGACTTCGATGGCTTCAAGAATTTCGTGACGGTCCATCCAAAAACAATCGGCGACTTCAACGAAATCGGGAGTGGGAATGGCCTCGTCGTCAAGCTCGGCCAACCAAAACGCCAGCTTGGTTCCCCATGGCGTCACGCTGCGCCACACACATCTTACTGGCGCAACGGCGACGGTTAGCTCTTCCTGCATCTCGCGGACCAGAGCCTGTTCTTCAGTTTCGCCGAATTCGATCGTGCCACCGGGCAGACAGAGTTTCCCTGGTGCCGTCACATTCTGACTACGACGAATCGTTAACAATTTTTCGCCGCGCATCATCACGCCGACAACGCCTCGCTTGCCTTTGACGAATGGCTTTGGTGTGGGTGGAGTCATGGTGTTTGGCAAAGCGAAGGTCACTTAGCAGATCGGTTATTAAGTCGCCCACTGTAACGTCTGGGCAAATCTTTTCAGACACCAGTTGACAGCCAAACCGTAACAAGGGCAGATCGCGTTACGTTCCCAGCATTCGATGGTCGTGATAGACAATGCCGTGTTCCTTGATGTGGCGAACGAATCGAACGTGACCGTCCTGGGAAATCACAATCGCAATCACTTCGGGATGGCGATGTACCAAGCGAAAGACGCTGCGGTGACGCGTGCCAAACCGCTCGGCGAAATCAGGCACAACGCGTGTCGCCTCCAGGTCGAGCGCTCGCCAAACTTGCTCGACCGGCGGTAGCTGACTGCTGATCTCAGCACCGAAACCGTGGACTTCGAGCCGTCTGGTTAACACCAATGCCCCATCGACGGCCGACAATCCGGCAAACAAGTGACCCACCTCAAAGACCGCTTCATCAAGGTCGGTAATCGCCGGATGCGAGCTTTGCGAATAGGTTCGCCAACCGACCAGCCCGTCGGCAAACCCGGCGTGGATTTCGGCGAGCGTGTTCATGATGTCAACCATCACCGTGCGGAATCGGCCGCGCCCCGACGACCGCACAAACGGATATTTGACCGCCAGCGAACCATCATTTTCGGGTTCCGGAGGCAAGAACAGCATCGTCCCGCCATGGCGTTGGCTGCGAATGATGCTGACCGTCCGCCGCAGCACGTGCTGGGCGAGCATGCGCATGAAATCGGGATCGATCGTCGCCCACGGACGCTCCGGATTTTCCGCCAAGGCCACTTCGCGGGCCGCCAGATGCAATTGCATCACCTCCTCGCGCACATCGGCAAAATGGGCCGGCAGCCAGCGCGAGCGAAACACGTCGACATTGCCGCGTTCGATCACGCCTTCGTTCAGCGTGGCAATGATCTGGGCACCGCAATAGACCGAGATGTCACCGGGCCCGTTGACATACACGATCAACATTTCCGGCAAATCGAGATTCGCATCGCGACCGCCGTGGATCTCGCGAACCCAGCGTGGCCCGGTATGAATCACGCCCCAAATCAACAACTCACCGGCCTGGCAAGTGGCACCAATCATCGCCCGATGAAACTCGACGGCGGGCGACAAACGCCGGACTTCGCCCGGCGTAAACTCGCGTGGATTGGTAAACGGCAAGACCTGTAGTCCATCGGGCGGGCCGCCGTCCGGTGGAAACGCATCGATCGGCCCAAGGATCAAGCGAAACGAAATCGGACGCTCTTCTTCGCGCAGCAAGCTCGCTTGAAAGCAAGTCGCCAGCACGATCGCCAACGTGTCTTGCGGTGGTTTGGGGCCGGCCGCCGCGGGCCAATCGGCGATGATTGCCGCCGCAAATTCCTCAGGGTACGCGTACTTCAATCGAGCGTCACTTCGGCGTAGCTTTCTTCGGTTTCCCAAATCACCACTTTGTACGCCGATGCACCTGTACCGGCCAAGACGGTCGGACAAACTGCTTCGAGCAAGTATTTTGCCATATTTTCCGCCGTTGGATTGTAGGGCAACAAATACAATCGATGCGGCTGACAAAGTTTGACCGACGCAATCGCGTTCTCGTCTTTATCCCAAAGAATGAACGCGTGATCCCAGTGCTGGTCTAGCCAGCCCTTGCACGTTTCCTTGAGCATCTTGAAGTCGAGGATTCGACCGACTTCATCTTGCTCTTGGCCGGTGACATGAAATTCAGCGACGTAATTGTGGCCATGCAAGTTTTCACAGGCACCGCCGTGGCGAAGCAGACGATGCCCGGCGCAGAACGTGATCCTGCGCATGATTCGTATAGCCAAATTATTTAACCTTTAGTCGCCACGCAGCTTCAAACCTAAATCAGTCAACTTCTCACGGACTTCGTTCAGGCTGGTGACGCCGAAGTTCTTACACTCCAACATATCATCGCCCGTTTTGCGAACCAACTCGCCAATAGTGTTGATCCCCAACCGAACCATACACTTGCGCGCCCGCACAGAAAGATTCAAATCGGCGATTGGACGATCAAGCAAAGCTTGCTCGTCAGGCGTCATGTGCGACGTATCGATCGGTGGATCGGTGGATCGCTTCTCGTTGGCGAATTGACCGAGCGACAAGCTTTTGCTCGAAAGAATTTCGCGAATTTCGTACAAGCTTGTTTCGCCAAAGTTCTTGCTGCTGAGCAATTCGGCTTCGCTGGTCCGGGTCAGATCGCCGATGGTCTCGATGCCCATTTTCTGTAAGCAATTACGACTGCGGACCGACAATTCGAAATTGGATACGGGTTGGTTAAGTATTTGAGCCAACCGGTCGTTGCGACGCTGGGTTTCCTCGTCATACAGCATGTTCCCCAGCGCCGATGCATCCTTCATATACAGCAACGTCTGCGGATGATCGGGATAGACATCGAGCACTCGGCGATAACAGACCTGTGCTTTGTCGTACTGGTTATTGTCTTCGTAGAACACGCCCAAGTTCAGCAGCGCGCCAATGCCCGTGGGAAACGCTGCGGCGGCCCGCTCGTACAGCATGAGCGCTTCGTCGTCGTTGCCCTGGCGGTCGTTCTCCAGTGCCAACCCAAACAATGCACCGGCGTGATTAGGGTCCGACAGAACCGCCCGTTCGTACAAGGCAATGGCTTCGGGCATATTGCCTCCCACGGTCGAAACCGTGGCGGCACGCTGGTACAGGTAATCAGCCGATTGTTCGATCGGGCCGTACATGTCATCGAGTAATTTCATTGAGTCCTCGATTTTGCCGAGGTAACGATACGCTTCGGCGACGCCCAAACGGCAGCGATCACCGTCATAACCGGATTTTTGGGCTTGCTCGTACTTTTGAACCGCTAGATCGTAGTTTCCTAACTCGAATTGGCATTTCGCCGAGTAAAATAATGCCATGGCGCTGCCATCGGCGCTGGCCAATGTGTCGCTGGCCGGCTTTGATTTGCCCGCCAAGAACTGACAGACACCGAGTTTGGTTTTGGCTGCGGGCGTAAGTGCCGTATCCTGTTCCAATTCGATAATGGCATCGCGAAGCTCCGAAAAATGAAGTTGGTTTTCGACAATCGCATCACGAATCGTGATTACGTCGGCGGGGCCGAAAGACTGGCTCCCCAACACTAATTCCCGCACATCAACCGTATTAATTAATTGAACTGTCACAGCCGACTGCTCCCGCAGAAGTGAATTGAAATCACGTGAATTCGAGACAACGTTAAGAGCCAGCGGTGGGACTCGAACCCGCAACCCTCGCATTACGAATGCGATGCTCTACCAATTGAAGCTACGCTGGCATCCGATTGCAAAGCGTGAAAGAATACGAACTTCACCCAGTTTTCGTCAATAGCCACGAGGAATCGCCCGATGTCGCTGCTGCTTGTCTCGCTGCTGGTGATCGCCGCCGCGGAGCCCGAAAAGCTGGAATTAAAAATCCTTCGCGACGATCGTGAGGCGATTGTCTACGCACCGTCCAAACCGCCACAGGCTGTCGAGGAGTTAGTTCCGCTGGTGTTTTGTTTTCATGGCCGCGGTGCCAATATGTACGACGCCGCAAATACCTACCGAATGCACCGCCAGTGGCCTCAGGCTGTCGTCGTTTATATGGACGGATTGCGAACGCCGGGTAAATACGACAAAGAGGGTGAATTAACAGGTTGGCAACGCACAGCGGGTGATCAAATGGACCGCGATCTCCTATTCTTCGACGCCGTTCTGGAGCGAATCAAGCAAACCCATCCGATTGACCCCCAGCGAATTTACGTGGCGGGCCACAGTAGCGGCGGTGATTTCACATATTTGTTGTGGGCGGCGCGGTATGACGTGCTGGCCGCAGTAGCGCCGTCGGCGACTACCGGCGACGGCTTGGTCGCGCTCAATCCACTGCCTTGCTTTCATATCGCTGGGGAAAACGACTCGCTCGCAAATTTTAAAGATCAATTGCGAGCAATGCGTTTGGTGCGGCGAATTAATCGCTGCGATCCTGAGACGACGCCCTGGGCCGAAGGCGTGGAATTCTACGACTCCGAGATTGCGCCGTTTGCATCGCTGATCCATTCGCGCGCCCACAAATTCGCCAAAGAGTCACCCGCGTTAATCGTCAAGTTCTTCAAGTCAAACATCAAGCCACCGCAACCTTAGCCTGTGCGGTGCTCGCCGGGCCGCTTGCCTGTCAATTTATTTACCACACGATAGAACGTGGTAACGTCATCAAAGCCACATTGAAAGGCAACCGACGTGATCTTGCGATCGGTACTGCGCAGCAATTCAATCGCGTGCCGCACGCGCAATTGATGCAGATGGGTAAGCCAAGTTGTTCCGGTATACGCCTTGAAGCAGTCGGTGAAGTGTCGCCGCGACATCTGGCATGCCTTGGCAGCATCTTGTAACGTCACGGGCTCAAAAAAGTGATGGTCAAGCCATGACACGTAAACGGCGATTGCGGGATCGACCCAGTGCGAATCCGCAGGCTCGTCTTTTGTGCTCCGATGGTCGCCTCCGGCAAATGCCAGTATCAACTCGGCGAACAACTCGATTGCCGCCGCAATGCAGGCAAGGTGGCTGCCGGGATGCGGCCGTCCGTCGAGAAACAACATCCGCCGGAGGCGACTTTCAATCGCCAGCGGCAGCAACCGTTGGCCAAGATGCACGCCGCCACGAAGCCGGCCCAGCGAATCAGGCACCGACGCAAAATGTCGCGGTGACAAACCCATGCCATACAGCGAAATCGGCCGCGTCCGATCATCGACAATATGGTGTTTCATCCCGGCGGGAATGATTACGCAATCGCCCGAATTGCAATCCTGCTTTCCCCAATCGCCATCGATCCGCCCGCCGCCTTCGCGAATCCACAACACCTTGGGAAACCGGTGAACGGTTTGGGCCATCGAAAACGATTCATTGTGGCGACTTTCGAACACAACGTAACCGAATTCGTTGAGTTGATCGGCGACGGGCTGCGATCTTAAAACGCTGCTCTTGGCTTGGTTCATCAAGCCATTATGAACGCGATTTTCCCGATTTGCAAATCAACGGTGCTCAATTCGCCACGCCAGCGCGGTGCGAACGACTTAAAATTTTAGCGTCGTTCTATTTTCGCCCCGGACTGAAAACCTTGCAAACCCTCGCTCCCGTCCCGGTTCGACCGCGGCGCCACATCGTTGGTATGTCGGCGGTCCTGTTGCCCTTTTTGGATGATGCGGCAACGATCGATTGGTCCGGTTTTCGTGACCATGTCGCCAGAACCGCCGACGCGGGGCTGACGCCGGCGGTCAACATGGACACCGGCTACGGCAATCTGCTTGATGCGGCCACCAAGCAACGGGTCCTGAGCGAAGCGAGCAACGTTTTGGCTGGCCGCCCTTTTTTGGCCGGAGCGTTTGTCAAAGACCAACCCGGCTCGCCGTTTGACTTCGACGCCTATCGAGTTGAGATCGACTGTATCGCGGTCCACGGCGGCACGCCGATCATTTTTCAATCGTTTGGATTGACCGGGCAAAGCGACGACGACATTGTCGCCAGCTATGGACAAATTGGTGACCACGCCGGCCAGTTTTATGGCTTTGAATTAGGCAAGATGTTTGCCCCGTTTGGCTCGATCTACAACCTCGATGTGTTTCGCGGTATGTTGGAAATCGAGCAATGCCTCGGTGCCAAGCATTCTTCATTAGACCGAGGACTGGAATGGGAACGGTTGGCCATTCGCGACGCCGTTCGACCTGATTTTCGCGTGCTCACGGGAAACGATTTGGCAATCGATATGGTGATGTATGGCAGCGACTACCTGCTGGGATTGAGCACGTTCGCACCGGCGGAGTTTGCCAAGCGAGATGGCATGTGGGAGCGCGGTGACGCGGGCTTCTATGAACTTAATGATTTATTGCAATACCTCGGCTTCTTGGCATTTCGCAATCCCGTGCCCGCTTACAAACACAACGCCGCGCAGTTCCTCAAGCTGCGCCGCTGGATTGGAACCTCATTGACCCATCCTCACAGCGCCACGCGACCTGACTCCGACGTGGCGCTTCTGCAGGACATCTTGGAACGACTAACCGCATGAATGAAACCACACTTCGGATCGCGATGAATGGCGTCACCGGACGCATGGGCACAAACCAACACTTCATCCGCTCGATTCTTGCCATCATCAAACAGGGCGGCGTGAAATTAACCAGCGGACAAACCGTGCAGGTCAAGCCGGTGCTGCTGGGGCGCAGCGAAGCGAAACTAAAACGGCTCGCCGAGGTCGTCGCACCATCACATATCGGTGTGCCGGTAGACTATTCGACCGACGTCGACGGCGTGATCGCCGACTCCGCGACCGACATTGTTTTTGATGCTTCGGGGACGCTGCAACGCGCCGGCGTAATCGCCAAGGCGGTCGATGCGGGCAAGGCGATCTATTGTGAAAAGCCAATCGCGACCAGCGCCGACGAGGCGAATCGCTTGGCCGATCTTGTTGAAGCCGCCGGGGTCAAGAATGGCGTCGTGCAAGACAAACTTTGGCTACCGGGCGTTCGTAAGTTGCGAATGCTGCGTGACCAAGGTTTCTTCGGCGAAATTAAAAGCGTCCGCGCCGAGTTTGGCTATTGGGTTTTTTCAGGTCACAGCGCCGACCAACCCGCCCAGCGACCCTCCTGGAATTATCGTCGCCAAGACGGCGGCGGTGTGATGATCGATATGTTCTGCCATTGGCAGTATTTGATCCAAGACCTATTCGGCCCAATCAGTCGTGTGCTCGCACATGCCACGATCGATCTGCCGGAGCGAATTGACGAATCCGGTGTGCCGTATCCCTGTACCGCGGACGATTCAGCGTATGCTATTTTCGTTTTGAAAAATGGCATCACTTGCCAATTCAATAGCTCCTGGGCAACGCGAGTTCGCCGCGACGACTTATTGACTATCCAAGTCGACGGCACCCACGGAACCGCCGTCGCCGGACTGCGCGAGTGTTGGATTCAAAGCCTGGCCGCCACCCCCAAGCCGATCTGGAATCCAGACATTGCCCAACCGATCAATTTCTATGAGAGTTGGCAGCAAATTCCGGCGGCGACCGAGTTTGATAATGCGTTCAAGATCCAGTGGGAATTGTTTATCAAGCATGTGATGGGCGAAGGTGAGTTTCCCTGGTCGCTGCGCAGTGGTGCGCTGGGTGTGGAATTGGCCGAGGCCGGTGAGGTTTCGGTTCGCGACGAGCGCTGGGTCGCACTGGCGTGAGCGATCTATCAAGACTGGCGATCCATACGATTACCACCAAGCCTTGGAACCTCGAGCAAGCGTGTGAACAGTATGCCGGTCGCGGTGTGCCGGGCATCAGCGTTTGGATCGAAGCCATACAGAATCGCCGGCCCCAGGATGTCAGACATTTGCTCGATAGTGCGGGCCTGAAAGTACCCGCACTGGTTCGAGGCGGTTTCTTTTGTGATCCGAGCGAAGTTGCGCAACGAGCCAAGATCGAGCACAATCGACAACTGATTGAAACTGCGGCAATTCTTGGTGCCGAAATGATCGTGTTGGTTGTTGGCGCGGTGCCGGGACCGGCTTTGGCGACTCAGCGCCGCTGGGTCCAGGAAGCGATTGAGCAACTGGTGCCGATGGCAACATCGCACGGTGTCAAACTTGCGATTGAACCCTTGCATCCGATGTATTCAGGCGACCGCAGTTGCATTAACCGACTTTCGCAAGCGCGATCGATTTGCACCGCGATCAATGATCCCTGGGTTGGCGTCGCTGTCGATGTTTATCACGTGTGGTGGGATGACGAGTTGGAGAATGAAATTCGCTTGATTGGCGAGCGAAATGAATTGTTCGCATTTCATTTATGTGATTGGCGGGTGCCGACTCGCGACATGTTCAATGATCGCGCGGTGATGGGCGATGGTTGTATCGACCTAGCGTCAATTCGCAAACAAATTCACCAAGCCGGTTTTCACGGTTGGGAAGAGGTCGAGATTTTTTCCGACGAGCACTGGGCACGCGACCCAGGTCAGTTTCTTGACCTCATCATTAGTCGCTACGAGTGTCTACAATGAACCCCTGCTGAAATCGGAACTTGCCGCCGCACTGGCCAATAAAAAACCACGCCGTCGCCGGCGTGGTTTTTCGATTTGTGGTTCGCGTTTGAAACTAGCTGTTCTTGTTCTGTTGTTGACCAAGACCGGGACGAACTCGCTTGTTGATGTCGGTTTCCAACACGCCAAAAACGGCTTCGTGGCGAGCGACTGACATTTGCAGTGCTGCCAACAATCGCTTGGCGGTAAAGAAATTGACGATGATCCGTTGCTTTACTTGAATCGGATCCTTGGGAATGCCGATGGGCTGAGGATTGAGCCCAAAGTCAACGATCAATTCTTCGGGCGAGCCGGTTACGCGACAAAAGTTCGCGTAGGTTGCAAATGCACCCTCGTCATTGACTTGAACCTGCATCGGCTGCTGAGCCTGTGGCTCCGCCGCCGGCGCATCAGCCGCAGGAGTCGGGGTCATTGTCGGTTCACTGGTAGTCGATTCTGCCATCTCACTAATCTCCACGGGAAGGGGTCAAAACGAAAAGTTTATAACCATAACGCTACGCTGCGTCACGATCAAAATTCAAAATTGAAGGTTTGGGCAATGATTCGCCAAAGTCGCTGGCCCAATGACATTGGGTCAACGTAAACTTTTGCCGAACCGCGATAACCGGGTCGCAGCGGCGTATCAACATCGGCAAGCGGCACACGGGCTTGGTAGGAAACGCTGCGCGGCTTGACCTGTCCCGTCGTTGGATCGACTTCGGTCTGGAGGTCGCCGCCGGATTGGCTGGCCATCGACGAGGAAGCATTTTTCAGCTCGGCCTCGGACTTTTCAAACACCTTGCCGCGAAAGGTTCCCATGCGGTTAGCGTCCAGCTTGAGATCAACCTCTTGGCCAACGCGCACCAATTGCACGTCACCTTGGTCGATGACCAGAACGGCTTCGAGATCCGTTGCCGAACCGATTTCGCACAGCAGGTCTTCAGGGCTTAGCAGTGCACCGCGATTGCATTGTTCGAGCGGCGACCCTGTCCAACCGGGCAAGCGTCCGTCGTCACCCGGTTGAGCTTGCTTGTCCGGCGGCGGCATCACAATGCCCTCGCGCTCGGCGCGGACGACCAATCGATCGACCTCTTCTTGTGTCTTATTCTTCATTTGCTGAATCGAAGCGATCAACTCGGTTTGAGTTTCGAGTTGCGCCTTGACCGAATCGTCGCCACGCGAACGCAAGGAAAGATTTCGCATTCGGACTTCGGCTTGGCGGTATTCGCCATCAAGCTCGATCAAGCGGATGTCCAAGTCAGGATTCATCAGCCGCGCCAACTCGTCGCCTTCGCGGACCCACGTTCCCGGCTTAATCGTGTCGACGATTTGGCCGGGCACACCGGCGTATACCGATCCGGCACTGGCAGGACGAATCTCAAACGCACAATCGATGTGATGCGGCAATGGGATGTAACAGACGGCGGTGACCACAGCCGCCAAGATTCCCAGACTGGTCAACAATCGCCCTCGTTTCACTTTTTGCAATCTCCCCGGCGTACGAATGAATTTATAAGTCTGCTTGATTGGTTGAGCGATCATCCCGGCCAGACCGGCGATCGCGATCATCCGACCAAGCGTCTGCAGCCCGTGCAATTCCAACACTTTGGTGATAAACCAACAAATCGAAAACACCACGACCCAGCGGTAAATCACGCTGGCGATCGTGAACAGAGCGAACAGAAAACGTCGGCGCTGCGGCAAAAACGGATCGTCTTGAAGTTCCAACCCCAGGCAAGTCGTTTGAAACCAACGCTTAAGCACTTCGGTGCTCTTTTGCCGCAGGTTTGGGATCTCCAACCAATCCATCAGGATGTAGTAACCGTCAAACCGCAACAACGGATTGCCGTTGACCACCACGGTGCTGACCAAATTCAAGAACATCATGTTCAAGCACAGGTCATTGAGCAGCCCCGGTTCGCTGTAATACCACACGAACGCCGCCAGCGATGCCAGAATCAACTCGACATAAATCCCCCCGGCACCGATCCAGACACGTTGCCACTTATTGGGCAACATCCATGAGTCCGAAACGTTGCAATACAAGCAGGGCGTGAAAACCAATAGCATGAATCCCAATTCATGACACTCGCCACCGAACTTTTTACAACTGAGCCCGTGTCCGAATTCGTGCAAGACTTTGACCAAAGCCATCGTGACTGCAAGGTAAATCCAACGATCGGCGGCAAAGAATTGTTGAAACGTTGGTAGACGTGAATAGACCGTCTCGTATTGTGAACCGAGCAGCATTGCCGCCGCAGCCCACAAAAACATAAACCCTATCAATGCCGGTACAGTGAATACCCAACCAAACCACGGCAGCATCGCGTTGAGCAGCCGTTCGGGGTCAAAGCCACGGAAGCGAATCGCAAAGATATTGGTAAATTTGCCCAGCAACTCTTTGCGTTTCTTGGAGATTCCGCGAGTGCGAAGCGCCTTACCCTGGCCGGGAGCGTTGCTGATTACCAACCCACTGCGGTGCAACATGCCGATAAACTGTTGCAGATCGCCAAACGTGATCTTTTGCGGGGCAAATCGTTGCTCGAATCCGTCTTTGACCTGCTGCAGACTGACGTGTCCGTCGAGCGTTCCGAGGATGTAATACTCTTCGTCATGAAAACGAAAATACTGCAAACCAACCGGTTCTTTAACGACCCAGTAACCCGTTCCCTGGTAACGGTGCCGGCTGGCGGTCAAGTCAGGACGTTTGCGAACCGTAAGCGGTCGCGACGAGCTGCTGATCAGTGATTCGGCGAGCGTTGCCATGGACCCTAGTTCATTCGACTTTGTGGAAACACGGTAATGTCTGCTTCCATACCTGGTTTAATCAACCAGTCATCATTGACTCGTTCATTGGCGACTTCGACCCAAATCCGATAACGGTTGTTCAAGTCGATTTCGCTACTCACAAAACCGATCGTCGCGTCCAAGCGAATCGCTTGCGTCACGTCAGCACCGGCGCGATCGGAATTGGCATAAATCAAGACCTTTGCGGGTGTGCCGCGTGTGATCTGACCGGGAAATCGCAACGCGTCGATGTCGCCCTCGATGCGGAGTTTATCAAGCTGAACAAGTTGCAGCACCGGAGAACCGGCTTGAACCCATTCGCCCAATTGTGCGATGCGTGATTCGACGTAGCCGCCAAACGGTGCCACGATGCGGCGGCGACCAAGTTCCATTTCGGCGAGCTCGCGCTCGGTTCGCTTGCCGACGAACTGGACCTTGGCGATCTTCTGTTGGCCCTCGGCTAATTCAATTCGCAACTTGGCAGTTTCGGCCTCAAGGATTTTCTTTTCCATTTCCCAATACGGTGTGGCACCCTCGCGGCGCAATTCCTTATACGCTTCGGCTTCGGCGTTGGCAGACCGTTCGGTGTTCACTGCATTGCGAATGTTCACGTCATCGATCGCATTCAACTCGGCTTCTCGCTCTTCGGCTTTCTTCAGTTCAACATTCAGCAGCGATTGCGAATCGTCGACGATGGCCAATAGGTCACCAGGTGACACCGTTGAGCCTTCGACGATCTTGAGTTCGGTGATGCGTCCTTCGGTTTCGGCGGGCACACGAACGTTTTGAATGAACTTGACCATGCAATTGTCCGCGCGCAGCGATCGCTCGCTGTTTGACGAAGCCGGAGCGATCAGCCCAGAAGAACTTGGCTGCACGCCCTGCCGTGAACCATCTTGTGCGTGAGCCAACACGACCAACGACAACACTGCGGGCACGGCACACACGGCCAACAATCGTCGGCGCGATTGCGTTTGTGTGGGTCGCTGAGAAGATTGGCGCATCACGATTCGTTATCCCTTAAAAGAAAAACTTGCATAGCCATTCGTAGATTTCATGAAACAACACGAAGCCGCTGGGCCGTGGTCCGCAGCGAACATCGGCGATCACCTTGGCCCCAGGGCGCGGCTTGACTTTGTCGAGCTCAGCACGATCAGGAATTGCTCGCAGCTTGACAATCGAACCGTGTTCTTGGTCGCTCTGAGCCCTGAGTTGAACTTCCTTCCGCGGCAAGACCGCCGACATCCGCGCATCGGGATCGGTCGCCAAAATGTAAACTACCGGCAAATTATTCTCTGTGATCTCGCCAAAACGGGCATCCATGTGGCTCATTCGCTTATCCGGCATCTTCAGCTCAAGGTGCATCGGCTGAGTTCGATCAGCGACTTCCATGAGCACTTGACCCGTCATGACCGGTCGGCTGCGAAGCATTTTTTCCACATCCCAGGTCAATACCGTTCCATCGATCGGGGCGCGAATCGTTAATTGTTCGGTGCGAGCTTGTTGCAGCTTCAATTTGTCCTGCAGCGCCGCCAGCCGGACCTCGAACTCAGCACGTTCACCCTGGAGCTGTTGTTTCTCGTTCGGCTGTAATGCGCGGTAGTTGGTCGACAAACCGCGGACACGATCAAGCTCGGCAGTGGTGGTTTGGATTTGGCCAAGCAATTCGGTCAATTCAAGTTCCAATTTTGGGTTGCGCAATTGGACAATCGGCTGGCCCGCCGTCACATCCTTGCCATGCTCGACCATCACCTCGACCACTTCGCCATCGATCGGTGCAAACACTTCGCGACGAACATCGGACTCCAGCGTGCCCTCGGCTTCAAGTTGCAACTCCATTGGCACGAACACCAACGCCAAACCAACAAGCGCGATCAACGTCGTCACCGCGAGTGTCTTGGGCAACGTCCGCGACTGGAACAACCACATCGCCTTGCCGAGCGTTCGCCAAAGTGGCATCAAGAACAAACCGCTGTGAGACATCGAATTGGCGATCGCGCGGGTACCGTGCTCGTACACCAAATCAACCCGAGCCCGAAACACGTCCGGCGGAATATCGCTTTCAATTTGTTCAACAATCAGCGCGCCGATCACTTCGCCACGGTGCGAGCCGTCGCGGTCAATCTGGCCCGCCGCTCCTTGAGCTCCTTTGTCGTCCTTCCTGGGTCGGCGCAGCGGCAACACCGCGATGTTTCGCCCATACGATTGATCGACGTAATCCTCCAGCGCCTCCTCAATCTGCGGCGGCAGATCTTCGGTCGTCCCATCGTGCCACAGCGGTTCGCCCGCCAGAACGACACGCGTCGCTAACTTGTTTAGCGCCGAGACAATATTCGAACGATTCTCGATTGTGTCTTGGCCGCTGATCGCCTGGACACGACATTTGCCGCCGCGTTTGATCGCCACACTGACCCGGTCGCAGCCGATTAACCGACGTCCTTCGTTGGCGACAATGTAGGCCGTTTCTCCAAGATCAAGCGACTCGTGCGAAGCGCGGGCGAAGGAGTCGGCCTGTTGCCATAACACTTGGCGGTCACCAAAGACGCGCAACTTTTGGCTACGCAACCACTCGGCGGCCAACTCGCACATCTGTTGCAAGAACCGCAAATAACCTTTTTGCGTATCGGGTGCCGTGTCGGGTCGTTGGAACACTTCGATCAAGCCGTCGGCGTGGCCATCGTGCTTCAGCGGAGCCAGAACCAACAGGTAGCGAGTGGGATTGCCTTCCGCATCACCATCGGTCGTCCCCGAATACGGCGGCACCAACAACGATTGGCCGGTTTGCGTGACTCGCCGAATCAGCCGCCGGTGTCGCTGCGAATCATCGCCGTCTTCTTGCAGAATTGCCGGTTCGGCGTTGATTTGATACTGCAACCGCATCTGGCGGTCTTCGTCGAGCAACCAGATCGCCCCGCCGGGTGCCGCCAGCGCCGTGACGATTCGTTGCAACAACTCGGGGTAGAACTCCTCGGCCGTCGCACCGCTTTTGGCCAGCGCCGCAATCTCGTTGACCAAACCGCGGATCTGCTGTTTGGTTTCTTCGACAGTTTGTTGGTTGACCGACATGATGAATTCAAAGCCAGACGATGGAAAAACCGGTTGCGAGTCAGGTGCGAACTCGCGTTTGACGAGCGGACCCTACGAAATCGTTGACAAGGGTGGCTACTTCAATCGACCGTTTGAGATCGACTTTTCGTAATGAAATTGAACTGAACGGGTTGCGTCGCAACTATGTTATACTTAATGTATAACCAGCAATGCAAGTTGGCATTTGGTTAATTTGCAATTTTTTTTCCTCGCGGGAATTCGATTAGTGTCAGACGCGACGGACCAGCCCAGCGGCATATCGCTTCCCCTGGTCGGCGGTGATGAGGTTTTGTTGGCTGGGGTCCAATTGCATGGACTTCGCCAACGTGTCAACCGATTGCAACGAACTCTGCGCTTGGCGATCGAGACCGAACTCGGGTCGCTAGTTGGCAAAAGCTTCGGTTCGTTGGCAGCGAACCAGCAGGTTGCGGCGATGATTCACCAGCTGCTCGACGCCCATGCTCTGCGGATTCGTTGTCCCGAATGTGGCCATCCGGGTATTTTGCGATGCAGTCCGCGGCCAAGTCTCGCGACGGGTGCGTTTGTGATTGACCACGCAATCGCCGGGCGGCGAACGTTTCACCTCGGCATTTCGACCATCCCAGAATTGAAATTGGTGGCCAAGCCAGCGCGGCGAGCAAGCAAGTTCGCGTCGTAAGGAATCACCGGATTGATTCGCTTTGTTTGGTGATTTGGAATTGAATAAACGGCATTACTGGCGCATCCTAAGTCAAGACCAGCGGTTTAATCTGTAACCGCTTGCTTGCTACTCCTCCCCCCGTTCCCAGGATTTTGAAAATGAATCGATTCAGTCGCATGTTGATTTGTGGTGTTGCCGCCATGTTGGTCGTTCCCTGTTTGGCCGCCGAAGACGGTGCCAAGAAGAAAGGCAAGGGCAAAGGCGCTAAGCCCTCCGCCGCGATGGTAGGCAAGCTTAGTTCTGTCGAGCTGACCGCTGAGCAAAAGGCAAAGATCGACGAATTGGCTAGCGAGTTAGACGCGACAATGGCAACTTTGAAAGAAGAAGGCCTCACCGCCGAGTTAACCAAGAAAAAGGCCGAAGCGATGAAGGCGGCACGCGAGGAAGGCAAGAAAGGCAAGAACATTGAAGCCGACGTGCTGGCATCGATGGGTTTGACCGAAGCCGAAACCGCGCTGCTAAAGAAGCAGGGCGAGGCCCAGACGAAGTTCACCAAAGGCATTGCCGCGCTGTTGACCGACGAGCAAATTGCTACGCTTCCCCAAGCGGTCCAAGGCCAACTCAATCACGCCAAGCCCAAGGGCAAGAAAGCAGACGCAGCTTAGTTTGAAGTAGTCAGTATCAATCCGAGCACTGAAAAAATAAGGCCAGGTACACCGAGATGTGTACCTGGCCTTTTTCGTTTGCTTAGCAATCCGCAACTAGATTATCGGCTTCGATAAGCTGGCTGCGCGACCGTTCCGTTGGGATAACGGACCATGCCCTGCGACGAATACTGCTGCGACTGTTGCTGTAGCTGTTGTTGCATTTGAGCTTGCTGCTGGGCAGCGGCATCAACAACCGGTGCCGCCGCCTTCTTAACATCGACCAAGCTCCAACGCTTGCCGTTCAGGCCTGGCTGCGAATCCCACACGAGGCTCGGCACGAACATCAGCGACGCAACGCTGGTGCCGTTAATGGTTGCGGTGCCCCATTCGGTTTCCACAATCAGTTGTTCGACATCGGTCGCGCCTGTGATCGTATCGCCATTGAGCATGACGATGGTCGTCATCGCATCGTCGCTCGAAGCCAGGCGAATGCCAGCCACTTCGGACAACGGAATCGTGGCGTTACCAAACGACGTTTGCAGCAGAATCTCGCGTTTGTCGGTCAGCGTACCGGACAGAATTGTCTCGTTGATTAGCTTGACGTCAATCTTCAACGGACGAACCGATGATTCAATCGATCGCGACATCGATATGGGTTCGGCAACCGGTTCGGCCATCGGCACATCATCGGCCATTGCATGGCCCGAAAACAAAAAACCGCCGACCAGCAGGCCAGCAACGTAAACTCTCAACGCGGGTGATGGAGTGGACATCCGCGGAACTCCTTAAGTTTCAATTCGATGGGGGGAGGATTGGCCGTGAGCGATATAGACACGTCCCGCAAGGCGACGCAAACACACTCGGCCACTGGACGAATCGGCACCTCGTTACAGCCGCAACCAGCAATTCTGGCAACACAGCCAGCTTGTCGCTTTCGCCACTGCGAATAATCGATCGACACCTCAACAACCGCACGACCCGATCATACTCATCACTGAGGATCAGCAGGCGGCGCAGAGCGGTCTTCGGGTTGTGAAGCGACTGACACAATCGTTCCACTGCAAGTATCTGGGCGTTGCTTGCCCTACCAAATCGGTCGGCCCGACGCTTGATTTTCTTTGGTATCCTGATTGCGTCGGGTTAAGCGGCAGCGGGCTCTGCCCAGCAACCCGCCGAGGAATAGCCCGGTCTGCGATCCGCCGAAGGTGCTCGCGGCCCGTCGCTGGTCTAGATCAGCGACGGGTTGTTTTGTTTTACCACACCGATCTTTTCTTCATTTCGGACATCGCAGCACTGCCTGAAAAACCTCGAATTTTGAACTCCTGCCATCAAATTCCCCGAAGATCCTTGTAGCACAGACCGTAACTCCGGAGGATCGGTACGTTGCCAAAGACAACGATCGAGAAATCTCTGCCGCTACCAGATACGAATGCGATCCTTCGGTGCAAGGTACAGCGGATCCGTCGGTTCAATTGGAAATGACTCATAAAACGCATCAAGATTGCGGACGATTCCATTGACGCGATATTGGCTTGGGCTATGAGGATCGACGATCAGCCGTTTGCGCAACTCGACATCACGATACAGCCGTCGCCAGATCTGGCCCCAGCCGAGAAAAAATCGCTGGTCGCCAGTCAACCCATCAATCACCGGTGCTTCCTGCCCAGCGAGCGATAGCCGATAAGCGGCATAGGCAATGCTCAGCCCGCCCAGGTCGCCGATGTTTTCACCCAACGTCAACTCGCCGTTAATCGGCATGTCAGCGACCGGATGGTACGAGTTAAACTGCGTCACCAAGCCGGCGGCGCGGCGATCGAATTCGCTGCGATCCTCGGCGGTCCACCATTGGCGAAGATTACCCTTGCCATCGAACTTGCTTCCCTTGTCATCAAAACCATGACTCAGTTCGTGGCCAATGACCGCTCCGATTCCACCATAATTCACCGCATCATCGGCATTCAGGTTGAAAAACGGCGGTTGCAAAATCGCCGCGGGAAAAACGATCTCGTTCATTGTTGGGTTGTAATAGGCGTTGATCGTTTGCGGTGTCATGTGCCACTCGTTGCGATCAATCGGCTGGCCAAGCTTTTTCAAATCACGGTCCGATTCAAACAGCGATGCGGCAAGCAGGTTTTCGGTCAGCGACGTGTTGTTGATGGTGAGCGAGTCATAAGATTTCCAAACATCGGGATAGCCAATCTTGGTATTGAACAGCGACAATTTTTCGAGCGCCTGTTTCTTCGTCCCTTCGCCCATCCAGTCGAGCGTTCCGATTCGCGCCGCAAAAGCTGCCTTCAACCCATTGACCAGTTCGTTCATGCGCGACTTGGCGACGGGCGAAAAATGCTTCTCAACATAAAGCTGGCCCACAAGCTCACCCAGCACGCGTCCCGTCGTGCCAACAGCCCGCTTCCACAGCGGCTTTTGTTCGTCGACGCCGCTGAGCGCCGTGCCATGAAAATCAAAATGACGTTTTTCGATCGACTGCGATAAACTATCCGCATAAGCATCGATTACATGAAACATCTGATACGCCTGCCATTGTGCAAGCGTAAACGATTCATATACCTTTCCGAGCGACTCAAAATAGCTCGGTTGGCCAACCACCAATGAATACGATGTTGGCAATTGATATGCACTTGTAAATGCTGCCGATGAAAACGGCGTGACCATTGCCTGCAGTTCACTTGATGAACGCAGGTTGTATGTTTTCTCAGGGTCGCGATTTTCAGTTTTGGTCCACTGCACTGTGGCCAGCGATGTTTCGATCTCGACGACGCTTTGGCCAAGTGCCTCAGCATCCTCGATGGCCAATTCTCGCATTAGGTCCGCCGCGTACTTCGCCAACTCGCCGCGTAACTTGACGTACTGCGGTTCGTCGCTGAGGTAATAGTCACGATCCGGCAACGTTAGGCCACTTTGGTCGACATACGGAATGTAACGGTCGCTATTGCGAGCATCGACGGAGACATACAGGCCGATCGGGGTCGCGATTCCGTAGCGATGCAGGTTGCCCATCACACGCGACAATGACTCCAGTGAATCCGTCGCCGAGACTTCATCAACGAGCGATTGGATCGGTGCAACGCCCAGTTGGTCGCGAGTTTCGAGGTCGACGTAGGTGCGATAGAAATCGCCAACTTTTTGGGCTGGCGAACCAGCGGCCGCGCCGGTGGTTTTGGCGACGGCTTCGATCAGCTCGCGAACCTGCTGTTGGGTTTCGTCATCGAGAATCGCAAAGATGCCATAGTCCGAGCGATCGGTGGGGATTTGGGCCGTGTCGAGCCATTGCTGATTGCTGTAGCGATAAAAATCTTCGCCGGGCGGCACCGTCTTGCTGATCGTCGTCAAATCAATTCCCGACACCAACGGCGTCTTCGCAGGCGCAGTCGGTGACTCGGCGAACAGGACGCCGTTTAACGTGACGAGCAACAATACGCTTAACAACACGATAAAATTTCGCTTCACCATCAATCTCCGGCGGTGTGGATACGACGCCAAAATGGCCTTGCGACTTACTTTAGCACTGATATTCACTTGGCGCGAGATGGGCACGCTTGCCGCGCGGCGTCAAAACGCGAGAATGCAATTGGATTGATGCATTCGGTACGCGGATTGCCCTTTGGAATCCAATTCGCAGTGTTGACTGCCAAAAACAAGTCTCAAACCTTCGACTGCTGGAAAAAAATCAATGGGGCTGGGAATACTGTTGTTCATGATTCCGCCGTTTCTGCTGAGCCTTTACGCCCAGTGGAAGGTGAAGTCAGCGTTTGCGGAAATGAGCCGCGTACCGGCCAATATGACCGGTGCGGCGGCGGCGCGACGGATGCTCGATTCGTCGGGATTGAGTTCGGTCGGGATCGAGCGGGTCGCCGGTCATTTGTCGGACCATTATGACCCGAGTGCCAAGGTGCTGAGACTCAGCGCCGACGTTCACGATGGCCGCTCGATGGCGGCGCTCGGCGTGGCTTGTCACGAAGCCGGCCATGCGTTTCAAGACGCTCAGGGTTACGCACCGCTGGTGATTCGCAACCTTGCCGTTCCGGCGGCCCAGTTCGGTTCGAGCATCAGCGGAACGTTGTTGATGATCGGCATATTTATGTCGCTCAAGCCATTATTGTGGCTGGGCATAATCTTGTTCTCGGCGGTTGTATTCTTTCAATTGGTCAATTTGCCGGTTGAGTTCGACGCCTCGGCGCGGGCGAAGAAGCAACTTGTCGCCTTGGGCATGGTTTCGGAAAACGATTCGCAATACATCGGCAAAGTGCTGAACGCCGCCGCGCTGACTTACGTTGCCGCGACGCTGCAATCGGTGATGACGTTGTTGTATTATGTGCTCCATGCGCTCAGCGACCGGCGGTCTTAGCTGGAGATCGCTGAGTGAGCGGGCGGGCGCTAGCCCCCGGTATTTTCCGATCGAAACCGGCGGCTAGCGTCGATCCGCTCACAAACCTCAAACCTGGCGCTGTCCGGTTAGGATTGGTTAGTATAAAGCGCTGTAACGATTCTCCCCGTGACGAAGAGCATCTTGAATTCCAACCGACTTGATACTGATTTGTTGCCCGTTCCCGACCGCGACTCGTTGCTCACCAGCGCAGCGGGTCCGGCGGGTGAGTTACCGCTCACCGACGAGATTCTCCGCGAGTGGTCCAGCGGTGATTTGTTTGGACTGACGCAAAGCGCGGGCATGGGCTGGGACCCGAAGAAGTTGCTCGGCGATCAATACTTGATTCTCAGCACCCAGGGTGGCGTCCGTGCTCCCGACGGAACTCCGATTGCCCTCGGTTATCACACCGGCCACTGGGAAGTTGGGCTGCTGGTTCAAGAAGCGGCCCGGACCATCAGCGAAATTGATGGTGTTCCCTACGCCGCCTTTTGCAGTGACCCGTGCGACGGACGCACCCAAGGCACTCGCGGCATGTTCGATAGTTTGCCGTATCGCAATGATGCGGCGATTGTGCTGCGGCGATTGATTCGATCACTGCCACGGCGCAAAGCTGTGATTGGCGTGGCAACCTGCGACAAGGGAATGCCCGCCATGATGCAGGCGATTTGCGGATGCCTCGACCTGCCATCGGTGTTGGTTCCCGGCGGTGTCACGTTGCCGCCAACGTTCGGCGAAGACGCGGGCAAGGTTCAGTCCATTGGTGCTCGGTACGCTCATGGCGAAATGACGCTGGAGCAGGCTTCGCTGGAAGGTTGTCGAGCGTGCGGTTCACCCGGAGGCGGCTGCCAATTTTTGGGCACAGCCGCGACATCACAAGTGGTTGCCGAAGCGCTTGGTCTGACAGTTCCTCACGCCGCATTGGCACCCAGTGGCCAACCGGTTTGGTTGCGGATCGCCCGTGATAGCGCATTGGCGGCGGCGCGATTGGTTGCGGACAAACGGACGCTGCGTGACATCGTGACCGACGAAGCGGTTGCCAACGCGATGCTGATGCACGCGGCGGTCGGTGGCAGTACGAACCTGCTGTTGCACATTCCCGCAATCGCGGCGGCGGCGGGTTTGCGACGACCTGATGCCGAGGCGTTCCGCAAAGCCAACAGCGCCGTCTCGCGGATCGTCGACTGCTTGCCCAATGGTCCGGTTGGCCATCCGACGGTGCGTTTGTTCTTGGCCGGCGGGGTTCCCGAAGTTGCTTGGCACCTGCGCGAGCTGGGGATCTGGAACGGCGAGGCGTTGACGGCCAGCGGTAAGACTTGGAATGAAATCCTCGACGCTTGGCCTAAGAGCGAACGTCGCGCCGTTTGTCGCGAGCAACTTCGCCGCAGCGATGGCGTTGACCCCGACGACGTCATCATGCCGCCGCCCAAAGCCAAGGTGATGGGAATGACAAGCACGGTTTGTTTTCCCGTTGGCAATCTTTGTCCCGAAGGTTCCGTTATCAAGGCAACGTCGATTGATCCGTCGGTGATCGATAACGATGGTGTGTACCGCAAGACGGGACCGGCGCGAGTCTTCACCAGCGAGCGAGCGGCGATCAAGGCGGTCAAAGGACAAACCGACAGGCCGATCATCGCTGGCGATGTGATGGTGCTGATCGGGCGGGGGCCGCTGGGTTGTGGGATGGAAGAGACGTATCAAATCACCTCGGCGCTGAAGTTTTTGAAGTGGGGTAAGGAGGTCGCGTTGGTCACCGACGCTCGGTTCTCCGGCGTCAGCACCGGTGCGTGCATCGGTCACGTTGGGCCCGAGGCGCTCGCTGGTGGCCCGATTGGTAAGGTTCGCGATGGCGATAGGATTCGCATCGAAGTCGACCGTAACTCGATGGCCGGCAAAGTGGACTTGGTCGGCACCGCAGAAGCGGCGCTGACGCCTGAGCAGGCAATCGATTTATTGGCTTCGCGCACGGCACATCGCGATCTTGCGCCCGACGAAGGATTGCCCGATGACACGCGACTATGGGCCGCGCTCCAACAGGTCGGTGGCGGTGCTTGGGGCGGTTGCGTGTACGACGTCGACGAGATCATCCACACGCTCGAACTGGGCATGGAAGCCAAACGGCGTCACGGCGAGCGAGTGTAAGGGAAAATTTGCTGCCAATGGAAGAAATAGCTATGAGCATTTCTGCCGCTTTCGTTTAGGTGTCTTGCGACGGTCATTGTTGTCGCCATAATTCGGGGTGGACACCAAACGATTTAATCACCTCTCTTGCTAGGAATCTGCGATGGTACTCGTGCCCCTCCGCGTCGTTCTCGACCACGCCGCTGAAAATGACTATGGCGTTGCCGCTTTCAACGTCAACAACATGGAACAGATTCAATCGATCATGATGGCGGCGGAAGAGACCGATTCGCCGGTCATCATCCAAGCGTCGCGCGGCGCCCGTTCGTATTCGCAAGATGCTTACTTGCGACATTTGATGCTGGCTGCATCCGAATTGTATCCGCACATTCCGACCGTCATGCACCAAGATCACGGCAACAGCCCTGATACCTGTTTGTCGGCAATCGAAAACGGATTCACCAGCGTGATGATGGACGGCTCGCTCGAAGCCGATGGCAAGACCCCCGCATCGTATGATTATAACGTACAAGTTACCGCTGAAGTGGTGCGCATGGCGCACGCTCGCGGCGTCTCGGTCGAGGGTGAACTTGGCTGCTTGGGATCGCTCGAACACGGTGAAGGCGAACAAGAAGACGGACACGGTGCAGTCGGTGTGCTGACGCATGACCAATTGCTGACCGACCCCGACGAAGCGGCGCGGTTCGTCGAAGAAACCGGCGTTGACGCATTGGCCGTGGCAATCGGAACCAGCCACGGTGCTTACAAGTTCACCAAGAAGCCGACCGGCGAAGTCTTGGCGATGAGTCGCATCGAAGAAATTCACGCGCGGTTGCCCAACACGCACTTGGTCATGCACGGCAGCAGCAGCGTGACGCAAGAATTGCAAGACGTGATCAATCAGTTTGGCGGTTCGATCAAGCAAACCTATGGTGTCCCGGTCGAGGAAATCCAGCGTGGCATCAAGAGCGGCGTGCGCAAAATCAACGTCGATACGGATTGTCGTTTGGCAATCACCGGCGCGATCCGCAAGGTGCTGTTCCAGGACCCGACGAAGTTTGACCCGCGCGATTATCTGAAGCCAGCGCGCGAAGCGATGAAGCTGGTTTGCAAGGCGCGAATGACGCAGTTCGGACAAGCCGGAAACGGTTCCAAGCTGCGCGCCGCGTTGGGCGTCACCGCGTAGTGCGGTGCCCAGACTGGAAAGGCGGCTTTGCGCAGTGAGCGGTACGGCGCTAGCGGGCCGGTGATTTAATCAGCCGCACCGCGTTAGCGGCGGTAACCGGTCCAATAACCGGGGCTAACGCCCAGCGGCTAATTCTAGCGATTGCAAATCTAACTAGATCAACAGGCCGCTAGCTGCCGGTGGCTAGCCCCATGCCGCTCACAAATTCAAAATCCCAAATGGATCGACCATCGGTTTGTTGTCTCAACTCAATCGCAACGGCTGCAGTCTTGGCGGATTTAGTTGCCTTGATTGGCTTCAGCAATGGGGCCGCGATGAATCGCGATCAGCGCTGATTACAATCGGCGCAAGCGGTGGGTGTTGCGAATTGACTTGGCCGTCGTTGACCACAAATGTTCTCAACATGGTCAATCACATTACCCGTCAGGGCTTTGTGCCCGGCGACCGCTTGGTGCATTGCTCGGGGAACAGCGAACTCGGCGTGGTCATCGCCTTGGCTTCGTTGATCGCCGGGACGATTGAGGTTCCGCTTGACCCGTCGATATCGCAGCCACATCAAGCAATGTTATCGACTTACGTGGGTGGTCGCTGGTTGGAGCCAAATGCGAGCGATTTGAACGCCACCTTCTCGCTAGATTATTTCGCCGCGAAAGAACGTGATTTTGCTCCCGGCCAACCCACGCTGATTTTGTTCACCAGCGGCACTACGGGTGAGAGCCGCGGCGTCACCTTGAGTCGCGAGAACCTGTTTCACAATGCCTACGCAAAGCTGCAAGCCGTCCCGCAACATCGCGATGATTTGCGGATCACTGTCCTGCCCTTGTGCCATGCTTACGCGCGCACGTGTGACTTGATGACGTGGCTACTTTCCGGTTGCACGCTAGCCGTCACTGCGGGCTGGGAAGGATGGCAACAGCTTACACCGGAGCTGCGTCCTACTCTGGTCAACGTCGTTCCAAGCTTGGCTGATCGACTGGTAAGCCAAGCGATTGGCGACCATTCAACGAGCCGATTGCGTTTGCTCGGCTGTGGCGGCGCAGCGATGAGCCCGGCATTGTTTGATGGATTTCAAAATGTCGGCATCACCGTCATTCAAGGTTACGGATTAACCGAAGCCTCGCCCGTCGTCTGTTCAGCGACGCCGGCAAATGCAAAACCGGGGTACGTTGGTTGCCCGGTTGTAGGTTGTCAAACGCGAATTGCCGACGACGGCCGGCTGGCGATTCGTGGTCCCGGCGTCATGCTCGGCTACTGGAATGATCCGGTCGCAACTGAGCAAGCGATTGCCGGCCGTTGGCTCGATACTGGCGATTGCGTTGAAGTCGACGGCTGCGATGGCCAGTTTCGCGTCTTGGGACGGTTTGATGATCGGATCACGTTGGCAAATGGTCGATCGTTTTTTCCAGCACCGATTGAACAACGAATCGCTGGCACCCCTGGGGTTCATCATGCGATCATCATAGGCCGAGATCGCCATGTCGAATTATTCATTGACGTCGACCCGAGTGTGTCGCAACCACAAGCTGATTGGGACGCGATCATATCTGCTGAGTTAGCTGACTTGCCTAGTTGGCAACGACCAAGGTCGATTTGTCGGCTACCATTTGCCGTCGCTGAGCAATCGCATTGGTTGACGCAAAAAGGAACGCTGCGCCGAAACGTCGTGACGGCCGAATTGATGTCGGCGCGATTGCCAATGCTGACATACTAACGCGAATCCACATGACCCGATCACCTTCGCCGAACGAATATGCGATCCAAAGCCGCTGCGTCGTTTTTGGTGACCGCGTTGCGGCGGCGACGATCCTGATTCAGGGCGAACGAATCGCGGACATCGTGCCATATGGTTATCCCGATGCAATCGACGTGGGTGACGCGGCCATTTTGCCTGGGCTGGTCGATCCGCATGTGCATTTGAACGAACCGGGGCGAACCGAATGGGAAGGCATGGCCAGCGGTACGGCCGCCGCAGCCGCCGGTGGCATCACCACCGTGTGCGACATGCCGCTGAACAGCTCGCCGGTAACGACGACGCCTGCGGCGTTGCGGGCGAAGCTTGACGCGGCAGCCGATCGGTTGTCCGTTGACGTCGGATTCCACGGCGGTGTCGTGCCGGAGAATCTTGACCAAGTGCAATCGCTGGTCGCTGCCGGCGTGCTTGGTATCAAGGCGTTTTTGTGTCACAGCGGGATCGACGAGTTTCCCAGTGTGAGCGAATCGGACCTGCGGCAAGTCATGCCGCTGCTTGCCGAGAACGGAATTCCTTTGCTCGCCCACGCCGAAATCGCCCGACCGATGCCTCCGATGGCCAACCCACGGCGTTATGCGGATTATCTAGCTTCGCGTCCGCCAAGTTTTGAACGCGAGGCAATCGAGATGATGATTGCACTTTGCAAAACCACCGGCTGCGCGGTGCATATCGTTCACCTCGCCGACGCGGGATCGGTCTTGCGATTACGCCAGGCGCGCGACAGCGGGCTGCCGATCACCGTCGAAACCTGTCCGCACTACCTAACGTTTGCCGCAGAAGACATTCCTGATGGGGCAACGATGTTTAAGTGTGCTCCACCGATTCGCGATCGACAAAACCGTGATGCATTGTGGGACGCACTGCGAGAGGGCGTGATTGACATGATTGCTACGGACCATTCGCCCTGTCCGCCGGCGATGAAGTCACTTGAATTCGGACGATTTGACCAGGCTTGGGGTGGGATTAGCAGCTTGCAAGTTGGCCTGTCGGCGGTTTGGACCGAGGCACGATCACGAGGTCTTTCATTGTCGGACATTGCCCGCTGGATGAGTGCCCAGCCGGCGATGCTGCTTGGGCTTTCGCGATCGATCGCGGTTGGCCAACGAGCGGACTTGGTCGTCTTTGATGCCGATGCAGCCTGGTCGGTTGATGGTACAGTGCTTCGTCATCGTCACAGCGTTACTCCATATCATGGACTTGAGTTACGCGGCGTCGTGCGGCAAACGTTTTTGCGCGGCTTGGTGGCCGAGCGCGGGCGCGGCATGACGATCGTTGGTCGCGATGACCGGAGCGAATCATGACCGACAACGAATTGCTCATCGAACGATTCAATGCACTCGACGCTGCAAACGCATGTCGCGATGCCGAGCGATTTTGTGGCAGCTCGACTTGGTGCAACCAATTCATTTCGCAACGACCACTCAACCGAGTGAACGATCTGCACAAAGCTGCTGACTCTGCTTTCGATAAACTGCGACGTGAAGATTGGCTCGAAGCGTTCGCTCATCATCCCAAGATCGGCGACATCGATTCGCTGCGGATGAAGTATCAAGGCAACCGTCAATGGTCCGCTGGCGAGCAGTCGGGAATTGCCGAAGTCGATGAAGCGACCTTAAATTCGCTTGCCGCAGCCAATCTCGCTTACGAAACGAAATTTGGCTTTATCTTTATTGTCTGCGCCACCGGCAAATCCGCCGCCGAAATGCTTGGACTGCTGCAAGTTCGACTCGTCAACAATCGTGAGCAAGAACTTGCAAACGCGGCGGGCCAGCAAAGATTGATCACTCATTTACGAATCGACAAATGGCTAACTCCAACTTGACCAGCCCGATCACTACGCATGTATTGGATCTCGAGAGCGGCCAACCGGCGCGCGATGTCGTTGTGAGACTGCTAGGTCAATGTGCCGGTGAGTTTTACACCATCGCCGAGCGGACGACGGAAATTGATGGCCGCGTGACCGACCTATTGCCGCCTAGCACGATTGAACCGGGACGATATCAGTTGTGCTTCGAGGTGGGCGAGTATTTTACAAAGCTTGGACGAGCCGAGTCGTTTTTTCCTCTGGTCACAATCGAGTTCGAAGTCACCGGTGAACGTGACCACTATCACGTGCCGCTGCTGTTGTCGCCGTTTGGATATTCAACCTATCGCGGATCGTGAAACAGTCCGCCGATTGCCGTGACCAACGTCCAGCTTCCGGTGACGAGCATCGCCGCAGCCGAGATCCATAGCGCAACGTCCCAAGCTTTGGTTGGCCGCAGCGCCGGTGCGCAGTATCGATAGCGCAGAAACAACGCACCGCCGGCGAGCATCGGCAGCATGATCCCTTGCATCACGCCGCTGAACAAAACAAGCTTCGTTGGCTTGGGAATCAACAGGTAAATGACAAGGCACAGCAGCGGAAAAAAACCGCTGAGCCGACGCACCCAGCGCTGGCGAGTTTGTTCATCGTTGTCGATCCATCCAAGCACACGCATCGCATCGGCAAACGTCCGCGCGTGACCCGCATTGGCCACAAAAAAAGTTGAATACAACACGGCGAACGCGCCAAACAAAAACACCGCCGAAGCCCAATTGGAAAACACCGGAACAAACATTACTGACAGCGTGCGGACCAAGTCTTGGTCCGGCGGGTTCAGTCCCGTGCGGTGCAGCACGGTGGCACCGAGCAAGTAAAACGCGAGCGTGGCGAACGTGTATAACGCCATCGAGCCCCAGGCATCCAACTGCATGACTCGCATCCAACCCTTGGTGCGGTTGGCCCAGGCCGCCGTCCCATCGTCGGCACCAGTTTGTTTTGCGTAGCCTTTTTCGAGGCACCAATAGGGATATGCAACCAATTCCGCCGCTCCGACGCCAATGATCCCGAATGTCGCCAGCGCCGTCGCGATCGGACGAACGTCAACGCCGGAGACTGGGGGCAACGAAAACGATAGACCGCTTAAGAAATCCGCAAGCGTAACGCGAAAATCAGGTTGCTGTTGGATCAAGAACAAATTGACGACCGTAATCACGGTGAAGGCGCTGACCAACACCGTCGACAGCGATTGGATCAAGCCATACCGTCCGACCGCGAGCATCAGACTGGTCAGAATCGCGACTAGCACCGCCCAAATCTTCGCATCATTAGGACTGCTGGCAACGCTTTCGTCCACGGCGTAACGCTCGTCGTAATCACTCTGCAATTGTGCCGTTGTCGGCTGAGGTTGTTCGTTAACCGAACTGGCGTCTGGTGATAACTTGTCGGCAACGGCACTGTAGCTTTCGATTTTTTCAATGATCGTTTGATCGGCAACACGGTTGTAGTCGCGACCGATTTGCGTAATCGGAATGCTGATCGCGAGCGATTGACCGACACCGCCGACGATGCCGCCGAGTTGGCTGATGCTGGCGACCCACATCAACATCCAATACCAAACCAACCAATTGCCACGACCACCAAACCGCGGTCCCGGCACGCGATTGAGCGCCGCCAACGTCGTCTCGCCGCTTTGCAGCGTGTAACGTCCCAGTTCGATCTGCGTAAACACCTTGACGACGCACCCCAAGACAATCAACCACATCAATGTAAAGCCGGCTTCGGCTCCGGTTTTGGTCGTGGCGATCAATTCACCGCTACCGACAATTGAACCGGCGACTATCAGTCCCGGGCCCGCGTGGCGAAGCATTCCCAGCAAGTGGCGAGGCGCATCGGAACCTTGGGAGTTTGAAGGCGATGATTCTGCGGCTGGCGAGTTGGACAAGGGAGTGACACAAAAGCAATTTGGATGACGCGATTGAATCCGTAGCGGGGAGTATACCACACGCGACTGCCGACGCTAACTTATAGCCAGTCTGGATTGAACAACCGCGAACCAGTTCCACAAGAAAGTGATTGCAACGTGATTATTGGCGTTCCCGCAGAAGTGAAGTCTGATGAATATCGTGTGGCGATGTTGCCGGTGGGTGTCGAGGAATTGGTGGCGCGCGGTCATGTGTTGATCGTCGAATCGGGTGCCGGCTTGGGATCGGGATTGGCGGACCATGACTACCTGCGCGCCGGAGCCGAGTTGGTCGGCAGCGGTGCCGATGTCTTCGCCCGCGCCGAGTTGATCTTCAAGGTCAAGGAACCGCAGACACAAGAATGGGCGCTGGTTCGTCCCGGCACAGCGTTGTTTACGTACTTCCATTTTGCCGCCGACCAGTCGCTGACTGAAGCGATGATCGCCAGCGGGTCGACATGTTTCGCTTATGAAACGCTGCGTGACGACCAAGGGCGATTGCCGCTGTTGACGCCGATGAGCGAAGTTGCCGGACGAATGAGTATTCAAGAAGGTGCCAAATATCTCGAGCGACCGCAAATGGGTCGCGGTATCTTGCTTGCCGGAGTTCCAGGCGTCGCCCCAGCACACATCACGATCCTGGGCGGCGGCGTGGTCGGTGCAAACGCCGCCAAGATCGCCGCTGGTTTCGGTGCGAGCGTTGCAATTCTTGATGTCAACCTGGATCGGCTGCGATATCTCGATGACACGATGCCCGCCAACGTCAACGTCTTGTACAGCGAACGCCACATGATTCGCGAACAATTGGCGATTGCTGATTTGGTGATCGGTTCGGTGTTGATCCCTGGAGCGAAGGCACCGCACCTGGTGCGCGCCGAGGACTTGAGACGATTGCGACCTGGCAGCGTGTTGATTGACGTGGCGATCGACCAAGGCGGTTGCATTGAAACCAGCAGACCAACGACGCATCGCGAACCGACGTTTCTCGTTGATGATATTGTGCATTACTGCGTTACCAATATGCCGGGCGCAGTGGGACGAACCAGCACGTTTGCGCTTTGCAATGCGACGTTGCCATGGGTCATCAAGCTCGCCGAGTTGGGGTTCACGGCGGCGATCTCCGACAACGCCGCGCTTCGCGCCGCAGCGAACGTCAGCGCGGGCAAAGTGGTTAACCGCGCCGTTGCGAACACATTCGGTTTCACCTTTGAAGGCATGTAACGTATGACCCTGAGTTCATCCGGTGCGGCGGTCGAGGTCATCCGCTGGGACGACGAACATTCAATCCTGTGGTTGCTTGACCAAACGCGATTGCCGGGCGAGATCACGATGCTGAAGTGTGAAACCGTCCAGCACGTTTGGGACGCGATTGTTCGGCTCAGCGTCCGCGGCGCGCCAGGGATTGGGATTGCTGCGGCGTATGCGGTCTGTTTGGCGGCAAGTGATGTGCGGCCCGCTGCGGTTCAATCGGACGACGCGTTGCGATCTCGTGTTCAGTCCGCGATTGACCATTTGGCGACCAGTCGGCCAACAGCGGTCAATCTGTTTTGGGCGCTGGCGCGAATGAACGACGTGGCCAACCAAGCAAGCGACCCATCGGAGTTAAGAAGTCAATTGGTTGGCGAAGCGATTGCGATTCATCAACAAGATCGCCAACTGTGCGACGCGATTGCACGTCATGGCGCGGAGCGTCTCGAAGGCATGACGCGATTTCTCACGCATTGCAACGCTGGCAAGCTGGCCACCGGCGGCGTCGGCACAGCGCTGGCACCGATTTATTTGATGCACGATCAAGGAATTGCCGTCGAAGTCTTCGCCGATGAAACCAGGCCGCTGTTGCAAGGCTCGCGATTGACCGCGTGGGAATTGTCGCGAGCCGGAATCCCGGTGACGATCTTGGCCGATTCGATGGCGGGTTCGGTGCTGCGCGCGGGCAAAGTCGACGCGGTGATTGTGGGGGCCGATCGAATCACGGCCAACGGTGACGTTGCCAACAAAATCGGAACCTATCCGCTAGCCGTGCTGGCAAATTTTCACGGCGTGCCATTTTTTGTGGCCGCACCGCAATCAACATTCGACCTCTCGCTGGCGTCGGGCGACGAGATCCCGATCGAAGAGCGGTCCGCCAGCGAAATCACGCACACCGCAGGTTGGCACGGTTCGTCACAGGTTCCCGGTGCGTTCAATCCCGCGTTTGATGTAACGCCAGCCTCGCTGATTGCCGCAATCGTAACTGACATTGGGGTGATCGAGCGGCCCACGGTGGAATCGATTCGCGGGCGACTAGGATCAAAACTTTTCCAAAAACAGTAATTTTCGCGAATCTTTCCTGCCGATAGACATTACAGACTTCCTAGTCGGCAAGGTCTTCGCTTGCGAATCGCGGTTTGAGAAGGGAATCGACACTGTGACCAAATTGAATTTTACCGTTTGTCCATCATCGCTCGGCGCAGCCATGGCGAGTTTGATTTTGGTCGGCTCGATGACCGGATGCAGCATCCTGGGCAAGCCCTCGCGAGAACTCGCTTTTGACGAATCGGCCGCGCTGCAGGGTTCCGATTCAGCCGAAGTCTATCAGCGAATTCGCCAAGCCAAGACGCAAAACGCGGTCGTGGTCCAAGTGGCTGATGATTCACAACCGATCCGCATCTTGCCGCTACCGGCGGACGGGCGTTCGGTGTTTGTCAGTGATTTGCTCAAGCAAACGGGCGTTCAAGACAAGCTCGGGCGGATGTTGGTAACGGTTTATCGCAGTTCGCCAGTGGACTACGCCGGTGCGAAAATGGTAGTCAAGTTCGAGGACAAAGGCGACGCCGTCCGCCCCGAAACCGACTATGCGCTCCAGGCCGGCGACCGCATTAAGATTGCGAAAGACACCAGCACCGCGATCGGCGGCATCTTCGATCAAATTTTGCCGAGCAACGGCTCAAGGGCAATCGTCGGTTTCTAGTGTTGCGTTTTAGCTCAATTTTGGAATCAGCCGCAATGCGATAGCACGCGGTTAGCATCGCGAGAACCGCACGCTATCGCGTTTCGGCAGATAGATTCAACGTCACAAACGCCCGGCCCACGATGTTTTTCGACTAATCTGCGATTCTTGACGATGAATCAAGGCGTCTGGCGTGTTAAAACGGATGGTTGACGATTGATTTTAGTCGCCACCATCTGGATGTTACACGCCCCGTGACTAGCCCATGCCCGTGCCCAACGTGACAACAGCTCGACGCTCCGGCTTTACGCTGGTCGAATTGCTGGTGGTCATTGCGATCATTGGATTGCTCGTTGCCCTATTGCTTCCCGCAGTCCAGTCGGCACGCGAAGCGGCGCGGCGGATGCATTGCCAAAATAACTTGAAACAAATCGGTCTGGCACTACACAACTACGAGGGCAACTGGCGTTCGCTGCCGTGGGGAGCCAAAGGTGGTTGGGGACACAGTTGGACGACCGACATCTTGTATCAGCTCGAACAACCGGGACTCGCCGAAATCGTTCCTTACGGCGAACCTGGCTATGCAACAGGCACTTTGTTGGAAAGCGAGCGGTTCCGCACATTGGCCAGCACCGCCGTTCCCACGTTTCGTTGCCCCAGCCAACCTGGCCCAGCACTCTACACACAAAACAATGGCCAAATTCTAAGTCGCGCGGTCAACAGTTACATGGGCAGCTCCGGTAGCGACGCGATCAGCGACAATTACTCCGTTGGCTCGACGCTGGGAATGGAAGACAGCAACGGCGTGCTTCGCGTTGGCAATTTTTGCAATCGCTTGACGGTCGCCGATGTCTGTGACAACCGTCCCACTGAATTGCCGATTAAGTTCTCTGACATTCCCGACGGTTTGTCCTCAACCGTGGCCGTCGGTGAAGTCAAATTCTTGGCCTACGAGTTCTGTGATGTGTGCGATCACTTTGCACTGTATCACACTGACTTTGACGATATGAACGGCAGCGATTTTTCCGAGGCGTTGTTGTCGCTGCTGTATGGGATCAACATCGAACATGGCACCAACGACCAAAAGGAAAAATCGATGGGCAGTTACCATTACGGTGGTGCACAAGTCGTGATGTGCGACGGCTCCGTCCACTTCTTGACCGAGAGCCTTGATCAACGGGTACGATTAGCGATTGGCTCGCGCCGCGGCAAAGAAGTGCTGGAAGCCGATGCGTTTTAGGGTCCGCACAAAGTTTTCCGGTTGAGGCGATTGTAGAACGGTTGTCCCCAACCGTTCGTACGTTCCCAAACGGTTGGGGACAACCGTTCTACAATTTTTGTCACCTGAAATCGAAGCTGAGAAGAAATGGCCGATCGACCCGACGCGATTGTGATCGGCGCGGGTGTGGCTGGATTGGCATGCGCCGTTCGCCTGGTTGAATCCGGGCTTATAGTCGCGGTGATCGAAGCGGACGAGCGCGTCGGTGGGCGGATGCAAACTGATGTGGTTGATGGATTTACGCTTGACCGAGGCTTCCATGTCTTTCAAACAGCTTATCCAGCCTGCCGCGAGCTGCTCGATTACCGATCGTTGCGCCTGAGCCCGTTTGAGCCAGGTGCGGTGGTTCGCTTCCGCAATCAATTCACATTGCTGGGTGATCCATGGCGTTGTCCGCGCCACCTATTGGCGACCGCAACCAGCCCGATCGGAACGATCGGCGACAAATTGCGAATCGCGAGATTGCGGTTCTTGGCTTCGCGGGGAACGCTTGGGGACTTATACTCGCGACCGTCGCAAACCACGCTTCAACGACTACGCTCCGATGGTTTCACCGAACCGTTCATCAACGATTTCTTCCGGCCATTTCTGGGCGGCATCTTTCTCGAATCTGAACTCGCAACATCAAGTCGGATGCTGGAGTTTGTGTTTCGCATGTTTTCCGCAGGTGAAATTTCGCTACCGGCTGATGGAATTGCGGCGATTCCGCGGCAGTTGGCCGACCGACTTCCTCGCGGGACGTTGCGACTTGGCCAACACGTCGTGAGAATCGAAAACTCAAAGGTGCGATTGGCGTCTGGTGAAGAAGTTGCCGCTCACCAGATTGTCGTTGCAACCGAAAACTCAACGGCAGCGGCGATGCTTGGCGACGATTCGATTGCGACAAGCTGGCGAGCGACGTCCACTCATTACTTTGCCTGTGAACAATCACCGGACCACCGCCGGATGTTGGTTTTGGCTGGCGACGAATATGAACGGGACGCCGCGCATCGAATCGCGTCCGTCGTTGTGCTCAGCGACGTCGCGCCCCAGTATGCTCCGCAGAACAAAACGCTGGTGTCCGTGACGGTGTCAGTAGCCGGAAAAATATCAGACCAGAAGCTACTGGATGAAGTTCCCTTGGTGCGGTCACAACTTCGCCGCTGGTACGGAACTGCGGTTGAAAACTGGATTCACTTGAAAAGTTACCACGTCGCTAAAGCGTTACCGGCGACATCAATGGACCCAATGCAGTCCACGCGCCGAATCGGTGAAGTGGTGCTCTGCGGCGACTATCTGGAAACGCCTTCGCTGCAGGGTGCGTTGAGCAGTGGAATTAATGCGGCGAAAAGAGTGCTCGACCGAGCATTCGCGAACCAGCGATAAGGCGAGCGGCAGATGAAACTTTACCCGTAGCCGGAGTCGCCAGACTTCGGATTGCAGAGCCGACTCACGCGACTTGATGGAACAGATCCGCGATCACGTCTTCAAGTGGCGGATCTTCAACCGAGACATCCTCGATCGCATAGTCACGCAGTGCCTCGGCCAACACACGTGGCACATCGGCGCGAGCGATGCTGATTCGCACCTTCGGCCAATTGGTTGTCAGAATCGTTCCCAGCCGCGCCAAGTCCGCTGGTCGATTGGCTTCACCGAATTGAAGCGTGATCACTTTGTTGCCCGAGAATTTGTCGATGATCCCAGCGAGCGAACCGTCGTACTGCACCAGCCCACCGGCAACGATGACAACTCGCTTGCACAGTGCCGCCACGTCTTTCATGTAATGGCTGGTCAACAGAATCGTGATCTTCCGCTTTTCTTGGTAGAAGCGCAAGAATTGTTGAATGTTGTGCTGGGCAATGACATCCAGACCGATGGTTGGTTCATCGAGAAACAAGACGTCCGGCGAATGCAGCAGCGCCGCGATCAATTCCATTTTCATTCGCTCGCCGAGTGAAAGTTCGCGAACGGGTTGGCCAAGTAACCGCGTCACGTCGAGCAGGTCGGTCAGTTCATTTAACGTCGCATCAAACTGTGCCGCCGGCACACCGTAGATCTGTTGATGCAGCCGGTAAGATTCTTGTGCAGGCAAGTCCCACCAAAGCTGATTCTTTTGGCCCATCACGAGGGCAAACCGACGACGATACTCGTTCCTGCGTTCCCAGGGCACATAGCCCATCACCGTCGCCGCCCCGCTGGACGGATTGATCACTCCGGAAAGCAATTTGAGTGTCGTTGTTTTTCCCGCTCCGTTGGGACCAAGGAAGGCGACGAACTCGCCTTGCTCAACGGTCAGATTGATACCGCGAACGGCCTCGACTTCGCTGTACTCGCGATGAAACAGCCCGCGGACGCTTTCCATCAGCCCCTCGCGCTTCCTGAAAACGCGATACGACTTCTTCAGCTCTTTAACCTCGATGATCGACATGCCACAAAGCGTGACGCGAACCGGGCGATTGGTCCAGTAGACTGGTCACAGCGAAATCATTCGACGGCCTTTAGACCAAATTCCCGTAACAAAAACTCGAACGTTGTCTTCATCAAATGATAATCTTGGCTTGGGTCTTGAATACCGTGGCCCGCACCGGGGTAAACCATCAGGTCAAACATTTTCCCCGCTTTTTGCAAGGCGCGGGCCATCTGCAGCGTGTTCGCATAATGCACGTTGTCGTCGATTTCTCCGTGCAGAAGTAATACGCGACCGTGCATTTTGGATGCGGCCAACACGGGCGACGTGGCATCGTAGCCCGCCTGGTTTTGCGCGGGCAATCCCATGAAACGTTCGGTGTAGAACGCGTCGTAATTGCGCCAATCGGTGACGCTGCCGCCGGCGACGCCGACGGCGAATCGGTCGCTGTGCGTCATCGCGTGCAGCGTCAAGAAACCGCCGAAGCTCCAGCCGCGCAAGGCCAACCGATTCGCATCAGCCCACGGTCGTTGGCCAAGCCAATCGGCCACCGCGATCAAGTCGTTGGTCTCGACCTCGCCCATGCGACGATGAATCGACCAACTGTCCGCCAACCCGCGCCCACCGCTGGAACGATTGTCAACGGCCAGCACGGCGATGCCGTTTCGTGCGAGCATTTGGTGAAACAAAAATCGTGTGCTCGACCAACCATCGCGAACCGTCGAAATCATTGGCCCGCCGTAAATTTCGATCAACACAGGACAAGGCTGTGACGAGCTGGCGGATTGTGGCTGCAACAACCACGCCGGCAATGTCACGCCGTCGGGCGTTTGGATCGATGGCCAACTGATCTCAGACGGCAAGTTGGCAAGTGTCAACCGCTCTTGATTGATCAAACGCGGTGTCGATTGTTCTGCCTCATCAAGACGACGCAACCACATCGCCGTCGGTTGGGTTAGTGAACTCGGGCGATCGATCCAAGACTTACAATCTTTGCTGATTGACACCGTATGCCAGGGCGCTTCGCCAGTGATTCGAACCAGCGGTGCGGGTGTTTGCAAATCGACTTGGTACAAATGCTGACCCGCGGTGCCGCGCTGTTGATCGCCAAGTAGGTAAGCCACGTCGCCAGCCTTTGAAACGCTAACCAACTCACGAACATCAAAATCATTCGGCGTCAACGCAATCGCAGCCTCACCATTGATCGGCATCCTCCACAAGCGACGACGACCGCCGGACAAATCGCTGAGCCGCAACAAGTCACCACCAGGCAGCGGTTCGGGCAATTCATGAACTTCAAGCCAACGATCGGATTGCTCGTTGAAGATCGATCGCCGCGACATCCGCTGGGTGTTGGTCGCGGACAACGAGATTTCGTTTTGCAGTCGGTTGGCTTGTTGGACCCACAGTTCGCCGTTCTGTTTGTTCCAACCGACGCGCGTGATGATCGTTTCGTCATCGCCGGTACGAGCGATCGCTTGCGGTGCCGAAATCCCCTGGCTGCCGAGCGTCACGCACCACACCGACGCTCGCGGAATTGGATCTCCCGCTTTGGGGTAACGTTCGACAAGCGTCTCGCCGCGCGGGCCACGACTGGCCGTCACGGTAAATGGCTTCACGGCGGAAGTATCTATCTTCAGAAACGCAATCGCACGTGAATCGTCTCGCCACCAGTAGGCGCGATAATTTCCACGACCAAAAATCTCTTCTTGATAGACCCAGTCAAGCAAACCATTCAACAACGTCGGCGAGCCATCTTGGGTAATTCGATTCACCTGACCACCAGCCAGTTGCAATACATAAAGATCATTCGCATCAACAAACGCGACTGACCTGCGATCGGGACTCAGCGAGCATTCGCGCCATGACTTCGTTTGTCGCGATACCCAGCGCGGTTGGACGGCAAGTCCAACTAACGCCAGTGATTCCCCGATTCTTACAATGCGGGCGTCAAGCGATTGATCCTGGTTGCCGATCCAGGTGCGCACCACGCTTTCAGCAACTTTGCCGGCGGTTTCGTCTAAGGAAACAATCTGCGCCACCAGTTGCTTTTCAATCTCAAACGGCGTTTCGACGGCGTCAGCGGGATTGACCTGCATCCAGCCGCCTTCGCGCTTGACCAACAGCGTATCGTCTTGGCCCGCTCCGCCTTCAAACCACCGGATTGGAGGCGTCGCGGATTCAAGGTATTTGAATTTTTCTGCTGGGTGGTAAATCGACTCGATCGTCAGTGGCGGCACTGAACTAACGATCTCGATCCGCGGAGCCTCGGCGATGGCCAGCCAAGGGGAAAGTAAAATCAGCAACCAACCCAATACGCCACGCACAAACATGACCAACCTCAAGGACTGCTGTGCTGTTGAAAAAACTTGACGATCAATTGGGATGTCTCCGGCAAAAACTTGTGTTCGCCGTGATGGATCAGCGAAACGAATGGGGTTCCCGCCGGCGAGCGATACTCGCGGCCCACTACTTCACCCTCGCTTGCCCAGGGCACTGACGATTTTTCGCAGCCGTTGATGTCACGAACAATTTGCATGGCCACTTGTTGCCACGAGTACTTGACTAAGGGGTCATTATCGCCAGCAACATGTAGCGCCGGTTTTGGTTTCAAATCACGATAGCCGCGATTCGAAGCCGCCGAAGCCGAGGGTGCTACGGCCGCGAACACGTCACCACGTTGGCCCCAGAGCAGATAAGTAAATCCGCCGCCGTTGGAATGACCCGTGGCATAAATTCGACTCGCGTCGACCTTGTATTCCTTCTTCAACGTAGCGAGCACCGCGTCAAAAAACTTCAAGTCGCGGTCGCCTTGGTCACCGGCAGTCGATTGCCAGCCCGTCTTTTTGCCGTCGGGATCGGTGAGCCGTCCCGGCGTGTTGAGCCCTTGCATGTAGACAACAATTGCTTCGGGCCAATGGTCTTGGAATCCAAACGATCGGGCGGCGTGTTTAGCGGTCCCGCCATGTCCGTGAAACGCGAATATCACCGGCGAATCGGATTGCTTCGCGACCTCGGGAGCCATGATGATTGCTTGGCGAGTTTCATCAGCAACCTGCCATTGACGCGTTAATGCCGCCGTTTCGGCATGGACGTTAAATGCGAAGCTTGCGATCAACAAGGTGCATAAGATGAACATCTTCGGAGTCATTTTAAAGATTCTCACTGCTTGCGTTTTGACAAGATCTGCTTGAGTCGTTCGGCTTCGTCGGCGGAGATCGCACCATCATGGTTTATATCAAGGCGCAGCAATTGCGTTTTCAATTGCGCGGGCAACTCGTCGCCGGTCAGTTTGCCATCGTGGTCTTTATCGAGATTGCGAAAGTAGGCTTCGACATTCTTTCCCGATCCGAGATTGCGCAATGCTTCGATCGCCGGTGCACTGGCAAACCGCCCGAGCTTGCCGTCTTTCATGTGGTATTCGACGTAGCCGATCATCATTTCGTCATACGTTTGCTGGCCCCATGGCACGGTGCGCGAGGGATCGGGATTCGCCGGATTATTCTTGCTGTTGTCGTACCAGGCGGTGGCCGTGATTTTCGTGCCCGCAGGCAGCTCCAGCGGCTCAGCCAATCGATACGACAATTGCCAATTGAAATCATAACGCGGGATTTCAAGCAGGTTTAATGACTTGCCGTCGGGCAACATGGCGTCGTACTGAAACGCCTTGCCGCGCAGGTGCATGTGTGGGAAGAACGCCAGTACCGTCGCGTCACGCGGCAACGTAACCGACGCTGTCACTTGATGGTTTTCAGCATGCGGAGGTATCGACAATCGCGGTTGGGCAATACCGGCGACGCTCACCAGTCGCTCAGGTGCATCCTCTGTAAACTGGAATCCAATCTTGGTTTGATCCGTGGTCGCGGTCCCGTTGGGCGTGTAATGAAGTTGAAACTTCAATCGCGATCCGGCGGGGATCAGCTTGCCGAAACCGTCATTAAAGACCAATGCATCGTAGCCCGGCGCGTAGGCCGCGAAAAAACCGTCGGCTTCGTCATCACCGGCGCGCCGATCACGCCCCGAGTCGCTGTCTTTTGCCGGGGGCAATACGAACACCAAACAATGGTGAACCACGTCGCGCGCCGTCGGTGTGACCTCGACGGCCTTGATGTAACGATCTGCGGTGAAGCCGGTTTCGATCGTGACGTTCTGGTAGGCCATGGTGCCGCTGGCCTTGACCGCGATCGGTTTTGGCAACTGTAGCACCAAGTCGGGCTCGCCGATTTGCCAACCTTCAACAAACTTCGTTGCCACGGGAGCATCCTTGGGATCACCCTCCCGCTTGTCGCCGTCAAGCCAATGCAGCAGCGCCGTGCGATCCAGTTCGCTGAGCGACGTGTCATTGATAAAGTCGCTCGCATGGCCATCCGCTGGCTTGGCCGCAAACCACGGCGGCATGATCCGGTTGTCGATCACTCGGCGAATGGCACCGCTTTGGGAAACGAGATCGTCATATTGTTCGAGTGCAAAGGGCGCGACGCCGCCTTCACGATGGCACTTTACGCAGTGGGCTTGGACGATGCGCGAGATTCGGTTGTGATAGGTCTCGTCGCTCTTGGCCAAGTCAGTCGCGCTCGATGAGCGAAGATCCAATGGACAACCGGCCGCTTCGGTCGCTCCGACTAGGGGTCCCTTCCCATCAAGCACGGTCTCGATGGCATCGATTAAATAGTTGCTGCGTGGTGCATCAATGGTGTAGCCAAAACCATACTGGTCATCGACTGCCCCGCGGTAAACCAGCGTCCGTTTCGCATCCAGCACAAAAACATCCGTGGTATGGGTGGCTCCGAGTGCCTTGGCGATTTTGTTTTCTTGATCGCGAACGTAAGGTCCCTCAAGATGGTTCGACGAGATCGCCGCGCGGATTGATTCGACCGAATCACTTGCCGTTGGATTGACATAAAGAAACGCCACGTTTCGGCTGCTGAACTGGTCTTCGATCGCGGCCAACGTCGGCGTGTATTTCTTGCAAATCGGGCAGCTCGTGTTGGTGAATGCAATCACGACCGCCGAATGATTTCTGTAATCGCTCAGTTTCATCGATTGGCCGTCGATGTCGCTGAGTGAGAGTTCCGCAATCATTTGACCGACGCCGTGCTGGCCCGGAACAATCCGCATAGGACCTTGGCGAAGCGATGCCAGACCTGATTCGGCGGTGGCGATTATCGGCACGGTAACGACGAACAAGCACGCAACCGCGAATAAATTCATTCGATTTTTTCCCGTCGTTTTCATCAATCGATTCCCTTAAAAACATGTTTCAAAAAGGGGTGCCTGTGAATTGTTTAATCAACGATTTGTGTTTCGACGATCGGCATTGGCGGGTCTTCGGGTGCCCGCTTGCGGAGTTTTCGCTGCAAACTGCGACGATGAATACCTAGTCGTCTGGCCGCTTCGCTGATGTTGCCACCACAATCGGCCAGCACGCGGTGGATGTGTTCCCATTCGGTTCGCGCCAATGATGGAGCCGGAAACTCGACGACCGAATGTAGCGTGCTAGGCGCGTCGCCGCGAATGAATTGGCAAAGTATGTCGTCGGCGTCGGCCGGCTTGCTGAGAAAATTAACCGCTCCCATTCGCACCGCGTCGATCGACGCCGGGATACTGCCAAAACCGCTGAGCATAATGATTCGCGTTTCGGGGCGGATCTGCAGCAATCTGCCAAGCAACTCCAAGCCGCTGCGCCCGGGCATTCGCAGGTCCAGTACCGCCAACTCGGTCGGGCGGCGCGAAAAGACATCGACTGCCTCGTCAAAGTTTGCCGCCGTCTCAACGCGAAACCCACGTTGCTCGAACGCGATGGATAATCGATCGCGCAGGATCGACGTATCGTCGACGACCAAAATGCTCTCGGCACCCACCGCATGACAATCGTAGACCACCGAATTTCCCTGGCTTGCACTATTCATATCGCAGTTCCCTTAAACACAATTCAAATGATCTTCTATTCAAACCGGATCGCCGGTCAATTGACAGGGCAAAATGACGATTGCCGCCGTGCCGACCCCCGGTGTGCTTTGAAAATCGAGTCTACCACCGAGTCGCGACACCACGCTGCGAGTCAGAAACAACCCCAACCCCATGCCGCGCCCCGGTTCCTTGGTGGTAAAGAATGGCTCACCGGCACGTCCCAGTTCATCGCTGGTCATACCGCGACCGGCATCTTGTATGCGAACTTCGAGCGACCGATCCGCCAAACGCGTATCGATCATGACGCGGCCCGACGCACCGCTGGCATCTAGTCCATTGTGAATCAAATTCCGGATCGCTTGGGCGACCGCTTCCTGTGGCAACCACAGCGGTTGCAACTCGACATGGTCGGGCCCATCGGTCACGTCAACTCGCTCGGGATCGCGCACGCCTTCGAGCGCACAATCGATCAATTCGCCAACCGTTGTATGGTGCCAATGATCGATCATCGAATCGCCCGCCGCACCACGCATGCGGCGAAGAATTTGCTTGCACATTTCGAGTTGGTGATCGATCAATCGCAAGTCTTCACGCACCGAGTCGGGCGTCTCGCATTCTTTCAAATGGCGATCGAGCTCGCGCGCGATCACATCAATCGTTGACAGCGGTGTGGCCAATTCATGCGCCGCACCGGCGGCCAGCGTCGTCAGACCTTCAAGCCGCAGTGCCTGGGCGTGACGGGCCTGCGTTTCGCGCAGCTCGCGCTCGCTACGAGTCAACTCGGCGGCGGTCCGCGTCACAAAGTGCGTCACCACAATGCTGCAGGTTAAATACGCGACGAAACGCACAAACGAATACAACGACAAGCCAGCACGCTCGCCGACCTTGCCAAGTCCTTCCAACGGTAACGACTCCAGAATCAACAACCCACAGCCCACAATCGCCATCGCCGTCAAAACCCACGCCCAGCGCGGTCTCAGGATCACGCCGCCGACGGCTAAGTTGACGAAGTAAAATAGACTGAATGGATTGTTGATACCGCCACTGAGAAACAGCATCGCCGTGAGCGTCACAATGTCGACCATCATCAGCGTGGTCGCGATCTTATCGGCTTGAGCGATCTTAGCGTGATCGGATTCGGCGGGCTGACGCGAGCGAGACGAACGCAGCAGCCAGATTCCGTAAGCACCGTTGGTAATTGCCGTAACGGATATTAACCCCAGCAGCGGGACGTAGGGCAAATCGATGTTCGCGCCGTATTCCGCAACCGCAACGGTGACCAGTTGGCCAAAAACGGCGAACCAGCGAAGTCGCAATAACCAAGCGCTGGTGCCAAGGTGGGCGGGAGCAATGAAGGGCAGCGAATAGGGGTTCATCCACGCATTCTATCGTTGGCCGCGTTTGGCAAGCTCATCTCGCAACTCGGCGGCAAGTTCGTACCGTTCCTGGGCCACCGCATCGTGCAGTCGCTCCATCAACGTTTGGCCAACTTCGTATTCATTGCGCAGGCTTTCCCGCAACTCCACCAACCGTACCACCAACTCATCTTCGTCAAAGTGCTCGTCGGCTTCATGCTTAATAAAAAACTGTCGAATCGTCTCCAGGCCTTCGTTGATCGCTTGGACCGCTTCCTCGGCACCGCTATCGTCCAATTGTGCGAGGGCCTCAGCCTGCGTGCGATGGAACAAGACAAACGGACGGTACTGCTCATGCGATCCAGTCCATTCTTCGTCATCGCACATCACATCGGACACGTCCATCAATCGCAACGTGTGATCGGCGTCCATGACGGCACGTTGGTAATATTGCAACCGCAACCAGCAGATCCGGCGATGGTAGAATTGCATGAATTCGCGATCGACCTCGCCGCATTCGCCCTCATCAAGCTTTCGCTCCGGTTCGGTCAAACGCAGCGTTTGCAGGTAGTCGAGATAGGTCTCGCAGCCGTTGGGTTGGGCCCCGTCGGGTCGGCCAGTCGTTTCCATTTGCAAGATCCCCATGTCCACTCGCATCTGGATGATGTCGCGCCCATCGCGCCCTTTCACCAAGCGAGAATTCAACGTGTTGGGATCAAAAACCCACTGGGACAGCAAGTGGTCAAGATGCTGGGGTCGCTTCATGGCTCAGTAAAATGAATTTGCGAAATAGCGGTAGTCATTGGTCAGTCAAACGTCGAACTCGCACAGTATAACCGGCGAATCCAGGACGAGAAGCTTTCCCACCCTGTCAATCAGCCGACGGATCACGACGGGAATCTTTTTTTTGTGCCAGCTTGCGTTTGTCGTCGACGCGGCGTCGTTGGCTGGCCTTGGACGGAGCCGTCTTTTTACGGATTGTCGGTGGAGTGGCACATGTCAATAGCATTTCGACCAACCGTGCGCGACAATCACCGAGATTGCGTGGTTGGTCACGATAGCGATCACTATGAATGACCAGCTCCCCTTCACGGTTGATACGGTTACTCAATTGCGCACAAAGACGGTTCTTCCAGCCTGGGGGCAGCAGCGGTTGCTCGCTCACCTGCCAACGAAGCGTTACCCTACTGTTGACCTTGTTAACGTTTTGGCCGCCCGGTCCACTGCTGCGCGAGAAGCTCGTTTGCAATTGTGACTCCGGGATCGTCAATCGATTGTTGACAAACAGGTCTTCCATCGTGCAGCACCAAGTGGACGAAAAATGAAACGCCAACCATTTTCTCAGCCGATCATAACCGGATACGTTGTTCTGGGTATTGTCCTTGCGGTCTCGCTTGATATGGCCGCTAACGAGCCATCACTCGGGTCGAGACATCGCGGCGAAGATTGGCCTCGATTTCTTGGCACATCGTTTGAAGGCAAGTCAAATGAAACAGGAATACGCACCGATTGGAGCGATAGCAAGCTTCCGGCGCTGTGGTCGATCGAAGTCGGCACCAGCTACGGCATCGGCAGCGTTGCCGCAGGTCGGTATTTTCAACACGAGCGCATCGGCAATGTCGAACGCCTGCGCGCCATCCACGCCGAGACTGGCGAAGCGCTGTGGTCCAGTGACCAGAGTGTCGATTACGCCGATATGTACGGCTACAACAACGGACCGCGCGGTACACCGGCAATCGATGGTGACGACGTTTTCACGCTTGGCGTCGCGGGTCAATTGACTTGTACCAATGCGATCGACGGCCATGCTAAATGGACCGTCAATACGAATGCAATGTTCGGGGTGGTCCAAAATTTCTTTGGCGTCGGCAGTTCGCCGCTCGTGGTGGGCGACAAGGTGATTGTGATGGTCGGTGGCAGTCCACCGGAAGACGCAAACATTGCCCCCGGACGACTCGACCGTGTTTCGGCCAACGGGTCAGCGTTGGTCGCGTTTGATCGTGGAAGCGGCAAAAAAATCTGGCAAGCCGGCAACGACCTCGCCAGCTACAGCAGTCCGCGAACGATGATGATCGATGGCACCGAAATCGTGATTGTGCTGGCCCGTGAAGGGCTGGTCGCCGTTGACCCCAATGACGGTACCACGCTTTGGAATTATCCCCACCGCGCCGCGGTTTTGGAAAGTGTCAACGGCATGGTCCCTGTGGTCAGCGGCACTCGCGTCTTTATCAGCGATTGTTACGAACTGGGTTCGGTACTGCTCGAAGTCGATCGCAATGGCTACAAGGAACTTTGGAAAGACCCCGACAATCGCCGCGAACAAAACTTTCGCGGCCACTGGGCGACGCCGATCTTAATCGACAATTGGCTTTACGGCTGCAGTGGCCGCAACGAGCCGGACAGCGATCTTCGCTGCATCAATCTGCTCAACGGAAAACTCGCCTGGGCCGATCAACGTCGTTCGCGAGTCAGCATGATGTACGTTGACAATCACTTGATCGTGCTGGACGAGCAGGGATTGTTGCAGCTTATCCGCGTCAATTCGACAAAACTTGATGTCGTTACCGAGATCGATTTGCATGAACCGGGCGACAAACGTCCGCCACTGGGTTCGCCGTACTGGGCCGCGCCGATCCTCAGCCACGGATTGCTGTACGTTCGCGGCAGCGAGCGGGTGCTGTGCCTGGAGCTGATTCCTGATGATAAGTAAGACTTGATCGCGGTATACTATGGCCTCGCTAATTACTTACTCCTCGGTAACGGTACTCCCATGACACCCCAATCCACGCGTCGCACTTGGCTTCGCTTTGTCACGGCCACCACCGCCGGACTGGTTTCGACGTTGTCATCGCAACCGGCACAGGCGGCACGCGACGGCCGCTGGGACGAGGCGATCGAGAAGGGTCTTGCTTGGTTGCGTCGTAACCAATCATCGCGCGGCCAGTGGAACACCCAGGTTTATCCCACGGCGATGGCGGCGCTGGCCGGAACGGCGCTGGTCGCCAGCGGCTCGACGACGACGCAAGGCCCCTATGCTCGACAAGTGGCCAGGGCCGCCGACTTCATCATCAGTAAAGGTCGCGACAACGGCTTGATCGGTGATCCACAAACCGATTCGCGTTACACTTACGGCCACGGCTTTGCGATGTTGTTTTTGTCGCAAGTTCTCGGCGAAGAAGGCTTGATCGATCGCCGCCACGAGCTGGTCGATGTGCTGACCAAGGCGGTCGAGTTCAGTGGCAATGCGCAGACCGCCGCCGGTGGTTGGGGCTACGTTTCGGCGCGCGAAGGCAATGATTTCGATGAAGGCTCAACGACAATCACGCAGGTCCAAGGCCTGCGCGGTTGTCGCAATGCCGGCATTCCTGTTCCCGGCGAAGTGATCGACAAAGCAAAAGAATACATCTACGAATGCAAAAATCCCGACGGCGGAATCAGTTACAGCAGTCGCCAACGTGGCAGCAGTCGTCCGGCGATCACTGCGGCGGCGCTCTCGGCCCTTTACAACGCCGGTGATTATGACAGCGAACACGTTCCCGAGATGTTGAAGTATTCCAAAGACAACCTGCACGACATCAGCGATGCCACGCGAGCTTTTGGACATTGGCATTACACCTATTTATACTACAGCCAAGTCGTGTACCGCCAAGGCGATGAATTGTGGGTGCCTTTCCGTGACAAACTTTATGAGCGGATCATCGCTGACCAACGTAACGAAGGTTATTGGGAAGGCCAGATTCACCCCGTTTATGTGACGGCGTGCAACTTGGTCATGTTGCAACTTGATCGTGGCTATTTGCCGATTTACCAACGTTAAGAATGATCATTATCATGCGCATCGCCATCATCCTGTTTGCCCTCGCGACCGCCGGATCGATGCTTGCGGCACCGAGTTGGGCAGACTCGGCGATTAGTTTCAATCGTGATATCCGCTCGATTCTTTCAGACAATTGCTTCTATTGCCACGGCCCCGATGCGAAACATCGCCAGGCCGAGCTGCGACTCGATGACCGCGCCGCAGCGATCGATTTCGGTGCCTTTGTTCCGGGCAATGCTGATGAATCGTCAATTATCCAGCGGATCGAATCGCCTGATGCTGACAGCGTGATGCCACCACCGGAGGCGCACAAGTCTTTGACGTCGTCGCAAAAAGCTTTGCTGCGTCGCTGGATCGAAGAGGGAGCCGAGTACGAAGATCACTGGGCCTACGTCGCACCCCAGCGCAAGGAACCATTGCGCGCAAACGAAAGCCAGTCGGCAATCGATGCGTACATTCAAGATTCGCTCCGAGCCGCAGAGCTGAAGCCGGCTGGCGAAGCGGACAAATTGATATTGGCCAGACGCCTGTATCTGGACTTAATCGGCCTGCCGCCAACGCCCGCTCAGGTGCAACTATTTGTCAATGCAAAGTCACCCGATGCTTACGAGAATCTTGTCGATCAATTGCTTCAATCGCCGCACTACGGCGAACGCATGGCGATTCCCTGGTTGGACGTGGTTCGCTACGCCGATACCGTTGGCTTTCACGGCGACCAAAACGCGAACGTTTGGCGCTACCGTGATTACGTCATCGATTCTTTCAACCAGAACAAGCCGTTTGACCAATTTACGATCGAACAACTTGCCGGTGACCTCTTGCCCAATCCGACACCGGAACAATTGGTCGCCACCTGTTTCAATCGATTGAACATGATGACTCGCGAAGGCGGTGCTCAACCGAAAGAGTATCTGGCCAAGTACGCCGCCGACCGCGTCCGCACCGTTGGCATGACTTGGCTCGGTTCCACATTTGGTTGTGCCGAATGCCACGATCACAAATTCGATCCAATCTCGACAAAGGACTTTTACTCGCTTGCCGCTTTCTTTGCCGATGTAAAACAGTGGGGAGTCTATTCGGACTACAAATACACGCCGAACGAGGACTTGAAAGGTTTCACCAATGAATACCCTTTTCCACCGGAAGTCGTAGTTTCCAGTGACCATCTGGAGCGCCGACGCAAGCGATTGCGAAACCAAATCGATCAACTGGTACAGTCTGCGATTGATACCGCTGATCAAGCCACCAGCGAGTTGTTTACCAGCTTCACTGAGAACTTAGCATCGTTCACTAGCGAGCATCCCGACGGTTGGCAGGTGCTGACTCCCGCACCGCAGCCCGAACAAGTCACTGCGCCGGAGGTGCCGGAACCCCAAACCGACAAGAAACTGAAGTCCGCCAAGAAGAAAGCGGCTGCTGGTGTGCCGACCTACACGGTAAACGATGATTCGAGCGTCGTCTTTGTCGGCAAAAGTAACCGCGCCGATGAGGTTCAATTCCCACTTGCTGCGGGCCATATTTCAACCTTGCGAATTGAACTGATTGCTGCACCGGAGCATGATGGACAATTGCTTCGCAGTGGCAAGTCGGACCGCATCGAGTTTGTGCCGCGAGTCACGATAAGTCGTAGTGGTTCTGACAAGCCCGTAGCAGTCCAATTTCGCTACGCAACGGCCGACACTTACTTGCCGCGTTACGACAGCGGACAAGCCGTGATCGGCATTCAGCGAAATTGGAAGCTCGATACCAGCCTGGCCGACGCGCGAGTCGCAAGCTACTGGTTGCTCGAAACGCCGATCGCTGTGGCCGATGGCGCTGAATTGTCAATTCATCTCGATAAGAATTCGCTGGGCTGTGTCCGCGTTTCGGTATCACCGCTTGCGCCGCCCGATATCGAGAACGCTGATGCCTTGATGAGCGTTGGCAGCGATGTCATGCGCAGCCATGCAGCAACGTTCTTGCGAAGTACCAATGCCTTGGCGAACGTGCGAGACCAGCTTTATCGGCTCGATCTGAAATTGCTGGATTGTCGCTCAGGCAGAACGCCGGTGCTGGTCACCGAGGCAATCTCGCCAGCCATTGTGCGAGTCTTGCCGCGCGGCAATTGGCAGGATGACGGCGGCGAGGTGGTCACGCCGCAAACGCCTCACTTTTTGCCGGGCGCGGACCCACCCGATAAACGATTGACCCGCTTGGACCTGGCGAATTGGTTGGTTTCCACAGACAATCCGCTGACATCCCGCGTGATGGTCAATCGAATTTGGCAACAATTCTTTGGTACAGGCCTGACTGCCCGCGGTGATGATTTTGGGGCACAAGGCGAACCGCCGTCGCATCCTGAATTGCTCGACTACCTGGCGATTGAGTTTCGCGAGTCTGGTTGGGACGTCAAGCGATTGGTCAAAGCGATTGTCATGTCGAGCACCTACCGCCAATCGTCACAGCCGACCGAACTTGCGCTGCAGATCGACCCTGAGAATCGTCTATTGTCGCATCAATCGCCACGACGTCTCGAAGCCGAATTAGTCCGCGATAACGCACTGGCAATCGCGGGGCTACTCGATCCCGAACTTGGCGGACCCTCGATCAAGCCGTATCAACCCGATGGGCATTATGCCAATCTGCAGTTTCCCGACCGCATCTATCGCGCCGAAACGGATACCAACCAATATCGCCGTGGCGTTTATGTGCATTGGCAACGGACATTTTTGCATCCGATGCTGATTAACTTTGGCGCGCCGACGCGCGAAGATTGCATCGCCGCGAGAGTTCGTGCCAATACGCCGCAGCAGGCATTAACGCTGTTGAATGATCCCTCGATGGTGGAAGCGGCACGCTGTTTTGCCGAACGAATTCTCGATAGTTCGACCGGCGACGATGCCAATCGAATCGATGAGCTTTACCAACTTGCACTGGCACGATCTCCAACGTCGGCCGAGTCGAAGTCGCTGCAAACGTTGATTCGTTCATTGCGCCGGGCTTACGCCCAATCGCCCGAGGATGCGAACAAATTGATCGCCGTGGGAATCAAAACCAAGCCGGATCACGTTGCTCCGGTGGAGCTTGCTGTCTGGACAAATGTTTGTCGCGTGTTGTTTAATTTGCATGAAACAATTACCCGGTATTAGTCGCCGGTTGAAAAGGTTTGCTCGTGTTGAAGTTTACGCCATCAACCTGCTCCGCTGCGGCCGACGTTAACCGCCGTAGCTTTTTGACCCATTCGTCATACGGAATTGGCGGCATGGCGTTGGCTGAGTTGCTCAGCCCCGCAGGTTCGTCGAGCGCTTGCGCCGCGACCCAGACGCCGACCGAACCGAGTCGTGGTGCGGTTGCGGTTGCCCATTATCCAATTCGGGCAAAGCGAATCATTCATCTGGCGATGGCCGGTGGCCCTTCGCAGTGCGAAACGCTGGACCCCAAACCCGAAATGCGGAAACGCGACGGCGAGCCATTTCCCGAATCGTTGACCAACGGCCAACAATTGGCTCAGTTGCAGAATACGGTTTTGAAGGTTCGCGGACCGTTTGTTGATTTCAAAAAATTCGGCCAGTCCGGTTTGGAAATCAGCGAAATGCTGCCGCACATCGGCGGCGTGGCTGACCAGATCTGCGTGATTCGTTCGATGGTTACCGAGCAGATCAATCACGACCCGGCGCAGGCGTTCATGAACTCGGGTTCGATCCTCAATGGTCGTCCCAGCATGGGCTCGTGGTTGCTGTACGGGCTGGGTGCGGAGACCGACAACTTGCCTGGATTCATTGTCTTGGTGTCGCAAGGCAAAGGCGGCGGGGCTCAACCGATTTCGGCGCGACAATGGTCCAGCGGTTTCTTGCCGGGCAAGTTCCAAGGCGTGCAGTTTCAATCCAAGGGCGATGCGGTCCATTACATCGGCAGCCCCGAGGGAGTTTGCCAAAGCACGCAGCGGTTGATCGTCGAAGAAATTCAGCGCCAAAACGGCATGCTCGCCCAACGTCAAATCGACCCGGAAATCCAAACTCGCATCGCACAGTACGAGATGGCGTTTCAAATGCAGACTTCGGTGCCTGAGTTGACCGATTTTTCCCAGGAATCGGCAAGTACGCTGGCGATGTACGGCATCGACCGACCCGGTGACGGTAGCTTTGCATCGAATTGTTTGCTCGCGCGTCGATTGGCCGAGCGCGGCGTCCGCTTCATCCAACTTTATCATCGGGCCTGGGACCATCACTCGGATATCAATAAGAATCTACCGATCGCCGCCGGCGAGACGGATCGCGCCAGTGCCGCGTTGGTCGCGGATTTGCGCATGCGGGGCATGCTCGATGATACGCTTGTGATTTGGGGCGGTGAGTTTGGACGAACGCCGATGGGCCAAGGGACCGGTCGCGATCACCACATCAATGCCTTCTCGATCTGGCTTGCTGGTGGTGGTGTGCGCGGCGGGGTGTCGTATGGCGGGACCGACGAGTTTTCGTATTCGGCGGTCGACAACGTCGTGACTATGCACGATCTTCACGCCACGATCCTGCGTCTTTGTGGAATCGACTTCAATCGTTTCAGCGTCAAGTTCCAAGGACTCGATGCCCGTTTAACCGGAGTCGAAACACCGCGCGTGGTTTCGGAGATTCTCGCGTAGCGGTGCGGATCCACCATGATGCGGGCGCACTACCTTATCGTTTCGTGACTTTGCACCACCGTTGAATCTAGCTCACTCGATGGCTTGGCGGAAAATCCAAAAGTAAAGAACACGGCGGCGCACAAACACAAGAACGCGGCGGCGTGGTTCCAGGCCAACTTTTCGCCGACGTACGTGATTGCGAAGACGCCGAAAACAAGCAGCGTGATCACCTCTTGGATCAGCTTCAGTTGAGCGGCGGTGATCATCAACCACAACGCTTGGCCCTTGAATTTCAAATGGCCGTACCAGGCTAAGGTCATGAAGACGTTCGAAATGAATAGCAGAATGATTGTTTTCATGGGAAAGTCAGCGGCACGAGTTTGGTTTATACTTTGCCTGATTCATAACAGACGATCCCGTTCACACCACTCCCCTTTGGCTGGCCGAAATATCACATGAGCGTTGACTGGAAAGCATTTGTGCAACAAATTAGCCATTACGAATCATTCGTGTTGACGAGCCACATCCGCCCGGACTGTGACGCCCTGGGCAGCGAACTGGGCATGGCGGAAGTGTTGCGAGCGATTGGAAAAAAAGTTCGGATCGTCAACGCCCATCGCACACCACCGGCGCTGGAGTTTCTGGACCCAGCGGGCAACATTGAGGTGTTGGGCGATGATGTCGAACCCGAGAATGTGACCGCCGATTGCATCATGATTCTCGACACCAGCGCCTGGGCTCAATTGGGCGACATGGGCGATGTGATTCGCCAATCACGTGCCGACAAAATGGTCTTGGACCATCACGTTGGCGAGGATGAACTGGGGGCACGAATGTACAAAGACTACGTCGCCGAAGCCACAGGGCACTTGGTCGTTCAAGCCGCCGATGCGTTGAACGTACCGCTAACTCGTGCGCTGGCGGTACCTGTGTTTGCGGCCATCGCCACTGACACCGGTTGGTTCCGTTTCGGCAGCGTCACGTCGGCGACGTATCGTGTGATTGCCAGACTGCTCGAGGCCGGTGCCGTCCCCGCAGAGATTTACAGCGACCTGTATGAACGCGATACGCTCGGACGGTTGCGATTGCGTGGGCTGATTTTGTCGCGAACCGAAGCCGAACTTGATGGTGCGCTCGTTCACACGTATGTGGCGAAGGAAGACTTCGAGGCAACCGGTGCGCTGCCCAGCGATACCGAAGACGCGATTAATTTGACGTTGACCGTCGATCGCACTAAAGCGGCGGTGATTTTCGTCGAACAGATGCGTGGCGGTTTCAAACTGAGTTTCCGAAGCCGCTGCGCGATGGACTGCAACGAAGTGGCGCGTCACTTCGGCGGTGGGGGACACAAGGCTGCCGCCGGTGCGTTCCAAGAAGGAACGCTCAAAGAAGTAAAAGCTCGCGTTTTGGCGGTCGTGCGCGAGAAAGTCGCCGGTGCGGTTGGTGCCGCAAGTTAAGATCGCTTGTTGAACAACAAGATTCCGTACGCCAGTGATTTCCAACCGGCTACTTCAGCAAAAATCCATCGAGCGACCAACCGTCATCGGTGGTGCGCAGGTAAGTTCCAGCGGGTCGAAAGAATTTCTCGACGTCTTCGATCGGCGGCAATTTTTTGGCACCCAACGGATCGTCGCCCTCGGCATCAATCTTGTCGAACGCACGACGAAACAATGACGCCAGCAAGCTGTCACTGTCACGCAATTTGCCCTCGCGCAATAGGGCATACTTGACTCGTAAAGACAGATCAATGCGCACCAGTCGCTGGATCGCAAATTCATCGCCGCCGATCGCGGTCAAATGTTCGCCGAGTAATTTGAATTCGGGCGTGTCGCCTAAGCCGCCTTGCGCATCACCCAGCATTCGATTTGCTGTTTCTACCAACAATTCAGGGTGTGACGAGAACACGAGGTAGCCGCCCTTGTCCGACTTGTTCGCAATCACACTGATCGCCCATTGGTTTAACAGCGGTGGTGGAGCATCGGGGTCAGGCGCGTCGCCGAGCCCAAGATCGTCAAACAACTCGGCGTCAAAATCGGTGGGTTCATCGGTTTTCAGCACGCGATAAACTTCGACTCCCGGAACGCCATCGACGAGCGCCGCATCAGGTTCCACTTCCATCATTCGCTTGACCGCGTCACGCAGCGCCTGGGCGCTGGTGATTTCAATCGCAACGAGCAATCGCTCGCTCGATTCGCTGGCCGGCAATTCGTTGTCGGTCAGCAAGATCAAATGCCCACCAAGATTTGGCACCACATTCTTGGCGACATCAATCCGCGGGCCCACTTCATCGTCGCGAATACCATCAAGCATGTCTTTGAACATCGCCTGGCCAAGCGCGTCATCAACAAGCGTTTCGGCTGCCCAAAAAGCCTCGGACAAATTCCAATTCAATCGTGTGTAGCTGGCAATCTGCTTACCGACCCAACGGGGAATTGGCGTGCTAGTCGAGTTAGGAAATTGCAACATCCGGGCAGCAAGCCGATAACGGCTGGGTTCCGACGTGACCGGTGGAGCGAGCACAAAGCCGTAATGCAGCAGGTCAAAATCGCGATGGCCGATTGTGAACTCACCGCCGGCGGCTCGAATCGCATCAAACCCTTGTCGCTCCAACAGATTGACAACGTCGACTTGATTGCCCCGATCAACGCCGATCGCTTCTTTCGCAATCCGCGCCATCGCCAACGGGCGCGCGAACCACTGCAGCCCAACGACGCCCGCGTCAGCTCCGACTTCGTCCAGTTTGGGTCGATCCGCGATCTGTTCGCGGACGCGTTTGAAGTCGGCCGTCGCGGTGACCATCGTGCCGGCAGATTTCCCGTCAACGGCATCGAGTAATTCCATCACGATCGACTCGCGATCCGAAGCCAAAATTCGATCCTTGTTCAAACAGATTGCAACCTGTTCGATCCGCAATTGACCCGGCTTGGGCTTGAGCGCGTAAACACGCACCGCATCGTCACCGCGTTTGACATCTTTGCGAGTCGCACCGCTGGCGACCAAGTCTTTATCAACCTGTTCGATGGCCGCCTGAGCCTTGGCGTAAAGCTCGCGAACATCGGCAACAATCGCGATCGAGTACGGGCGACGTGGATCCTTGAACGGTTGCCACGCCAAAACCGCTTCACCGGACGCAATCTCCAACAGGTCACGCAGCTTGATACCGACCTTCAAATCAGCGGCAAGCAGTTCTTGTTCGGCGCGCGCCCGTTGCGCCTCGACGAACAGCTTCATTAAATCGTCATTGGCAAATGCCGACAACGTCGTCGTTTTCCAAGCGGCGCAGAACTCCGGCATGTCGGGCACCACGACGACCCCGGCAACCGTGTCCGAAATCAAACTCAGCGGAGTCACGTAGTCGTCGGCGCGAGAAGGCGAGTCCAACGAAAGTAACACGGTCAGCACCAGCGCACCGACGAATCCCATGCTGAGATTGGGAGAAAAATTGCTTGGATGAATCATTCCAGCCTGGGCCATCAAGGTTGCGTTAAAGGTCAGAATTGTCGCCTATTCCCTTCGCGACAGCGACCGTATGTTATCGGAACATTCCTGCCACCGAAATGCCGCTCTCTCAACCGCAATCGCGGATTGAATCGCCGAATCTCCATTTCCTAGCGTACTAATGCCAGACCCCCAATCGAGTTTTTATCGAAACCCGCTAATCAGCCGGTATGCGTCGCGCGAAATGGCGTCGCTGTGGGGCGACCAGCGGCGGTTCGAGACCTGGCGATCACTGTGGGTCGTTTTGGCGGAAATCCAGCAGCAGCTTGGACTTACGATCACAGGCGAACAGATTTCCCAACTGCGAAAGTTCCAAAATCTGCTGAATTTGGATATCGCCGCAAGCTACGAACGAAAGCTACGGCATGACGTGATGGCACACGTCCATGCCTATGGAGACCAATGTCCGGCAGCCCGAGCGATCATTCATCTTGGCGCGACAAGCTGTTTTATTACCGATAACGCCGATTTGATTCTGATGCGCGACGCGCTGCGGATGACCGCAACGCGAATCGCGGCCGTCATCGATCGGCTGGCGATCTTCGCAGCTTCGCATCGCGCTGTAGCGTGCCTGGCGTTTACACATTTGCAACCGGCGCAACCAACCACCGTCGGAAAACGCTGTTGTCTTTGGATCTATGACTTGGTGTTGGACTTGGAAGAAATTGAGCGCCGGATCGCGACACTCAAGGCGCGATCGACCAAGGGCACAACGGGAACCCAAGCCAGCTTCTTGCAACTCTTCAACGGCGACCATGCCAAAGTTCGCGAACTGGAACGCCTGGTCGCAAATAAGATTGGCTTTGCTGATTCTTATGCCGTTACGGGCCAAACGTATCCGCGAAAAGTGGACAGCCAAATCATTGACTCGCTCGCCGGAGTCGCACAAGGTCTTCACAAAACAGCGACCGACTTGCGCTTGTTGGCCAGTCGTAAAGAAGTCGAAGAACCGTTTGAAGAAAACCAAATCGGCAGTTCCGCAATGGCATACAAGCGCAACCCGATGCGCAGCGAGCGAATCTGTTCACTCGCGCGGTTCGCCATGAGTCTCCAGTCCAGCACCTCGGCAACGGCGGCAACCCAGTGGCTCGAACGGACACTGGACGATAGTGCCAATCGCCGACTGGTAATTCCGCAAGCGTTCCTGGCGATCGATGCTTGTTTGGTTTTGATGCAAAACATTGCCGAAGGCTTGGTCGTTTATCCCAAGACTATCGCCAAGAATCTGCAGGCTGAATTGCCCTTCATGGCGACCGAAAGCATCTTGATGGCTGCCGTCGCCGCCGGTGGCGATCGTCAATCGTTGCACGAATCGATCCGCGTACACAGCCAGGCCGCTGCACTTCGCGTCAAGGCCGAAGCGGGTGACAACGACTTGCTGAGCCGACTGAAGAACGATCCCGAATATCGGTCGATCGACATTGATGCCTTGTCCGAGCCAGCCAAGTTTGTCGGCCGCGCCCCCGAGCAAGTTGACGAGTTCATCGCGGAACATATCGAGGCAATTCGCAATCGCTATCGGGGCCACGTCGTCTCGGCCGACGTCTTCGTTTAAGCTCAATCGGCTTGCTGCGGTTGGTGCGTCTCGAAAGTCGAGCGGCCGGATTGTTCGGCGCGGCGTTTGGCATTAACCGCAGCCTGATACAGCGATGCCTGGGCGCGAGCTGCTGGCTTTTTGCTTGTTGGCGTCTTTCGTTCGTACAGACCTGACGGCAACAATCGCCAGGAGTTCGTATTGTCTTTAAAATACGTGTGCAACATCGCCGACAAACGTTTGCGATGTTCGGGCTTCAAAACCGGTACCAATAATTCGACTCGGCGGTCGAGGTTGCGTGGCATCCAATCGGCGCTGCTGATAAACACTTGATCGTCACCACCATGCTTGAAGTAAATCACGCGAGCATGCTCCAGAAAACGATCGACAATTGAGACGACTTCGATCAACTTGCTCATTCCCTTGACCCCTGGAACCAGACAACAAACTCCGCGAACGTTTAAACGCACTTTGACGCCGGCACAACTTGCTTCGTAGAGCGCGTTGATGATGTCGGTATCAACCAACGCGTTAACCTTGGCAATGATTTCGGCTGGTTGACCTTCGCGACATCGCTGCGTCTCGGCTTCGATCAATCCGAGGATTCGCGAACGCAATGTCGTCGGCGCCGCGGCCAAGAGTTGCATTTGATTGGGCTGGCTAGCGCCGGTGACGGCATTGAAAAACTTGGTCGCGTCTTCGCCGAGCGCTTCGTTGCAGGTCAACAATGACACATCGCTATAAACGCTGGCCGTGACTTCGTTGTAGTTGCCCGTCCCGAAGTGCATATAACGGACAATACCCTGCGGCTCGCGTCGCATTACGATGCAAACCTTGGCGTGCGTCTTGAGTCCCCGCACGCCGTAAATAACCTGGACACCCGCTCGCTCCATTTCTCGCGCCCATTCGATGTTTCTGGCTTCGTCGAATCGCGCCTTTAATTCGACAATCGCAGTCACATACTTGCCACGCTCAGCGGCTCGCTTCAGCGCGTCAACAATCGGACTATTGCGACTGGTTCGATAAAGAATCTGTTTGATCGCAAGCACATCAGGGTCCGTCGCTGCCTCTTCGATAAACCGCACGACGGGATCAAATCGTTCGTAGGGGTGAACTAACAAGCAATCGCCCCGCGCGATATTCGCGAACATCGTTTCGGCAGGCTCAATCGACGGGCTTCCCTGCGGCGACCAAGGCTCGCTGCGCAATGAGCGAAACCCTTCGATCGATACGAGTTGAAACAAATAGGTCAAATCAATCGGACCGTTGACGCGAAACAAATCCTGTGACGTAATGCCAAGCGTTTCCGTCAAGTAAGCCGTTGTCTCATCGCTGGCATCGCTGCTTAATTCCAACCGCACGCAACGCGATTGACGCCGACTTTCTAAAACCTCCTCCATGCCAACCATCAAATCGGGCGCTGCATCTTCGCGCAGCATCACATCGGCGTTGCGAGTGATGCGAAACGTTGTGCAGTCGAGCACCTTGCGGCCCGGAAAGATTTCATCAATATGCTGCTTCACCAAGTCTTCCAGCAACACAAACCCATAACCCTTGTCCGTTGGCAACGTCACCAAACGATTCAGCACTCGGCCCAGCGGTATCACCGAGAATTGCCAGCCCGGTTCCTCTTGATCGATAGCCTCTAACCGCACACACAGGTGAAGCTGTAAGCCCTGCAGCAAGGGAAACGGCAGGTCGTGATACAGTGCCTGCGGCGACAAGACGGCCAGCACTTCGTTTTGGAACCAGCGATCGGAAGCTTCACGAGCGCGTTGGCCAGCCGTCTCAAGATCAATCCGGCGGATCCCTGAATCGCCCAGCGCGGGTTCCAACAGTTCGTTGAGAATGCGGTATTGGTCGTTTTGTAGTCGGTGGCATCGTTCCGATACAGCGTGCAATTGCTCGCCGATCGTCAAACCAGCCGGATCGCGAACCATCGGATTGCGTTCGTGTTGCAGCTTCAGTCCACCAATCCGGACCATGAAAAATTCGTCCAGATTCGAACCCGTAATCGCCAAAAACTTGATTCGTTCTAACAGCGGTTGCTCCGCTGATTCGGCATGTTCGAGGACACGTTGATTGAACTCCAACCAACTCAGTTCGCGATTAAAAAATTGGCTCGGAAGCGGGTCGCTGGCAGGCACGAAGGAAATTTCCTGGTTGATGGTGACATACTCTTAAAGGGTGTCTTAACGCCAACACCGCCGAGCCGGGATTCGAGCCTAGAGCATAGCGCAGGTGTGGTGGCCGCGATATTCCTGATCGTGATGCTAGCTCGTTTATTTATATCGCAGTAGCTGCCCAACGGCGCGGCAATGCGTGCCAAATTGCCTGGCAATCTCATCGGGCAACGAAAATCCCTAATTGTCAATGTCGCGATCATTGCCCTAATGGTCAGCAATTGGGTAACTTTCGCAGCCCGCCGGAAAATTCGTTTTCGATCTGGCACCGCGTTCGCGTTCAGGCGTATCCTCGACGGCAGTTCATTGATGAACTTGGGCCGGTGTTTGTTAGGTTCCTGCGAAGGAGACGCTGATGCACGCCTTGGTATCCGTTTTGGTTTTGCTTTCGTCTTCGATAGTATCGACCACGGATCGTTCCGTGGTCAAAGATGTCGTTGATTTGGTTGAGGTCAACCATTACCACGATGCTCGTGGTGAACACGTTTTTGACCAGTTGATTTTTTACGACTGGAGCAGCCAAAAACGTCGCTTTCAAGTTCGGGCTTGGCGCTTGATCAAGACCGAAAGCCAACTTCCACGTCGCGATTATCGCCAAGGCATTTGGCTTGTTCGCTGGCATGACGACGGCGTACTTCGCGAGGTGACTGCGGCCAGCCGCCGCGAAACCTGGACGCAGTACGACCCGGAATTGATCGAGCGCGAAAACTTGCCGCAAGATCAACGCCTGGACCTGTCCCGGGTAGCCGACTTGAGTGCCGACTAGCCTTGATATTAGCGGCTCTTACGATCTACGTTGATCTCCTTCAAGATCAATCACCGATCAATCGAGCCCGCTTATATGGCAACTTCATCCATCGATTGCGCCTCGCCACCGGCCAGCGACCGCCCCAAACGGGTTTGGACGTGCGCCGGCGTATTGATGTTTTGTCTGGTTGCCGCAGTGATCTACATGCGGACTATTCATTACGATCTGATTTTCGACGATGTGCCTTCAATTGTCGAGAACGACTCGATCCACCAGCTCTGGCCGCTGTTTGGCGAGAGCGGTGGCTATGGTCCGCTCAAACCTCAGCCTAAAACACCGGTCACCGCTCGACCGCTGATCAATCTGGCGTTTGCGATCAACTATCACTTTGGCGGCGAGAACCCACGCGGCTATCGCATCGCTCACATGGTGATGCATGTCCTGGCTGCGCTGGTCCTGTGGTCCATCGTTGCCAAGACACTGCAATTTCGCCAATTCAGCGGTGCGGTCACCCAGCATCGAAATCTACTGGGCTTCGGCTCGGCGCTAATTTGGATGGTACATCCCTGCCACAACGAAACGGTCGTTTATCTGACGCAGCGAACCGAATTGATGATGGGGCTGTTCTATTTATTGACCCTGTATCTCAGTATCCGCTATTGGGAAACCAAGCGGTCGGTCTCTCGCTGGACTTGGTTGTCGTTGGCAACTTTGGCAGGCATTGCGGGCATGTTATGTAAGGAAATGATGGCATCAGTACCGGCAATGGTGCTGATCTATGAGTGGACATTTCTTTGCCAATCCGATCGCCACACCGGCGGTCAACTCAATACCGCAGGCGAGTCGATAGGATCACCCATTGGCGAAGAAACGCCACTTGCTCGATTGCGAACGTCGTGGCCGCTTTATGTTGGACTAGCAATGTGTTGGTTGCCAATCATCGCAATCTACCAAGCCGGCTACACCACGCCGTTGGCCGGATTTAACAACATCATTCCCGCGGTCGATTGGTGGATGACGCAGGCCAATACCTTTTTCATCTATTGGAAACTGACTTGGTTCCCATGGCCGCTACTGATGAATTATCAAGTCCTTCCGATGAGCAGTTTGACCGAGGCGTGGCCGGGGGTTTTGGGACTAGCAGTTTATTCAATCATTACAACAAGGCTTGTCTGGCGGCGCAGCACAATCGGCTTCGTCATGCTATGGTACTTTGCCGTGTTGTCGCCGACACTGATCGTTCCCCTGCCGACCGAAGAAATCGCGGAACGACGTTTGTATGTTCCGTTAGCTGCGTTTGCGCCAGTGTTTGTGATCGGACTTTATTTAGGTTGTTGTCGAATCGCTACAAGCCAAGCAACGAACAACCTCCGCGACCGTGGATTGATTGCAAGTCAAACGGCGACCATGGCCATCGCGGCCATATTTACGATCATCGGCGTCTATACATTACCTCGGCTCAGCAGCCGATTGACGATTTGGAAAGAAGTTTTGAAATACGAACCGGACAACGTCTTTGCCTACATGAATCAAGGCTGTGTCGAGTTCAATGAGGGTAGGAAAGACGCGGGCATTGCGATGATTCAAACTGCCTTCGAGGCCCGACCGGCTTACAAGCACGGCGTGCTGACTCTGGCGCGAGTTCTAGAGAATACGAAGCAACACGAGCGGCTCGTCGATGTCTTTCGCAAGGCGAGCCAAGCCAACCCCAATGAACCAATGTATCACTACAATCTGGGCGTCTGGCTGGAAATGACGGGCCAATCAAATCAGGCAATCGAAGCCTATGAGGCGACGCTGCTGGTTGACCCCCGCTATGAAACGGCTCATACCAACTTGGCCTGCCTGCTCGCTACCAAACATAACTTGATTACCGCCATCGAACATTTTGAAGCGGCGGTCGAGATCAATCCTGACTTTGCCAATTGCACCAACCTGCTGAACGCCTATCTGCAGACAAAGCAAACCGAACGAGTTACGCTGGTGGCCAAGAAGATGCTTGTTGCGGCGAGTAAAGAAGGCAAACTCGACGTAGCGAAGCAGATTCAGCGCACGATTACGACGTTTGAAAGTCAGTCCGTCCCGCTTACGCAAAATCGATAATGATGTCGCTCAACGCAAAACTGATTTCATTGTTGGCCGTGATCCCGTGGTGGCTTGGCTGTGGCTCACCTGCCCAAACGACTTCGGATGTCGCCGCAAAGAATGTAAAGGCAACCGCGCCGCCGGTCTTCGAGGCCTCCGCCGCCGATTTATTGGCCGCTAGGTTGTCGCCAGAGGAGCTCGCCGACGGTTGGGTGCGTTTGTTCGACGGTCACACGTTGTTCGGATGGGAAATCGAGTCGCAAGCCAATTGGGCAGTCAATGACCAAGCAATCACCGTCGACTCAGGTGAAAATGGGTTGCTTTGTACCTCCGTCGCCTGGGCCGACTATGAGCTGCGGTTGGAATTCAAAAGCGCAGCCGACACGAACAGCGGTATCTTTCTGCGCACGCCGCTCAAACCGCTGGACCCGGCGATTGATTGTTACGAGGTGAACATCGCACCAGGCGACAACCTGTTTCCAACCGGCAGCATTGTTCAACGCCAAAAAGTGAGCGACGACATGCCTGGCTCCGCGTCCAAACCGCTAGCCGCCGACCAATGGCATCTCTATGAAATAAGAATGCTGCAAGGCGAATTGACCCTGCGAATCGACGGCGAGCTTGTGTGCCAATACACCGATCCGATGCCGCTGGCTGCGGGTCGAATTGGACTTCAACACAACAGCGGCCCGGTTGCGTTTCGTGACATTCGTATTCGTCCCCTGGGCCTCAAGCCACTGTTGGATCGCGAATTGTCGATGTGGAAAAAATATCCTCAAAAACCAGGTGAGTTTCTCGTCAACGAAGATGGCGACTTGAGTGTGACGGGTGGACGTGGCCAAATCGAATCACTGGAAAGCTACGGGAACTTTGTGGCTCGGCTCGAAGCCAAGACACAGTCCGAAAAACTAAACTCAGGAATCTTTTTTCGCACCATGCCCGGCAGCGACATGAACGGCTATGAGTGCCAAATCAATCATGGCATCGTTGACGGCAATCCGCTCAAGGCCGTTGACTGCGGGACCGGTGGAATCTTTCGTCGCCAAGATGCGAGAATCGTTGCCGGTGTCGATCGCGAGTGGTTTTCGATGTTGCTAATTGCCGATGGGCTAAAGTTCGCGGCATGGGTTAACGGACTGCAGGTAACCGATTGGCAAGACACACGACCGGCCGACGAGAACCCACGCAACGGCAGTCGTACGGCTGCGGGCACCTTGATGTTGCAGGCCCACGATCCCACCACCGATATCCTATTTCGCAAGGTCGATGTGGCCGAGTTGATCACGATTGATGACCGCGACCAATAGATTTTAAACGTTGCCACGCTGGTATGAAATCTCCGATGAAAAATGGCTTGATGATTGCGGTGTTGGCGATTGGCTTATTCACCGGCAAACCCCATGTTGCTTTTGCCCAAGCCGCCGACGACACGGCACCGGCCGCCGAAATGGACCCTGCCGAAACGGACTCCGCTGAACCGGAACCTTCCACTTGGATAACGAAAGTGGATGCCGTTTTTGGCGTCGCGGTGGGATGGATCGCAACGGTCATTTTCTTTGACTTCGGGACGTCGCGGTGGCTGGGCGTAAGCATCCCCTTTGTCGTTGTTTGGCTGTTCGTCGGGGCGACGTTCCTAACGCTGCGTATGCGGTTCATTAACATTCGTGGATTTGCCCATGCGATTGCCCTGACGCGCGGTAAATATGACAAGCCATCGGATCAAGGTGATGTGTCGCACTTCCAGGCGCTCGCCGCTGCGCTATCCGCAACCGTTGGACTGGGAAATATTGCCGGTGTTGCCATTGCGATTGGTACCGGCGGACCGGGTGCAACCTTTTGGATCATCCTGGTCGGAATACTTGGCATGACCAGCAAGTTTGCCGAGTGTACGCTCGGTCAACTCTACCGCTCCACCGATGAGCAGGGCCATGTGATTGGCGGCCCGATGAGATACCTGCAGGCCGGCTTAGCCGAACGAGGATTACCACGACTTGGCCGTATCTTGGCGATCGTGTTTATGGTGCTGTGCATTGGGGCCAGCTTTGGTGGCGGCAATGCCTTTCAAGTTGGCCAATCGCTCGATGCGATTCGATCGGGTTTGCCTATTTTAGAAGACATGCCTTGGCTATACGGAATTGCGATGGTCCTGGCCGTCGGTGTTGTTATTGTCGGCGGTATCAAAAGCATTGGCGCGGTTGCTGGCCGCTTGGTGCCGTTAATGTGTGGTGCTTACCTGCTGGCGTCACTTTACATTTTGGCAATTCATGCCGCCGATATTCCCGCAGCGATTGCGACAATTGTTCGCGAGGCGTTTAGTCCCCTGGCGGTTCAAGGTGGTTTTCTCGGCGTGATGGTAATCGGAATCAAGCGAGCCGTTTTCAGTAACGAAGCCGGAATCGGATCTGCGGCAATCGCACACTCAGCCGCAAAGACCGATGAACCGGTCAGCGAAGGTATTGTCGCTTTGTTGGAACCTTTTATTGATACTGTCGTGGTTTGTACGATTACGGCTTTGGTCGTGATCGTGACCGGCGCGCACCAAGCCGAGCAAACACAGTCCGCGATCGCGAACAATCAAGGTGCCCAAGTCACGTTGTATGCATTTACCGCAGACGGACACGATTGGTTCCGTTACGTTCTCTACTTGGCAGTCGTACTGTTTGCCTATTCAACTTGCATCAGTTGGTCGTACTACGGCGAGCGATGTTGGGCGGAACTATTTGGTGCGCGAACTTCGCTTATCTACAAGTCGCTATTTTTGCTGTTCACCTTCCTTGGCTCGATTGTCACCCGTGGAAACATCCTGGATTTCAGCGACTTGATGTTGTTGGGAATGAGTTTTCCCAATTTGCTCGGCGTGTTCTTGCTCAGCGGGGTCGTTGGTCGAGCACTGGACCAGTATTGGACAAAGTACCAACGGGGCGAATTATCTCGAATCGAGTGATGGCGGCGATTGGTTCGTGCCTACTCGCCCTGGTCATTGCTGGATCGATTGCATTTAGCGATGACGCCGGTGAACCGCTAACGCGAAACACCATCCGTCTGTCGCTGGCTTGGTACTCGGTAGCCTTGGTATCCATGACTCGACTATCGCCGCAAGGCTGGGATGCCACAAATCAAACCGCTCGGTTTGCTCGCGGGGCTTGGACTTGGTCGTATCTATGTTTTGTCACGCATGTCGGGATGGCATTTCACTACTTTCACAATTGGTCACACCAGGACGCGATGCAGCACACCGAACAAATCAGTGGAGTTGGTGAAGGTCTCTATGTCTCGTATTTGTTTGCTTGCTTATGGGGTGCTGACGTATTTTGGTGGTGGATTGATGGCCAGGATTACTCGCTTCGCAATCGCTGGATTGGTCGAGTCTTACATTCTTTCATGTTATTCATAGTCTTCAATTCCGTCGTTGTCTTTGAAACCGGACCGATCCGCTGGATTGGCGTCGCGGCGATTCTCGTATTTTCGATTACCAGGTTACGATCTGTGAATCTGACAAGGATACTGGGCACTTGAATAATCCAGCTTTCACGACTTCGGAAAAGGTGCCTTACTACGGATGGGTGAACGTCGTTGTGGCGGCGATTGCGATGACTGCGACGCTGCCCGGACGCACGCATGGATTGGGGCTGATTACCGAACCGATGCTACTGGACATGAACATTAGCCGAGTGACGTTTTCGCAATACAATTTCTTTGGCGCTATTATCGGTGCAAGTTTCTGCGTTCCCGTCGGCTGGTGGATTGACCGGTCCGGTGTCCGCGGTGTGCTCAGTTTCAGTACGCTTGCGCTGGGACTTTCCGTCATCGCAATGAGCTACGCGGACCATTGGGTTTGGCTGTTGTGTTGCCTCGTGCTCGCACGCGGATTTGGCCAGAGCGCATTGTCGTTGGCCAGCATCGCGGTGATTAGCAAATGGTTCAGCCGTGGTTTGGGTCCGGCGATGGGAATCTTTGCCGTGCTGCTGACATTTGGCTTTATAGCCAGCGTGCTGACGATGGGCACAATGATTGAGCAACTCCAGTGGCGTATGGCATGGCGCGAACTAGGATACGCTATCGTACTGATGGCACCGGTTTTCTGGCTGCTGGTTCGAGATTCACCGGTGTCACTATCAACGACCGACGCTAAGCACCGGCGTGTCGTCGAAACGCCCGATTCGATTCCGTGGACGCTTGGCCAAGCGGCACGAACACCAAGTTTTTGGACTTTGGTTAGCGGTTGTTGCGCTTTCAATTTGGTATGGTCAAGCGTAACCTTGTTTAACGAATCGATTTTGATTGAACGTGGCGTCGCAGCAGGTGACTCAGTCCAGATCATGGCAATCTTAACGGGTGTCGGCTTAATAGCCAATTTAATCGCCGGGCCACTAGCCAGTCGTGATCGCGCGCTGAAACTGCTCGGCGTGGGACTGGCATTCTTGGCTTTCGGTCTGGTTGCTTTACAACTCGTCGATGGGATTGGCGGAGCGCGTCTCTATGCGATTGCGATTGGCCTTAGTGGCGGCATTGTCACGGTCGTTTTCTTTTCGGCTTTTGCACAACTGTTTGGTGCCACGCAACTAGGTCGTATCCAAGGAATCTCACAACTGGCGACGGTCGTTGCCTCGGCCTGTGGACCGGTCCTCTCCGCCGAAACCGCCTCTCGATTCGGTTCCTATCGCCCTTTGTTCTTCGCCTTGGCGATTGTGATCGGGTTGATCGCAGTGGTGGCGATTGCGCTGCCCAAGGTAGTCTTGGCGCCGGTTCCTACCGGCCAGCCCTAACAACTCAGCCGGACCTTTTACCACGGTCACATGCAACTCAGCGGCTTTCTGTTTTTTGCGTTCGCCTTGTTGATAGTCGGCAAACCTCTGGCCGCCATAGGTGACGAAAGCTGGTTCGCTGGCTTCGGCAAATTTGATGTAACGCCAATCGAACCTCTGCGGATGTCGGGTTACGGAAGCCGCGACCACGCCAACACCGCAGTCGATACGCCGTTGCTGGTGCGGACGATGGCCCTGCGGCATGGCGACGGCGAGGTTCATCTGATGATCGCAATCGACACGATCGGTTTGCCGGCGGACATGACCAAGTCGTTGGCCGAACAAGTGCAACAGCGGCATGGCATCGCCCGCCAACGAGTCGCTTTTTGCAGCACACACACGCATTGCGGCCCGGACCTGCTGGGCAAGCTCACCAATATCTTCGCCACGGACCCCAGCGATCCAGCAGTCCGGCGCCGGACTGCTGGATCGGAACCAGCTTAGCGCAGGCGTGATTTTAGCCATCGATATTGCCATGAAGGATCTCTCTCCGGCAAGGCTAGCGAATGCACAAGGTGAAGTCGGCTTCCCGGCGAATCGACGGATGATTCAAAACGGCCGTTGGGTCAACTTTGACCTTCAAGCCGACGGCCCCATCGATCATTCGGTACCCAGCTGCGGATCACAGACGAGGAAGGAAAACTTCGCGGTACGGTTGTCACTTACGATTGTCACGGCACAACGATCGGCGGCGATCTCTACGGTATCAATGCCGAATGGCCTGGCTACGCGACGAAGCAAGTCGAGGCGACGCATCCCGACAGCGTCGCGATTTGCACGATCGGTTGCGGAGCCGATGCGAATCCCCATCAGTGCGGCTCCGTGGACCTCGCTCGCCTTCATGGTCTGGAAATCGCCGAAGAAGTCGTCCGCGTCCTTTCGCGTTCGATGAACGAGATCGAACAATCCATCACCGCGAAATTCGATTACGCCAGACTCGCTTTCGATCTGCCGACGAAAGAAGAATTGACGAAACGTCTCGACGATAAGTCGCCATAGGCCCTCTGCAATGCACAACACATGATCGAGATCATTGATGAACACGGTCGGTTGCCTGCGACGTACCCCGAGCAGATTCAAGTTTGGCAGTTTGGCGATCAGTTGACGATGGTCTTTTTGGGCGGTGAATTTGTCGTCCAATTGGTCGCAAGCGAACCTCTCGTCGTCGACCCGATCAATATCGCATTCGGGATGGACGGTAAGCTGTGGGTCGTCGAGATGGGCGACTATCCGGTCGGTGGAACGATGGCGTCATTGTCTCGGCGGCACCGGATATTCTCTTCGCCCGCGACACCGATGGAGATGGGCGCGCGGACCATCGTGAGACCCGGTACGCCGGTTTTCCGTTGGCGAATCCGCAGCATCGTGTCAATGGATTTACCTACGCTCTGGATCATTCACTGCACTGCGCCAGCGGAGACAAGCTGGGCGAGCTAACTGCGGTTCGTACGGGACAAAAGGTCAACGCGGCGGGCAAAGATGTTCGCATTTGGCCGGCCACCGGTGGACTCGAAACAACCAGCGGTCGAACGCAGTTCATTCGCAGCCGAAATGATTGAGGCGATTGGTTTCCGCTCTTTTCAAGAAACATTGCGCAGTCTGCCATGTACCCGATGACATTGGCCGCGCCGTCGGCCCCAGCCTTGCCAACCTCAGTGATCGCAGTACTCGCGCGCTGACCGAATCGATTCTGAATCCCAATCGGGCCGTCGATCCCCAGTGCCGCAATTATGTCCTGCTAACCAGCGAAAGTCGCATCATCACCGGTGCAATCTCTGAAAAACTTGGCGATACCGTGACAGTGTTGCAAACCGACGGTCGCAGGTTGTCAGTCTCACGCGTCGATATTGAATCAATGCGTGATACCGGATTGTCCGTAACGCCAGAAGGATTCCAAAGTCAACTCGACCCTCAAAGACTTGTCGACGTGATTGAATTCTTACGATCGAGTGCCAATCGCTAACGACGGGGGACGCGAACCAATCGCTTCCTAATCCTCGGTATCTGTCAAATACTTGTCCTACTCTTAAGCTTTTTTATGGTCCATCAGACTTTGTCGTGGATTTGCCTAGGAACCCGGATTTTGGAGGCATGGCTCCCGTGTCCAAAAGTCATCGCGATGGAAGATTCGAGAAAGTCGCCGGCGGGTATCCCGCCGGCGACCGACGAGCACCTTTAGCGCACGGTCGACCGGGCTATTCCTTCCAAAGTTGCGTCCCCGCAGAGCTTCAGTCCGCTTCACCCGGCACGTCAATTGTACGGCACAGGATCGTCCTTCAGTCACTTTGGACACGGGAGCCCTCCCTCAAAAAATCCAACAGCACATCCTGCCTATCCACGATAAACCCGGATGGACCTTTTT
>JBGSVE010000059.1:0-20149 GCA_041753075.1 Pirellulaceae bacterium
GGCCCGCACCGCAGCACGCGCGGCCGCGCTTCCGGCGGCGAGCTCGGCCGGTGATGGCGAGATTGATTTTCGCAGTTTGAATGTGCCGGTAACCCAATCTCCCAGCGGTTTTTTTCCGACGGCGGGACCGCCGCGGGTATACGATGGACCGATCTCCTTGGATCCGATTCCCGATGCACCGCGTGACGACGACGATGACGACGACGAGGATAACCACGGGCAATCTCACGGCGATGAATCAACCGGCGCGGGCAAAAGCAAGAAGAAAAAGCCGGGTGTGCTGCGCTGGGTAATTGGCGTGGTGGTGCTGTTGATTGTTTGTGCGATTGGCGGCGGAGTTTATTATTTCAAGTTCGCACCGGGTCGCGCCGTGCCGGCCGCGGCCGCGCCGTAGTCCGGTTTGAGGTAGCCAGCGTTGCGGTCTCAAGTCATAATGATTTTTTACGCCGAACCGATTTATTCCTTGGCAGCGTCGAAACCGGGCCAAGTCATTGATGAACACCTATAGCCTCGATTACATCGACGATTTGTTCGTTCAATATGTCCGCGACCCAAGCAGTGTTTCGGAAACTTGGCGTACCTACTTTGAACAGTTCCTCATCACCAATGGCGCGACCATTGGCGACGAGTTGGCGGGCCAGAATGCTGTGGCGGGTGAAGACGCGGCGGCCAGCAACGGCCAATCAACGTCCAGCGACGGCCCAGCACCAACCGGCCCAGCACCAACCGGCCCAGCACAACCGACCGGCGCGACACCGACCGGCACGGCGTCCGGCAAAGAGCTAACCGACCAAATGGTTTGGTTGGCCAAGATGCAAGATCGCGTTGACCAATTGGTTCGCGAGTACCGTGTGCGAGGCCACTTGGCCGCGAAGCTTGATCCCTTGGGGATTTTTCATCCTGATTCGCCGGACCTCAGCCCGACGGCCTATGGGTTGCAAGACGCCGACTTGAACCGGCCATTCGATTCCACTTCGCTGGACAATATTTCCGGTGGCACGTTGTTCGAGATTCTGGCGAAGTTGCGCAACACGTATTGCCGCAGCATTGGTGCCCAGTTCATGCACATCGACCACCGGAACATTCGCGATTGGTTGCAACGACGAATGGAGACGACGGAGAACCGATTGGAGCTGTCGCACAAAGTCCAACGTCGGATTTACACTCGCCTTGCCGATGCATCGATCTTCGAGGAATTTGTTCGCCGCAAATTTGTGGGCGCGAAAACGTTCTCGCTCGAAGGTGCCGAAAGCTTGATTCCGATGCTTGACTTGGCGCTTGAGAAAGCCGGCCAACATCAGGTCAAAGAAGTGGTCATGGGGATGGCGCACCGCGGTCGTTTGAACGTGATGGCGAACATCCTGAAGAAACGCGCGATGAATATCTTCTGGTCGTTCGACGATCCGAATCCGAACCTCAGTCGCGGTGGCGGCGACGTGCGTTATCACTTGGGTTACAGCAGCGATTGGACGACGGCGTCAGGTGAAAAACTGCATATCTCGTTATGCTTCAACCCCAGCCACCTCGAATTCGTAAACACCGTGGCGCTGGGCCGCACGCGCAGCAAGCAGGACCGTTACGAAGACAAATCGCGAACCCAAGTGTTGACGATTTTGATTCACGGCGACGCGGCGTTTGCGGGTGAAGGGATCGTCCAGGAGACGTTGAACCTGAGCCAGCTCAAGGGCTACAGCACCGGCGGCACGTTGCACATCATCATCAACAATCAAGTCGGCTTCACGACTGAACCGCACGAAGGACGCAGCACCACGTACGCGACCGACATTGCCAAGATGTTGCAGATTCCGATTTTTCACGTCAACGGCGAAGACCCCGAAGCGGTCGCGCAGGTGGTTTCGATGGCGATGGATTTTCGCAAACAATTTCATCGCGACGTGGTCATCGACTTGTACGCATTTCGACGTTGGGGTCACAACGAAGGCGACGAACCACGATTCACCCAACCGCGCATGTACGCCGAAATCGACAAGCGGCCGAGCGTTCGCCAAAACTATCTGAACCGTTTGCTCGAGCTGGGCAAGATGACCCAAGCCGAAGCCGACGAGATCCAGCGCGTGCGAACCGAAAAACTCGAAAGCGAATTCGAGGCCAGCAAGAATGTGCCTTTCGATCCCGACACCCAAACGCTCGGCGGTGCATGGAAGGGTTACTTCGGTGGCCCTGAACGCGCCAACGAAGTCGTCGATACGTCGCTTGATGCGGACACAATGGGTTTGATCCTCGACAAGCTGACTCGAATGCCCGATGGGTTTTCGGCGCACAAGAAGTTGAAGCGGCCGATGCAATTACGCCGCAGCATGGCGACGGGAAAGAAACCGCTGGATTGGGCATCGGCGGAATTGGCGGCGTTCGGTTCGTTCCTATTGGACCAACGGCCGGTGCGGTTGACGGGCCAAGATTGCGAGCGTGGTACGTTCAGCCAACGACATGCCGTGTTGCATGACGAAAATACCGGTGAGCGCTATACGCCGCTGAACCACTTGAGCGATTCGCAAACGCAGATTGAATTGGTCAACAGTCCGCTGAGCGAAGCCGGTGTGCTCGGTTTTGAATACGGCTATTCGTTGGATCGGCCCGAGGGATTGGTCGCTTGGGAAGCCCAGTTCGGTGACTTTTGGAACGCCGCCCAAGTGATCGTCGACCAATTCATCGCCAGCGCCGAGGACAAGTGGAATCGGCTCAGCGGTTTGGTAATGTTGTTGCCACACGGGTTCGAGGGCCAGGGTCCGGAGCACTGTAGCGCCCGCGTCGAGCGATTTTTGTTGATGTCTGCCGAACACAATATCCAGGTTTGCCAACCGACGACTCCGGCGCAGTATTTCCATTTGTTGCGTCGCCAGGTTTACTCGAATTGGCGCAAGCCGCTGGTCGTGTTGACGCCCAAGAGTTTGTTGCGGCACCCCGAGGCGGTCAGTCCGCTGAGCGAATTTACCGACGGCAAATTCCATAAAATCTTGGGCGATGATTCGGTCGAAATTGACCAAGTGCAACGCACGCTTTTGTGTACCGGCAAGGTCTACTACGAATTGGTCGAAGCTCGCGCCGAGCGAAAACTCGAATCGTCGGTGCGGATCGTGCGCGTCGAGCAATTGTATCCGTTGAGCGAATCGGAGTTGATGACGGCGCTCGAGGGTGCGCCGGCGTCGAGCGATGTGATGTGGGTCCAGGAAGAACCGCTGAATATGGGCGCGTGGTCTTATATCAAATTAGATTTCGGCGACGCGATTTCGAGTCAGTATTCGTTGTCGCGAGCGACCCGAGTCGAATCGGCCAGCCCTAGTACCGGCAGCATGGCGGCACACAAATTGGAGCAACGCGATTTGATGGATGCCGCGTTCGCGGGTATCACCGCGCCGGTCCCCGTCGCGGCGGTCGAGTGATCCAACGTCACCCAATGTAGAACAATTGTCCCAATTGTTTAGCAGAGCTGGGCAGCATCATGGGCGATCGATGTTTAAGTTGAAAAGAGCACAAAAAACGAGCATAGAGTAATGGACGGTAACCCAGGCACATCCGAAACCAAAGCCAACCCCTCGCCGCTGGGCCGTAACGAACGGCGGGTGTTGGGCGTTTTGGTTGAAAAAGCGAAAACGACTCCGGACAATTATCCGATGTCGATCGCTGCGATCATCGCGGGGTCGAACCAAAAGTCCAATCGCTCGCCGCTGATGCAGTTGGACGAAGACGATGTGCAGCTTGCTCTGGACAATCTGCGAACCGCCGGTGCGTCGCGCGAAATTCAGGCCAGCGGACGAGTCGCCAAATTCCGCCATCTGGCCTACGAATGGCTTGGTGTCGAGGGCGACGGCGTTGCGATCATGACCGAATTGCTGCTGCGCGGGCCACAAACTCTCGGTGAATTGCGAGCGCGAGCTTCGCGAATGCACGATTTCGCTGACTTGGACGCCGTCGCGTCGGTGGTCGCTGCATTGCAGACCGCCGGGCTGGTCCAAGCGATGACGCCGCCTGGTCGCGGGCAAGCGTTTGCCCACAAGTTGTATCCGCCGGACGAGCAGCGACATTTGGCGGCCAAGATTGCCAGCATCCAGTCGGTTGATGACGACGACGAACCAACGTCCCAAGCTCCTGTTTCGCGGCAAAACGCGGCTGAAAGTGAATCACGCATCGTCGCTGTCGAAGCCCGCTTGGCTGAGCTGCAACAGCGACTCGACGAATTGGAAGCGAAGATTTTGAGCTAGCACTTTGGGGTTCACATTGACCTGGAACGGCGATCCGACGACACTTGACCATCATGTCGCTTGCTGCTCCACCCGTTGAAATTGCCGAAAGCTGCCGCCTGGTTGGTGTCGCGGCCAAAACTGCGTCGCGCCAATTGGCGACACTCGACACCGCGATCAAAGATCGTTGGCTACTACGCTCAGCCGCCGCACTAGTCGAGCAAGCGGATGCAATCATTGACGCCAACCTTCACGACCTTGACGCCGCGCCTGGGTTTGGACTCAGCGACGCGGCGATTGATCGGCTGCGGCTGACGCCTGGGCGAATCGAGCAGATTGCCGCAGCGCTCGTTGAAATCGCGGCGCTGCGAGATCCGGTGGGCGAAGTCATCGACGGCTTTACTCGGCCCGGTGGATTACAGGTCTTGAAACGCCGCGTGGCCTTGGGCGTAGTCTTCTTTATTTACGAAAGCCGTCCGAACGTGACCGCCGACGCCGCCGCGATTTGTGTCAAGAGCGGCAATGCCGTGATCTTGCGCGGTGGCAAAGAAGCGGCGCACAGCAGTTCGGCCATTGTCAAAATTTTGCAACAAACCGGCAAGCAATCTGGATTGCCCGACGGTGCGGTGCAATTGGTCGCGACCGCCGATCGCGATGCCGTCGGCCATTTTCTGCGGATGGATGATTGCATCGACGTCGCGATCCCGCGCGGCGGCGAGAGTTTGATTCGCCGCGTGGCCAGCGAAGCGACGATGCCGGTGATCAAGCATTACGATGGCAATTGTCATGTCTACGTCGACCAGCACGCCGACGTCGAGATGGCGGTGCGGATTGTTGAGAATGGCAAATGCCAACGCATGGGTGTTTGCAACGCGACCGAATCGTTGTTGGTTCACAGCGCGATCGCCGCAAAATTTCTACCGGCGGTCGCCGCGCGATTGCGAATTCGCGGAGTTGAAATGCGCTCCGACGATCGCGCGGCGGCATTGATCCCCGATTCGATTCCCGCGAACGAGCTCGATTATCGCACTGAATACCTTGGTCCGATCATTTCGATCGCCGTGGTCGATTCGCTCGACGAAGCGTGTGAACATATCAATCATTACGGTTCGCACCACAGCGACGCGATCGTGACGGGCGACTTGCGCGCCGCGGACCGATTTACCGCCGCGGTCGATAGCAGCGCCGTGATGGTCAACGCCAGCACTCGGTTCAACGACGGCGGCATATTTGGTTTGGGTGCCGAGATTGGAATTTCAACCGACAAGTTTCATGCTCGCGGGCCGTGTGGGTTGCGCGAATTGACGACTTACAAATACATCGTTCGTGGTGACGGACACATTCGCGAGTAGGTTCATGGAAGACGAAGCACTGTCGCAAACCCAGGTCGAAGGTTTGCTCAAAGCGATGGAATCGGGCCAAGTCAGTCCGCAGACTGCCAAACTAGACGCTGAACCGGAGAATGCGGAAACGCCGGTGCGTGCCACCGGCAGACCACTGCTGCGCACGGCCAGCTCCGAGCGCGTCACGCCCTACGATTTCAAGCGGCCCGAGCGCGTGGGCAAAGAGCAGATGCGGGCGATGCACGCGTTGCATGAAACGATCGCGCGAAACTTTGGTGCCGTCGTTTCAGGCATGTTGCGGACGATGCTCGAAGTCAAACTGTTGAGCGTCGACCAAATGACGTACAGCGAGTTTGTGTTCAGTCTCGACAACCCGAGTTGTTTCAACGTGATTCGCGCCGAACCACTGGACGGCAGTTGGATTCTTGACATTGCCCCCGCGTTATCTTACGCCGTGATTGATCGAATGCTGGGCGGCGACCCCGAGCCGGGCAGCGTCATTCGTCGACCCTTGACCGAAATTGAAACGCGGCTGATCGGTCGTTTGGTCAACGCGTTTCTGACCCAGCTTTGCGACGCTTGGGAAAACATCGTACCGCTGACATTGTCGATCGACAGCGTCGAAAGCAATCCGCAACTCGTCCAGATTGTACCGCCGAACGAAGTCGTGATTTTGGTTTGCTTCGAGGTCACACTGTTGCGAAACCGCGGGATGATCAATCTTTGCATTCCGTTCAATACGATTGAGCGTTTTAATAACCAATTGTCAAACAATGGTTGGGTGGGACGCCGTGGCACCAAGGCAACCGATGAAACTCGCGCGACGATCAGCAGCAACGTTGATTCGGCGGCGGTCGATGTAATCGTGACGTTGGCCAAGTCGAAGATTCGCACGGCTGACTTGCTCGATTTGTCCGTCGGCGATCTGATCACAACCGAAAAAGACGTCGCCGAACCGTTGGAGTTATCAGTTCAAGGCGTCCCCAAGTTTCACGCCAGCGCCGGAGCGTTTCGTGGCAAGAAAGCTGTTCGCATCGACGGTATGATCCAGCCGTGACGAAGGATCGATGTTGATGACGCATTTTGATCTATGGCAATTGCTGGCCAATATCGTCACGGTGTTTGGCTTGCCGATCGCGATCTACATCTTCATTCTCGAGCAACGCAAGGAACGCGACAACGAAGACGAAGAAGTGTACCAGGTGTTGTCCGACGCCTATATCGATTTCCTTAAGCTCGTGCTCGAGAACCCCGATTTGAAGTTGCGTACCCGATCCGCAAATTCGAGCTTGTCGGACGACCAACATGAACGGGTCCAGGTGTTGTTCGAGATTCTGATTTCGTTGTTCGAGCGGGCTTACCTGACGGCTTACAGCGACTCGATGACTCCCCAGCAATCGCGGCGTTGGCATTCGTGGGACGATTTCATGCGCGAATGGTGTCGGCGCGAGGATTTTCTCAACGCGTTACCGACGTTGCTACAAGGCGAAGACACTAACTTTGCCGCCTACATTGAATCGTTGGCAGCCCAAGAAAGGCAAAGTTAACGTCAATTTTGTTGATTCTTTATGCTGATAGTTGCAGTATTGGGCGCGAGCAACTAGCGTTGTCGCGGAAGTTCTTTGTCCAAATTCAAAATTGCGGTTGGCGGTGCTCAGAGTAGAACGATTGTCTCAATCGTTTCCCAAACGATTGGGACAATTGCTCGACTCGCACTACCTCGAAATCGAATACCGACCAAGCACGAAACGTTCGTTTTCAAATTGTCTTTGCTTTGGCGAGAGCGGTTTTCATGTTGCGATTTCGGAAATTCTTGGCCTGTGCGATGTTAATGTCGACACTTGCGACGACGCGATCAGCGGACGCTGCGATCGTTAGTTTTACCGACTATTCCGCGTACATCGCGTCGGCGACCGGCATTGCTGGGGTAAACAACGTCGAGTCGGTTATCGATTTCGAGTCGGTTGGTCTGGGCAATGCGTTGACCAGCGTCGGTGATGTCAGCTTCGCGTCCGACAGCCCTGCGGGGTTGCGGCCATACTTCGGCGGCACCAATACACCCAGCGAAGAATCCTACGTCGGCGGCGGCAACTTTGCGTTTCGCGATCTGTCAAGCGAAGAAATCACGATCAGCTTTGGTGCCAACCGGTCCGCAGCGGGCATCTTTGTGGTCCACAACACGGGAGCTGGCGGTGTGTCGTTGCAAACCGGTGCGAACTCAGTGCCCGAAGGCTTGACCCCGTTCCAAACCTACGCGACGACTGCGGCTTACTTTCTCGGGTTTGTTGATGACACCGGTGCGGCATCGATCGCGTCGATTGTGTTGCAAGGCACCGGCAGTTCATCGTACTTCTTCGACGACCAAACCAGCTTCACGCCAGTCGCCGTCCCCGAGCCAACAAGCATCGTGGCGCTGGGGTTGTTGTCTTCAGCCTGGGTCATGCGCCGGCGACGCCAACGCAGTTAAAGCAATTTTCCGGCGGAAATTGTAGAACAATTATCCAATTGTTTGGGCGTCAACTTGTCCCAAACAATTGGGACAATTGTTCTACAATAAGGTTCTAAAACACTTCGTCCACGGCGGTTCCAGTGTCAGCGACCTTCAACGGCCTAGTGCCAACGTGTAACTCGCGATTCGCATCAATGCCCAGTGCGCGATAGATCGTCCGCAACAAATCGTTGACCGCAATCGGTCGGTCAATAATCTCGCTGCCATCATCGCTAGTCTTGCCAATCACTTGACCGCCGCGAACCCCACAGCCGGCCATCCACACCGAAAACGCGCGCGGAAAGTGATCGCGGCCGCCGCGTCCGTTGACCTTCGGCGATCGACCGAACTCGCCCATCCAAACGACAAGCGTTGAATCGAGCAAGCCGCGCTGGTCCAAATCCAGGATCAAATTCGCGGCCGGGCGGTCCAGCTCGTCGCACAACACCGACGTGCGATTGCCGTTGTCTTCGTGTGTGTCCCAATTGCCCAAAACGACTTCGACAAACGGTGTTCCCGCTTCGACCAATCGCCTGGCCAACAAGCACCCTTCGCCAAACTTGCCGGTCCCATACGCCTCGCGTTGTGACGACGGTTCATCGCTGATGTCGAATGTTTTCAAACGTGGGCTCAGCACCAAACTCGACGCCGTTTCGACCAGCGCAAGATGACCCGGTGCGTTGATCGCTGCGGGCGCAAGCGTCTCGTTGGCACGAAGCAATCGCAGGCGACGTTGAAACCGATCCTCGTTCACGGGCAAGCTCGTATTCGCCGGCGGTGACGCTGGATCATTGACGACCAGCGGTTCGTAGCGAACGCCCAACGGACCCGCACCGGGACCACCTTGTCCACCACCGGCACCGCGACCGCCGCCAGCTTGAATGCGAATATTCGGCGGAATTTCGCTGTCCGGCGAGCTCAAACCCCAAGCCACATGAGCACCGATTTCGGGATGCGTCCCGCCGCCCATCGGTGCGTAACCGGTGTGCATCAGATATTGGGCGCGGGGGTGGCTGCCTTCGCGGCTGAAGACGCTGCGCATCAAACAAATGCGATCGCTCACTCCGGCCAACTGCGGCAACGATTCGGCAAATCGCACACCGGCAACCTGCGTCGCGATCGCCTTGCCCTCAGTGTGGCCCTTGGGATCAAACGTCTCGAATTGGCTCGGCCCACCCTGCATCCACAACAGAATGCACCGCTTGCCGCTGGCGGCAATTTGCGGTGCCGCGGCCCGCAACGCATGGTGCCAAGGCAAACTGCCGGCGGCGAAGACGGTTGTTGCTGTTAATAAGGTGCGACGATTCAGTTGCAGCGTGTTCATTATTGCCTGACTCCAAATTCGGTACCGCAGATTAGAGACCACATCACATCTTCAAGACCCTGTACCGCCGTGTCGCTGTCCGCGATCGACTCGAGCGCCGCATCACGTTGCTCGGGCGTGGGCAGCCGCGATAAAGTTTTCAAATAGATCGCATCAACACGGCGAGCATCATCGACGTAGCGGCGGCTGGTCGTACTGGGCAGGCTGATCGGCGAAGCCAACGTGCGTGACACCAGCGGCCCATTCATCAACATCAATACGCCGGGCACACTGGCCTCCGTCGTGGTGCCTTCAAGGTCTGCGGCGGTGGCAAAAAACAATCGCGGCAAAACCCCCGCGTAGCTATCGCCCATCCCAGACATCCCCACGCCAGCCATCGCAGCGGGTTCGCGGTTCATCGCCCGACCGCCGATCAATTGGCCAAACGACTGCGCACCGATCACCGCCGATAACGATTCGTACATTTCGTCACCGCTAAGCCGCCGAACCACCGCCACGCTGGGACCGGGATTCGTGTCGCTCGACGCCGAAGCGGCAACTTGGCGATACGCCCGCGTCGCAGTAATCACGCTGGCCAACCATTTGATATCGAAACCGCTGGCGACAAATTCATTGCACAGCAGCTCCAGTGCAGCGGGTTGTTGAGCTTCGTACTTTGACCCCAAACCATCGACGGCATCGTAGAAGCCGCCGCCGACGTAGTGTGTCCACATGCGGTTAACGATTGCGCGGCTGAACCAAACGTTGTCCGCCGATGTCAGCTCGGCGGCAATCGTGGCGCGACGGACACGGTCCATCGTGCCGAGTTCAACGTTGTTGGTCGAGACAAAAAACGTCGGCGTCATCACTTCGCCGTCACGATCCGGGTGTTCCAGATCGGGCATGCGGTGTTCAGGCTGGCCAACGTAACGATTGTCATTCTGGCCGCGCGGAGCAAACGGCGAATCATTGACGCTGACAATAAAATCACGCCGATCGCCCGAACGATCCGGTCGAATGGCGACGCGAGAAAAATACGCGGCCAATTGGTGAAACTGCTGCCGAGTCCAAACGTCCGTGGGATGATCGTGACACTGGGCACACTGGATTTGAATCCCCAAGAACAACCGCGACATGTCGGCTGCAACGTCTTCGGGCTTGCCTTCGGCAGCAAAAATCACGGCGGTGCGGCCATCATCGGCGACGGAACCCTGGGCCGTCATGAAACCGCGCACGATTAAATCCCAACCAACCGAATTTTCGACCGACTGGCGCACATAATCTTCCAGCGGCCCGGCGGCCAAGTTGACGCGATTGCTGCTGCGATCCGACAAAATTGCGTTTCGCCAATACCGCGCAAACGAATCGGCGAAATCACTCGACGCGATCATCTGCTCTGATGCCCGGGCAATCGCCTCGGGACCGTTTTCAAAGGCCAGGTCGCGGACATCCGACGCCGCCGGAGGGCGACCGGTCAAGTCGAACGACATTCGCCGCAACAGTGTGACGTTATCGGCGGACTGGGCGGTCGCGGTCCCCAGCAAACGATCGAGTTCCGTAGCGACTGCGGAAACCGACCGTGTGGTCGCTGTCGGTTGCGTGTCGGCACACCGAGCAAGACCGGGAATCATCGTAAAAATCGCGAAACAAGCACCAACGTAGATATTTTTCACGGCAGTTAGTCCGCCTAGGTCAAGAAAAAGGTTTTTGAAAGTGTTCCACGACAGCTCATTTACAAACCCGCCGCAGTGGCCCAATGTTCCGCGGCGGCTGGAGATTTGGTTAAAATCAACAAACGGTCTTATGTCCTACGCAAACGAAAGTCATCCGATGAATCGCTATTTCCTGCTTTTCGCTGCTGGTTGTTGTAGTTTAATGGCAATATTTGCCCGGGCCGACAATCCGGCGGCAACTCCACCGGCAATCGTTGACGCGACGTCTCCGCTGGTCGAAATTCGCACCGACTTCGGGTTGGCCGACGGACCGGCATGGGACGGTGCAGCGATGTTGATCGTGCCTGATGTGAAAGCCAAAACACTGTTCTTGTTTGCGTTCAACAAAGCCATGGGCGGTTGGCAATCAAGATTGGCTGAGCCCGAAGCGATCTCGGGAACTTGCTTTCAACTCGGCAAACTTTACTTGGCCAACAACGGACGCAGCGAAATTCAAACGTTGGCAAATACCGGTGACCCGGTCACGCTTGCCAAACTGGACGCCGGCGGCAAACCAAACGATCTGGTCGTTGATCGCGACGGCAACGTCTTCGCCACGATCACAAGCCAAAGCAAAGTCGTACGAATCGATCCGCAAGGCAATGTCAGCGATGTAATTACCGCGATCCAAAGCCCCAACGGGATTGCGCTGTCTCCCGACGGCAGGACGCTGTACGTTTCGCTCTACAAGTCCGGCCAAATCATCAAAGCGGCGGTTCACGATGACAAGACAGTCGCTGCACCGGAGCCGTTTGCACAGCTCGTTGCAACGGCCACCGGATACCTTGCCGACGGAATGTGTACCGACCGGGCGGGCAATGTTTATTGCGCCGGTGCCGCAGCGATTCAAATCTGGGACGCCGCCGGAGCATCACTTGGCGAAATCACAACACCGCAGCGACCGATCAACGCAACCTTTGGCGGCAGCGACGCGCGAACCTTATATATCGCCACGTTCGGTGGATTGCTCAGCCAACGGATGAACGCCTACGCACCGCTTCCCAAGCCTGCGCCCGAAGCGACGATGCCTGAGGGTGTCGCGGTCGAATATGACGTTGTCTATGGCCAAGCGGGTCCGCGGCAATTGCTACTTGATGTGTATCAACCAAAACGCGGTGCGACGCCGCGACCGGGAATCGTTTTGGTGCACGGTGGCGGTTGGCTCAACGGTGACCGGGCGAAGTTTCGCGGCTTGGCGACACGATTGGCCGAGCGTGGCTATGTGGTCGCGGCGATTGAGTATCGATTGGGTCACGAGGCAAAATTTCCTGCGGGGATTCAAGATTGCAATGCCGCCACGCGGTTCATTCGCGCAAACGCCGAGCGATTTGGGATCGATCCCGAACGGATCGGTGCCGTCGGCGGATCGGCCGGCGGTCACTTGGTCGGATTGATGGCCACGGCACCAGAGGTCAAGGCGTTGCAGGGTGATGCGGGCCGTGGCGATGTCCGATCCCACTTGCGCGCCGCCGTTGTGATGGCCGGACCGATGGAGATCGCAACGGGCAGCGTCGCCGAGCGATCCCACGATCGCGCCGAGCAGTCCAATGCAATCCAGTGGTTAGGCAAGACGATCGACGAAGCACCGGAGTTGTATCACCTTGCTGATGCTCACGAAAAACTCAGCGCCGGCGATCCGCCGATCATGTTTATTCGCGGCAGTTTGGACAATCCGCCTGCCGATTTACCCACGATCGCCAAAATGAAATTACTCGGCATCACGGCCGAGCAAGTCATCCACGAAGGCGCCAAGCACGGGCATTGGAACCAACACGATTGGATTGACCAAGTCAGTGACGATATCGATCGATTCTTGAAAAAGAATCTGTAGATAGCGGTGCCATGTCGCTGACAAAAATTGTAGAACAGTTGTCCCCAACCGTTTGGGAGTCGTTTCTGTACGTTCCCAAACGGTTGGGGACAACCGTTCTACAATTGCCTCGCTAAGCCATCTCAGTGATTGGACGTCAAGAACGTCTTCCAGCATTCGTAGCGCGGGTCGGTGATCGATTCGCTCATCATTGCATTGAAGCGTGGCTTGGCCGGACGCGTTAGCAATTTCATCCGCGCTTGTTGCGGCGTTCGACCGCCTTTGCGACCATTGCACTTCAAACAACAACACACGATGTTTTCCCAAGTCGTCTGGCCGCCATGCGAGCGTGGAATCACGTGGTCAAGACTGAGCTTGTTTGTCGGCTGGGTTTGGCCGCAGTATTGACATTGATAACCATCGCGGGCGAACAGATTCTTGCGATTGAATCGGACGGTTTGCGTCGGCATGCGATCGAAGCGAGTCAAACGCACGATCCGCGGCACACGCAGCTCGAAGTTCACGGCTTGCAAGTAATCTTCGTCGGGTTGCTTTTCCAACGCCGTCAATTGACTCAGCTCGCACCAGTTTTCAAAATCGTAGCTGACGAACTGATCGTGATCCATGACGATGACTTCGGCACAATCACGATACAGCAGCGTCATCGCCCGGCGTACATTGACGACTCGAATCGCCATGTAGAACCGGTTGAGCACCAGCACATTGGAATCCAGAGCACTGCTTCCTGACATCGCCTGCGCATCCTTCGGAACGGTAACCACCGACAGTGACGGCGTCATGCTCGGCGGCGAAACAAATGGATTTTTGACGGCTGAACCAGACTTGCACATTGTAACCAACAAACCCAGGTTTATTGCAACGCCGGACTGTTGCAAATGGGAGGTGTCAGTTATTCATGGATTTTCAACCATTGCTTTACAACCGCAATTGACACTGCGGACACTTCCAGGTTCATCCCTGGCACCGTGCCGCCGTCGCTGCGAATCTGTTTTTAACTTGGCTAATCGATGATTGCAGTCGCGTTTTCCTGGTCGTTTACCCCAGCTTTGACAATCTTTTGGGCAACGATGCTGGTGGTCGTCTGCGGTGTCGCGTGGGCATTGAATTTGGTCGCATTGCCGGGAAACTGGTTGGCGACGGGAATTTTGGCGCTCTACGTTTGGCTGGGGCCCGCCGAGGGTCGCGCCTCCATCGGGTTGACTGTTTTGACGGTCGCGTTTGGCTTGGCACTGCTTGGGGAAGCGATCGAGTTCTTAGCGGCGGCGATGGGAGCGAAACGCGCCGGTGCCAGCCGCCGCAGCACGATGTTCGCTTTGCTTGGATCATTCGCCGGTGCGCTGATCGGTGCCTTCGTGGGCATTCCCGTTCCCGCGATCGGTTCGCTGTTGGCCGCGATCTTGTTCGGCGGCATGGGTGCCGCGATCGGTGCGACGTATGGCGAATGGAGTGACGGCCGACCATGGCGAGAAAGTTGGGCTGTGGGCCACGCAGCGTTCTGGGGTCGCACGTTCGGAATGTTTGGCAAGTTGACGGCAGGACTTGCGATTGTTGTGCTTGTGGTGATCGCGCTGTTTCGGTAGCCAAGCATTGACCATTGTCATCCTTGCGATCAGCCGCAGTGCGCTAGCACGCGGTTACCGTCGTGGGAACCGCACGCTATCGCGAAGCGGCTGATTGGCGAACTCGCAGAAATGATACGCGCGTCAATTTGTCAAGACGCAAAACTCGTAAAAATGTACGGAACAAAGTTCGTCGCTCAACGATGCGTTTAAACTATTGCCATCATTGACGCTGCGTCATTACGATGATCTGTACCGGGGCGACGTGATTTATCTTTTCCTTACTTATCACGCGACATGTTGTTGTGTCGCTCACGTCATCCCAGAACTCGGTATCAAGGTGTGAAGACGCGGATGATTCACTACACGTGTGACCGATGCAGGCGGACGCTTGCAACAACCGAAGTTCGTTATGTGTTGCGACTGGATGTCCAAGGCGTCTGCGAAGACGAGCCCGCGATCGGTGATGATGTCGACTCGCTTTCCGAGTTGCATCAATTGCTCGAAGGCATTCAATGCGAGGACCATGACGGCCCGGACGTCTTGCCGGCGTTCGAGTCGAAGTTTGATTTGTGTCCCCACTGTTACCAACAATTCGCCCGCAATCCGCTGGGTCGCGAAATGGCAATCGCGATGGGCTTTAGCAATAACTAAGCAGCTAGGGGTGTCGTCAGCGGTTTCGTCCTCCCATGGGCGCGGATACGATTGCCACAATAATCATTCGCGATAGCGCAACACCGTTTTTCCCGATGCTGAGTCGTTCATGGCCGATCACGCTTTTTCAACACTTGTCCAATCCCAAGACGTGCCGCGCGGCTTTCGCTTCGCCGGAGTTACCTGTGGAATCAAGGCCAGCGGCAAACCCGACCTGGCGCTGATCGTCGGCGACGGACCGTTGGTCGCTGCCGGCGTTTACACGACCAACCAAATCGTCGCTGCCCCGGTGCTGTTGTGCCGTGAGCGGACGCCTGCGTCCGGCGTCCGCGCGATTGTGATCAACAGCGGCAACGCAAACGCCTGCACCGGAGACGCGGGCGTGGCCGACGCCAAGGCGATGACCGCACATGTTGCCAAGCAAATCGGTTGCCAAAGCGAAGACGTGCTCGTGATGAGCACCGGAATTATCGGTCGCCCGCTGCCGATGGAAAAAATAACCAGTGGTATCGACGCGGCGTGCGGTGCGTTGGAACCGAATCACGATGCGTTCGTTCGCGCATCGACGGCGATCATGACAACCGACGCGTTTCGCAAGAGCATTCAACGTTCGATTACGATCAACGGCACAACTTACACCGTGGCGGCGATGGCCAAAGGCGCAGGTATGATCGCGCCCAACATGGCGACGATGTTGGCCGTTGTCGTAACCGATGCACCACTTAACGAATTCGACGTCGTCGAGTCACTGAAGTACGTGGCGAACCGCAGTTTCAATCGTGTCAGCGTCGATGGGCACATGAGCACCAACGATTCGCTGGTGCTGTTGTCCAGCGGTGCTGCCGGTGGCCAGCGACTCGCCGGCCAACAGCTCGAAACCTATCGCGAGTTTTTGTGCGAGACCTGCATCGAATTGGCCAAGATGTTGGTCGCCGATGGAGAAGGTGCGACTCACATCATGGAAATTCGCGTCAGCGGTGCGAAGTCCGACGACGACGCCAACGAAATTGGCCGTTTGATCGGCGAAAGTTTACTTGTCAAAACCGCAATCACCGGCAGCGATCCGAATTGGGGACGTATCGTTTCGGCGGCGGGCTACGCAGGTCGCGAGATGGTGCCCGGCGAAACATCGCTGAAAATTTTGGGGCACTTGCTTTACGATCGCGGCACGCCGTTGCCGTTTGATGCCAAGATTGTCAGCCAAGCGATTCGCGACGCGACCACCGTGGTGATGGAATTAAACGTCGGCCGCGGTACTGGAGCGGCGACACGTTGGGCCAGCGACATCACGACTGAGTACGTGCGTTTCAATTCCGAATACACGACCTAACAGAGCCTAGAACAATCGTGCCCAATTGCTCAGGCCGGCGCTGCAGCGTAGCCTCCCAAACAATTCGGGACAATTGTTCTACAAATCGGGGCGCGGTATAAGTTTAACGATGAAGCAAATCATCACGGTCGTTCGTCCGCATTTGGCGGAATCGCTGCTGGCGGGCCTGAAACGAGCACCCGTCGAAGCAATCAGCGTCACCGAGGTCAAAGGCTTCGGGCGGCAAAAGAGCTACCTGGACCAATACGACGAGAGCGAATACAGCGAGGCGTTTTTACCCAAGGTCGAGATCACGTTGTATATCGAAGACTCGCGCGTCGAGGAAATGTTACAGAAGCTGGTCGTCTTGTCGCGCAGTGGTCGCATGGGTGACGGTAAAATCTTTGTCATGCCGGTGCTCAGCTTCATGTAATCAACTCCGCATTCATTCCCACCCAACCGATCAAGAACATGAGCCTGCAGACCGGACGCCCCGCCCACACACATGGGCAAGCCGCACCGCCGCCGATATCGCTTTCGCCGGAGCAAGGTTGGCATTGTTCACATTACTTTTATCGCTTTCGTCGCGAATTGGTCAGCGAGCTCGATGGCGCGGCCGAGTTCATCGCCACCCTCGACGACGACAACGCCGATCGCCCCGAGCGGTTGCAGCCGTATGTGATCAGCGGCCATAAAGCCGACTTCGGCATCATGGCGATGGACGCCGATCCGTTGAAGATCGATCGCGTTCACCAGGCGTTATTGTCCGGCCCGCTTGGTCCCGCGATCGAGCCGACGTGGTCGTTTGTTTCGATGAGCGAGGTCAGCGAATATGTGCCGTCGGTCGATGAGTTTCGCCACAACCAAATCCGCGACGGTGCCATCGACGGCTCCGCGGAACTGGACGAACGGGTCGCCGCGTATGCGAATCGTTTGCCGATGATGAATCATCAACGGTTGACGCCCGAGTTTCCCGATTGGCCGGCGGCGTGTTTCTATCCGATGAACAAGAGCCGCGTGCCGGGGGCAAATTGGTTCACGACGCCGTTTTCGCACCGCCGCGAATTGATGTCCGAACACGCCCGCAGCGGAATCGCCTTCGCCGGCCGGGTCAGCCAAGTCATCACGGTCGGCGTGGGCCTCGACGATTGGGAATGGATGGTCACGCTGTGGGCCCGAAACCCGCAGTATTTGAAGGATATTGTCTACAAAATGCGGTTTGACGAAGCGAGTGCCGCTTACGCCGAATTTGGGCCGTTTTACACCGGTTATCGCGCCTCGGGCGAAGAAATCCTGCGCCACTGCCAGATTATTGACTAAGCTAATTTATCAATGCCATAAATTGTCGAACGGTTGTCCCCAACCGTTCGGGAACGCCCACTAGGAGGGTCCTGAAAAACTGTTGTTCTCCGTTCCTTTCAAAATCCCTATGCTCTAACGCAAATGGATTTCCCCCGCCTTTCACTGCTGTGTGAACAAACAATGAGATCAATGATTGCCTCGCTGTGGATTGCGCTCTTCGCAATCTTTCTGACGGCCCTCGCGACAACCGTATCGCGCGGCGTCGAACCGCACGAATGGGTCGATACGAATTTGGAACAGCTCGTCGACACGTACCAGTGGTTCCATTCGCACCCCGAAGTTTCCTACGCCGAAGAAAAGACATCGGCCAAGATCGCCGAATTGTGGAAGCAATCGGGCTACGAAGTGACCAGCGGCGTCGGTGGTTATGGCGTTGTCGGTGTGTTGCGAAACGGACAAGGGCCGACGCTGATGTTGCGTTGCGATCTGGATGCGTTGCCCGTCACCGAACAAACTCCGCTGGCATTTGCATCGACCCAGACGGTCGAGATTCCTGGCGGTAATTCAAGCGGCGTAATGCACGCTTGCGGCCATGATGTTCACATGACAAATTTGACCGGCGTGGCCCAATACCTTGCCGAACATTTGGCCAAGTGGTCAGGCACGCTGTTGCTCGTCGGCCAACCTGCCGAGGAACGTGGCGCGGGCGCAAAGGCGTTGCTGCGCGAAGGTTTGTTCGAGCGTTTTGCCAGACCCGATTTTGCGTTGGCAGTTCACGTTTGCGCAAAAACACCCGCCGGTTCGGTCGCGGTCATGCCGGGGTTGGCGTTGGCCAATGTGGACAGTGTCGATATCACGGTCAAAGGTCGCGGCGGCCACGGTGCGGCACCCCACACCACGATTGACCCGGTTGTCCAGGCGGCCAGTTTGGTGATGTCGTTGCAAACGATTGTCAGTCGCCAAGTCAAGCCAATCGAACCTGTCGTGGTCACGGTCGGATCGATTCACGGTGGCACCAAGCACAATGTGATTGGCGACGAGTGCCGATTGCAAATCACGGTTCGCACCTACAGCGATTCGGTTCGCACGGCGGTTCTGTCGTCGATCAAGCGGCAAGCGATGGCGACCGCATTACTATACGATGCACCGGAGCCTGACATTCATATCGGCGAGGGCACTCCCTCGCTGTTGAACGACGCCGAATTGGCCGGGCGAATGCGTGCAGTCTTCATCAATACTCTCGGTGACGAGTGCGTATTGACGGACGAGCCATCGATGGGCGGCGAAGACTTCAGCCGTTACGGTCGAGCCGGCATCCCGATTTTGTTGTACCGCGTCGGCTCAGTGGGCCAGGACCGTTTGGACCGGTTCTCCAAGATGCAGCTTCCGCCGCCATCGCTGCATTCCAGTTCCTATTATCCCGACATTGATTTGACGCTAAAAATCGGTTTCAAAACGATGGTCGCCGCCGCGTTGGATTTGTTAAAAAAGCCAAAGAGCTAGGGCCGTTTGTAGAAACTGCCAATGAGGCCGCGTCTTTGCAAACGCGGAAAGACAACGAGCGGCAAAGGAAAAACTATGCCAATTCGTTTGGTGCCAGCCACTATCTTTGCGACACAGATTCAGACAACTTCGATATTGGAAATGCCCTAACTTGGCGGTGTCACCCCGAACAAAACCAGAATGCGATGCGACTCCACGATGCACTTGGGTTGGGCAAAAGCTTTACTGAATTGCTGTACCACGAGTGCCGCCGGACACGGGGAAGACGCTCGTTCGAATTCACTACGCCGCAAGAAAAAACGACTTGGCCGTCTTCTGTCCGCGATGCCAATGCTTGCCCGTCCGCTGCGCGTCCGCTGCCATCGCACTGGGCGAACCCACGCAACTGACCCGGCCAAAAAACTTCTTGAAGTGCCACACCAAGTCACGCCACATGCTTGCATCAATCCCCAACGCCGAAAGTAGCATCGCCAACTTCGACGGAATCTTTGCCTGCATCCCGTCAATTCCTTGACGGGCCGTCCAACGCAACAGCAACAGATAGTCATCCCAACTCAACTGCAAAAATCCTTTATCACTGGCGCGCAGACCGTCGCTATTTAATTGAGGTTGACCAGATAATACATCCGCTGCCAACGTCAGCGGAGCAAGCCAAGCGTCACGCCTGACCCTGCGGCCCGTCGGGTTGCGTTTCTTTTGCTTACGCTGCGTGCGCAACTCCTCCACTGGCGTTTCGCGAATCGCCTTGCCCGCCGATTCCGTGCTGACCGGCACCAAATCAAAGGCAGCCGCTTGGATCGTCCTTCCCTTGTCGCTCTGAATTCGATCGTAAGCCGACGTGTGCGGTGAATCGTCGGGACTGGTCGCCATCGCCGCGCGAACAGGATTCAGGTCGACATACATTGCACAAGCGAGCAACCCTGTTTCATCAACGATTCGCAACGCC
>JBGSVE010000060.1:0-14872 GCA_041753075.1 Pirellulaceae bacterium
GTTCGTAGGTGGCTGGGCAATTTCGCAACTGTGGTTGTTTTGGATCGCTCCGCTGCTGGGCGCGGCAATCGCGGGCGAAGTTTATCGCAGCGTCTTTGACACCGAAGTGAGTAGTGCGGAATCGGCCTAATGGATGACGAAGACGTTCTCGCCGAACAAGGGCGGACGCTGTCTGATTTTTTCGCGTATGCGATCTCTCGCTTCGTGATCGCAATCATCCAAGCATTGCCGCTGGACATGGCCGATCGATGTTGTGCTGCTTTGGCGTGGTTGTTCACCAATCTCATCGTGATCCGGCGCAAAACGTTCGCCGAAAACATGCGATTGGTTTTTCCCGACGCGTCGCCTGCCCAGCAGCGGGCAATGTCAACGGCAATGTGGCATCACCTGATGTTGATGGTGTGCGAAATTGCCTGGGCACCACGCCGATTGCACTTGACGAATTGGGCTACACACCTGGAGGTTCGCGACCACCGACTAATGCTCGGTCGTTTACTCAGCGCTCGACCGACGATCCTTGTTACCGGCCACTATGGAAATTTTGAAATCGGCGGCTATGGGCTCGGGTTGATGGGCTTTCAAACCGTGACGATCGCGCGGACGCTCGACAATGGATACTTGAATGACTTTGTCCAGGATTTTCGCGGCACCCATGGCCAATGGATGGTTGACAAGGAAGGTTGTGCACCATTTATCGATCGACACCTTTCCGCGGGTGGCACGCTTTCGTTGCTCGCCGATCAACATGCCGGCAGCAAAGGCTGCTGGGTCGATTTTCTCGGCGTCCCAGCATCGTGTCACAAGGCGCTGGCGTTATTTTCCTTGACCAGCGGCGCACCAATGTTGGTTGGTTACACACGCCGACTTGATCGTCCGATGCGATTTGAATCGGGCACGATTTCCGTTGCCGATTCCCAGAATGACACTCTTGGCGTTTGCGATGATGTGCGGACACTAACGAAGTGGTATTGCGATCGTTTGGGTGAAGCGATCGAGTTTGCCGAAGAACAATATTGGTGGGTCCATCGTCGCTGGCGTCGCAAGCCGACAAAGCGCAAGTCGGTGGCCAGCCATCAAAGACAAGCGGCTTAGTTATCCGCTGGTCGGTTACCGTGGCGGCATCACACTGGCAATGATTCGCTCGACCTGTGCTCGTTCGCTGGCGGTGAACGCCTGGAACGGTTGAGCCATCCGGTCGTCGCAGATTCCTAAAATCGACAGCGCGCACTTGATCGCTTTGACAACCGACGACGCGGGATTAGAACCGATCGAATACATGCGTCCCATCCGCAGCAGTTGAGCTTGCAGCGTTTCAGTTGTTTCGCCTCGCGACCCCGCCTCGAATAGATCAACAAACAATCGTGGGCACACGTTCGCCCCGCCATGAACGCCGCCATGGCCGCCAAGTGCCAATGATTCCAACAACAACGATTCGGGGCCAATCAATACGGAAAAGTCTTGACGCACGCGCGCCACCTCAACCGCCCGTCGGAAATAATTCAAGTCGCCGGAACTGTCCTCCAACCCAACACAGTTCGGCCAATCCAAAGCCACACGGATCGTCTCGGGCTCGAACACAAGCTTGGTCATCGACGGCATGTTGTAAAGCATCACCGGCAATGGCAACTCGGGGACAATGTTTGACAAGTAGTCCAGCAATTCGTCCTGGTCAGCCGGAAAATAATATGGTGCGGCCAAAACAACGGCCGCAGCCCCGGCCTCGGCCGCATGGCTGGCCAAATCCATCGACTCAAAGTACGACGGGTGAGTAATGCCAACCAACAGCGGCACACGACCGGCAACATGGCGACCGGCCACGGCAATCGATAGCTGCTGCATGTCCAAAGAAAGCGATGGTCCTTCGCCGGTGGTTCCCAAGATGGAGATGCCATGCACGCCGCCGGCAATCACATGGTCAATCAAGCGGCACATTGCTTCTTCATCAAGTTGATTGGGACCACACAGCGGTGTCACCAGCGGAGGAATAATGCCACGAAACATAGGCGGTCCTTTTCGCTACTAATCAACCACATAACCACGTTTAGTCAATTCACCAGCCAACGTTTGTTTCGGTTGGTACTCGCCATGAACCAAGCGAACCTGTTTGGGGCGTTGTTCAAAACCTTCCACAAATCGAATCAAGTCCGCTTGGTCGCCGTGCGCCGAGTATCCGGTGATCGTGTGTGTCTTGGCGTTGATTTCAAACCGTTTGCCATCCAAGCGGACCCAATCGCCGGCATTTTGAATGTAATGCCCCGGCGTTCCCAATGCTTGATAGCCAACAAACACAATGTCGGTTTCTTTCCGCCCCAGAAATCGCTTGAGATAATTGACCACGCGACCACCGGTACACATGCCGCTGCCCGCAATCACGATCGCCGGCGCGCGCCGCTCGCAAAGGTCCGCGACAATCTCTTGGTGCTCCTGATGGTCGCCGACCGTTTCCAGATTGCGAAACACCAGTGGTTGGTCGTCGATCGTCAGCACGCGCTGCGCTTCATCGCCCCAGTAGTCCGTTAGCGTCTTGTAGAGTTCGGTGTAGCGGCTTGCCAGTGGCGAATCAACAATCACACGCACCGCATCGAGCTCGTAACACAAACTGTAATGTTCCAGACGCTCGAAAATGTTGTTCATGCTGAGCAACAAATCCTGCGTCCGGCCCAAACTGAACGCGGGAATGATCGTCACGCCGCCGTCGCTCAACGTGTTGCACAGAATTGCTTCGAGAACCTGTTCGCGATTTCCCGTCGGCGGATGCAGTTTGTCGCCGTAGGTGCTTTCGATCACCAGCAAGTCGGCACGCGGCGGGCTGACTGGCGGGTTTAAAAATTGGGAGACCAACGGTCCGAGGTCACCGGAAAAAACAGCCACGAACCCATCTTTGGATTCGATTTCAAAAAATGTCGAACCAAGCACATGGCCTGCCGGTGACAAACGAATCTTGGCACCCGCCTCGATTTCATGCCATTTGCCGTACGGCAACGGGCACAACAGATCGCCGACAATCTTGAGAAAGAAGTCAATCGCACGTTTGTTCTTCGTGAACCCAATTCGAACGGCGTCGTCCATCACCAGCGGAAGCAAAGTCGCGGTCGGTGCGCTGCAATAGATCGGTCCGCGAAATCCAGCCCCAAGCAAATAGGGAATCCGGCCGCAATGATCGATATGAACATGGGTCAGCAGCAGTGATTGAATCCCGGCGAGCGAAAACTCAATCTCGGGGTTGGGATGGGCCCGCGCATCGCGGCCTTGAAACGTTCCGCAATCAACTAGGACGCTGCGCTGGTCGTCAAGCCAGTATTGATGACACGAGCCGGTGACGCCATCGTAGGCACCATGATGTACCAATTTCATTGATTGTCGATCAAAGGAAGAGTAACAAATTCACCTTTTTGGTGATCACAGAAGTCAAGGAACTTCGACCAATCGTACAGCGTCAGTCCATGTTCTCCGGGCCGGATATGGTACCCCATCGGCCCGGAAATTCGCGGCGAGCTGAGCGCGGGCATCGTCGGATCATCGACTACCTTGTCACCAAACAATTGGAACACCGGTGCCGACGCAACCAGCGACAAATACTCACCGCGCGGATCGGCCCACAAGTCCTCGGCGGCACTCGTCGCATACACACCGCGGGGGGCAATCAGCGCAAACAATTGGTGTTGGTCGATCGGCAACGAAGCTTCGTTACCGGCGTAGGTCGCAAATCGATCGCAGAACCAGAAGGGAAACTTGTCAGTAATTCTGGCAACCGTCTCGCCGAAACGACGTCGCGAAATCGCCGCACCACCGCACCCAGAATTATTGCTGCACGCAACCCAAAATCGCGTGTCCTCGGCGGCCGCCCACAACGCTGTCTTGCCACCGCGTGAGTGACCAATCACCGCGACCTTGTCCTTGTCCACTTCGCTCAGCGACGACACATAATCGAGTGCGCGGCTGGCACCCCAGCCCCACGCCGACAACGCCTTCCAAGCATCACCCGGCTGTGCTTGCTCGTCCGGATTGCCGCTTGCCCGAGCAAAAAACCCACGCACTCCTTCGCCGAATCCATTGGCACGATCGGGGTCGATGGTATGCGTCGAGACTGCCGCGGCGACGTAGCCGCGTTTCAAAATCTCGCGAACCGGCCAAAACTCATCTTCAACACTGCAAGCGGCATCGAAGCTGGGGAACTCGCGGTTATTGATATGAATCACCGCCGGCTTTGGCGAACTGTCAGCCGAGGTTGCGGCTGCGCCTTGGCCCGGCATGAATACCAAAATCGGGAACGCAAACGACTTCGCTCCCGCAGTGATCTTGGCGTCGACTAAACGACCACTGGCGTTCATGCCTAACAAGCCGTCTCGCTCTTCAACAATCGTAAAGTGAACCTCGTACGCGACCTCCGGGCGATGCCCAAAGACATTGGTACGAAACAATTCCATCAGTTCGTTGCGACACGCCGGCCACTGCGCCGGTGTAGTTACCGCGGTGCCATCGATTCTCTTTAGCGGGTCAGGCAACGAATATGCCGGAACGTTCTGCTCTTCATAGTTAAACCCTGATTTCGATTTAGTCAGCTCAGCAACCACCTTAGGATCAGCCTGCCAAGGTTCCTCCGCGGATAGGAACGAGCCCATGCAAAGACCCAAGGAGATAAACACCAGTAACAAGATTTTGATCATCGCATTCCACTTATTCGTCTTGTGAGCGGATCGGCGCTAGCCGCCGGTAAATCGAGTTGCATTCTGCAACCAAGTTATATCGAAGTACTAGTTTCCCGAACGCAGGCGATCAAAGTATTCTTGAGCGTGCTCGCGTTCGGTTCGCGGCAGTGTTTGGTTTTCCAGCGGATCGCTGTCGTCATTCATCGCTCCCAGAACTGCATCCTTCACGCCCTCGCGTGTGACACCTTTCTTGTTCGGTCCATCAGCGAAGCCCGCGTTCAAGCCGCGACCTTGTTTCGGATCGCCGCGCACCTGTGATTCATAGCCTTGGGTGTCGCTTTCTTTCTCCTCGGGGCCGCTCAATCCCGAGCCCTTGCCGAGCCCATACTTGGAACCACCCTTGCCCGACTTGTCCCCAGGTTCGCCATTGCCACTTCCTTGGCATTGCTCGCAACCATGACCCGAGCAACTCTTGCATCGCATCGCATCCTTGCTTTGAGACAACGTGTCGAGCGTTTCTTGAATGTCCTGCAATTCTTCCATCGAGTCCTGCATCTGACCAAGTTGGTCGGCGATTGATTCGAGCGCTTCGCCGGCCTGCTCGGCATCACCTTGGGCCATCGCGTCGGCAGCGGCTTGCATCGATTCGGCCATCTGCTGCATCTGTTGCATTTGGCCATCTTGGGCTTGCAGTTCGTTAAGTTCCTGCTGCATTTTCGCGGCTTCGTCCGAGCGGCCGGCCTGCTTGGCCTGCTCGATTTTTTGTTGCAAATCCTGCTTCTTGGCCTCGTGCTGCTCGGCGGTCTGCTTGAGTTGGTCTTTGACCTTTTCGATTTGCTTTTGCAACGCTTGCTTTTCGGCGTCGGTCAATTTATCGCTACGCAGTTTTTCGGCCAGCGCCTTGGCCTGTTCTTTCGCCTTCGCAAAATCACCTTCCTGCATCGCCTTGACCACTTGTTCGGCGGGACCACGTTCATGTTCGCCCATCTTCGACAATGACTCACGCATCGACTCCGGTGCAGCAAGTTGCTTACGGCGATCGTCGAGCTGTTTCTTGATGTCATTGATCGCGATCAAGGTCTCTTTTGGCTTTGCCGATTCGCGCTCAGCCAATTTGTCAACGTCGGCTTCTAACTTAGCGAATAGCTCCGCCGCATTCTTCAAGCCGGTCGCTTCGGCCTTCCTGCGTTGTTGTTGAATCTTTTTCTTAAGCGACTCGGTTGACTTCTTGACTTGTTCGGCTTGCACGATCAACTCAGCGGATGGTCTTGAATTGGCAATGTTGCGAGTCGCGGGGCCAAAACAAATCGCGATCGCAATCAACACCATCGGTAACACCGGCAACCAACCCAAACGCGAAAACGCCAGCGGGAACCGCTCGCCCAATTGCAATTGACCGGCACGTCGGGCCGCATCGTCGATCAAATCTTGACTCAAAGGCGATTGGCGGTCCGACGGCGACATCGCCAGAACACTGCCCAGGCGTTGCTTTAAGCCGAAGCGTTCGTCAATCTCAGCGGCAACCGACAGATCCGGCGGTGAGGTGATCCACGTCAGGGTAGCCGCGACGACGAAGGCAACGATTGTCGATCCGCCGATCCAGGCCCAATCCCACTGCGGGATCGCCGTCGGCAAAACCCAGATCGAGCGTGCGACGATTGCCAAAGTCGCGATCAGCCACGCGGCAAACAACGACCAACAAAGCCATTTTGCCAACCGCCCAAGCAGCAATCGTGTCCTTGCCTGGCGAATTTTGGCGTCGATTTGATCCATCGAAGTGATCCTTGGATTACGAGCGTTCAGCGGATTACCCGTTGATTGTATACGACTCGCCGTGCTATGACACAAAGATGACCAGCACAACTTCACCCACCGCCGCGAATCTTTCCGCGTTGCCCGATCCAGACGGCGTCACCGACACCGATGTGGTGATTTATGACGGTGAGTGCAACTTTTGTCGGTCCCAGGTGAACCGTTTGCGTTCATTCGATTGGTTTGGCCCGCGTTTGAGCTACCTGTCGCTGCATGATCCGCGGGTGGCCGAGCGTTATCCCGATTTGAGTTACGACCAATTGATGGCCCAAATGTATGTCGTGGACCGCCAGGGGAACGCTTATGGCGGCAGCGACGCGGTACGTTATCTGACGCGCCGCTTGCCGTTGCTATGGCCGGCGATGCCAATTTTGCATCTTCCAGGCACCGCCGGACTTTGGCGTTGGGGTTACCACCAAGTCGCCAAACGACGTTACGCGATCAGCGGTCGCACTCACCATTGCGACAGCGATGCCTGTGCCGTCCATCTTCAATCCCCAGGCCAGACGCCGGACGCTTCGCGGTAACTTCGTAACCGTTCAGCGAAAGTCGCGACTGGGTAGTTCAAGTCCCTTCAATTCGTCACTGAGATCGCACAGGTGACTGACGATCACGTGAATCACACCCTTGCGATTTTCTAGCTTGCCCTCGACCAACCAAGCGTTGCTCATTTTGGCGACTTGATAGAAACGTTTCCAAACTTCGATGAACAACACCAAATTAATCGGCCCGGTTTCATCTTCGAGCGTCACAAACGTGATGCCTTTGGCCGTTCCGGGGCGCTGGCGCAGCAGCACCAATCCGGCGATGCGGATTCGCCGACCGTCGCGCATCGTCGCAAGCTGTGCGGCGGTCACGCAGTTTGACTTGCTCAACTCCTCGCGGGCGAACGACATCGGGTGCGCCTTCAAACTCAAACCCGTCGTGTTGTAGTCGGCATAGACTTCTTCGAGCGGCAGCATCGACTGCAATTGCTCCGGCACCAAATCATCCTCGTCGTCGCTGGCGAGTAACGGCATGTCGCGCGGCGATTTTTCTTGGCCGAGTGCTTGCCAAATCGCCGCCCGCCGATCGTCAGCCAAACTGTGCAGCGCATCGGCGTCGGCCAATGTTGCCAAGACGGCCTGTGTCAAACACAGCCGTCGCCTTAAATCAGCAAGGTCGCGAAACCGACCCTTTGCGACTCGCTCGTCGACAATTCGCTCCGCCTCGTCGATTGGCAATCCCTTGATCATGCGCAATCCCAGCCGCAACGCCAAACTCGATCCCGCATCCGCCAGCGATTGGAGCGTGCAATCCCAATCGCTGTCGTTGACGTCGGCGGCGCACACCGGCACACCGGCGCGGCGGGCGTCAGCAACCAATTGCGCCGGTGCGTAGAAACCCATCGGTTGGCTATTGATTAGCGCGGCACAAAACGCCGCCGGATAATACCGCTTCAAATAACATGATGCGTAAACCAACAACGCAAAACTGGCCGCGTGCGACTCGGGAAAACCATACTCACCGAAGCCGCGAATTTGGCGAAACACCTGCTCGGCAAAATGGCCCGTCAAACCAGTCGCCGCCATCCCCTCGATCAACTTCACACGAAAGCGATCGATCACGCCGGGCCGACGCCAAGCCGCCATCGCGCGGCGCAATTGGTCCGCTTCACCCGGCGTAAACCCAGCCGCCACGACGGCCAACCGCATCGCCTGCTCTTGGAACAGCGGCACACCTAATGTTTTTTCCAACACCCCACGAATCGCCTCGTTGGGATAAACCACGCTCGTCGGATCATCCCTCGCCTTCAAAAACGGATGCACCATTTGGCCTTGAATGGGACCAGGCCGAACGATCGCGACCTCGATCACCAAGTCATAAAAACAGCGCGGCTTGAGTCGCGGCAACATACTCATTTGTGCACGACTCTCAATCTGAAAAACGCCCACGGTATCGGCGGCGCAAATCATGTCGTAAGTCGGTTTGTCATCCGGTGGAATGGTGGCCAGCGACAATTCGCGGTCATGGTGCAGGCCGACCAAGTCAAAGCAACGACGGATCGCCGACAACATTCCCAACGACAAAACGTCGACCTTGAGAATGCCGATTTCGTCAAGGTCGTCCTTGTCCCATTGGATCACGGTGCGGCCAGGCATCGCGGCGTTTTCGATCGGACACAATTCACACAAGTCGCCCTTGGTCATCACCATTCCACCGACGTGTTGTGACAAATGCCGCGGAAACCCGATCAATGACTGAGTCAGATAAATGAAGCGGCTACCCAAAGCCGAATGGGGATCCAATCCCACGTCGCGGCAACGGTCTTCCAACTGTGGGTTGCGGTCATAACCGCCGGCCAATTTGGCGAGCGAGTCGATTTGCTCAGGCGGCAGCGCCAACGTCTTGCCAACTTCGCGAATCGCGCTGCGCGTGCGGTAAGTCGTTACCGCCGCCGTCATACCCGCCGAATCACGACCGTATTTTTCGTACAAATACTGCAGCACTTCTTCGCGCCGTTGGTGCTCGAAGTCGACGTCGATATCCGGTGCTTCGTTGCGTTCGCGGCTGATGAAGCGCTCGAACAACAAATCGGTTTGCGACGGATCGACATTGGTGATTCCCAAGCAATAACAGACCACCGAGTTCGCCGCACTGCCGCGACCTTGGCAAAGAATGTGCCGCTGGCGAGCGAAACGCACCATGTCCCAAACGGTCAAGAAATACGCTTCATAACGCAACGATTCGATCAACTCCATCTCGTGCTTGAGTATGTCGATGATCCGCTGTGGTACGCCGCTGGGCCAACGTTGCTTGGCACCCTCCCAAGTCAAACGCTTCAGATGCTCGATCGGCGACATTCCCGGCGGTGCGATCTCCTCGGGATACTCGTACCGCAATTGGTCAAGGCGAAACGTGCAACGCTCGGCAACCTCGACCGTATTCGCGATGGCATCAGGCACCCGGCGGTAAATCTCGGCGATTTCGCCCAACGAACGAAGGTGCCTCTGGGCGCTGGCGAATCGCTCGCTGTGAATCGGTTCAATCGTCGTGCCGTTGCGAATCGCAATCACACAATCATGCACCACCGAACGCTGGGACGTGTGATAGTGAACATCGCCCGCAGCCAACAACGGCAAACCAGCATCGCGCGATGCTTTGCTCAAAAAATCGATGGTCGTCGCATCATCAACTCCGCGATGCAACTCACACAACACATAACCTCGATCGGTAAAGCAGTCAGCAAATCGTTGCAGCGATTCCGTTGACGGGTTTGTCGAGTTTCGCTCTGCCCGTTCAGGTCGAATGCCCGCAACCAATCCGGTGCTAAATTCTTCGACGTCGGCCCAGGTGAGTTCGCATTCACCTTTCTCACGCCGCAGTCGACCACGACTGATCAATCGGCACAGACGCCCATAACTCGATCGATCGGTCGGCCACAGCACGACCATCGGTGCATCCGTCGGATGAATCTCGGCACCGACAACGTACGCCAAGCCAACTTCCTTAGCGGGCGTCCAACCGCGAACCACGCCCGCCAACGAATGGCGATCGGTGATTGCGATTCCCGCATAGCCCAGCTCCGCCGCACGCTCGACCAATTCGTCGGGGTGCGAAGCGGCCTCAAGAAATGAGAAGTTGCTTTTGCAATGCAACTCGACGTAACGCATGAACAAACTCCGGCAAGCAAACTGAACAATTGTTCATGCTAGCCTGTGGGTCATTCGTCTGACAAGTCGCCGGGCTCTTCGCTCGCCGATTCAGCCACCGATTTAGACTTTCGGCTTTCAAACGCTTTCGTTGGGGATGCTTTCTGTTCTTCGACGAAATGGGTAATGTTCAGTGTCCGTTCTTCATTGAACACCAAGTAGTACTCAAGTCCACCGATCGCCGCACCGCCCACCACCACCGCACCGATCAACTTAGCAAGCCGATAAGACGGTTTGGGTTTGTTGGCCCGTCCCGACGAGTACCCGGCGACCGAAGCCGGCAACGGTGCCGACGGATTGGTGTATGACGCGGTTCGCTCGTGCAACGAATTTGCCGCCGCCGATGCCGCGTCGCTACGATTGGCCCCGCCGTTTGCCGAGGGCCGTGCCGCTCGACGGTGAACACCGGGACGCAGCGCATGACGAAGTTCGTCCGAAGCGAAGGCCAGAGTCACCTGCTTGCCACGCTCTTTGGCCAGGTCATTTGCATCCAACAGCAACTCGACCAATTCGTTGGGAGCACCATCGACGTCACGACAATCCAGCGGCACGCGGCTTTGGTTGCCCGTGATCGCCATACGAAGACGGTTGCCAATTTCCGTTGCATCGACATCTTCAAAGTCGCGCCAAACGATCTTGATCGGTTGGATCGCATTGGCTTGGTCAAGTTGGCGATCGAGCTTCGACATCAGACGGAGCTACCTAAACATGGCAATGAGTGGGGGCCTGTTGGATGGACTTCACCCATCATCCTTTCATCCAGGCGACCTCACTGCAACATCGCCAGTCGGTCAGCGCCAATAATTCACACTGTCTTCATCGAATTTGCGATTTCGGAACAGGCCAGTTTGAATGAGGAACATGAGCATTGTCCAGAATCGTTTTGGCCTGGTCGACAAGGTCTTGGCGCGCCGCGGCCAAGTCATACTGCTCACCGAGATCACTCGCCAAATCATAAATCGCAATCTCGCCGGTCAACATCGGTTCACGAATCGCTTTGAAGTCACCAAAGCGAATCGCTTGGCGGCTCGTCTGCTCGTAAAACTCCCAATACAAATAATCGTGCTTGGCCTGGGCCGACTCGTTGCCCAGCAAAGTCGGCACAAAGCTGATGCTGTCCAGCCCCGCCGGTACCGTGGTTCCGGCGAGTTCTGCCGCGGTTGCCATCCAGTCCCCCGCGTAGGCAACATGATCCGACGTGCGGCCCGGTCCAATCGTTCCCGGCCACCAGGCAATCGTTGGCACGCGAATACCGCCGTCGGTCAACGAACGTTTAATCCCCCGCAGCGCTCCCGCTGGATTGAACCGACTGAGATCATGGCCCGCTTCGTCATGAGGGCCGTTGTCGCTGGTAAACACAACGAGCGTGTTGCGGTCGATGTCGAGTTGCTTGAGTAAATCGAGCACCTTGCCCACATCACTATCCATTCGCGTGATCATCGCCGCTTGGCCTTTATCGGCATCCGGCCAATCCTGATTTGCATAAATCCCATAGTCGGGAATCTCCGCGCCGTTGCCGGTGATTTTTGTGCCTTCGTTATTGGCGTGCGGCAAGGTCATCGATAAGAAAAGAAAAAAAGGACCGGTTTGCTGGTCAGTGACGAACTTGGTTGCTTCGCGAACAAAATGATCTTGTGAATAGTCGATTCGCTTCGTCGCCGCACCTCCTACAAAAGCACTATAAGCTTTGTCAACATCTTGTACCTCATTGCTGAGTTTGACCTGTGTTTCATTATCCCAAAGAAACCGCGGATAGTAGTTATGAGCGTGTACCTGATTCAAATAACCATAAAATCGGTCAAACCCCTGCCGCAGTGGAAATCCGGGTTCGTTCAATTCGCCCAATCCCCACTTACCAATCAGCGAGTTGGTATAACCAGCTTGTTTGAGCACCTCGGCGACCGTCACATCTTCATCGCGCAATGACTGGACAAGGGTGTTTCCACTGGCGTTTCCGCGAACGTGAGTGTGACCGACGTGAAGGCCCGTCATCAACACGCTGCGGCTTGGTGCACACACCGTGTTGCCCGCATAAAAATCGGTAAACCGCAAACCTTCGGCAGCCATTTGATCCAGACGGGGCGTTTGAATGGTGGTTTGCCCATAACAACCCACGTCGCCATAACCCAGGTCGTCGGCCATAATGAAAATCAGGTTGGGCCGACCGCTCGTTTGAGCCACCAACGGCGCGCTGACGCATGAATGCGTCAACCAGGCAGCCATCACGATCAACGGGAACAAAGTTACTTTAGCAAAGCTCAAGAGTGGACACATATTTGATCTCGTTTCGCGGATTGTCGGTGCGTAAAGCGTACACTATAGCCATAGCGGAATTGCACCACCTACTTCATCCCCTCTGTTTGGCAACGATTGATGGATTTGATGCTAACTGGCCAGCGAGTCATTGTTGTTGGTGCCGCACGCGGTATCGGCCTAGCAATTGCGAAAGCGTTCGCTCGTGCCGGATGCATGGTTACAGGGTTCGACAAAATTCCCGCTGAAGATTCTGCTGACTTACCGACCGAGAATTGGATCATTGGCGACGTCACCAACTTGGCGGACCTGGATCACTTGGCCCAGGCGGTCCCCCAACCTGACCACGTCGTTTATTCAGTCGGTGCCGGCAGTGGCCGCTCTGGGTCACCGTTCTGGAATATCGAACCGGCATACTGGAACCGAGTCCTAGAGATTAACTTGCTGGGTGCCGTTGCCGTTGCCCATCGATTCGCTCCTAAGCTTGCACAGCAGCGACGCGGGACGATGTTGTTTTTGGTTTCAATTGCCGGCCAAATCGGCTCGCCGACCGATCCACCGTACAGCGCCGCAAAAGCTGGTCTGATAAATTTCATGCAGGTAACCGCTCGCGACCTAGCTGTGTTCGGAGTGCGATCCAATGCGATTTCTCCTGGGATGGTCAAGACCGAGCTGAATCAATCGGTGTGGCGTGCCAGTCAGGTGAATCTAGCGGCGGACCAGCGGCAGACTTATGAGGCATGGAGCTTCGAGAAGCTGCGCCGCGTGTCGCCGCTGGGACGTTGGCAATCGGTTGATGAATGCGCCGCGATGGCAGTCTTTCTCGCGACCGAACATGCTAGAAATATCACGGGCCAAACGATCAATATCGACGGCGGCCAAGTGATGCACGCCTGAAATGCTCGACATCGATTCTGGCAAGGCCCATGTCTGCATCGCTTGATCTTGCTTACTATCTAATTGCAAAGTAGCGTTGCGGCTTCGACTAGGCTGATGCCATGACGTTGAATTAACATCTCATGTTGAAACGATTGCCAGCATGAAATATTCAGCTCGAACGGTTTCCGTTGTGATGCTTTCGCTTCTATTCGTGGCGCTAGGGACGAATCACTTTGTCTCGCCTAGCGTTTACGAGGAGATCATGCCCGATTATTTGCCGTGGCCTTCCGCTTTGGTTTTCGTATCTGGGTTTTTTGAAATCCTTGGTGGAGTTGGCATTGCCTTGCCGAGGCTTCGGCGCATCGCCGGGTGGGGACTGATTGCGTTGTTAATTGCCGTGTTCCCGGCGAATGTCGGTATGGTGCTGAACGCGGACAAGTTTCCGATGTTCCCGTATTGGGTTCTTGTAGCCCGATTACCATTACAGGGTATTTTGATCGCTTGGGTCTGGTGGACGGCGCTTAAAAGGCCGTGATCCGATGACACAATGATTTTCGGACTTCGCTAAAAATCGCGTTTTATGTAAATTGGCCGTGCAATTTCCAGATCGATGAGGTTGGGTGGCCTAGTTCGCGAAAAATCCACCACCAGGCACCGGATTGAATTTCAATACGGTAATAATCTCGCCGCACCTGCGGACCACGCCACCAACCGGTCTCCATTCGCTCCGGCCCCCAAGCTCGGGTGACCCAGTGAATACGACGATTAAAACCAATGCATCGCGGTGCGCGATCGGCGTCAAACTCCAACAATTCGATCGGTTGTGGCGGCGACAATAAACGCAGCGGACGACGCAGCGGATCGCCTAGCCCAGGGCCCAGCGCCGGGGCGAGATTCGATCGGCGTGGCGATTTGATTGAACTCGCTTTCTTTTTATTTTTCGTTTTGGAGTTTGCCTGCGGGCCGCCCAGCGCCAAGGTCAAGCGAGTTTCACCGACCAACGGGCATTGCCGAAACGCTGACTCAGGCAACGGATTACGACTGGCCTCGATACCGCTGACCGCATTACGCCCCAATCGTCCGGCCATTGTTTCGATCATCCGCGCCAACGATTGGCGAGTGGCCACTTGTGAGATCGAATCGTCATCGAACAATGTCGGTTGATAACTGACCAGCGGCCCGCCCAATGTCACCGCCAACGTCAACCGCTCGACCGCCGCAGCGAGCGCCCGGCGCTCGATCGCGGGAACGACCAACCGCAGCAAATGCTCGGCATCGGCAGTCGGCGCAAACAATCCGATTTCGACGGTTTCGGGACGAGTCGCCGTCAGCTTCAATTGGCAAACCAACCGCAACGCACCGCGCCGCCGCGACGCCAAATTGGTCGCCACCTGAGTCACCAAAATACCAAGCCGGTGTTGCAAAATTCGGAGATCTTCCGTCGGATACTCCAGGTCACAAACCGCTGATTCTTCGGCCGACGGATGATGCATGGCGAGCGTTTGCGGAGTTCGGCCGCTGAACTCGTCAAGGCGACGAAGCAGTTCGTGGCCCAATCGCGTGGCCAACCCAGCGCGAGGCACCGCC
>JBGSVE010000061.1:0-1549 GCA_041753075.1 Pirellulaceae bacterium
GGACAGTTATTACACCGGCGCGAGTGGGTCGGCGTGGTACTTGTTTGCCAACCCGAATGTGCTCCCCGCGTTCGAGATTGTGTTCCTTAATGGTCGACGCACGCCGGTCATCGAGCGAGTTGAAATGCCACCCAACACGCTGGGCATGGGATTCCGGTCGTACATCGATTTCGGTGTCAACTCGCAAGACCACCGCGCCGCCGTGAAGGTCACTGGCGAGTAATCGCTAGCTGTCGCAATCAACTCAATACCCGCGTCCCCGGATTTACCAATCATGCAAGCTCAATATGTTCACGACGGCAAGGCCGTTGACTTCACACCAACCGTTGACGTGACCGTTGGTTCGATCGTCATTCAAGGTGACCTCGTTGGCATCACCAAACGTGACATCAAAGCAGGATCGCTCGGTTCGATCGCGGTCGAGGGCGTCTTTGACATTCCAAAAGACCCAGTCGATGCCATCGAGTTCGACGCCGGCGCGAAAGTTTATGTCGAAGACGATGGCAAACTCGCCGCCGATGAACTCAACAACAAATACATCGGCAAAGCGGTCTCGCTTGCCACTGCCACCGATTCGATCGTTCGCGTTCGCCTGAGCCAGTGATGAAACAACGTGAGCAACACCGCACAAATCATAAATGCCGGAGCGATCTTCGTTGCCGAGGGGACGACGATTGATTTCGTTCCCGATGCCGACGTGGCTGCGGGCACTGTCGTAGCCGTAGGCAAGTTAGTCGGCATCGCCAAGTTCGGACTCCGCGCCGGCGTCCGAGGAAGCATCACGGTTCGCGGCGTGTTTGACGTTGTGAAAGACCCGACAACCAACATCCCCGCCGGAACGATTTTGTATTGGTCGCAGATCAGTTGGCATGTCGTCAAAAACGCCTACGCGCATCCGATGATCGGCAAAGCAATCGAGGATGCACCGCCTGGCAGTCTCACCGTTCGACTTCGTTTAACGCAGTAGCAATTGCAGCATGGGTTCCGTTAGCCAAGTAACCAACGATCGAGCACGCCAAGTCGAGCAACTTCGTTTCGACGACGGAAAAACAAGCCAATGGTTACACGCATCGCCTTACCGCAGTTGCTTTTGCATCGCGAAACAATCCGTTGCAAGCACCTGGGTAATCGAGGGACTGTTGCCTGATGGTCAGCAGATTGAATTGGGGAGTTACGACACTTCGCTATTTGATCCGCCTCGTCCTCGCTACATCTCCGTCAACGCGATGTGCGGACTTCCTATTCGCTTCGTCGCTGCGACATCACAGCCAGCTTCACAACTCTGGGTCGTATTCAAAGCGTGAGACAGCGACCGCCGATCCGCTCATCGCGGATTAGCGGCGGCCGTCCCACATTCAAACCTTCAATCTCTAGCCGTCATCGGAATCCCATGGACGAAAAACTTCAGACGCTCTTTCAATCGCGACGTTTCTGGGCGGCAGCCGGTGGCGTGGTGCTGATTCTCGTACTGCCCTTCGAGGTCAAGTTGTTGGCAACCATTCTCATTGCGGCGTGGATCATTGGCGATTCAATTCGCTCCACCAAAGCG
>JBGSVE010000062.1:0-15985 GCA_041753075.1 Pirellulaceae bacterium
CCCCGCAGAGCTTCAGTCCGCTTCACCCGGCACGTCAAGTGTACGGCACAGGATCGTCCTTCAGTCACTTTGGACACGGGAGCCATCCCTCAAAAAATCCAACAGCACATCCTGCCTATCCACGATAAACCCGGATGGACCCATTTTCACATTACAGTTTGGAATAACAAAGATCAAAATTCACTCCATTTCATGCTGAACCACAACACCACCGGTGCTGCATGACAGCAACTTTGATGGGGGCCAAGATTTACGGAGGCTGGAGTGTTGGCTGGCGGACCATCCGTCCGTCGCAGGAGGCCGCCGCACATGCATTCATGGTGACGTATCCGCAGGACGCATTGTCATTCGACGGGCTCGCGGCGACCTCCCGCAGTTGCGATCTCGCCCCTGGCAACTGTGTTGGCGAGTCCGTCCAGACACATCGCGCTGGATGTTTGATGACGAGCCCAAAACATGCCTTGATTGGTGACTTTGTCCAGCGATGCGATGCTTGCTTGGTCTGGCCCGATGCGTTCCCTCATGCCCGCTTTTTGGCTGGATGACAATGATGCGGCCGTGATTGATCCGACATTGTAACGCCCGATTTCGTTGCGACCGCCGGAGTTAACGAGCACGATTTTGTCACCGACGCAAAACGCATATTTGGTACGACCTTGAGCCGCCAATCCGTATCCCGGGTCCGATGGGCAACGCAGTACGGGATGATCAACAAGCCACGGCTCGTAGTACTTAATCCACGGTGCTGATCCCGCCAGGGTTCAGCAGGGCGATCGAATTGTCAGGTGAAAGATTTGATCGGGGAAGACGTTGCCGCGCAAAATCTCGAGTTGATTCGAGGTTTTGATTTGCGTACTCTGCGATGCGCCAGGGCACCAGCATTTAACGGATTGAAAATGACGATGACGACCACCGCAGCCCAATTTGCCGATTTGCTTCGTCACCAAGCGGAGACGTTGGCGGAATTGATTGCAATCGGCGAGCAACAACAAGCCGCGATCGACTCCGGGCGGATGACTGAATTGATCTCGATTTTGTCGGCCAAGCAACCGGTGCTCGAACAGCTTGAACAAACCCGCCAAAAGTTGCACCAGGCCCGGATTGACGTTAAAATTGCATCGTTTTGGCCCGACGAGGCTTTTCGCCAGCGGTGCCAAACGCTTCGCGACGCGGCGACCGAGGGTTTTCAAACGCTGCTGCGGATCGAGGGCGAGTGCGAAAGGTCGATGGGCCAAGCTCGCGACGCCATTCGGGACCGGCTGCAGGCGCTCGAAGGCGGTCAGGCGGCCGCTTCGGCGTACCAATCCCATTCAATCACGCCGCCGACCAGCCAGCTCGACCTTTCATCGCTGGGTTGAACCGGGCTGCCATTTGCAGGGCCTCGAATTGCGATTTGGTCAGCGTCTTGTTAATCTATTGAGGTTGTTATTCCACTTTTCCGTCGCTTTGAGATCCGCATAGCATGGCAGCCATCAACGTCGAAACCAAGGGCGAAACTATCGCCGTCTACTTCACCGATGGAAAAATCCTCGACAGTCAACGGATTGAGCAGGTCGGGCGCGAATTGCAAGAAGCCGTGCCGCTGGCGATTCACAAAAAGATGTTGCTGAATTTTCGCGGCGTTTCGTTCATGTCGTCAGCGATGATTACCAAGCTGGTCATGCTGAACAAAGCCTGTAAAGCTCAAGGCGTTTCGCTGAAGTTTTGCGAGGTCTCAGCCAATGTCATGGAAGTCTTCAAGATCACCAAGCTAAATAAGCTTTTTGACATCCAGAAAGACGAAGAAAAAGGTCTGGAGAGTTTTGACAAAAAAGGTTGGTTCGGCTGAGCCAGTGCAGGTCGTGTCGGCGCCCAACGCCGCGCCAAGTGAGTGGCTGCAAATTGCGACCGCCGGCGAAATCCACGACTCGCTATTGCCCCTGATTTTTGCCGCGCGGATGCAAATCGAAGTTGTCGCCCAGCAGCTTGACGACGCCGGTCTGGAGTTTGGCAATCCGCTTCGCGGGGCTGTTGAACATCTGCAGCGAGCCATGGAGGTCGGTCGCCAATTGATCGGCGACCTTGATCCGCCGGACCCCAATGACCAACTGTGGGAAGATTTTGTCCGTCAAGCTGTCGTCCACTTGGACGGCGCAGCGGCGGTTGAAATTATCGTCGACGGGGATTTTGATGCTCTGGTGAGCAATCAAGCACAACGATTGACCGCGCGTCAAATCGCACTGGAAGCGGTTCGCAACGCGGTACGTCATGGCCGGGCCAGCACCGTCGTTGTTGGCTCAAAGTCGCTGGTAGACCGCCAAGTTCAGCTAACGATCACCGACAATGGGCTCGGCTTCGACACGCAGCAATCAAAACGCGGCTATGGGATGCGGCTGATGCATTCGCGCGTTCAATTCGCCGGTGGCGAATTGAGCATCGAATCTCGGCACTCCGCGGGCACAACGGTTGTGCTGGTGATGCGAGCTTACGACGAAGCCGTGGCCGATTGATCGATATCCTTGAGCGATCGTCCCAGCCGCTTGCGGCTTGCGGTCGTGGTTCCACCGGGAGCCACCGGACCGCTGACTCGCTTCTTTTCGGTCTTGTCGCTTTGCAGAAACGCCGCGACGCCGGGGTGGACATCGTCGGATTCCTCTGGCGTGCCGATTTGCTCGATCGCGTCGCTGACACCGAGCAACACCGATTGGCGAACACCGTCCCGCAACCACTCGAAAAAGTTAACGCTCACTTGATTGCTATTCCTTACGACGACCTATAAACGTTGATTTCTCTGTGTCCGTTGTCCCGTTGACCACGGCCACGCTGGGGACCGTACCAATGGATCGGAGTGAACGTCCAGAGCGGATTTTGACCTTGCGATCAATCGCTTCGCGATCGTATGCGTCTTGATTAGCCCGATCAGTCATTGATCGGAAACAACCTGTTTGACCTGTCCGCCGGGAGCTTACCAGTGAACCATCGTGGGACCAGCCAATTGGAATCGACGTCATTGGCCGTGTTGGTCGATTGCGCCGCGACGCCACTGGTGCGGCAACATCCCAGCCGCATCCTGTTTGACTTGAACATCGATACCGAGTTGATGACGACGGCCAATCGCGACCACCTGCGAACGCTGGTCGAAAGCTTGGTTCGTGACTCGCTCGCCGAGATGCAAGATGGTGGCGAGCTGACGATTTCCGCTTGCCAGACGGCCAATGGTGTCGAACTGGAAATCGCGGATACCGGTAGTGACGCCGATCAACGTGGTCATTCGCTATCGATCTCGGCCGCGGCGTTGGGATGCAAGCCACACTGGCAGAATTGTCCGCAGGGCGGAGCCGCCGTGACAATCGTGTTGCCGTTCAGTAACGCCGTTCGCAAAGTTGCTTAGCATGCGTTTATTCGACTCGACCACCATTCCGGCGTTACAGCAAACAGCGATGTTTACCGAACGTCGTCATGAGTTGTTGGCGAGCAACCTGGCCAACCTTGATACACCCGACTATCGAGCCCGTGACTTGCCGGTTGATCGCTTTCAGGCTGCCTTGGCCGAGTCGATTGAACAAGCCAAGCACCCATCGCCGGGAAACCAAAGCCAATCAGTGCGCGGTCGTGCGGGATTGCTCGGGATCGGTGGCCCTGCACAGCGTGACGATATCGCCAGCGGGCCGCGCGATACGATGGAACCAATCGTGCTGCACGATGGTAGTGACGTCAGCCTTGAACGCCAAGTGACCGAGATTTCCAAGAACCAGGGGCTGCATCAGGTCGCCATCGCAACGATGCGCAGCCAATTCGCCTTGCTTCGCGCCGCCATTACCGAAAGGGCTTAGGACCATGCTGCGCGCTCTTGATATTAGCACATCGGCCTTGGTCGCTCAGCGGACTCGCTTGAATGCGATCAGCGGCAACGTGGCGAACATGTCTTCGCTCACCGACGAAACCGGGAAGGCAAACCCGTATCGTGCTCGCCAAGTTGTTTTTCAAGCCGATCCGTCGTTGTCAACCAACGATGGCGCGGCGGGCGTTCGCGTTTCCGAAATCAAGTCGGACGAAGCCGAGCCGTTGTATCGTTACCAGCCCAATCATCCGCTGGCAATCAGCGATGGCGAGCACAAGGGTTACGTTGCTTATCCGAATATTGATCTAACGACGCAGATGGTTGACGCCTTAGAATCCACTCGCGCGTATGAAGCGAACGTCGGCGTGATGGAAATCACCAAAGACCTCAGTCGCGACACGTTGACCATTTTGGCATAAGCACTTGCGCCCCATTGGACCACTCGTTCCGCCTTCTGCGCCGCTGCCTTCGCAGGCGTTGCAACATGCGACCGCCAATCAACTGGGTGCCGCAGGCCGCACGAACGATGCGACTAGCGATTTTGCCAAACTGATGCTCGGCAAGGTCGATGACGTCAATGCGATGCAAACCGATGCTGACGATCAAGTCCATCAAATGTTGACCGGCGGCGATGTCAATGAGGCCGAAGTTTTGACCGCCGTACAAAAAGCTGATCTGGCGTTTCGGATGATGTTACAGGTACGCAACAAGCTCATTGAAGCGTATCGCGAACTGCAGCAAATCCAAATTTAACAAAGCTTATGAACTTTTTTCAGCAACTGCTCACTCCGCTGCGCGAATCGGTGGCGGCCATGCCGATCCAGTCCCGTGTGATTGCGGGAATGTTGATCGCGGTGATTGCAATCGGTTTTGGATTGCTGTTACAAGGCACATCGAGCGACCAGGGCGAGTATTTGTTTGGTGGTCGCATTCTTGGCGAAGGTGAAGTCGATTCGGTGGAATTGGCGTTCAGCCAAGCAGGACTGCGAGGGTGGACACGCGAAGGTCGCCGGATTCGCATCCCCATGCAAACGCGCAGCGAATATCTAGCGGCGCTACAGGATTCGGCGACATTGCCGATGGCGCTGCGATCATCGATCCAGGACGCGATTGATAAAACGTCGCCGTTTGATTCAAGTGAGATGCGATCGGCGCGCGAGATGCACGCCAAGGAACAAGATCTTGGCAACAAGATCACGGCGTTTCCCGAGGTTCGCTGGGCCAGCGTCGAATACGATCGCGGTGAGCGTTTCGGAATGGCGCGGCAGCGGTCGCAATCGGCCAGCGTCGTGGTCTCGCCCGAAGGCTCCGAGGCGCTAACAAAAGCTCGCATCAACATGATCAAGGAATTGATCCGCGGTTCGTTTGCGGGCATGACTGCGGAGGACGTGGTCGTGATCGACACGAATTCAACACATGCCGATTCAACGCTCGACGACGAAGATCCGATGCTACGCAAGCGACTCGAAGAAGAGGCCAGTTACGAGCATAAAATCGTCAAGACGCTGGTTGGCTACGGACCAATAAAGGTTGCAGCCTATGCTGAGATCGATCCGACGATGGGTGTCGAAAAGACGACACTCAAGTACGATTCCGAACGAACCACCACGGCGGAATACTCAAAAAAAATCGACACGCAAACCAATCGACCGGCCCAAGGCGGTGTGCCCGGTACGGTTCCCAATGCAATCGGAAACCGCGCCACCAGTTTGGAAGAGACGGAGCAAATTCAAAAGTCCAAGGCCGATGAGCGCGAAGCCAGCGGCGTGGTTGGACAGCAATACGAAATGTCGCGATTGGCGGCGATGCAGGTCAAACGGGTCCGCGTGTCCGTGGGCTTGCCATCGAGCTACTACGATAAAGTGTTGATGCAGGATTGGATGCGCGAGAATCCCGGCAAGCCCGAAGCCGACGCACCGCGGCCCACCCAGGCGCTGCTGCAACAGAAAAAAGATGAGACCCAAACCCGAATCCAAGCCGCCGTCACACCGCTGTTGCCGGCGATACCCGTGGGTGAAGATCCGTATCCACTTGTCCAGGTTTGGGACTACCCCGATTTGCCGGTGCCAACGATCGAGCAACCAGGCACAAGCAGCAAGGCGATGACTTGGCTGGCCAATTCGTGGCAATCGATCGCAATGATCGGATTGGCGATTTTCGCAATCCTGATCGCGAGGTCCGCACTGTCCTCAGGTTCGGACAAGCCAAGCCCCGAGTTTAACGAAGGGTTCGGGCTGGAGTTGCCCGCCATGCCGCTTCCCGAGGAGCTCGCCGAGGATGAAATGGCTCAACCCGATGGGATGCAGATCACCGGCGGCACGTTGAAAGAAGAATTGGTGCGGTTGGTCGAAAACAATCCCGATGTGGCGGCCAATGTGCTGAGGACTTGGATCACGGAAGCGGCATAGTGGCTTTGCATTTTCTTAACAAAGCAAAGTTTTCCGCTAACTAGACTCGTGGCGTACAATTAGCTCGACGAATGTTGCCGCACCCTGCGTGTGATCGATCCGCCGAATGATTGTTGAACCATGGAGTATTTTTTGACCGCTGCCTGGTGCCGGTTTTCGATTCAATTGGCATTGCTGTGGATCGTCATTGCGATGTCCGGCACGGCTTGCTCGCAAGAGCCGTCAGCAAACACCAAGCGTGGTGTGCAATTGGACATTTCGTTGCCAATCACGACGCGCGGCTCGGCGCTGGCGATCGATTCACTTACCGGTATCGCCGCTGGGGTTTCGGACCAAGGTGGCGTGTCGGCGCGGATAACTGTGGTGTTGCATTACCGCAGCGATACCGACGACGGGGCTGCGACAACGTTTGAAGATGCTCTGCGGTTGGCTCGGGCGTTGGCGCGACCGGAATTTCGCCGTCTTCGTATCGTTTCGTATGTTGATGGGCCGATTCGCGGTCACGCGGTGCTGCCGATCATGGCCAGCGACGCATTGCTTGTCACTTCGGACGCGGTCATCAGCGATGCGGCCGTCGCTGAGGTCGGAGGCGTTGGTGATGACACGATCGTCGTCGCATACGAATCGGTCGCCGCCCGCCGCGGTGTTTTTCCTGTTGAAGTCGCAGGTGCGTTAGTGGGACCTGCCCAGGAATTGGTGCTGGCCACCAAGCTTGATGGCAAACGAGAGTTCGCCAGCGGTGAAAAACTCCAAACGCTGCGTCGCGAAGGCGGTGGCTGGAAAGAAGAAGTGTGGTCGTCGCCAACTCAGCGGTTAGTTTTGTTTTCGGCGCGATTGGTGTCGGCGAGAATTGCCACCCAGGCCGTCGACTCGCTCGATCAAGCCCGCGAAGTATTGGACTTGGCCGAACTCAAGCCAATGAATGATTCACTGATTGGCAAAGACCGCATCGCCGGTATTTTGGAAGTGTCCGGTGCCGTTTCGCGCGATCGCGTGCGACGCTGGGAATTGAATCTCGCCAAGGCCGGCGACGCGGGCGAACTGAACACCGTGGTTGTCAAAATCGATAGTGCCGGTGGTGACCTGGAGGCCAGCTTGCGGCTCGCCGGAACGTTGGCCTCAACCACAGCGCCACTGACGCGATCAATTGGCTTTGTCGAAAATCAATCTCGCGGCGACGCGGTGTTGATTGCGCTGGCTTGTAAGCCATTGCATTTGCATCCCGACGCGCGATTGGGCGGTCCCGGTGGACAAGCGATCGATACCGCTAACATTCGCCCACTGGCCGAGGCGATTGAGCAGATCGCGCTGGACACCGGAAGACCGTTGCCGCTGATCATCGGGTTACTCGATCCAGCGGCCAAAGTCTTTCGCTTCACCAGCAGCAAAACGGGTCAAGTTCGCTACGGTAGTGAAAGCGGGTTTGCGGGCAATGACAACCTCGACCGTGGTGATGCCGATCGGAACGATGAATCCGAGTGGCAGCGCGGTGAAGCAATCGATCTTCAGGAAGGCTTGACCGCGACCGCTGCAATCGAACTTGGCTTGGCCGAAGGGCAGGCGAAATCGGTCGATGAACTCGCCGCAACGCTTGGACTCGATCAAGTACCGCAACCCATTACCGACCGCGGCTTAGTTCACTTCATTGAGTGGATCGGCGGCATGAAGGGAGTATCCATATTCTTACTGATGATCGGCATGGTTGCGTTGTCAATGGAAGCCGGCGCGCCGGGAGTCAGCATCCCAGGGTTCGTATCCTTGATTGCCTTCTCACTCTACTTTTGGATTCAATTTTTGAACGGTACGGCGCAGTGGCTTGAGGTGCTGGCGTTCGCGTTGGGGGTTTTTTGTATCGCGATCGAAGTGCTTGTGCTGCCTGGCACCGGCGTCTTCGGGATTGGCGGCCTATGTTTGTTGGTACTCGGCGTGGTGTTGACCAGCCAAACGTTTGTGATCCCACGAAACACCTACCAATTCGAGCAGATGACGCGCAGCCTGTGGTTGGTGGTTGGCGGAGCCGGAGCAATCATCGTTGGCTTTGCGCTCTTGAGATTGCTGTTGCCAAACAAGACCCTGTTCAAACACCTTGCACTCGAAACGCCCGATCTCGAATCACTCGACCGAGCCGAACGGTTGGCGGACTACGAGTATCTTTTGGGCCAAACCGGAATCGCCACTACGCCGCTGCGCCCCGCGGGCCGAGCTCGCTTTGGCGACGACATCATCCAGGTTCTCAGCGACGGCACACCGCTAAACCAGGGCGACAAAGTAAAGGTAATCGAAGTCCGGGGAAATCGTGTTGTCGTTGCATCGCAGGATTGATGGTCGCATTCAGACTGGTAGCGTTGTATGATGTTTTCGCATCACTCACTCGCCCTTCCACCGTGCTCATTCGAGACCAGCATGACAACTCTCAATCGTCGCCAATTCACTGCACTGTCCGCGGCCGCCGGTTTGGCCGTTGGCTTTCAAACTAAACGTGCCCAAGCCATCGCGGCAAATGATACCGTTGGCGTCGCAGTCATTGGTGTCAATGGACGTGGCAGCGAGCACATTCGCGAATTCGCCGGAGACAAGCGAGTTCAGATTCGCGCGTTGGTCGATATCGACGAATATGTGGCCAATAAAAAAGCGGATTTGGTCGCCGAACTTCAAGGCACCAAGCCGGCGGTTTACGCTGACCTGCGCAAAGTATTCGATTCACCGGATATCGACGCCATCAGCACCGCGACGCCAAATCATTGGCATGCGCTATGTGGTATTTGGGCGATGCAAGCCGGTAAAGATGCGTACATCGAAAAGCCTGTTTGCCACAACATCCGCGAAGGCCGAGCGCTGATTGAAGCCGCCAAAAAGTATAATCGCATGGCACAGGTCGGTACGCAGTGTCGCAGCAGCGGTGCGATCCGGCCCGCGATGGAATTCTTGCACGCCGGTGGCATTGGCGAAGTCAAGCTGGCGCGGGGGTTATGTTACAAACGCCGCAAGTCGATCGGTGCCCTTGGCGATTACCCAGTTCCCAATACGGTTGATTATGACCTGTGGAGCGGGCCAGCGCCGCTGACGGATCCGAAGTCGACGCGTCAGCAGTTTCACTACGATTGGCATTGGCAACGGCTTTACGGTAACGGTGACTTGGGCAATCAAGGACCGCATCAAACCGATATCGCTCGCTGGGGCTTGGGTCTGATGCGACATCCTGAGAAAATCATCAGCTACGGCGGTCGTCTGGGATACCAAGCTGAACGCAAAGACCCGGCCTATGTCGATGCCGGCAACACGGCGAACACCTGCGTTTCAATTTACGATTACGGTGACAAGACGATCGTCTTTGAAACCCGTGGCTTGGATGTCGACGATTCAGCTGATGATGAAATCAACAAGCTGATGGGCTACACCAAAGGCAATAAGGTCGGTGTGATTTTCTACGGCAGCGAGGGATACTTGGTGCAAGAATCATACGGACGTTGCCTTGTGTACGACAAAGACTTTAACGTCACCAAAGAATTCAAAGGCGCAACACCGCACTTCAAGAATTTTATTGATGCCTGTATCAGCCGAAACGCTGACGACCTGAATGCCAACATGTTAGAAGGCCACTTGTCAGCGGCCATTAGTCACCTAGGCAACATTTCCTATTACCTTGGCGAAGACAACCACGCTGCGGAGTCAGACATTGCGGCGGCGATTACAAAGCTGAGTAGTTTTGACGACAACAAAGCGACGCTCCAGCGGACGATCACGCATCTCAAGGACAATGATGTTGACCTGGAAAAGTATCCGGTCTCCCTTGGTCCGATGTTGCGATTTGACGACAAGACCGAATCATTCGTCGACAACGCACCAGCCGATGCGATGCTGACGCGACAGTACCGCGACGGCTTCGTCGTGCCTCAACCCGCCGACGTGTAACACAAGCTGAACAGCAACGATTGTCGCGAATCGCTGCCGGCGCGCAACAATCGGTTAGTGAGGCAATACACGTGTTGCCACCGAAGAATGGCGCTGTCGGCAAAGGCGATTTCGCGGGTGCGGCTTCGGGGACGAAGTGACAATTCGCGCCGCATCGGCGGCATTAAAAGTTGGTTGCCACGACCCAAAATTCACCTTCGGAGATTCCGCCCGAGTGATTCTCGATCGAACCTTCTTTTCCGGCTTATTTGTCCTCCGGCATGCTGTCAAAAAAAATATAAAAATTTGCTTGACACGCGAAACACTCGCGGTAGGTTAATAACTTATCTGGTCTTGACAAGGTGCTAATCGTGATACCTATCTACCTATCTACCTATCTACCTATCTATTTCTGATGCAGGTTCAGGAATCCGAGGTAACGGTTCCCGCGGAACTTAAGTCACCTGGAACAGTTCATCAGGTTGATCTTCGCAATAAGACGACTACCGTCGACTTGGGGACAACCCTTCCTGGAAGCACAATCGAAGTTCGCCTTGAGATTTCCAATTCAACTGCGGAATCGGTTGAGATCAACGAAGCGAATCTTTCCTGTGGATGTCTCGAACTGGAGACTGGATCAAAAAACGTTGCTGTGAACGAGAAAACCTTCATGCTGTTGAAGGTCGCCGTCCCATTAACCTCTGGTTTCTTTCATCAAACGGTTTCGCTCAAACTGGGCAAACCAACAAAGCCGGCTCAAAGTTCAATCCATGTGATTGAGATTAAATATCGCTCGGCAAGGAATTGCGAATTGGTTCCACAAGCTCAACGATGGACTGTTGGTGTGAATAGTGCAGATGATGAAACTTTTGCTTTGGAATTACTGGGAAATCATGGTTTTGATATTAGTGAGGTGAAAGTTACCGCAAATTCGGCGGACGTGAAATTGCTGAGATCCGTGCCGCTAACTTTGCAAGGGTCCGCCACATCTCGAACCCTGGTGACCGCGCTGTTTGTTGACGACAAGGTCACCAAGGCTCCTCGTGTGATTGAGTTTACTGCGAAGACTGTTGGCGAAGACGATATTTTGGCGGTCGCTAGGGTTGCGATCTTCCGTGCACAGGCAGTTGAGGTAATGCCCAGTTTTGTGTTTATGAAATCTGACTCGACGGCGACGCTTTACGCAAAGTTTGCGACGCCCCCAAAAATGAAACCGGAGATTTCGATCGGTTTTAACGCCACAAGGGATCTTTTAGTCACTGAACGTTACGTAAGCCCAACGTTGGTCGAACTTAAGATCGCTATTCCAGCGGAAGATTTCAAAGCGGATCAAACGGCGGTCGTAAGAATCAAGAGTGATAGTGGACAACGCGAATTCGCGGTGCCCGTCAAATCGCGAGCTTCTATAACTCAAAAAGCAGGTTAATGATGAAAGTGATGCTATGTTGTGCATTGATGTTGTTGTCACTACAAAATCAAAAATACGCTAACGGTGAAGAAGGTATACTCGGACAGCAACCGAAGTTCAGCGCCGTCATCGCGGAAGCGTTAGAATCGCGATCTCAGCTTGTCGCTGGCGAATTCGAATATACGATGACGCACAAGCGACTTAAGGACGAGTTGGTGGGGTCCGTCCAACGCGGAATCTACGCTTATGATGATCGCGTTGGTACTTCGCTGCACGTCTACATTCGCGCAGCGCGGGACCAGGATGGGCATCCCGGTATTCATACTATAATCGGTGGAGGCGTTTTTATTCCGCCGCCAGAGCCATCGCTGACGATCAACGGTGTAGATAGTATGTTGTATCGACCAGTCGAACCGGACCGGCGGCGCAAGGTTCCTTTTCGTCCATTTGATTTCCGGTGTTTGGGATATGCATTCATTGGTGATTTCATAGGAAATGAAGATTTCGAAACCGTCTTAACTAATCACTTATCGCACCTCGACAAGCACGACACTCTGGTCAAGTTGGATAACATAACCTCAGACCCCGATCTACGCAAAAAGTTAGGTGATACCGTTTCGTACGAGCGAGGCGGAGTACTATACTCCGCAGCGATTAACCGCGACTTTTGGGTACTTCGTCAACGCCACGAAGTCGAAGGCTATAGAAAAAACAAGGATGGAACCCTAAGCAAGTCGACAAGTAGATTGATGACGGGTTCCGATATCGAGTTGGTGGAATTCGAGCATCGTCACTTACCGGCTGTTGTCGATGTAATGAATAGCAATCAAGCCTACAAGATTCGACTTGATTGGAGATCAATCAACGAACCAATTGATCATGTTGCCATTTCTGACGATCGAGCAATGGAGATCGTACAGCAGTATCGTCAGTTAAAACTTGACCCGAAGTTACTTTCGTTACTCGACACAAAGGGAGATTGAGATGTTTCGAATTTTGTTTTTGGTGATGCTGCTTGCGTTGCGATGCTCAAGTCTTTTTGGGCAAGGTCCGACCGTATGCTACAGCGAAACGGACGATAGTTGCGCGGGTAGGTATCAAGACCCCGTAGACGATTCATGTAACCTAGTGGAGTGCGATTATACTCATGAGCTGAATCCGGACGGTTCGCAGAAAGTTTCAGGAAATCATTACGTAGTCATTTACGAATGTCCAGAAAACGTATTAGAGTATTTACGCCAAGATGGTGTTTTGAAAGAATGCAACGCAACGTCGGATCCAAGCGTCGGTGATTTCACAACGGTTGGAAATACCGTCACGATTAAGTGTCATAAAAAACGATATTGCGCAGCTCAATGTATGGTGATCGTGGCTACGTATGGTCACCCGGAAGGTACGCCTTTTGTCTACCGTGCGAGATGTCAGAGTGATGATGGGGGCCCATTACTAAACATCGACGGGGGCGATAGCAGCCAGCCATGTGCCGGCGGGGGCGGTGCATGTCCTAACGAAGGAGAATAAAATTGGTAGCCGGCTCATGCCCCTAAAGAAAGGTGCATCCGGGTTTATCGTGGATAGGCAGGATGTGCTGTTGGATTTTTTGAGGGATGGCTCCCGTGTCCAAAGTGACTGAAGGACGATCCTGTGCCGTACACTTGACGTGCCGGGTGAAGCGGACTGAAGCTCTGCGGGGACGCAACTTTGGAAGGAATAGCCCGGTCGATCGTGCGACTTTCTCGAATCTTCCATCGCGACGACTTTTGGACATGGGAGCCATGCCTCCAAAATCCGGGTTCCTAGGCAAATCCACGACAAAGTCTGATGGACCACTAATCAGGGGTTGAAGCACAATTGGCACGAAGAATGCGTGAGAATGCGTGGAAGAAGAATGCCTGAAAGCTGACTGAGGATGGGCGGCAACTTAAACTGCGACCGATGACTTGGCGACAAACGTCTTTGCCTCAACGTCACGAACCTCCGCTCACGGAATCGAATTGTTAAACATGACCATTCAACTCAATCGTGTTAAATGTCCTGGCTGCGGCGAACGGGTCGATGATCGCGCCGTCGCTTGTCCAGCCTGTGGCACCAAGATTTACGTCGAAACGCCAGCGGACATCACTCCCACAAAGCATCCGCCGATCGATTTACCACCACCCGGCGAATCCATCTTGTCGCCAGATCGTCCACCGAACGCAAATGCTTGATGGTGACTTGAAAAGTTGCATGGCGGCATTCGCGCGCTCAACGGGCGGAGCTTATTTAGCCGCAGCGTTAAAGTCGAGAACGAGTCGGAGTCGCTCTGCTGGCAGGCGCATCGCTAAGCTGTTGTGCGAGACGGCAGTTAAGCGATCTAGCAAGTTGCAGTTCAATCATCTCGCCATTCATAATCGCCGCACCTGATTGTGATGCATGGTTTGCAGACGACCCAAAGCCGACAAGTTTGTAATGCGAACCGTTGGTCCGCTCTGTCAATTGATAGAAATACACGGGTGTGACTTTCCAAGGATCGCGGAAGCTAACGAATCTCAAAATTCGCAACGCCCAATGATTACTAGGCCGATCGGTTGTTGAATGAACGACAAGTATTTGTTCTAGCGGCGACTTAAAAAGCTCAGCGCACCCGTCAACTGGGCCGCCGTAGAATTCGATCAATTTGCAAAGCGAATGAGACATCATTGACAACTATAAATCTTGAATAGGAATGCTTACTGGCGACCGACCGCCGAACCAATCGCGGCACCGATGTTGGCACCTTGTTGTCCATTTATGGCGGTGCCGATTGAGCCACCGATGTTTGCACCTCGCAGTTGTGAGGGTGTGCCGTAATAGGTGCCCCCGTAAGTTCGTTGCTGACCGTAGTATCTATTCGAGTAGGGCACTGCTCCGGGTGATTGGGCGTAAGGATATGTGTTTCCATAGACCCGCGTGCCAGATTGATACGGGATGTTACTTGGGTATCGCGTCGAATTACTTCCACGGAAGCCGCTGCTGTAACGCTGAGATTGAACTCCAGTCTGTGGGTAGAACTGCCGCGATGCAGCAGTTTGCGGGTAGCTGTATATCGGTGTGCGAATGTTGGTTGGTGCCTGGAACGTCGGCGAATTTGAAAACCGCCGTGTGGACCCTTGGAAACTGTTGCCGTAACGACCGTTGTATACGTTTTGAGCAACAGCGAGGGAGTCAAGCATGAACGCGGCAGAAAACACCGCGATGCCCAAGATAATGGTTTTGTTGTGTGTCACGACTCTTTCTCCGATTGGGATACAACGCACTTCGGCAATCGGCATCGACTGCGTGATCTAAATGCGGGTGCTTTGAGCACAACGCAATTCTTGAGCCAATTTTTTACGCGGCACGTCGCGTTCATTGGTTGTTGCGGTAAGCAATCGCGCAACGCGCGATCGGCTAACTGACTCACTTTCATTTTCTAGGAAGTTGCGAATGTTTCGCTCGCCCCGTCATCGATCAGTCTGGCAGCAAACCGTTCCATTGGTGCAACGCTTTGGCAAGCTTCACGGAAGTCATCGCTCCAATAGCGCGCTTATCGGTGGCGGAATCACCGGACTCTCGACGGCCTTGGAGCTTCTTGAGCGCGGTTACAGCGTTGCGATTTACGAAGCTGGCATGGTCAGACAGTGGAACAACCACCGTCAGTACCGCCCACCTGGACGCCTACCCAGAGATGGAAATAACGTCGCTGATCAAGGCGTTGGGCATTGACGCAGAGAGGAAGTACTTATCGATGCAACTCAAAGCGAACAATGTGATTCAAAAACGCGCAGGCGAAAACTGCGACCTGAAGCGAATCCCAGCATTCTTTTACTCCGAATCAGAATCGGACGACTCTGAAATGTGTCAAGAATTTGATTCCGCGATGTTGGCTGGTCTGCCAGTCACCTGGGATGCAAAATTTCCAGTCAATTTTGCGAAGTCTGGATTCAAGATCGATAATATGGATCGCATCAATATTGTCTCCTACATCCAATGTTTGGTCGATCAGGTCGTCGCCGCAGACGGAACCATCTTCGAAGATGCTCGCGTCGTGGCTGAGATGGATGAACGGCCAAGGCATTTCAAGGCCGGCAGCGGAACCGCTGAGTTCGACCAAATCGTGTGCTGTGTGCATTTCAACGCAACTGACTCCACCTCGATTGATTTGCAGATCTCGGCGTACCTGTCCTACGCATTAGTCGCGGAAGTCACTGATCCGTTCCCGGACGTATTGCGATGGGACAATGCTGATCCGTACTTTTACACTCGGCGGCTCAACACGCATGACGCACGTCGAATCGTCGTCGGCGGTTGTGATCAAACCACATCGAGTGGACGCGTTCGCCAAGAAGTGACTTCGGCGTCGAGGTCTTCAGTGATCGTCGAAATCAGCGTCGCAGAGACTTCGACGCCGTAGAGCTCTTGGACGATCTCTTGGATGTCACGAGTCGTCATGCCCTTGGC
>JBGSVE010000063.1:0-129853 GCA_041753075.1 Pirellulaceae bacterium
CGGCGGGTCTGCGTTGGTCGCGGGGTCGGGCTGCGGCAACGGCGGCTGGGCCGAACTGCGATGCGGCGAGATCGCGATCACGCCGAGCATCACTAACAAGATCATCCACCTCATCGGGTTCCCTCCCGGAGACTGATTTCCTGGGCACGCAAAAATCGCGACTCCCAATAACGGGTTATCGTGCCGCAGCGAGCTAAGGCATGAGCCCAATACGGCCGATTGTAGAACAATTGTCCTCAATTGTTTGGGATTCCGGGCCGGCTCTGCTGCCCAAACCATGCGGACAATTTCAACGCTACTCGTGCCGCAGCGCGTCGATGGGGTTCATCTTCGCAGCGCGAATCGCCGGATACAGACCGCTGAGCAATCCGACGGCGACCGCGATGCCGACGGCTAGCGGAATCGTGCCATAAACAATCGTTGGCTCGGCTTGGCGAATCGCGTCGGGCAGCGATGCAAACTTCTCCGGTGAAAACTTTTGCACCGAGTAAATCAACAGTCGATACATCGGCGGACCCAGGAAACCCAGCAGGATTCCCAGCATCGCACCGCTGAAGCTGAGCACAATCGTTTCGACCAAAAACTGGCGAACAATATCGCCACGCTTGGCACCCAAGGCGCGGCGAATACCAATCTCGCGAGTGCGTTCGGTCACACTGGCCAACATAATGTTCATGATCCCAATGCCGCCGACGATCAACGAAATGCAAGCGATCAACACGCCAATTCCCAAAAACATCAAACGCAAGTTGCGAGCTTGTTCGAGCAATTCAAGTGGTACCACGACCGCGACATCGTTAAGCATTGCATGCCGCGGGTTGATTAACGACTCAACCATCGCCGCAGTGATCCGCACGCGGTCGACGTCGGCGACCTGGAGCGTGATTTGGTTCAGCTCCATGATTTCGGTTTCCATTTGGCCGCTGCGGCGCGTGAATACGGTATCGCCGATTCGCCGTCGCAACGTTTTGCTCGGAATATAAACGTCACCGGAAAAATCTTGCGAGTCCAGCGAACCGCCAATGGCCGCCGAGGCGTTGCGATGCTCCAGCACGCCGACGACGCGGTAGTAGTCTTCGCTTTCGGGGATGTAGATACGTTTGCCAAGCGGTTCGACCAGCGGAAACAACTTGTCAGCGACGCGGGCCGCCAAAACACAAACCGTATCGGCGCGAAGGTCGTCGGCATCGGCCAAAAACCTGCCGTCTCGTACCTTGAGCTTATTGACCTCGGCATAGTCGGGCGTACAACCGACTAAGCGACCATCGACCGTATTGTCGCTGACGGTGAACTGGCGACGGATTTCGCGAATCGGCAAAGCGCTCTCGATCGTTGGCACGTTAGAGACGATCAACTCGAGATCGCTGCGGCGTAGCCCATACTGAGCCGCCATGCCGGTCATTTTGTCGGCCGATGGTTTGACGCTGCGAACGATGATCGTGTTTGCACCGAGCGATTCAATTTGCTTTTGAACCTGATCGCTGGCACCCTGGCTGACTGCCGTCAACACGATCACGGCCCACACACCGATCAAAATGCCGAGCATCGTCAACCCGCTGCGCAGCGGGTGCAGCAGTAGACTTTTGACGCCGAGTTGCCAAGTGCGAAGCCAGAGCATGATTTAGTGCTTGAGTTGGGCGAGGGCTTGAACGTGCTCTGCTTGCCGGTTGCGAGCTTCCTGTCGACTTTCTTCACTGTTGACTTTGTCGCTGGATAATAATCCGTCGCGCAATCGCACGATTCGCTTGGCTCGCGCGGCAACTTCGTCTTCGTGCGTCACCATCACGATGGTTCGGCCTTCGTTGTTCAGCCGATCGAACAAGCCAAGGATTTCGTCGGTGGTTGCCGAATCGAGATTACCGGTCGCTTCGTCGGCGAGAATGAAGTAAGGATCGTTCATCATGCTGCGGGCAATCGCCACACGTTGTTGTTGGCCACCGGAAAGCTGCATCGGACGATGGCCCAAGCGATCGGCCAAGCCGACGGATGACGCCAGCGCAATCGCGCGGTCTTTCTCCTTCTGGCCAAGGCGACCTTGGTAATACAACGGCACCTGAATATTTTCAACGACGCTGTATTGTTGGATCAGGTTGTAAGATTGAAACACGAACCCAATCCGACGGCTGCGAATGTCAGCCAATTCGTCATCGGTCATCTTGGAAACATCGTCGGTGCCAAGAAAAAATTGGCCGCTGGTCGGTTTGTCGAGGCAACCGAGCATGTTCAGCAACGTACTTTTGCCGCTACCCGATGGTCCCATGATTGCGACGTAGTCACCTTCAGGGACGTCGAACGACACACCGCGCAGCGCGTAAACGGTTTCGCTTTTCAATACATACGACTTTGCCAACTCACGAATCGACACCGCCGGTGGCTTCGCCGCTGCGGCACCCGTTTCGGGAAACGAACTATTGACGGCGGATGGAACCGGTGGATTGGCAACGGAGTAAGGCTGCACGTTCTACTCGCTCCCCTCGCTGGCACCGCCGCCAACCGTGGACGTTGCTGCAGGAATTAACTTTACAGCGATTGCGGGTGAAGATGTTTTGTCCGGGGACGAATTTTCATCGACGGATGCGGCATCACGCTGGCCAGCTGCGCCTCTTGGTCCACCTTCACCTCGGGGCTGACCACCTTCACCTCGGGGCTGACCTTCGCCGCGGGGACCACCAGTACCGCCAGGCCCTCCGCCACCGGGTCCGCCGGGTCGAGCGCCTTTGCTGCGCATCGCGTTCGCTCCGTCACCAGGACGCATAGCGTCGGAAGGACCATCGGCGACCGCGCCCAAATCGCCTTCGCCGGAAAGCTGAGCGAGCGCTGAATTGTCATCGCGTTCGATTTCGGGCAAATCCATCAATGACAAATTCTGCCGCAGGTTCAGCACGACGTTGTCACCGGGACTGATGCCTTCATTGATCGTCGCCATGTTTTCATTTGTCGCACCAATCGAAACTTCGCGGGTCTCGAACGAACGTGGTCCTTGGCGAACGAGCGAATAGGTCTTGCCGCCGTGTTCGTAAATAGCCTGGATCGGCACCTGCGTCGCTTCGGGCAATTGCTCGACGAAAATCTGTGCCTCGGCGGTCATACCGGTGCGGATATTGTCGGGCGGATTGTCGATTTCGATCAGGGTAGCGTACTCTTTGATCGAAGTGCTGAACCAACTGCCCGGTTCGGCATAGCGATTAACCTTCGAGACCCGGCCAATTAATTCCATGTTGTTAACGGCATCGATGCGGATTCTCGCCGGCATGCCAGGACGGATCAGCGTGATGCGTGACTCGTTGACATTGGCGCGAACTTGCATCTTCGATGGATCAGGCAGCCGCAAGATCGTTTGTCGTTCGCGAATGATCGCACCGGGCTCAACCACAAACTCAGCGTTGCCGCCGCGGCTGCTGTATTGATTGGCGTGAATGACGACGCCCGCGGCCGGTGCGTTGATCGTACACAGTTCAATCTGCCGTTGCAGATCTCGCAGGTCGCCTTGTTCTTCTTCGAGCGCACCCATTGCGGCGGCCAATTGAGCTTCGGCGGCATCGATCGCGCTATCAAACTGCACCAACATTTTTTGTCTCGTCAGATTCTGCAGCACCTTCAATCGACTCTCGGCACCTTCGAGTAGGTTGCGATTGTTCGCGACAGCAAACTGGTCGGCTTCGAGTTGCAGCGACTTGACCAAGCCTTTGGCAACCAACCGCTGAGAACTTTCAAGGGCCAATTGCGCCTTGCGAAGTCCTTGTTCGGCGATCGCCATTTCGCTCTGAATCAACCGTTCCTCGGTTTGAAACAAACCTTCGAGATACTCTTGTCGCGATATTTTCGCTTGCTCAACCAGTGCTTCCGCCGAGGCGACGGCTGATTCCGCCGCAATCACGATAATGCGTTTTTCTTTTTGTGACGTTTCCAGCGCTGACGAATCGAGTTCCAGGAGTTTGTCTCCTTCTTTGACGAGCGTGCCCTCTTCGACAACCCACAACAGCGCCGTACCTGAGGCACCGCCGCGAGCACGCACCTTACAAACAATATCAACGTTGCTGGCGCTTTCGAGTTCGCCCTGCTCGAGCACGATATGGTCGAAGGGGCCACGCGACGCTTCGGCAACAATCAAGTCCGTTCGAATTGCCGAGGCGCGGGTTCGCATCCAATAATAATACCCGCCACCGCCCAGGGCCACGGCAATCGCCAGTACGACCAGCAGCCCCGAAATGGCACCGCCGGTGCGCGGATGAACGAGACGATCGATTTTGGTTTGCATGTCGATTCGTAACTGAAGGAGGGAATCGGTCAGGTGGGACCGCGTTTGCTCAACGCATCGCAGCACTCTCCAGGATACCGCAAAGGCTATCCCAATGGAAAAAAAACTCTGCCAAGATTGCGGAAATTGACAGCGAAAATCGCGTGTCTGCTGCGCCCGTAGGCTTTCAACCCGAATCGTCGCCATAAGTTCCGGCGGCGCGGTGTTGCTGTTCGCGCCGCGAAGCGAACATGCCATACTCCGCCGCGAAGACTGACTTCACATTCGTCGTCAGTCAAACTCTAGTTTTAGGGTTGGAGCGTCGTAGAACATTTTGCGGTCTCAACCGACTTCGAACACAACCATCGCCACGACGCGAGCAGGCACGGATGAAACAGATCGCGATTAGCCAACTAACAACGTTGCGCTGGGACCTCGAAACCGAAATCGTCGCGGCCAACCAGCGCGGCCTTCGCGGCATCGGTATTTGGCGACCCAAAGTAGACGATTTGGGACTGGACCGGACCTGCGAACTGCTGTTCGAAAATCGCATCGCGGTCTCGTCGTTGTCGTGGGCCGGAGGGTTTACCGGCAGCGACGGACGCCGTTTCGCCGACGCGGTTGAAGACGCCCTCGACGCGGTGCATGACGCCCAGGTGCTCGGTGCCGAGACGCTGGTCGTCATCGCCGGCGGACGCAACAATCACATCAAAGGTCACTTGCACAACACGCTGTGCGATGCACTTGCTGAGATCAACGCGGCCGCGATTGAAAACGAAGTCAAACTGGCAATCGAGCCATTCCATCCAGGCTGTGGGGACGAATGGTCGTTCGTCAGCGACGTCCGCTCGACCCTGGATGTGATTGCGGCCGTCGGCAGCGACAATCTCGGTCTGGTTCTCGACACCTATCACCTCGGGCTCGATTCGTCGGTCCACCAATGGTTGCCGGGCGTGATTCGCTATTTGCAATTGGTGCAATTGGGTGATGGCCGCCACAGTCCGCTGGGCGAAATGAACCGCTGCTTGCTCGGAAACGGCAGCGTGCCAATTCCCGCCATCTTAGAAATGCTCGCCGCCGGTGGATACGATTCCTGGATCGAAGTCGAATTGCTGGGTGCTGACATCGAGTCGCTTGAATACGATACGATTTTGGATCACTCTTTAGCCTATCTGAAAAACTTTCGCGACCTTGTCAAGCAGTAAACCCACCACACAGTCGAGTCAATCATGTCGGACGTCTTCGGCGGCTCCAATCCTTACGCACCGACACTTTCGCCATCGTTCGGTTTGCCCCAAGGTGCGGAGGGAGCCGAGGCGACACGCAACATGTATCTCTCGCACGAGGCGTCCATAAAGTCGGTTGGCTTCCTTTATTTGTTAGGCGGTGTTTTTTGTGTGTTGTTCACACTTGGCTATATCGCTGCGGGCGTCGCGATGATCAATGGCAATGAACCCAATGGCCAAGGAGCGGGCGCAGCTTTAATCGTGTTGGGGATCGTTGTTGGTGGCCTTGGTGTACTGCAGTTTTTTACGGGTCTGGGTTTGCGAAAGCTAACGCCTTGGACACGAATCGCGGCAATCGTGTTCTCCGCAATTGGATTGATTGGATTTCCCATTGGCACAATCATCAGCGGTTACATCTTGTATTTGATGGTGTCTGAAAAAGGCCAATTCGTGTTCTCGCCGGCCTATGCGGATGTGATCAAGCAAACCCCGCACATCAAATACAAAACCTCAATAGTCGTGTGGATTTTCCTCGGGCTGTTGGTGGTGCTGATCACGATCGGCGTAATCGCGGTGGTCATCGCATCGGCAACTCGGTGATGTAATTGTTGAGCGGATCGGCGCTAGCCGCCGGTTTCGATCGAGAAGTCCACCAGAGGTAAAAAGTTGAACGCGTTACAAAAAACTCTCGCCGCCATGCTGCTCATCTTTTTCATCACAACGATGAGCTCGTTGACGGGCCAATTCAATACGCAATTAATCATGGGTGATGTGGCACCAAAGTGGACCGATCTGGACGGAGTGGACGGTGCCAAGCATTCCAGCGACGAATGAAGCGCAAAGGAGTGTGTTGTCGTCGCCTTCACATGCAACAGTTGTCCCTATGCTGTCGATGTCGAAGATCGTTTGGTAGCGCTTTCCAAACGGCTAAGAAATTTTGGCGGTGTGCTGGTGGCCATCAGCGTCAACACGATCGATGAGGACAACCTGCAAGCGATGCGGCTTCGCGCGAATGAAAAAGCGTTCGACTTTGCGTAACTATTAAACGGTACCGATCGGCTGCCGGATACGATTCAATCGATCAGCCGCAACGCGATCGCGTGCAGTTCCCGCGCGTGGTACACGACCACACGAAATCTAAAAGCTGATCTTGATGCTTTTTTGATAGTTTGTTAGCGTCCACATCGGCGTCCTGTTGTTGCAGGAAAGCGAATTTGTTCGAGTGGTCGTGGCGACCACGGTTCATGGAGGAATCGCAGCGTGCAAACGCTTAAAACAGCCATCGTCGTGCTCTTGTTGATGACGGTGATGTACGGCTCATACGTGTCTTTGACGACGCCGCCGGAGCCGTTGCCCGAGGCAATCGCTTCGCTGATCGAAGAATCTGGCGACTTTTCGCTGGATATTGATCTCGGCATGACCCAAGACGACTCCACCCAGCCAGGCGCAGCGACGGCGGCGATCCCGCCGACGGCCAGCGACCTGCCGCTTGTTCCCAGCACTCCCGATCTGGGGTTGCCTGAATTTGCCAGTTCGGCACCCGTGGCGACGACACCCCCAGTCATTGACGAATTGCCCTCGTTCAGTGCACCCGCCATTCCAGACGCCGCCACCAGCTCGGCGGTTACCGGTTCACTCTCGGACAACTCCTTAACGCTATCGCCGCCGATCGGAAACGCATCGGTAGCAACGCCAATCGAACAATTGCAATTGCCCAAACCGGAACCCGGTTCACTTGCGTTGGCCTTCGATACGGCGCGCGACTATCCCGCCACGGATGACAGCAAGCTGGCGCTACCGGACCCCACCTCGCTTGATCCATTGCCACCAGGATCAAATTGGAAATCCGATGCGACGCCAGTTGGTTTTGAGATGCCAATAAAAGACGCTGCTCGACCTGGATTGAGCGCGCCGCCGTCACTGAAAGCCGGCATGGCGTTGCCCACGACCACGGCAGCCGAACCGAACATGGGCCTGGCCAACGCGATCCGCACCGCCGATCGACAATATGCTGCTGATCAACACGCCGCGGCTCTGGCGACACTGAGTCTGTTCTACAACACACCGGATTTATCGCCGGTTGATCGCGAGGCGTTGATCAGTCGGCTTGACCCGTTGGCGGCAAGCGTGATTTATTCGCGCCGCCATTTGCTCGAACAACCGCATCGCGTCGGTGCAAACGAAACGTTAATGGAAATTGCCGCGAGGTACGAATTGCCCTGGCAATTGCTCGCCAACGTCAACGGCGTCGATGACCCCGTTTCGGTGTTACCGGGCACTGAGTTGAAAGTATTTCGCGGGCCATTTCGCGCCGAAGTCGATTTAGCGAAAAGCGAGTTGACAATTTTCTTGGGCGACATGTACGCCGGACGTTTTGGGATCAACGTGGGCGACGAACCTGCGCCCCAAGCCGGCACCTACACGATTCAGGATAAACAGACGACGCGTACTTTCTATGACAAGAACGGTTCGCCAGTTCCTCCGGGCGACGCACGCAATCCATACGGTTCGATGTGGATGGATTTGGGCAAACAATTGTGCATCCATGGCAGCCCTAGCGATTCCGCTGCGACGCCGGGCGGCTGTATCAGTTTGCGTAGCGGTGACGCGGATGATTTGTACGGTATCCTTAGCCAAGGTTCGACCGTTACCATTCGCCGCTAGTGGTTCGCAAATTGTAGAACAATTGCATGAATACTTACGATCCTGAGACGCTAAAGGAACTGTTGCGCCAGCACGCGCTGACGTTCGGTACGTTCACTTTGGCCAGCGGCAAGACGGCCAGCTACTATCTTGATTGCCGCCGCATCACCCTGCATCCTCAAGGTGCAAACGTGATTGCCCTGGGCATGTTGGAATTGATCACCGCAATGAACCCAGTGCCCGCAGCGGTGGGCGGCATGGCCATTGGCGCTGATCCGATCACGGCCTCGATCGTCACGATTGCCGGTCAACGCAATCTACCGCTGCTCGGTTTCATGGTTCGCAAAGAGCCCAAGGGCCACGGCACCGGACGCCAAGTCGAAGGGCCCGTCGAACCGGGCCAAGAAGTTGTCATCGTCGAGGACGTCATCACCAGTGGCGGCAGCGCCTTGGCGGCGGTCGAAGCGGCTCAAGCGTTTGGTCTGACGGTCCGCGGCGTGATCGGCATCATCGATCGGCTTGCCGGTGGTGAACAAGCGTTTGCGGCCAAGGGCATCCCACTGACGACGCTGTTGACAATTCGAGACTTCGGGATCCGCTAAGAACCCGGTTTTTCTTCGTGCGTGATTAGGCGTGCCGAGCGGCTGCGAAACAGAAAGCTCAAACCCCACTGGAACAGCACCAGCACGCGATTGGAAAACTGAGTGATTTGCGTCAAGTGAATGACCAGCCAAACCAGCCACGCAATCAAGCCGCTGAGTTGACGGTCTCCAACCAACGCCACCGCTTGGAACCGTCCAATCACCGCCATGCTGCCGCGATCACGATACTGGAATTTTGCTTCCGGTGTGTTGCCGGCGTCTAACTCGCCAATTCGCGTTGCAACGAAATCGCCTTGCTGCATCGCCACGGGTGCCAAACCGGGCAGCGGCTTGCCATTCTCGCCGGGGCAATGCACGGTATCGCCGATGGCCATGATCTCGCTGTAGCGAGAAACGGTGAGGTCGGCGTTGACTTGCAAGTGACCGGAACGGCTGATTGTGGCTCCGGTGGCGTCGGCGAGTTTTTTGGCCAATGGTGAGGCCGCAACACCCGCAGCCCAAATCACGGTGGCGGTCGCGACTCGCTCTTCCTTATCCTTCGTTTTCAGCATCACATAGCCGTCGCCAATATCGGTAACCATCGTTTCGGTGCGCAGTTCGACGCCCAGTTGCGCCAGCGCCTTGGCGGCTTTATTGCACAGCGGTTCGGGATAAACGTGCAGCGGCCGCGGTGCACCCTCGACCAACATCACCCGCGCCTCCGACGGATCGATGCTGCGAAAATCATGTTTGAGCGTGTGTTTGGCGATTTCACACAGCGCACCGGACAACTCGGTTCCCGTTGGCCCGGCACCGACAATCACAAACGTCAACAGCGCCGCGCGTTTCGCCGGATCGGTTTCGCGTTCGGCATATTCAAACGCCGACAAGATGCGGCTGCGAATCTCCGTTGCGCCTTCGATCGTCTTCAATCCGGGGGCGTACTTTTCCCAGTGATCGTTGCCAAAGTAGCTGTGCGTCGCACCGGCGGCCAGGACCAGATAGTCGTAGGGCAATTCACCATCGGCAAGAATCACGCGTTTGTTGGCGACGTCGAAGTCAACCACCTCGCCCAGCAACGTCGTGCAATTGGCCTGGCGGCGCAGCAACCCGCGCAGCGGCGACGCGATGTTCGCGGGCGACAAGTCGCCGGTTGCGACTTGGTAAAGCAGCGGCTGAAACAGATGATGATTGCGACGGTCAACAAGCGTCACCCGTAGCTTTGCTTTGCGCATCGCGATGGCAGCCCGCAAACCACCAAAGCCGCCACCAATGATGACGACCCGACCTGGCATTTGGTTCATCCGCGAATCGCTCCGTTGATAACGACGCTCTACATGATTTAGTGAGCCGTGACGCGTAATCGGCCGGGCCTGCCTTACGGCCCGTGGCCGCGCGGTCTAGCCTTACAGCCAGCGGCTCACAAGATCATCGTTGTTGACTACTTGGTCGTCTTCAAGCTGATGTCTTTGAAGTCCGCGAACATCGGTTTGCCGGCGTGAAGCTGCAGCGCGATGACGCCTTCGCCGAGTGCCAGCTTGGGTTCGTTGTCGGTGAAGTCAAGAATCAACGTGCCGTTGAGGTAGTGCTGGATATGATTTCCGTTGGCAACGATCTGGACTTGATTCCAATCATCGATCTTCATCAATTTTTGGAAGCCGGCTTGATCGATCAATTCGCCGAGGCTTTCTTTTCCGGATTCGTTACAAACGGCCTTTTCACCGGCGGCACAAATACGACCACGCTTGCCGCCTTCGTCGTAAATGAAACCCGAGACATCAGGAAACTTGTTCTGGTTGCGAATCTCGTGTTGGTAGCCGCGGACGACCCATTTATTCTTGGCGGAATCGTCGGTGATATGCTTCGAGCGATATTGCACGCCGGAGTTGTTGGTGGCGTTGCAGCGAAACGTGAACGACAATTCAAAGTCTTTGGGTTTGCCGCCTTGCCAAATCAAGAACGTGTTGCCCTTCGCAGGACTTTCGTCGGTGGTTTCGCCGTGAATCACTCCATCGCGAACGGTCCACAGCCGCGGGTCACCGCTCCAACCTGTCAGGTCGGTGCCATTGAACAAAACTTCAGCGTCGGTGCTAGCGACTTGGCCCGCTTCATCAGCCGACGACACCATTGACTGTCCAGCGACGGCCAATATCGCCGCCACAATACGCACAGAAACATTCACGATAGGATTCTCCAAGAGTGGGTGGGATTTCGCTGAATCAAAAACAAACTGATTCCGCCGCGACGCCGCATTGTATTCAATCGTCCCCCGATTCGCTGGGGGTATTTTCGGATATCATTCAGCGTCACATCAGAACCCTCGCTTCGACCTACTTGCGTCACCCATCGATACGTGAATTTGTCCGCCCCAACCACGCCCTCCGACGATTCATTCGAGCGTCGCGTTCGACTTGCCAGCACCGCAGTTCTTGGTGACAGTCCGACCGGTCGCGCCGTGCGGCAATTGTGTGACTCCCACGCGGAGTCATTGCGCGGGATCACGACCGATCGAACCGGCGGTGCGATGGTTGTGGCAATCGTCGGCGCGACGGGACAGGGGAAATCTTGGCTGCTGCGGCAGTTTATCAATTCACCCGTGACGGTCGCGGCGATTCGCAGCGGTAACAATGCCGATGAAGCGACCGAACGTTTAATTTGGGTCGGCCCAATGCCGCCAACGAATCTTGACACGCGGCACGAGCAGTTTCTGTATTGTTCCAGCGATCAAATGTATTTGTTGGGCGTGCCTTACCTGTTGCTTGACTCGCCGGGCTCGACGGACAATCGATCCGATGTCAATGAGACGGCAAAATCGGCGCTGTCGATGGCCAGCGTTTTGTTGATGGTGGTGCGGCGCGACCAAATTCGCAGTCACACGGTCGATATGTTGGCGGCGGCCAGCGAAGGTTCGCTCGTCGTGCCGGTGATTAATTCCTGTGACCAAGTTACCGACGCGGTCCAAACCGACACCGAAGCGTTTATGGCTCGGGTGCGCCGCGCGGCACCGCGCAGCCAAGTCACCGCAGCGGTCTTTGTGCCTGACTTCGAAGTCGCCGGACGAAACGAAACGATCGTCGGCGGCGATGCGATCAAAGCGATCGACCACGCGCTGCACGCCGAATTGTCCGAGCGAAACGCGTTGTCGCGCACCGCCCATCGATTGGCCGCGATGGATTCGCGATTTCGCACTGCGCTTGACGTTTGCCTGCGCGATCAATTGCCCAATTTGACCGCGGCGGTGCAGCGATTAAATGAAGCCGCCAAGGCGCTGCCGGAAGAAATTGCGGCCAGTTTGGTTGGCACCAGCCCGGCCCTGAAGGCGGCAATCCGCTCGCGGTTGCGGGCCAGTTTGTTGACCGAGACATCGTCGTTGTGGTTTCCCTATCGCACGGTGCTCGGTGTGTTGAGTTTGACCAGCGGTGCTTGGGATCGCGTCGTGTTGTCGCTGGCCGGTTCGCTGCCGTCGCTGCTCAGCGCCGCGTACACCGGTGTGCGCAATTTCAACCAAGCGAGCGAGCACGCGCGCGATGTGCGCGACGGCATTCGCGTGCGCAGCGCCGCCGCGGTCGCCGATCGGCTGGGACCACTGGTCGCGCGCTTTCGCGCCGAAATCCATCGGCTCAGCGGCAAACAAACGGCCGACAATGACGACGAGCATCAGCGCAACGCGAACCAAGATCGCACGCGCTCGAGTCCGGCGTTTCTGGCGGGAGTTGATGCGCTGCAAGAAAAGTCGCAACAGATTTTTGACGACGCCATCGAACGTGCTGCGGTATCGCGGTTCACGGCGACGGCCTGCGCAATACTCGGCACCGCGATCTTTTGGGCATTGATGGCCGGACCCGTGGTAACGTTGTATCGCGACTATGTGCTGGCCAGCGCCGAGGCGCTGAGCAGTTCCAACGGCAACCTCGAGCGATTCCCGCGCCCGGATTTTGCGATGATTTTTACTAGCGTTGTGTTGTCGGTGCTGCCGCTGGCGATCTTAGCGATGATCGTGTTATCAATCGTCCAGGGCCGACGACGAGTGGATCGCGCCGAAGCGTCAATCCGCGACGAGCATCGCCAAGCCATTGCCCATTTGCAACAACAGCGAATTTTGCGATTGCAGTGGGATGATCCGTTGTTGGCCGACGCCGAGTTCTTGCTTTCGGTTGGTGCAAAACATTCTGGCGACGCGGAGCCGGGCCGATGAATGCGATCGAGATCATCTTCAGCGGCGGGATTGTCGGTGTCTTGATCCTGCTGGTGTTGTTGGGACTCAGTGTTGCGGCGGTGTATCTGGTGTTTGACCAAATCATGACGCTGCGGCGACGCGATGTGTTGCCCGATGGGTTGCATGACGCGGTGCGACAGGCGCTGTTGCGCGGCAATGTTGGCGAAGCCGATGCGGCCTGCCGCCGTCAACCCAGTGTGCTCAGCTACGTGCTGGTTCGCGGGTTGGCCGAAGTCGATTTGGGCTGGAACGAGGTTGAGAAGGCGGTCGAGGATTCGCTCGCCGAACAATCGGCGCGATTGATGAGAAAAATCGAATACCTATCGTTGATCGGCAACATCGCCCCGATGGTCGGCTTGCTCGGCACCGTCACCGGCATGATCTTGGCGTTTCAACAAGTCGCCGCATCGGCGGGCACTGCTGGCGCAGGAGACTTGGCCGAAGGCATTTACCAAGCGCTAGTAACCACAGTCGGCGGATTGGTGGTGGCGATCCCATCGATCGGTGCGTTCGCTATTTTTCGTAATCGAGTCGATGCGTTGATCGCGGAAATCGCAAATCAAGCGGGCCACGCATTGTCGCCAATCAAACGCCGCGCCGCACCACGGCGCAGTCCATCACCGATGCCACTAACGCGTCCACAAACACCGCCCAGTTAGGCTCGCTTGGAAATTGCCCCATTTTCCCCCTCTGCACATTCCGCGACAAAGACGCACTACGCGGCGCCTCGACGAGCGCGCAGCAACTGTTTGCTTCTCGCTACCACGCGTGTGGTCTCGTTGAATGTACGATAAGGAAACACGGTCCAGTAACGCAGGTACCAAGGCAACTTGTGCTCGGGGCGCCCGGCACATTGAGTTTTAAACCGATGTTGGCGTTGGGAGACGGGAAAGGGAAGCACCGCGGCGGCGCGAAGGCCAAAAAACCATTCGCGATCCATCGCATGGTCGATCGGCAGCTTCATCGGGTCAAGGGTCTTAGCGAGCACTTCAGCGGCGTGGCGTGTGACAACGTAGGCTCCCGTGCCGCAAAGTCGCGTCAGGCAAATGCAGAGTTGGTACTCGTTATCAAGCTTCGCAAACGGCACCGGATGAGGATCATGAAAACCGCAGATGCGAAGAATGTCCCACGTCGATTGATATTCGATCGCGCGGTCGATTATGTTCCGCAAACTAGCAGCCGGCTTGGTATCGTCTTCCAAAATTAACGCATGAGAATGGCTGGACTGAAGGAACATTCGAAATGCCTTCAGATGGCTGAGATAACATCCGATGTGGCCATAATTATCTCGATGTCCGTGACGCAACTGAAAGTTTCGTGCCGAATAATTCGGATGTGGCAGCGTCAACGCTCGGCCGTCAACCGCTTCGACTCGAGTAAATTCGATTTCGCTCTGACGAAGATTGTCGCTGACAAATTCCCACCGCTCGGTCGCTTGAGCAAGATTGATCACGTAGGCGTGCACGACAGCCTCCGACTGTCCAGGGTGACTGAATTGGCCTCAGCAACAAACAACTTTTCCGATACTCTTTTAGTAAACTCAAGGGCGAGCCGCAACGTCAATGACGCACCCGCTACGCTACTGCTGCGCTGCAGGTCGATTTTAGGATCAGCCGCAGTGCGAGAGCACGCGGTTTAAGTTGCGGGAGCCGCACGCTATCGCGAGGCGGCTGAATCATTCAACCCTAATTCCGAGCTGTGACGCAGCACTGGTAGCTGCTTATACCGATGCGAGTACCTCAAGCTTCCGAACGATCATCTGACGGCGTCAACATGACGCCGATGATCGACGTTGTGTTTCTGCTAATTATCTTTTTTCTCGTTTCCAGCCATTTGGCCAAACAAGAATCTCGCTTGCCACTGGATTTGCCTGTGGCAGGTGCGACGACGATTGAAGATGCGATTGAAAAGCGATTGAGCATCAACGTAGACGAGTCGGGACAAATTCAAGTCGGTTCCGCGGCGGTCCCATCAAGCCGACTGGCCGAACTGCTTGGCCAATATCAGTCGGACCATGACGGCGCGACCGCCGTTCGCCTCCGCATGGACAAGACGCTGCCGTATCGCGTTATCGAACCGCTGCTTCGCCAAGTTGCGGCGGTGGGCATTACTGATATTACATTCGCGGTTCACCAGGACCAAAACTGATGCGAGTTCCCAGGCCGCACCGCCCGTCGGGTTTCAATGTGGCGATGACTTCGATGATTGACGTGGTGTTCTTGTTGTTAGTATTTTTTTTGTGGACCAGCAGCTTTGAAATGCCCGAGTACGACTTGCTCGGTGCGTTGGCACTGCCGCCCGTTGGCAACGCCAACTCGACGACGGATGCCGCGCCGGTTCCGTTTGATGAAATTGTGATTCGGATTGTCGAGAATGCCGCAAACTTTGAGTTGCGACTCAATGCCAGCGTATTGACCGACACCCGCGAGCTGAAAGATCGTCTGACCGCAATCGCAGCCCTGGGTGCTCAGCCGGCGGTGATCGTGCATCCGGATCCGGCGGTGCCGATGGAAATTGCGATCCGCGTTTATGACTCAGCCCGGGCCGCCGGTTTTGATCGCGTCTTGTTCACCGTGGTGGAGTGAGCGTCGTAGAACACTTTGGGCTGGCACTTGGTATAGGCGAGCCATCTGATAACGCACCATTCGCTGCTCGACACGAAGTTCGACGACGTGGGGTGAATCGCAATTTAGCTCCGTCTCCTTTGTAACCGTAGTCAACGCGTTTGGGATGTTGGGCGATTGCGTGGCTCGACTCGCGTATCTCCGGCGCAAGTTGAGAAGTTTCAATAGCGTTATCAAAAAGTGCGTGTAAGTCGAACAAAAAAGCCGAGTTGCAATTTCTCGAAACTCGGCTTTAGTGGAGGCGGCGGGAATTGACGCCGCGTCCCGGTTTTCCTAAGTGCCGTTGTAGTATGCAACTTACGGAAACGCAAATTTCCTTGGCAGGGCATTGGCAGGGATCGGGCGACATTCATTGCCAGAATTTGTCAGTTCTTGACAGCCACCTGTTTGGAACATCTCGAAGATCGTCGCGGTGACGAAGCTTACCTCAATGCCCTGGGTGCTCAGCGGCTTCCTGATCCGACCACTGCCGGTGACTTCTGCCGTCGCTTCAGTGAAGCCGACATCATGCAGTTGATGGCTGCCTTTAATCGAATCCGAGAACGCATTTGGAAGCAGCAACCCAAAGCGTTCTTTGACTGCGCGATCATTGAAGTCAACGGGACCCAGGTCGAAACTTCGGGCCTATAGAAACAGGGCATCGGCATCAACTACAAAGGCCAATGGGGTTACCGCAGACGCGATCCATGGAATCGGTCCCTGCTTGCTTCATGCGCCGCTACTTGCTCAGGCGACCAGAACTTCGTGTTGCCTGAACGCACCTCCTGGTTGATCGAAGGCCGATCCATTTTGCGCTCAATAGGTCGTTGCGAACGCCGCCTTTGAGCTGCTGCCTGTGCATTGACCGCAAAATACACACCTGAAATAGAATTGCGTTTGAGCTCTCGTGAAACCGTACTTTTGGGCCGACCCAAAGCCAACGCGACTTCCTGAGATGTTGCCTTGGAGTGGATCATCTGCGATACCTTTTCGCATTCCAAAAAAGTAAACTGAGCTGGCATCGTTGAGACTCCGTTCGAATGACCTTGTGACCAAGCCATTCAAACCTCTCAACGATGTTTTTACCTATACCAGTTTTTTCGATCCGGCCATCATGGCGTTCGATTGGTGCGTTTCAGTTGAACATCCGCCCTATGAAACAGAATCGAATCGTCAGCGGTTTGTTGCTGCTAATCACTTCTTTGGCGCTACCCGGCATTATTGACTCCGCTTACGCGGCGGACAAGAAACCTAACATTGTATTCATCATGGGTGACGACATTGGAATGTATAACATCGGTGCCTATCATCGTGGCATGATGGCGGGACGTACGCCGAACCTCGACAAGCTTGCCAAGCAAGGCATGCTCTTCACCGACTATTATGCGGAAGCGAGTTGCACGGCTGGACGTGCGAATTTTATCACCGGTCAGTTGCCCATTCGCACGGGTATGACCACGGTTGGCCAAGCGGGCGCCAAAACCGGACTTCCGGCAGAAGCCTGCGCCATTGCCACTGGACTTAAAGCGCAAGGCTACGCGACCGGCCAGTTCGGCAAGAACCACCTGGGTGACCGTAACGAGTTTCTGCCCGCCGTGCACGGCTTTGACGAGTTCTTTGGCTACCTGTATCACCTAGACGCAATGGAAGATCCGGCCCACCCAAACTACCCGTAAGATTTGTTGGACAAAGTTGGCCCGCGCAACATGGTCCATAGCTGGGCCACGGAAACCGACGACGCGACCGAGATGCAGCGTTCGGGTAAGATCGGAAAGCAGAAGATTGACGACGCCGGCACACTCTATCCGAAACAAATGGAAACAGTAGATGATGAGATCCGCGACTTCGCGATCAAGTTCATGGACAAGGCCAAACAAGACGGCAAGCCCATCTTCTGCTGGCTGAACCCAACACGCATGCGCATCGTCACTCATCTCTCCGAGAAGTGGAACGCAACGCGCAATGCAGAGAATGTCTGGTCCGAACAGTAAGCCGGCATGGCGCAGCTCGACAATGACATCGGCCTTGTACTCCAGAAGATTGAGGACATGGGCGAAGTTTGCTCAAAGGCGTGAAACTCGGAGACCGGACCTACAAGAACCATTAGGATGGCTACGATCAGACTGCCATGCTCACCGGCAAAGGCCCATCCAACCGTTATGAGATCTTCTATCTCGGCGAGAGCACCGTCGGCGCCGTGCGCATAGACGACTACAAGTTCCGTTTCATCGACCAACCCGAAGGCTGGCTCGGCGAAAAGATGCACATGGATGTGCCCTACATCACCAACCTCCGACTTGATCCGTTCGAGCGCGTTGGCTGGCCCGGCAACGGCACTAAGAGACTGTTTCAAAAAGGGGTCTGACCCTTTGGAGGCGAGTCGATTTCCTTGGTTTTTTTGCCTCGCTGGCGAGGGTCAGACCCCTTTTTGAAACAGTCTCTAAGGACTGCGCCGAGCAATACTTTGACTGGTTCAAATTCCAGTTCTGGCGATTTGTCTTCGTCCAACAGGTCGTCGGCGAGGAACTCCAGACCTTCCTTGATTATCCGCCGATGCAGCGCGGCGCGAGTTTCAATCTCGATGCGGTGAAAGCCTAGATCGGCAAGCGAATGCAACAGGCCGAAACCGCCAGCAAATGCACTGGCGGCTAAAGACTTGACGTCACGAATGTGAAATTTGCGGGCCGCCTTCCAACGGGCGGCCCGCGATTCTACCTGCCTCCGAAAAATTTTCTCGTATCATCTCGATGGTTACAAACGGTTGGCCCTGCTAAAATACAAAAGGTCGTCTGCCCGTCACGAGAAGAAGCAGTCCGCGATTTTACTTTTGAATCCAACATCTCTGACTTACTTTGGGAAACCAGAATGCATAATCGACCCCTTATTGCAAACAGACTTTTCCTCCTAAGTGGCATGCTTGCGGCAACCGTGATTGCATCGCTGCCTTCCGCACACGGACAAGTTCAAACAACTGGCGAGCCCGGTTCACCGAGTGCGACGACAACGATCGACGGCAGATACATACCGAATCCACCGGCGCCCTTTGCTGGAAAGATTGGAATGACCACAGCCGATTCCAAACCTGGCTGGCCAGCGAATGTGGTGCCGCCCAAAGGCGCACCCAATGTGCTGCTGGTCATGACAGACGACGCGGGATATGGTGTCAGCAGTACCTTTGGCGGAGTCATTCCGACACCAGCGATGGATCGCGTCGCGAAGGCGGGGTTGCGCTACACACAATTTCACACCACGGCGCTCTGTTCGCCAACACGAGCGGCGTTGATCACTGGACGCAATCACCACTCAGTTGGCTCGGGCGTCATCGGCGAGATGTCCACGGGCTTTCCTGGCTACGACAGCGTGATCCCCAAGGACAAGGCAACCGTCGGCACCATCCTCCGCGACAATGGTTATTCAACGTCATGGTTTGGAAAGAATCACAACACTCCGACTTATCAATACAGCACCGCCGGACCATTTGATCAGTGGCCAAGCGGAATGGGGTTCGAGTATTTCTACGGGTTCATGGGCGGCGAGACCGACCAATGGTATCCGTTTCTGTTTCGCGATCACTCCCAGGTCACTCCGTGGATCGACAAGCCCGGATACAATCTTACCACCGACATGGCGGACGAGGCAATCAGTTACTTAAAAGGACTGAACGCCGCAGCTCCTGACAAGCCATTCTTGCTTTACTACGCCCCCGGCGGCACGCACGCGCCTCACCAGCCAACGCCCGAATGGATCAAGAAGATCAGCGACATGCACCTTTTTGACGACGGTTGGAATGCGCTGCGTGAAACAATCTTTGCGAACCAAAAGAAGCAAGGCGTGATTCCCCAAAACACAGAACTCACTGCTTGGCCAGACGTTTTGCCAAAATGGGATACGCTCAGTGCGGATGAGAAGAAACTGTTTGTTAAGCAAGCTGACGTTTATGCCGCGTACGTGGCCTATACCGACCATGAAATAGGTCGAGTTATTCAACAGGTGGAAGACCTTGGCAAGCTGGACAACACGCTCATTATCTACATCACGGGCGACAATGGCACCAGCGCGGAAGGTTCCGCCATCGGCACGCCGTTTGACATGGCTGCCATCCAAGCAATCAACATCCCCGTCGAGGAGCAACTAAAGTTCTACGACGTTTGGGGCACGGAAGTGACGCAGCCGCACATGTCGGTAGCATGGTCATGGGCCTTCGATACGCCGTTTAAATGGACCAAGCAGGTGGCATCGTTTTTCGGCGGCACCCGCAATGGAATGGTCATGTCGTGGCCGGAGCAAATCAAGGACACAGGCGGAATCCGAACTCAATTCCACCACATCATCGACATCGTGCCAACGCTTCTGGAAGCGACCGGAATCGAGGCTCCGGTGATGGTCAATGGCATCGCGCAGAAACCAATCGAGGGTGTCAGTATGTCCTACACCTGGGATGATGCGAACGCAAAATCGACTCGCGACACCCAATACTTCGAGATGTTCGGCAACCGCGCCATCTATCATGCCGGTTGGATGGCCGCGACACCTCCACCCCAGCCGCCGTGGCTAATGGGTTCGGCAGAGATGCCCGAAGTGCTCAACGGCTACAAGTGGGAACTCTACCATATCGACGAGGACTACTCGCAAAACAAGGACCTCGCCGCCGAGTTCCCAGACAAGCTCCGAGAGTTACAGGATTTGTTCCTGGTGGAAGCGGAGAAGTATCAGGTTTTCCCGTTGGACAACTCGATCCTTCCCCGACTACTGACCGCTCGACCAAGTTCCACTGCGGGCCGAACCGAGTTTACTTACTCGGGTGAAATGGCTGGTTTGCCCGATGGCAGTGTGCCTAACACGCTGGCCAAATCCTACTCCATTAGTGCTGAAGTGGAAATTCCTGACGGTGGAGCTGAAGGGATGCTTAATACGTTGGGCGGCAGGTTCGGTGGATACGGGTTGTACCTGGTTAAGGGAAAGCCAGTGTTTACTTACAACATGCTTGGACTCGAGAAGTTCCGCTGGGAAGGCAACACAACGCTTGCGGCTGGAAAGCACACCATCGAATTTGATTTCAAATACGACGGACCGGGCATGGCCAAGGGTGGCACTGGCGTTCTGTCCGTGGATGGCAACGAGGTTGACACGAGAAAAATACCGCACACCATCCCGTCCATCATGACCGTGGACGAAACGTTTGATGTCGGAGTCGATACTCGCACCGGTGTGGACGACAACGACTACCAGCCACCGTTTCGCTTCACCGGCACGATCGACAAACTGACGATCAAGTTGATTCCGCCAACACCTGCGCAGGCCAAGCTTCTGGAGCAAAAGACTCAGGAAGCAAAAAACGCGGGGCAGTAGTACTCGTTCTCGCATTTGAAATGTGCGGGCCGGTTCGAAAGAATCGGCCCGCTATTGCAAAACGCTCACGGAGGTGTGTCACAGAACCTGAATCTTTACGAGGTTAGTGAACTTGAACTGTAGCTCGCGCGAGCTTAGCCTCGCAATGTTGACGATACACCGCCCACGCTTTGCGCTAAATCTCGCAATCGATAGCTCCGGCCCTGGATGTTCGTAAGCGTTCGGCGGGGTATTTACTGGTGGGGAGCTTGCGGCGGCGGGCTCGCAGTGATTTTTTCTTCGCCGCTCGCAGCGCTTGCTCGGCCTCGCGATACATGCGGATCGAGTCCTGATGACTCGCCGCCCAGCGATCCGGAAGCAATGTTTCCAAATCCGTCTCGTCGCCTACAAGCCGACGAAGTACGTCGTTCAAGTAAGCCCAAATGTCAAGGTTGTGATCTCGGTGGGCGGATTGGTGCAGTCCTCGATCGCATCCAAGAATTGGGAATCGAAGACAATACCTACGTGATTATGGTCTCGGACAACGGCTATCGGCATTCGTTCCTACCGGGCCTCACGCAACCGCATCACAGTGCCAAGTGGTGGGTTTGGCATGGCGGCATTCGTGTACCGATGATCGTCAAAGGGCCTCGCATCCAACCAGGCTCTGCGTTTGCAGGTAACGTGGTTAATTGCGATTTCTTGCCAACGTTTGTCGATTGGGCTGGCGGCGAGCCTTCGAAGGTAGCAGGGCATTAGAAGAGGACGAGAAGTAAAGAATCAAACATGAAAAGCACCATCACTTCCTTCCTGTTCCTTGTTTCGACCCTGCCTGCGATGAATGTTCTATTGCTGATCACGGTCGATTTGCATAGCTGGCTGCTGGGTGACGCCGATCGATTCACGGGGAAGGTGTCGATTCGCCCAAACGAAAGCGGCGAGGCGACTCGAATTATTAATTGTCGCAACATTGGTCGCCATGAATCCAATAACCTACAAAGAAATATCAAGGGACAAGCATGAGTACCTGGCTTAGTAACCGCTCGCGGCGCGACTTTTTGAGAACGGCTAGTGCCGCGTCAGCATTAGCGATTCCCACATTCATTCCCTCAAGCGTCTTGGCCGGCCCTGGACGATCTGGCGCGGGCGGAAAGATACGTGTTGGGCTGATCGGTGCCGGTGGGCGGGCTAGATGGTTGTCAAAAGTAATGTCGCGGAAAAGCGACCGCGCTGAGATCGTTGCGGCGGCTGATTGTAACTTGCCACAAGTGGGCAAACTTGCCAACGACAATGGGAACGCGAGTTGGACGGCTTACCAGAATTATGAGGAGATGTATGACAAGGAAAACATCGATGCAGTGATCATAGCGACACCCGATCACGTGCGCGTTCGCGCGGCGATCCTAGCTTGCGCAAAACACTTGGACGTCTACGCCGAAACACCGCTAAGCTTCAGCATCCCCGCGGGGCGGGCGCTGGTCAAGGCCGTCCGCAAACACGAGCGCGTGCTACGAGTCGGTACGCAACAACGAAGCAACATAATCAATCAGTATCCGTGCAAGTTCGTGCGAGACGGCGGAATGGGCATCCGCGTCCGTGAAATCAACAGCGATCAACGTTAACAATCATCCTCGAAACAAATATCTCCGATGAAAACTTCAGTAATACTCTTAGTTCTGATACTCGCCTGCACTGCACACGCGGTTGAGAAGCCGAATGTTGTTTACATTATGTCAGACGACGTCGGCTGGGGCGACTTGAGCGTTCATGGCGGCGGCGTGCCGACGCCAAACATCGACCTTCTCTTTTCTCGTGGCGTCGAGCTGTCGCAGTTCATGGGCTGGTGCGTTTGTTCGCCGACACGCGCCATGCTGCTAACCGGACAGCATCCGATCCGAGTCGGCACTGCACCGGAGGTCGGCGGGGAACTTGATCCCAGCGAGACGACCATCGCTGAGGGCTTTAAGGCCAACGGCTATCGCACCGGCGTCTTCGGCAAATGGCATAACGGTGATGATCCCGACACGCCCGAATTTCGCGCTGCGTTTACTGAAGCTTACAAGGACATGCCGAATAAGAAGTTTGCCGGCGGCCACGGAGCCAATGCTCATGGGTTTGACGAGGCGTGGATCTACTACGGCGGCGGCGCAGACTATTTCAATCGCCGGACCGTCAAGGGAATGGGGCCGGTCTCCTGGTGGCACAACCTTGAGTTCCGCGCTCAGGACGAAGGCTACACCGACGATCTGGTCACACGCTATGCCATTGACTTCATTCGTGAGAACAAAGATCGGCCGTTCTTTTGCTACGTCCCGTTTCACATCGCGCACTCGCCGCTCCAGGCAATGGACGACGACCTGGCGGTCATTGATCCCCAGAAAACCGCCGAACTTCCCGCCGCCAGCGAGACGACAACGGACGAGGGAAAACATATTCACGCTGCGATGCTCCATTCGATGGACAACAACGTCGCAGCCATTATAGAGGAACTTGAGAAGCACAATTTGAGCGAGAACACGATCTTGGTTTTCACGAGCGACAACGGCGCTATGGAAGCTGGCAGCAGTCTGCCACTGCGCGGCCACAAGCACACCATCTATGACGGCGGCGTGCGCTTGCCTACCGTCTTCTACTGGCCCAATGGCGGTCTTGTTGGCGGCAAACAGTGGGACGGCCTTTGCGGTGCACTTGATATGTTTCCAACATTGATGGCGATGACCGGTTCTGACATGCCGCAAACGCGTCCGCTGGACGGCAAGAACATTTGGCCCGCCTTACGCGACAACCAACCGAGCCCCGTGGAAAGTTACTACTGGGTCTGGCGCGACGAAGACTCGATCCGCACCGACAATTGGAAACTTCATCGCTTCTTCAACCGCTACGAACTTTACGACATCAGAAATGACGAGACCGAATCGAACAATGTCGCTGAGCTGCATCCAGATGTAATCAAATCACTTGTGACCAAAATGAACACATGGGCCGATTCGTTAGGTGCTGCGATCAGTCACCAGCCTGCACCTGAAATGTATCACGCGCCGTCCGCGCCCGAAGGCGAAGTGCTGGCCGTGACCGTGACCATTTCCGACAAGGCTCAGCCGAAGGATCGCTTGGCCATCTCGGTGGCGAACTGGAACGGCACGCAATACGCGACCGACTGGATCGAATTCGACATCGCTTTCTCACCCAACACGCCGAAGCGACATCCGTTTTTCTCGACGCTCGAAGGCAACAACTCGAAACCGTTCGGCCCACTGTTCAAACCCGGCACCGGGGTCGATCAGTTTGGCCGCGATCAAACCAGCGGACCAGGTATCGCCGACGGTAAGAGCACTTGGGAGCACCGGATCGTCGGGCTTTCAAGCACTGCGCCTGGCCCGCTGGGTAAACACGGCGTCGTCTTTAGCGGTGGCACTGCCGGCACTTTTACAATCTATCTCGACAACCTCCGCATCCGCCACGCCGACGGCAGCACCACGCCGCTTTGGACCAACGGCAAAGACACCCGAGCCGGTAACTTCAAAGAGAATGAGTTTTTCAGCGACCTCAAGATCCGCACCGTCAACATGTCGGAAGTTGGACAAGTCGCCGACAAGACGGTCGAAACAACCATCTCTCTCAATGGCAAATGGAAGCCGATAGCCGCGTTACTTGGTGGCATAAAAATCCCAGCCGATGAGCTAAAGAAGATCACGCTTAGTCTCCACGACGACAACTACGAAGTCACGGTGGATGGAGAGTCACATGCAGACAAGGGAAGCGTCACGCGAGACAACGACTCTAACCCGAAGCGATTGACAATCGTGAGTACTGAGGGTCCAAACCAAGGCAAGACGATCCTGGCCATTTACGAAGTGAAAAAGGTCAACGGCGAAGACGCATATCGCGTTTGCTACGATTTGTCGGGCACCGCCTTCCCCACTGAGTTCAAAAGCACCAAGGGAGGCTCACACTATCTAGTGGGCTATCGGCGGAAGCTTGATTAACGGGTCCTATTATTCGTTGTTCTGGCCAGCGATTGAGAGGAAAACGCGGTCGCGAAAAAACGAAAGCGTTTAGTCGTTATGTGGATGACCGAATGTCCAACTCGTCTCGCCTACCTTCTGCTCAAGTCAATACGAAGTAACAAGGATTCAACATAAATAACGATTGCCCTAGCCGTTCGCGGCGTGACTTTTTAAGCGTGTCAGCAGCCGCATGTGCGACTGGGCTTCCCACCTTCATTCCCTCGCGAGTTTTGGCCGGACCAGGGCGGACCAGCGCGGGCGGCAAACTTCGAGTTGGACTGATCGAAGCTGGAATTCGAACGAAGTGGTTAAGCGATGAATAGGATGAGTGTGAAAATGTTCTCGAAACGCAACCTCTGGATATTGGCCGGAACCCTCGCGTCGTGCGGTATGACCACTGGATTGCCTTTAGAGGGCGCCGAGCCTGCGTTACCTCTGGTGACATGGACGAATACCAAACTCGGCGATGATGGAACGCTCGAATCGACAGTGACTGCCGCGGGTGGCGTGTCCATTGATGCGGGACCATCGACATTCTCATCCACGCTCAAAGCGACCAAGGACGGCGTTGGCGAGATCACGGGAAACTCGGTCGTGTTTTATGTCGACGACGACCAGGATCGGACGGGCGAGACGATCGCGGATGCGGTGAAGAATGAACACTACGCGGAGTTCGTTTTCAAAGTCAGCAGCATGGCGGACGGTGCCGTGCTGCGTGTCACCGGGCTTTCCTATCAGGCTCGGCTGAACCTAAACACGAAGGCGCAAGTGCATGGAGCGATGCTGAGTCAGGCGGCGATAGATGGAAAGCTCGTGGGCGAATTGGGGTCGCACCAATTGGGCAAGGTCAGCTCGCATGTCGCCAGCGGACTCGATCTCGAACTGCATAGCGGCGACACGTTCACCGCGCGATTGTATTTTGCAGGCTTCGACGGTGAGGCCAAGGACGGAATGAAGTTCTCGCGTTTCCACACGGGTGTGCGTTTCGGCAATGTGCAGATTCTTGGGCATGCCGATGCGCCGATGAAGCTCACGACGTTTCCTCGCGAGGTTCACGCCGTGCTGCAAAAGCACTGCTTCGTCTGTCACGGTGACAAGGAGCAAAAGGGCGAGCTCCGAATGGACACGCTTTCGATTGATTTCCTCAAGGACCGCGCCGCGAGCGAGACTTGGCACGATGCGCTGGATGTGGTGTCCACCGGCGAGATGCCGCCTGAAGATGAGCCGCGACCTTCGGACGAAGCTCGCAGCGTTTTGACGAGTTGGATTCGAGCGCAGATGTCTGCGGCGCTGGCTGCGACAAAGGAGGAGGGTGCCGACATCGTGATGCGTCGGCTGAACAAAGACGAGTATCGATTTACTATGACTGATTTGCTCGGTGTGCCCGGCAACTACGGCGAGCGTCTGCCTGCCGATCCGCTATCGAAGGAAGGCTTTGCCAACGACGGCGCGACGCTCGGGATGACGGCGATGCAGATGGAGATCTACCTGGATTCGGCACGCGCCGCGCTCGCGGACGTGGTTGTGGAAGGGACGCAACCGACGCGCACCGAGACGCTCGTTGTAGATGAATCGGCCACGGCCATCGTGGTTGGCAAAGTGGGCATTGGGCATGATAAACAGAACGTCAGCACCGGAGGCCATATCCTCGACCGCACCGGCATCTTCGCCGCCACCTTTGGCGAACAAGCCGAGGAGCGTGAGAAAATCCCCACGGAGGGTCGATTTACGATTCGCGTGAAGGCGCACGCCGAGTTCCAGCCTGGTCAACCCGCGCCAATGATGCGGGTGGTTTATGGTCACAAGGCGCCGGGCGCGTTCGCCGCTTACAACGAAGTGGGAACGCTGGCGATCACGGACACCCAGCCGCGCGTGTATGAGTTCAACGGCCTCGCGCAGCATTTCCCCAGTGCAAGGCTTCAGGGCGACAAGTGGCTGCAGTTTGCCGCTGTGGAAAACATTCTCGACGACGCTGGTGCGCTGCCGCCATTCGCGACCACGAGTGCGAAGAAGAGAAAGGGCGACATGTTTCACGAACTCGATCCCAACTTCCCTCGCATCATCGTCGAGTCAGTCCAACTTATCGGCAATGACTACCCGCAGTGGCCGCCGGCGGAGCATCGCCACATCCTTTTCGCCGCATCGAACGAAGGCACACCTGAATATGCCCGCGACGTGCTCCGCCGCTTTCTCTCGCGAGCATGGCGCGGTCCGGTGAGCGATTCCGAAGTGGCAAAGTATCACGCGCACTTCGTGAAGCTCTCGCGGCAGATGCCCTTCGTCGCCGCGATGCGCGAGACCCTCGCTGTCGCGCTGGCATCGCCATATTTTCTTTACCTCGTCGAGCCGCGTTTGAAAAACAACGCTGATCAGCCGCTCAACGATTTCGAGATCGCCACCCGCCTCTCCTATTTTCTCTGGAGTTCCATGCCGGACGACACGCTGCTTGATCTCGCGGCCCAAGGCACGCTCAAACAGCCAAAGGTGCTCGAAGCGCAGGTTCAGCGGATGCTGGCCGATCCGAAATCGCAGCGATTTGTGGAGCAGTTCACGACGCAGTGGCTCGATCTCGGCGGGCTCGAGCGGGTTGCGGTGAATCCGCAGTATTACCCCGATTTCGATGACGAATTGAAGACCGATATGATCGGAGAGACGCAAGGCTTCTTTGCCGAGATCCTGCGTAACGGCACCTCCGCGCTGCAGTTTTTGGATTGTGACTGGACCATGCTCAATGCGGTGCTTGCGAAGCACTACGGACTCAGCGGTCCGAAGTCGCAAGCCTTTGTCCGCGTGCCGCTGGCAGGCACCTCTCGCCCCGGTGGTCTACTTGGCCACGCGTCGATGCATTTGACCAACTCCAACGGCGAGGACTCGCATCCCATCAAGCGCGCGATCTGGATTCGCGAACGCCTGCTTCACGACCCGCCGCTGCCGCCGCCACCGAATGTCCCGGATTTGCCCACCGAGGATCCGAACTTCGCGAAGCTGTCCATTCGTGAGCAGTTGCAAATCCATCGCAAGGACCCCGCCTGTGCTGATTGCCATCGTGGTATCGACGCTTGGGGTGTCGCCCTCGACCACTTCGATGTCGTCGGGCTCTGGCGCGATGTCATCCGCCGTCCCAGCGGGCAGACGGAGAAGAAGGGCAATCCGATCTTCGACGAACTTCCCGTGGACGCCAAAGACAGCCTGCCCGGTGGCGTGACGCTCGACGGACTCGACGATTTAAAGGCGTACCTTTTGAACGATCGCAAGGACCAGTTCGCCCACGCCCTCGTCACCAAACTCTTTGCCTACGCGCTCGGTCGCAGCATTGTGTGGTCCGACAAGGAAACCGTGAATCAACTCACCGGTCGATTTACCGAAAGCGGCTACAAGCTGCCTTCGCTCATCGCGGACATCGTCGCCACCGAGCCCTTCCAGAACCCTTAACTCATACTCAAACATGAAAACGAACACCCTTACTCGCCGCCATTTCCTCCGCGCTTCCGGTATCACTCTCGGGCTTCCGTGGCTCGAGGCCTTTGCCGGATCTGCTCCGTTATGTGCCGCACCGAAACGATTCTGTTCCATCTACTTCCCTTACGGCGTCAGTTTGCCCAATGAGACGCATGAGCATGCGAAGTGGAACTGGTTCCCGTCTCAAACCGGCCGCGATTTTCAGTTCAACGAATCGCTGAAGGGCCTCACTCCGTTCCGCAGCCAGCTGTCGGTCTTGGGCGGTCTGCATCACCCGGGAATGGCTGGCGGCGGTGGCCATGATTCGGGCGATACCTTCCTCACCGGAGCGTCGCTCAGGAATGGCAATCTCAAGAACTCCATCTCGCTCGATCAAGTCATGGCCAGGCAGCTCGGTGACGAGACGCGCTTCTCCTCGCTCGTGCTCTCCACCGATGGCGGCGTTGGCATTCCTACACGAGCCAACACGTTGTCCTACTCTGAAGATGGGCAGCCGATTCCCTCGTTGAACCGGCCTGCGTTCATCTTCGAGCGGCTCTTCGGTTTGAACGAAGACAGCATCGAAGCCCAGCGGCGCGGATTCACGGTGACGGGCAGCCATCTTGATCTGCTGCTCGATGAGGCCCGCACACTGAATGCGAAACTCGGCAAAGCCGACCAGGAAAAACTCGACGAATACCTCACCTCCGTTCGCCAAGTGGAGCAACAGGTACAACGCTCAGCAGATTGGCTCGACGTACCCAAGCCGCAGATCAATGCCAGCGGTCTCACTCTCGATGCCGACGACAACACGCCAAAGGAACTGATCCGCACCATGCTCGACTTGCTCATACTCGCTTTCCAGACTGACAGCACGCGCTTCGCCACCTACCAGCTTGCCAGTATGCATGGAGCCACCTCGATCGCGGTGAAGTTTTCGCAGCTCCTTGGTTTCGGTAACACCACCCACGCACTCGCGCATGGTTGGAATAAACCCGGCGGCGCGGAACGCCTCGGCAAATGGGATCAGTGGCAGGCCGAAAACCTCGCCTACTTCATTGGCAAACTCGCTGCCGTGAAGGAGGGCAATGGTACGCTGCTGGACAATACCATCGTTCTGTATGGCAGCTCCAACAGCACCACACACACGAATCTTAACTACCCGCTCATCCTCGCTGGCGGCAAGAACCTCGGCCTGAAGCATGGGGAGCATCGCCAGTTCGCTAAAACGATCCCGTTGTCGAATCTTTATCTCACGCTGCTTCATCGCATGGGCATCGAGCAGAAGAAGTTCGCTGACAGCAATGGCGAAATGACGGAACTGGTGGGCTAACAAGATGATCATGAAACCCTCAACACTCATTCTCTCATCGCTTGTCGCTCTCCTAAGCCAGGCCTGCGTCGCCGATTGGCCGATCTCCACGGAGACAGCGCAAACGAAGTGGAGCGTCGCACTCGATCAAAACATCGCGTGGAAAATCACGCTGCCGGAGACGGGTCAAAACACTCCGGTCATTCACGACGGCAAGGTCTTTTTTTCCACAATGAAACCCGTCGATAGTGAAGTGACAACGGGTAGCGACATCGTGGCGTGGTGCTGCGATGCGGCCACCGGCAAGGTGCTTTGGCAGCGTGATATTTCCGGCAAGTATCCGACGCGGCTATCCGGCTGCTTTGGCGACAGCACATCGCCGCCGGCGGTTTGTGATGGCAAGCGAGTCGTATTCACCAATGCCTCGGGCACCATCGTCTGTTTCGATCTCGAAGGGTTGCCGCTGTGGAGGAAGGAAATCCTGTCCGTCGCCCGCACGCTGCCGTTTGTTCACGACGGCCGGTTTGTCTTCACAAAGCAGGTCTATCCGCCGGAGTCCGATGGCAATTTCGGTCATCAATATGCCGACTCGCCGGTCGAGATGTGGACCCAGCTCCAATCGCTCGACATGACCACGGGCAAAGTCGTGTGGACGACGACATGCGGTATCAACATGGGCTGCGCTGTTCTTCCGCAGAAGCTCGGCGATGGCCGCGCGGTGGCCGTGGTCGGGCGCGGCGGCGGTCATGGACCGCCGGAAAAACCGGACGGTATTTCCATGATCGATCTGCGCGACGGCACGACGATGTGGTCGCTGGAATTGAAGGACTTCATGGCCACGATGAGCTTCAGCGTGCGGAACGACGAGGTGCATATCTTCCACATAGGCGAACACCTTTGCGTCAATGCGATCACGGGCCAGATCGTCCGCCGCGTTTCCATTTTGGACGATGTTTCTGTCCGGCGCTGGAAGGACGGGCGGTGGGTCACGCAGACCGAGAGCATTGCGCGGAAATCGACGCGGATGATCACACAGACGTCGAATTTGCTCGTCGGCCCGTGGCATTACTTCCGCAGCTACACGCGGCCTTATCTCGGACGGGTCAATGTCGAGACGGGCAGCGTTGAATATCTTGAGCTGCCATTGCAACTAGCCCGAGCTGCCGGCAAGGAGGATGTGCTGCTGTGGTTTGAGGAGCCAAAGGGGAAAGGCTCGCCCAGCGTTGAGAAACAAACCATCGTGCCGAACGACGTGAAGAACTCGCGCGGCATCGTGGTTATGGGTGACAAGCGTTCCACCGGCAGCGGCTGGGGCCACATCGCGGCGCCCACGCCTTGCGTCGCCGGGCCACATCTTTACGTGCCGGTGATGAACGGCACTGTCTATGTCATCGACTGGAACGCGCCGAAGCTCGACGAATCAGCCATCGTCGCCATCAACGATCTCGGTCCTGCCGGCCAGTCCTACACTCGCGCTAGCCTCACCTTTGCAAACGGTCATGCCTTTGCACACACCATCCGCGAGCTGATCTGCCTCGGGAAGTGACCCGCATGAAAGAGGAAAAAGAGAATTACTTATGAAAACCTACCTGCTTACTGTTGCCTTCTTGGCTATTTCATTTTCACATGGTTTCGCTGCGGATGCGAAGCAGCCGAATATTGTTTTTCTTCTCGCCGATGATTTGGGCGGCGGCGACCTGCATTGCTACGGGCATCCTTATTCGCGCACGCCCAACATTGATTCGCTCGCAAGTGACGGCACGCGTTTCATGCAATTCAATTCCACCGGTGCAACCTGTTGCCCGGCGCGGACGGGCCTGATGACTTCGAAGTTCACCGCGACGTATCCGACTTACCCCGCAAACGGTGGCTTCGCAGATCGCGTTACGATCACCGAGTTGCTGAAAAAGCACGGCTACGCCACAGGGCACTTCGGTAAATGGCATATTGGGCCGGTGGAGAAGCCGGGTACCTACGGCATCGATTCCATTGGCACAGGGGAGGAGCTACAGGGCGGAAAGAAAAAGAAGGTTGCCGATGACCGTGGGCGCGACGCGCACATTTACGATGATGCCATCGAGTTCATCGAGCTGCACAAGGACGTTCCTTTTTATGTCAACGTCTGGGGGCACATTTCGCACTACGCCGTTGACCCACAGGACTCACTCGTGAAACGCTGGAGCGGGCTGAAAGTTAACGACGGCGATTTCCCCGCGCCGATTCTCGCCAAGTTCAACGACGCGCGGAACGCTGGCGGTGACGTCGACGATGGTATGCGCCGTTATCTCGCTGACGTTGAATCGCTCGACGACAGCGTGGGTCGACTGCTGAAGCGGCTTGATGAACTCGGCCTGCGCGACAACACCATCGTCGTCTTCAACAGCGACCAGGGTGCCGACATGAGCAAGATCACCGACGGCGGACTTCGATTCAACATGATGGGCTACAACGGTCCGCACCGTGGCGGCAAGCACACGTTTTGGGAGGGAGGCGTGCGCGTGCCCTGGATCGTGCGCTGGCCCGGCCACGTGCCTGCCGGCCGCACCGACGAGCAGTCAGTCATTAGTGGCGTGGACTGGCTGCCGACGCTTTGCACCATCGCCGGCGTGAAAATCAACCTCGACGATTTCGATGGTGAGGATGCTTCCGCCGCGTGGCGTGGCAAAGGTCCGCACGTGCGTACCAAACCGCTGTTCTGGAAAGTGAGTTCGCCCGGCAGCGAGTCCTACATTCGCGAAGGCCAGTGGAAACTGCGTCACCCCACTCGCAAGAACAATGGGGAAGTCGAACTGTACGACATTATCTCCGATCCTGCGGAGTCCAAAAACATCGCCGCGCAGCATCCGGACATCGTGAAGGCGCTCTCAGCAAAAGTCGACGACTGGGTTGCCACGCTGCCGACGGAATACCTCAAAACCAAAGACAAACAGGACTGAGATGATCAAGACCCATGCAATTTTTAGGATGATGAAGCGGACGATCCTCGCGTTCGCTTCGTGGCTGCTTGTGCCGCTGGTCGGGCTACAAACCGCTGACGCATCAAAACCAAACATCCTCGTTATCTTCACCTCCGACAACGGCTGCGCGCCTTACATTGGTGTGAAGGACCTCGAACAAATGGGGCACTATCCCAGTGGCCCGTGTCGCGGCTACAAGGCCGATGCATGGGAAGGCGGACACCGTGTGCCATTGATCGTGCGCTGGCCGGGAGTAGTGAAGGCGGGCAGTGTTTGCAACCAGCTTGTGCACCAGGCGGACTTCATTCGCACCTTCGCCGATGTGTTTGGCGTGAAGCTTCCAGACACGGCTGGTGAGGACAGCTTCAGCCTCATGCCTTTGCTCAAAGGCGAAGACAAACCCATTCGCGATAACGCCGTGAGCGCCTCCATCCAAGGCACGCCCGCACTGCGCAGCAGCTCATGGAAATACATCCCCGCAGCAGGCTCCGGCGGCTGGGGCACCGGGGGCGATCAATCGCAGCCCGCGCAGTTTTACAACCTGGCCGATGACTTAGGCGAAACCAAGAACCTCGCCGCTGCAATGCCAGAGAAAGTGAACGAGATGAAAGCGATCTTGGAGAAGCTTATCGCCGATGGCCGTAGCACGCCGGGCGCTCATCAATCAAACGATGTCGAAGTGAAGCGTTATCCCACAAAGCCTCAGGCTGCAACCGCGAACAAAGCAAAGACGAAGAAGTAGGGACTTCAACAAACTGCGAGCGGTTTCGACGCCTACGCCTTCAGTGCCTCGACTACAATCGATACAAAAACCATCACCCTCATCACTTGCCTACCATGAAAATCTCCCTATTCGCTGTTCTCGTCGCATTATCCGTTTTTCCCATTTCGGCATCGGCTGCGACGCCGCCGAATGTCGTCATTATCTTTATTGACGACCTGGGCTATGGCGACATAGGCCCCTACGGAGCTACGAAACAAAAGACGCCGAACCTCGACAAGATGGGTCAGGAAGGTATGAAGCTCACATCGTTCTATGCAGCCCCTGTGTGCAGCGTGTCGCGGGCGCAATTGATGACCGGTTGCTACGGCGTGCGTGTTTCGGTGCCTGGTGTTTTTGGACCAGGAAACAAAAATGGTCTCAATCCCACCGAAACAACCATCGCGGAGCATTTGAAGACGCTAGGCTACGCCACCCAATGCGTTGGCAAATGGCACCTTGGCGACCAGCCTGATTTTTTACCGACGAAGCAGGGCTTCGATCACTACTTGGGGATCCCGTACTCAAACGACATGCAGCGCACTTCAAAAGAGACCAATGCGAAGGTGGTACCGCTGCTGCGTGATGAAAAAGTCGCCGAACTTCTCACCGACGGGGACCAGAGTCGCATTGTCGAACGCTACACCGAAGAAGCGGTTGGTTTCATCCGCACGAACAAAGATAAGCCATTCTTCCTCTACTTCCCGCACACAGCCGTCCACACGCCGATCTGGCCGGGCGAAAAGTTCCGCGGCAAATCGCAGAACGGCCGCTTCGGCGATTGGGTCGAGGAAGTGGACTGGAGTGTCGGTCGAGTACTCGACACCTTGCGCGACCTGAAGATCGATAATACCACTCTCGTCCTGTTCACCAGCGACAACGGCCCTTGGCTCATCAAGGGCGCGGACGGTGGCAGCGCCCTTCCTCTTCGTGGCGGCAAAGGCAGCACTTGGGAGGGCGGTGTGCGCGTGCCGACCATCGCCTGGTGGCCGGGCAAAATCGCTCCCGGTAGCGTGTGCGATACCGTCGCTGGCACCATCGACGTGCTCCCCACCTGCGTGTCTCTCGCCGGAGGCAAAGTGACCGTCGAACCCGTGATCGACGGTCGCGATATTTCGCCGCTATTGTACGGAAAAACCAATGCTGCACAGCGCGAAGCACACTATTACTTCGCCGGCTACAACCTCCAGGCCGTGCGTCAGGGCCCGTGGAAACTCGCCATCGCCGCCCAGCCCGAATCGATGGGCAAAAGCGCTGCTGACGACACGAAGATCAATCCACGTCTCTATAATCTCGACACTGAAATCAACGAGCAGACCAACCTCGCCGACAAGCATCCCGATATCGTATCCAAACTCACCGCACTCGCGGAAAAGATGAACGACGAACTGGGCGGCAAGGATCTCAAAGCACGTCGCCCCGCCGGTGAAGCCGCCAAGCCAGCCACCCTCTATCCCACCACCGACACACCGCGCATCAAGAAGAACGAAGTGCCCAAAAAAGCCAAAGGTAAACCTGTGAAACTCGAAGCACTCAAGCCCGGCGGCTGACCTCTATGCCTCTGTCGGGCTCGTCCTGGGTTGTTAAAGCTTCGCGGTTGCAAGAGAACTGGAACTTCCCACAAAAACTTGACAGTGCTTTGCTATTTCTATAAACAAAATTTTTATGAACATGAAGCGAATACTCTCTTCACGGCAAACAATAAGACGGGTGCTGTTCGGAGCCTTGATTTTCAGCCTCTGGCCTGTGACTTCTGAAGCCGCTCCTACTCGTCCGCCGAATATCGTTTTTATCTTGGTCGATGATCAGGGCTACTACGATCTTGGTTGCTATGGTGCGGCGGAAGTGAAGACGCCACGAATAGATGCAATGGCTGAGCAGGGAACGCGGTTCACCGACTACTACGCGGCGGCTCCGATTTGCAGCCCATCGCGCGCGGGTCTGCTGACCGGATGTTACCCACGGCGGGTCGGTAACGAGATCTGGGTGCATCGCGCCGATTCGCGTTCAGGCATTCATCCCGACGAATTGACGATTGCTGAGTTGTTGAAAGAAAACGGCTACGCAACGGCCTGCATCGGCAAATGGCATCTTGGATTTCACGAACCTTTCCTGCCACAGAATCAGGGTTTTGATCATTACTTCGGACTGCTGCATAATCTTGATCCGGTGGAGGTCGTTTACTTTAAGGACAAGGGTGGAGTGCCACTGATGCGGAATGACGATGTCGTCAAACGTCCCGCCGATCCGGCGGAACTCACAAGACTTTACACCGATGAGGCGGTTGAATTTATTAAGCAGAACAAGGACCGCCCGTTCTTCCTTTATCTTCCTCATACGATGCTCCACAATCCGCTTGGTGTGAGCGATGCATTCAAGGGCAGTTCGAATTGGGGCGAGTACGGCGACGCGATTGCCGAACTCGATTACAACGTCGGTCGGATCTTAGATTCTTTGAAAGACTTGGGCATCGACGACAACACGATCGTCATCTATGCGTCGGACAATGGACGGGGCCCGGGACGCACGCCGGACCAAAAGATTCGAGGGCACAAGTTGTCGACCTATGAAGGTGGCATTCGCGTGCCCGCTATCGCTTGGGGGCCGAAGCTTGGATTGCAGTCGGGCGTCGCGTCGTCAGCGGTAGTCCACGCGATGGACTGGTATCCGACACTTGCCACGTTCGCGGGCATCGAAGTTCCCGAAGGCCGCGTCATCGACGGACGAGACATCAGTCCTCTGTTGAAAGGAGAGACGAAGATCGTGCCGCCTGCCGGAATGAAGAAGTCGCTCAACGCGTTGGTTCCGCTTCGTCGACGTTGGGATCCTCCCGGCGAATGGGCGTCGATCATCAATCGAAACGAGTATAACGACGCATTCTTTTATCACGGCAGCGAGGGCCAGTTGGCCGCAGTGCGATGGCGGAATTGGAAACTTGTTTTGAATCCGACCGTGCAGCTTTACGACTTGGCGAACGATCCAGGCGAAACGAAATTGGTAGGCAATCAAGACATCATCCGCAAGCTACGAGGCATGGCGATCCTGTTTCAGGAAGAAATGCGCCTCGACGCGAGGCCTGCAGGTGAGTCGCCCCCAGAACCTCGCGCCGATGGCAATACTGAGATTTCGCAAGACTTGCTGAACAGTTTGGATGAGAAGCTCGGCGTGACCTATGCCCACTACGGCGACCGCACTTTGGAATTGGACATCTACCGACCGAGGGGAACTTGGGGCCAGTTGCCCGCAGTCGTCTGCATTCACGGTGGAGGCTGGGCAAATGGCAACCGGGCCAACCACGGACGAGTCGCACAAGCGATCGCGGCGCGCGGCTATGTCGCCGCAACGATTTCGTATCGATTCAGTGGTGAAGCTCCCTTCCCAGCAGCGATCTACGATTGCAAAGCGGCAGTGAGATTCCTGCGCGCGAACGCGAAGGAATACGGCATTGATCCAAACAACATCGGCGCCATCGGACTTTCAGCCGGAGGACACCTGACAGCACTGTTGGCAACCTCCGCTGGCGAGAAATCGCTTGAAGGCGACGGCGGCAACGCTGAATTCAGTAGTGCAATTCAGGCAGCCGTCCCCATGGGTGCGCAGACGGATTTACTGTCCACCCGAACACGCGAGATTTCTGCGGTCCAGGAGCGCGGCCAAATTTGGAGACAATTTCTCAGCGGTTCACTCGCTGAACAGCCAGAGATCTATCGTCTTGCGTCACCGCTGGCTCACCTCGACAAATCAGATCCACCTTGCTGGTTCATCACCGGCGAGACTGATGATCCCAGCACGCACGCGGACGAGTTTCGACAGCGGATGAAGGAATTGGCAATCCAATCGGGCCTTACCATCATCAAGAACGCACCCCATCCGTTCCTTGGCAAGCAAGCGTGGTTCGATGAGATGCTCAACTCGGCGGACGCCTTCTTTCAGACATCACTCAAGTGACTCACGCACTCACATAAAACAGTTAACGAATAACATGACGAAACAGATCATCACATTACTCCTACTCATCGCACTCTCCCCGTCGCCGGGAGTCGCCGCCGAAAAACCCAACGTTCTGTTTCTCGCGGTCGACGACATGAACGACTGGGTCGGATGTTTGGAAACGACGCCTCACGCTATCACGCCAAATATTGACCGACTCGCCGCTCGCGGCGTGAACTTTACGAATGCTCACACAGCAGGTGTGTTTTGTGCTCCCAGTCGCGCCGCCATTTTTTCGGGCCAGTTCGCTTCGACAACCGGCTGCTATCAATCGCCGAACTACTTCGTCCACCACCCAGAGATCGAAGCGCTGCAAATGAGTTTCGCCAAGGGCGGTTACACAACGCTCGCTGCGGGCAAGCTGTTCCATCACCCGGCAGGTGCGATCGATCAGCGAGGTTGGAACAAGTTCTTTCTTCGCAATCAGTGGCAGCGAGAAAACGGTTGGGAACTGGAGTCGTGGAGCAAAGACACGCCGTTTCCCGATCCTTTCCCGAAAAGCGTTTACAATGCGGGAAAAGAGATCGACGGTGGACTTTTTCTTGAATGGGGTGCGATCCCGAATGAGAAAGAAGGACAAATGGCCGACACGATCCGCATCGATTGGACGGTCGAGCAACTAAAGAAGCAACACGACAAGCCGTTCTTCTTAGCTTGTGGAATTTATGCACCGCACTTCCCGAATTATTGCCCGCAGAAGTATTTCGATATGTACGACGTGGCGGAAATTGCATTGCCTCCGATCAAAGACGACGACCTGGAAGACTTGCCGCCTAAGGTGCGCAAGCAGAAAGAAAACCGGAAACGCCAGCATCACGACAAGCTCGTCAAAATGGGCGCCGTGAAAGACGCAATTCACGGTTACCTCGCTTGCATGAGTTACGCGGACGCGATGATGGGGCGCGTGCTCGATGCATTGGCAGCAAGTCCCTACGCAGACAACACCATTGTCGTATTTTGGAGTGACCACGGTTACCACCACGGCGAGAAAGGCGACTGGGGCAAGCACACTCTCTGGGAACGCACGTCAAATGTTCCATTCATTTGGGCCGGACCCGGTGTGGCCAAGGGTGTGAAAACAGATGTGACCGCAAGTCTGATCGACATGTACCCAACATTGGTCGAGAGGTGTGGTCTGCCGAAGCCTCATCAGACACTCGAAGGCGAGTCCCTCGCGGGCGTGTTGAGTGACCCATCGGCGGCAACCGATCGCAAAGTCTTGCTGCCCCACATGAATCCAGGTGAGTACGCCATCATCAATCGCGACTGGCGTTACATCCGTTATGGCGACGATGGGGAAGAACTTTACGACCTTCGCAAGGATCCAAACGAATGGAACAACCTAGCGTCGGACGAGAAGTATGCTGGCTTGAAGGAGGAAATGCGGCAGTCCGCGCCCGATACGTTTGCCGTACCTGAACCGTCGCTCAATGCACGAAAGGATCTTGTAGTGGAAGGCGAAACCTTTCGTTGGGAAAAGGGCAAAGGCAACTACACGCCGCCGCCAAAGTATCTGCCGTACCTATCCACCGGTGTCTCGACGCCCGACAAACAAGGCAAGAAAATCAATTAATGAAAAAGTTGGTCGTCAACCTGCGAAACGCGCACCTACACGAAACATTTCCCACGCCTCCCCGTTTACGACGCTCTCCGGAACGACTCTCGGTTCGTTCATTCTTGTTAATGCCTAGTTGGCAAATGCTTTACGCAAATTGCGTCCGCTTCGGTTGGGCGGTTTAGCGAACTGCATGTTCGCGGCAGTTTGCGATGCGGGTTACCGTCATCACGGGTTGACGGCGTGGAACGGATCAGCGAACGAGTCTTGCTGAGGACGACATCAACATCGATCGGTGGTACAAGCGGATGGTTTAGCGACTCCGATGCCTCGAACTGTCGGCGACGCTGCATGACTCGGAGGGCCATCTCATCCAGGACGATGCCATCACAGGCAATATCCTCGTCCGTCAAACCTTTCTTGAAGTGCTTGATGTCTTCGGGCTCGACGCATAGGAACCGGAAGCGGTTCTGGATCTGCTGTAGCAGGTAACGGTACTGCGTTGCAGCTTCATTCTGATCCATGACCGGCAAGCGTACACGATCGGCACCTCAGCGATCTGCACGGCGATCGCGAGTGTGGTCTCATCCCAGAGTGGCTGCTCGGTGTCAGATGTCTTGTCAATCACGTCCCAAACTCGACGGAGAAGTGCTTCTCGTAGCTCGGCTGTGGTCCGATCGGTACACAGGCGAAACTTGTGCTGTACCCGCTTCCCGCTTGCGTTGATCTTCCAGCCCAGTTGCCGGGCAAATTGGCCACGGTCGTCAGGCTTTGAAATTCGTCCAGTTCGAGTTGCCATTTTGTGTTCCGACTTGTCCCGCTGTTGATGGATGCTTGGTCCGATAAGCAGATCTTCGCAGCTTATCGGACCAGGAACAGGGTCTTATCGGACCACTTATCGGACCAAAAATCGGACCAGAGGCCAAAACAAGGGTCTTGGGACAGCAGGTGTGGGACAGTGAAATTGCAAAAACCAACGAAAAAAGGCTGCTTTGCGAGTTGAAAAGCAGCCTTTTGGTATGGAGGCGGCGGGAATTGAACCCGCGTCCCGCGATCCATTCACGTACGCGTCTACATGTGTAGTCAAACGATTGCGATTTTTGATCATTACTGATCGAAATCAATTTCACTCACTGTCGCGCGGTTCGACTGGCGGTACAGTTCGCTAACTCGAATCTTTTCTCGCCCGACGCGTCTCGAGTAGGACGCCGAACCATCGGGAATTACATCTGACTTTCGGGCGACTCCCGCGACCTCCCTCAGTCAGCGCGGCCTGTAATTAGGCTGCGAGTGCGAAGTTTTCTTCGACAGTTAAAGTTTTTTAATCAGCTTTTTACGTGGCCAACTGATCAACCACGACATGCAACGTTCGTTTCAGCAATCCGGTCGATTCCAATTCACCCCCAAGACAAAGCGAAAAATCTGGCGCGTTAACCAAGTTAACCTTGCCAGCTCGTCCCGCCGCAACCACGTCACGTCCAAGGACCATTGGATTATAGTCAAATCAACGCACGTCGGCGAGGGCGATCCCGAGTCGTTACATTGGTGCTTTGTTCGTGATCGAGGCATTGATGCAACCGTTTACCGTCCTGTACGAAGATAATCACCTGCTCGTTGTCGAAAAACCCGCCGGTTTGGCAACGATGGGTGCGGGCGACGGCCAATCGGTTCACCGCGCCGCATGCCGATATATCGCGGACAAGTACAACAAGCCAGGCAAAGTTTTTCTCGGCGTTGTTCATCGCCTTGATTCCATGGCCAGCGGCGTGTTGGTGTTGGCTCGAACCAGCAAGGCGGCCGCTCGGTTGAGCGAGCAGTTTCGCGATTCTCAGCACGGGCCACAAAAGATTTATGTTGCCGCCGTTCAGGGACACCTCGGCGAAAATCAAGGTTGCTGGATCGATCGTGTCTGGAAAGACGAGTCCGCCCACCGCATGCGCGTCGTTGATTCTGCCCAGGGCGGAGTCGAAGCACGGTTGCAGTGGCGATTGCTGCGACGTGGGATGCCGGCGGGCCAAGCCGCATGGTCGCTGGTCGCCGTCCGCTTGATGACTGGTCGCAAGCATCAAATTCGCGTTCAGTTTGCGGATCGCGATCATCCCATTATTGGCGATCGCAAGTACGGTGGTGCCGTGCGGCCGATGCGCGGGATCGCGTTGCAGGCGACGAGCTTGACCATCAAACATCCGACCAAAGGAAACTTGATGACGTTTCGAGCCGGGCTCCCGGACTGGCAACAATCGACACCGACCGTGGCGGAACTTGATCAAATTGCAACGGCGGACGATTGGTTGCTATGACGAAGAAGCGTCCAATTGATCCGACCAAAAAGACTTCTGCAAAGCAGTCCCGGGCGGAATTTTCTTGGCCGACGAGAATCGTCAGTGGCGGCCAGACTGGCGTGGATCGAGCGGCCTTGGAGGTCGCGATCGCGCTGGGAATCGAGCACGGCGGTTGGTGCCCAAGGGGCCGTTTGGCCGAAGACGGCACGGTGCCTTCGAAGTACCAGTTGGAGGAAATGTCGTCGCGCGATTATGCCGTTCGGACACGCCAAAATGTGATCGACAGCGACGCGACGCTGATTCTCTACGAGCATCAAGTTCGTGGCGGTACGTTGCTGACGCGCCGCGTGGCCGCGGAACTTGGTAAACCACATCTTTGTCTCCGGATCAATCCTGGCGGGGTGCTTGAGATTACCCAGTGGGTTGTCGCGTTCCGTCCGTTGGTGTTGAATATCGCGGGCCCTCGTGAAAGCACCCACCCGGGGATTGAATCTCGCGCGTTTGATTTTTTGTTGACGGTTTTCACGTAGCCAAGCGAGCGAGATCGAGCGAAACTTGTTCGATTGGAGAGTCTTTGTCGTCTCACCTATTGGATTGTTAGCACTCGGGCGTATTGGGATTCCAAAGCGAATGAGCGAGTCCGACGATTTTGAACTGAACAAACCGGATCCGGGGACCGAGACGTTACTTCGTTTTACGACGACGCGCGAAACTCGGTTTTGCGGCGACGACGTTCAAATCGACCCACCGCGGTGGAAGATCGGCGACATTGTCGAAGGCTATGTGCTGGAGAAGTTGATCGGGTCGGGCGTGACCAGTTCCGTTTATTTGGCGCGCGAAGCAGAATCCGGACGCCGCTGTGCGCTCAAGCTGCTGCGGTCGCGCAATGAAGAGGTCATGGCGGCATGTCGGGTCGGGTTTCGCCGCATGCTGACGGTATCGCACCCGGGGCTGGTTCGCGTTTATCGGTTGATCGGCAATCATGGTGTCATCGGGTTTACGATGGAGTATGTACCCGGTCGGCGGCTGAGCAAAGCGATGAATGACGCTCGCGCCGCGGGCCGCGCCGCCGTGTTTGATCTCGCCCACCGATTGCTGCGCGATGTCGGCGGTGCGCTCCAGGCGATTAATGACGCGGGTCTGGTTCACCGTGATGTAAAGCCCGACAACATTTTGATTGACGATCACGGGCGAGCGCGGTTGGTGGATTACGGGTTGGTCGGTAGTTTCGATCCGGAATCCGATCCGGATGCCAGACGCGATTATTTGGCTGGCACGTATTGGTATATGGCCCCGGAATCGATTTCGATGCAAATCTATCCGCCGGCGTGTGACGTATACGCTTTGGGATGCATCCTGTTGGAATTGCTGGCTGACCACAGCGCCCTGCCGTCCGATGCCAACGAAGCGGTGTCGTTGGGTCAATCGGTTGGTGACGTGCGAAAGTTTTTACCCAGCGACACGCCGCCGGAGCTGTGCGAGTTGCTGTGCGATATGGTCGACCCGGCTACGGAGAATCGTCCGCTGGCGGCGCGATTGGTGCATGTTGGGCTGGGGCTAACCACGCAACCAAATAAACTCGGCTTTCATCGCGGCTACTTGTATGGTCGTGAGTCACAGATGGCGGCGGCCGAGCGCTGGGTGCAAAGCGTCGTCAAGGGGCGGCCAACGCGTTTGCACTTGTTCGGCGATTCGGGTGTGGGCAAGAGTTGGTTCTTGGCCGAATTGCTTCGCCGCATTCGCCAGAATCGTTGGTTTCAAGTCTTTGATGCGAATTGCCGCGAACGCGCCGAAGCATCGCTGCAGGTCTTTGGCACGATGGCCGATGCGATTGCCCGGCGTTATTCGCGATCGGATCGCGATGTCATTCGATTACAGCCGCGGCACGCACGCGTCTTGCGCCAAGCATTTCCGGTGCTGCGTTCGGTCATCGAGCCGCCGCCTGAAGCTGACGATGGCAAGTTGGCCGATCACACCGACTGGGATCCAAGACCGGACGAGTCGCCCGATCAGAGCGAACTGAATCGCGCCGACGCATTGTCCTCAGGCGTTGACTTGGTTGACCGAATGTGCGAGTACGGACCGCTGTTTTTGGTCATCGATGATGTCCAATGGGCGGATCAGGACAGCCTCAACGTGCTTGATAAATTGATTGCCGACGCGGAGCGTATGACCGGCATCATCACGATCGGTCGCGAGACGCAAGATCGGTTTCGCTGTCCGGCGGATTGCATCATCGAGCTCGGTCCACTGAGCGAACACGCCTCGATCGATTTGCTGCGCGAGATCCTTTGCCAAACCGATCCAAGCTGGACCGACGCGGCGCTGTGTCGCTTGGCCCATCTTGGCGAAGGCAATGCGTACCAATTGACACAGCTTGCCGCTTGCATGCGTCTGGATGACGCCGCGGTCTGGCAACAACGGCTTCTGACCGAATCGATCCAGATCGAGGATATTTGGCAAACTCGCCTTGATAGTCTATCCCCTGAATCCCGCGTTTCGCTTGAGTACCTGGCGATCGCCGGCGGCCCCATTCGACCTGCGGATTTGGGCCGTGTGAGTGACCTGCTGGAGCGTTGCGATGAGGTCTTGCAGGAACTTGCCGAGCATCGACTGGTTCGTGATGAATCTTCACGCAGTGAGCTGGTGGACATTGTTCACCAGCGGATTGGCCAGTGCGTGGCGGCGGCGATCCCGAAGCGACGACGACGCGAATTGCATCAACGTTGGGCAAGCTATTTGATGACATGCGAGCAGGATCCTTGGCGCGCCGCGCGAATCGCTGGGCATCTTCTCGAGGCCGACAAGCCAATCGCGGCCGTACCGCATGTTATCCAGGCGGCCCGCGACGCCGAGGCCCGTTTCGCGTTTACCGAAGCCGCTCGCTGGCATCATCGTGCCGCGTCGATCCTGTCACCTCCGCAATCACTGCAATCACTTTTGCAGGCCATTTCACGTTATGAGGACGCGTGCCAGTATGGTGAGGCGGCCGAGTTATGTCACGATCTGCTCAGTCGCCAATCGCTCGATCCACAAGCGGTCGAGTATCAGCGAATAATGATTCGCTTTTCAATCAATCGACTTCGTGAGGGTCGTCCGATCGACGCGCGAAATCTGCTTAGCTCCCTTGTCCAATCACAGACAAGATCAACAATTGATGTCGCGTCACTGCTTTCGGTGTATCGGCCGATGATGTCGATCGATATCGAAATGGCGAACACGATCCTCGAAGCATGTGCTGCATCGGAACAACTGCTAACCGATGCGCACCTTGCGTTCCGTGTGGCTTTAGAAACGTCGCTGCGCGGTTGCCGCAAGCGTGGCAGCCGACGCCGACGTTGTACCGAACAATTGAAAACAAGTTTGCATATCGCGGAATTGGTGGAGAATTCGTCACTGCGCGCCATGATGACCGCTGATGCCTCCCGCGCAATTGCGGTGCGACATTTGTTGGCATGTGATTGGGCTTCGTCAATCGCACCGGCGACCCGGGCCATTCATTTTTTTAGTTTACTTGGACCAAACTATCGCTTTGATGAAGCCCATGCGCACATACCGCTCGTTTGGTCGTTTCTGTGGCTGGGCCGATTGCGCGAACTTGGCGAAGTAACGCTTGAGCTAACACGCCACCTGCAGGAGCGAAACGACGAATTTATGATTCGCATGGCCCGCACCGGACTCGGCGTCGCAACAGCACTTATCAATGACGACGATGAAATGGCCGCGCCGCGGTTGCTTACAGTAGATTCGTCCGAATGCAAATCATCGATGCCGATGATGGAAGTTCTGGACGGGTTTGCCAATGTACTAAAACGGATCTATCGAGACGAACCAGCCGAGGGCATTGCACTACTCAATCATGTGCTCCGCGGAACCCAACAAAAACTTGTATCTCAGGTCGAGCTGTTTGACGTTTTGACGTTACAGCTTGAAGCCGTTTGCCATTTGCGGATCGCCTGTACCCGACCCACTTGTCGAGTTGAATCGATTGATCAAGTTGAGTTGATCTGCAAATCGTTGACCGAGCACCGGATCCCGCATGCCAGAACGATTGCCAGGTTCTATGCCGCCCAGGCCCAGGAGTTGGTCGGCAACACCGAAAGTTGTCTCGTGCTGTACAAGCTTGCCAGCGAAGATGCCGACTCGCTTGACCTACTGCCGTTTCGATTGGCATCGATCGATCGACTTAACATCATAAACGGCGAAAAAACGACCGGGGAATTACGACAATTCTTACGCGACGAGGGCGTTGCGCAGCCGGATCGTTTTGCTCGATTGTATTGCGGTCTATGCTAACTGCAGTGTTCGACGACGCGCCGCCCTATATTGGTACTTGCCACCAGGTTGACGCGTGCCGACAATAGTAGCGAACCTCGATACCATTCCCACCGCCTGCCAAAAGTTAATCACATGCGAAACGCTGTTTACGCTCTTGCCGCCATTGCCGCCGCCGGCATCGCTTATTTATTCGCGACTGCGCCGATCCCTGGTGATGCACCAAGCGAAACGGTGTCGAGTGTTACTAATACATCTCATCAAGTAATGCCTACGTCGGGTTCGATGACGCTGCAAGTCGACGATATGCATTGTCCGTTCGCGTGCTATCCGGCGGTCAAGAAAACGCTCGAAGGCCAGACTGGCGTTGTCGATGTTGAGCTTGCCGAGCAAAAGGTCGACGGCGAGATCGACAACCCGCAAGTGCTCGTCAAGTATGAGCCCGGATTTGACCTGACTGCGGCGCGGGAAGCGCTAGCGAAAAAGGGATTTGCCAAGTCCAGCGTTATCGAGTGAGTTTTCTATCTCAAGGCGATGGCGTGTTGTTAGTCGGCCACGGCACTCGTGATGCGCTGGGAACTCGCCAGTTCTTCGCGCTGGCGTCGTTACTTGCCCAGCGATTGGCACCCACTCCGGTTCAACCTTGTCTGTTGGAACTGCAGCCTCCGACGATCAATGACGGTTGGAAGATGTTGGCCGACCAACAGGTAACTCACGTTCATGCCGCGCCGCTGCTGTTGTTCTCGGCTGGACATGCCAAATCCGACATTCCCGATGCGCTAACTCGTTGTCAAGGATTGCCAAACCAAAGCGTGACTATTCGGTCTCCATCCGACAGGCCGACGATCACCTGGAGCCAGTCTCGCCCGTTATCACGCGCTCCCGAATTGTTGCGATTGGTACAACGCAGATTGGCCGAGTCCATTTCAATCTTGAACACATCGCCAAGCACAACGGCGATCGTGATGGTCGGACGTGGCAGTTACGATCCCTGCGCCCAGGCGGACATGAAGCTGTTGTCACACTGGGTCTGCGGCCAAGGGTTTGCTTCGAGTGTTTCGACGGCATTTTACGCAATGGCGCACCCGCGGCTGCCGGTCGTCTTACAACGTGTGGCAGCACAGCGCCATATCGACTCGATTGTCGTCCAGCCACATTTGTTGTTTGCTGGTGCCTTATATGATGCGATAATCCAGCAAGTCGATGACGCCAGCAAGGCGTATCCCAATAAGCGATTTGTGGTCTCAAGATACCTCGGACCTGAGTCCGAAATTGTTGATGCAATCGTGCGACGATTGGGTCAACACACAGTGCTAACCATCGACGAATCCATTTCCCACGCTCCACGCGTTCCTGCTCACTTGAACCTTCTTACTTGAAATTGCACAAATGATCCGAACTGCTCGCAGTGTGTCTGTACCAAAGATTGTATGTATTGCCACGCTGTTTTTGACGGCACCGTGTCTGTCGTCATTTTGTTTTGCTCAAGAGGAAGCCGCACTTCGCCAGCGGAGCGACGGACCGTTTGTACCCAGCCCGACGCTCCCCGGGGGAATCGTTCTTTCACTTTACCCCGCTGACTCGGCGATGCTGAATCAAGATCGCGTCTACGAAGCCGAGCGATACAACACAACGGGCCAGTCGTCCAAGTTGCTCAACACGCTGAACATTCACAATCCAACAATTGAAGTCCACCTGGCCGAAGATCGCCAAACTTGTGGTGCGGCGGTCATCGTCGCTCCGGGCGGAGGTCACAAGATTCTTTGGGTCGGACCCGAAGGCTACGACCTCGTGCCATTTTTTGGCAAACAAGGCGTCTCGACCATCGTGCTGCGCAATCGGCTTCGCGTCGACGGCTATGAACCGACGACCGATGCGGTCAATGATGCGTTCCAAGCAATTCGGATCGTCCGCGCTCACGCCAAAGAGTGGGATTTGGATGCAAATAAGATTGGAATGGTCGGATTCTCCGCCGGTGCCGAGCTGGCCGCTCCGGCCGCATTGTTCTTTGACAAATTTGCCGCTGAACACAACGGCAGCGATGATCCGTTGGCGGGCGTTTCGGCGCGACCGGACTTTGTCGGCTTGGTCTATCCAGGCCCAACGCCGTTCACTCGCGAACCCGAAACGGCGATACCGACGAATGTGCCACCGAGCTTTATCGTTTGTGCCGGTGCGGATGATCGCGTTCACGCAATTTGGGCCGACGATTATTATCGCGCGATGTTAATGAGCAGCGTTCCCAACGTGGAAATGCACATCTACGGTCATGGCGGCCATGGCGGATCGATCGGGACTCGGAATGGAATCCCGTTTGGAACTTGGCCGCAGCGGTACAACGAATGGTTTGCCGATCTCGGATTTCTCGATCAGCCTGGAGTTGAAACCGAGGCCGCGAAAGATGTCGCTCAATTTGCCAAGAGTCAATCGAACGCGAAACGAAACTGAGTCGGGGAGAAGAGAGCCAGAATACTGTTATACCGAGTGACTCTTGCCTACCAATAAATCCTTATGCAACACTTCCACCGCACCACCGCTTGCCTGCTAGCACCCGTCATTTTGTCGTTGGGCTGCAGTCAAACCGAAGAAGTCCACATCCACGAACCGGGCGTTCACGGCGGCATAATTGTCGCGGTCGGCCAGGACCATTATCACGCCGAGATCTTATTCGCCGACGGCCAAATGCGGATGTACATGCTCGACCAAGACCAGGCCAAGGTGGTCGAGATTGAAACGCAGGAAATCGAAGCTTACATCCGGCCGTTTGGCGATTCGCAGGCTTATCCAATCAAGCTGAATGCCGAATTTCAAACGGGCGACACGGCGGGAAACAGTTCACTGTTCGTTGGCAACATGCCCAAAGATTTGCCGCCGTTGCAATTGTTGGTCAACGTGCCGATGATCCAAATTCATGGCACTCGGTACCGGTTTTCGTTTGCCACGGCCGAACCGATCATGCCGTCCAAGGTGACCAACGACGAGGAACGCCAGCTTTACCTCGAGCCCGGCGGACTTTATACGCTGGAGGACATCAAGGCCAACGGTTCCCAAACCGCGTCACAAAAGTTTGCGAACTTCATGTCTTCGCACGACATGAACCCGCAACCGGGAGCGCGGATTTGTCCAGTGACCAGCACGTTGGCCAACGCCGATTGTAGTTGGATTATCAACGGCCAAGAGTATCTGTTTTGCTGTCCACCCTGCGTGGATGAATTCTTGAAGCGAGCGAAAACCGATCCGAAAAGCATCGCGGCAGCGGATACCTACGTGAAGTAAGTCGAGGCTGCGAAAAAAGGGCGTGACCGAAAGTTACCCGCCGCCGACGAGCGTTACGACTTCGATCTCGTCACCAGCGACTACCACGCGCTCGTCATGCAACTCGCGCGGCACTACATCGGCATTGACTTCGACGGCCAAATAATTTGGCGGTACCTCGACCGTTGATAATAACCGCGAGATGGTCATCTCGCCCTCGATCTGCACCGCTTTGCCATTGACCATAACCTCGATCGTCGACATCAAGTCTCTTTCTCGAACGCGGCGTCAAACGCCCGCATGCTTGGCGAGAAGTCCAACTTCTTGGTGAATTCGCACGCTTCGCGCGCGCCAAATTGGCGATCCATACCGCTGTCTTCCCACTCGATCGACAGCGGACCATCGTAACCAATGTCATTGAGCGCCCGGATGATCTCCTCGAAGTTCACGCCGCCACGCCCGGGGCTGCGAAAATCCCAACCGCGGCGATGGTCACCGAAACTCAAATGACTGGCCAAAATTCCCGAGTTGCCATCAAGCTTGACGATCGCGTCTTTGACGTGAACGTGATAAATCCGATCGGCAAACGTGCGAATGAATTGAACCGGATCAATGCCTTGCCAAATCAAATGGCTCGGATCGAAATTGAAACCAAACTCGGGTCGATGATCCAACGCTTCGAGGGCTCGCTGGGCCGTGTAGATATCGAACGCAATCTCCGTCGGATGGACTTCGAGCGCAAACCGCACACCACAGTCGCCAAAAACATCCAGGATCGGATTGAACCTCTCGGCCAACAGATCAAACCCCGCGTCAATCATCGTCGGTGGTACTGGAGGAAAGGAATAGAGCAAATGCCAAATGCTGCTGCCGGTGAAACCGTTGACGACTTCGACGCCGAACTTTTGTGCCGCGCGAGCCGTGTTCTTTAATTCCTCGGCGGCGCGAGCGTTGACGCCTGCCGGTTTGCCATCGCCCCAAACGTGCGGCGGCAGAATCGCTTGATGGCGACCGTCGATGTTGTCCAGCACCGCTTGGCCGACCAAGTGGGCGCTGATCGCGTGGCATTGCAAACCCACGTCATCGAGCACTTTGCGTTTTTGGCTGCAATAATCGCTTTGCGACAACGCCTTATCAACTTCAAAATGGTCACCCCAACATGCCAACTCGATTCCGTCGTAGCCGAAATCACGAGTCAAGCGAGCCATTTCGCTAAGCGGCAGATCGGCCCATTGGCCAGTGAAAAGAGTGACGGGGCGGGCCATCGATGTCTCCGAAACAAAGTGCGTGAAAGGGGAAAGCGACGAGCGACGATTGTCTTCCGCACCGCAGCGGTGTGCAAGTGATGGTAAAAACTTGAAAAGAATAGCTCGTGGCTGGGGCATCCAGCCGCAGCGCTGCCGCTGGATGCCCCGGCCACTTATTTTCCGCTCACCCGTAAGCCGACGCGCTGGTGGTGGCGGGCTGATGAATGACGAGTGATTGGCGGACGCCGTCGAGCCAGTGGGCAATCGCTTCGCTGTCATCGCCCGTGGCGGTCAAGTGCCCCATCTTGCGACCCTTCGCCGCGACGCCTTTGTCGTACAAGTGCAAATTGACACCAGGCGTGGCCAGCGCCGCCGCCCAATTCGGTTCACCGCCATCCCACAACTCGCCCATCAAGTTCACCATCGCCGCCGCAGGCACACGCAGCGCCGGATCGCCCAACGGCAACCCACACACGACGCGGACTTGTTGTTGGAATTGGCTGGTGTGACACGCTTCGATCGTCAAGTGGCCCGAGTTGTGCGGACGCGGTGCGACTTCGTTAATCATCAACCGATCTTGTTCGTCTTGAAACATCTCGACACACATCAATCCCACCAACGAAATCGTATCCGCCGCCGCGATTGCCAATCGGATCGCTGCCGATTCAACTCGCGTCGAGATTCGCGCTGGACAAAGCGTGACGTCCAAGATGTGGTTGTGATGTTGATTCTCCAGCGGCCGATAAACCGCGACGTCGCCAGCCGCGGATCGCGCGATCAACACCGATATCTCGCGCTGATAAGTGATCCAAGCTTCGGCGATCATTGGTCGGTCAATCACGAATTGCGTCAAGTCGCTGGCCTCACTGGGCCCAATCTTCCATTGCCCTTTGCCGTCGTAACCGTCGCGCGCGGTCTTGAGCACCAGCGGTAGTCCGAGCTCCGCCGCGGCGTTGCTTAAGTCGTCGTGATTGTTGACCACGTGAAACGGTGTGACAGCCAAACCGGCATCAAAGAATTTTTGTTTTTCGTACCTTCGGTCTTGCGAGATGCGCAGCACCTCAGGGTCAGGATAGACCGGAACCAACGTCGCCAGGTAGCGCACCGCGTCGACCGACAGGTTCTCGAACTCCATCGTTACCACATCGCAATGCCGCGCGAATTTGTCGAGCAGTGTGCGATCGGCAAGCTCACCGACGATAGTTTTCCAAGCCACTGCGGCGGCTGGACAATCCTCACGATCGGCCAACACGACGACGCGGTATCCAAGCTGCGAAGCGGCAGCGGCAAACATTCGCCCAAGCTGGCCGCCGCCGAGCATACCGATCGTGCCGCCGGGCAATATGACACGTTGATCCGATTGAATACTCATAGCTCGGCCGTGGCCAATACGTCGTCACTTTGTTTGCGCATGAACTCGACCAATCGCTCGCGTACCACCGGATCGCTGATCGCCAAAATTCGTGCCGCCATGATCGCCGCATTCTTGGCCCCCGACGAACCGATCGCCATCGTTGCGACAGGAATTCCGCCGGGCATTTGAACGATTGACAATAGCGAATCAAGTCCTTGTAGCGCTCGACTTTGAATCGGCACGCCAATCACCGGCAAAATCGTTTCGCTGGCGACCATGCCCGGCAAATGCGCCGCGCCACCCGCCCCGGCGATGATAACTTTTAATCCCCGATGCGACGCCGACGATGCGTACTGGGCCATTTGCAACGGCGTGCGGTGAGCCGATACGACGCGGCGTTCATGGGCAATGCCAAAGTGATCGAGCATCTCGGACGCTGCGATCATGGTTTCCCAATCACTGCGGCTGCCCATAATCACGCCCACAATCGGCGGCTCGTGAACGGAGGGAACCTGCGGAATCGATGGCATGATGGTGTAACAAACGCAAATGGGAATTCATTGATCGCAGCGGCAATTTAGTGGCGTGGAGTTGCGATCACAAGCAGACCGCCACGATGGGTGTTAGAATGAGGTGTCGGTTGCTCGGACCCACCCACTTTCGACTTGTGATGACAACCAAACGCATCCCACCAGCATCCGTGCTCGCCGCAATCGTGATTTGCGTTTCCGTTGCCACCGCCGCCGAGGATTTTCCCGCGATCTACAACAGCGAACCGGGCAGCGCCGTGCCGCTGGACGCAGAGGCCGCCGCCGCGTCGATGCAATTGCCACCTGGCTTTTCCGCGACCGTGTTTGCCGCCGAACCGGATGTGCAAAATCCGATTGCGATGGCGTGGGACAATCGCGACCGCATGTGGGTTGCGGAAAATTTTACCTATGCCGAGCGAACCCAGCGATTTGATCTCGCACTGCGCGACCGCGTCTTGATCTTTGCCGACGAAGACCAAGACGGGCGCGCCGATTCGCGCAAAGTTTTTACCGACAACGTCCAAATGCTGACCAGCGTCGAGGTCGGTCGTGGTGGTGTGTGGTTGATGTGTCCCCCGCAACTGTTGTTCATTCCCGATGCCGACGGCGATGACGTTCCCGATGGACCGGCCCAAGTTGTCTTGGATGGATTTGATGTTGCCAAAGATAACTATCACAACTTTGCCAACGGACTTCGCTGGGGGCCCGATGGTTGGTTGTATGGTCGTTGTGGCCACTCGTGTCCCGGCAAGATCGGTGTGCCCGGAACGCCCGCCGACGAGCGCGTGCCGCTGGACGGTGGCATTTGGCGTTTCCATCCCGACCACAAAAACGTCGAAGTGCTTTGCCATGGGACGACGAACCCCTGGGGCCATGATTGGGACCAGCACGGCGAGCTGTTTTTCATCAACACCGTCATCGGCCATTTGTGGCACATGATGCCCGGTTCACATTTCAAAGAATCGTTCGGTGAAAGCATGAACCCCGGCGTTTATGAACGGATGGATATGATCGCCGATCATTACCATTTCGACACCAAAGGAAATTGGAGCGACAGCCGCGGTGGCAAGGCAAATGATCTCGGCGGCGGTCACGCTCACATCGGCATGTTGATCTATCACGGTACGACTTGGCCGCCGCAATATCACGGCAAAATGATGACCGTGAACATGCACGGTATGAGAATCAACGTCGAGCGCCTGGACCGAACGGCAACCGGATACGCTGGCAAGCATGAGCCCGATTTGATGATCTCGAAAGACCCGTTTTTTCGTGGTGTCGAATTATCAGTTGGCCCCGACCGGAATGTGTACCTGCTCGATTGGAGCGACACCGGCGAATGCCATGAACATACCGGCGTGCATCGCAATAGCGGTCGGATTTATAAGATCAGTTCGCCAAACCAAGCGATGCCATCGCACGGCTCACAAAGACCGTTGTGTTTGGTTGGTGAAGGCAAGCTGCAAACGGTATGGGCAGATTACCAAGCGGGCAAAACAACGCCTGAACAATTGCGTGAGTTGGCGGGTGATTCAGATGAACACGTTCGCGTGTGGGCGATAAGATTGTTGACCGATTTCTGGCCGCTTGATTGGTTGACCGGTCCCAATCTCCAGGCCGTTTATCCTGATGATGCGCCGACCCGCGAGTTACTGTTGCAGATGGCTCGGCATGACGATTCGGGATTGGTGGCGCGAGTTTTGGTGTCAACGTTGCAGCGACTCGCCGTGGCGGATCGCGCTGAGTTGGCCTCTGCCTTGATCAGCCGCGAGGAATATTCGGGCGATCACGATTTGGCGCTGCTCGCTTGGTACGGAATGATTCCGCTTGGTGACAAAGATCCGGCGCAGCTTGTTGAACTTGCCAAGGTCTCGCGCTGGCCATCGTTGAACCGATCGATCGCGCGCAATATCACCTCGCGGATGAATTCGCATCCTCAGACGCTGGAACAATTGATCGCCACGACGGCGTCGCTCAGTCCGGCGGCTCAGACGCAGACGTTACAAGGCATTCACGATGCAGTTCGCGGTTGGCGCAAGGGCACTGCGCCCGCCGGTTGGAACGAGTTTGTTGGCTTGGCCGCTGTCGCCAAATCAGCCCCACTGGTTCGCGATCTCAATACGCTGTTTGGTGACGGACGCGCGATTGACGAGGTGCGGAAGATTGCGCTGGACGATCGCGTTGAAATGAAAACGCGGCAGGACGCGTTGCAAACTTTGATCGACGCGCGGCCCGCAGACTTACGTAAGGTTTGTGAATCGCTGCTCAACACGCGTCCGCTCAACGCGACCGCCGCCAAAGGGCTCGCGATGTTTGACGATCCCGAAATCACGACGCTGCTGGTTGGGAAATACAAACGGTTTCAGGCGAGCGATCGACGTGCCGTGATCGAGACGCTCGTTTCGCGCAAATCGTCTGCCGTCGCGCTGCTGGAAACGATCGCCTCCGGCAAATCCGAGATTCCGCGGGGCGACATCACGGCCACGGACGCCCGCCAGATTCAAAGTCTGGAGGACGAAAAATTGACGAACTTGCTGTCTAAGGTTTGGGGCGAAGTGCGCGAGTCGAGTGCCGAGCGGCGCGCAGCGATCGACACGTCGAAGCAACAACTTTCGCCGCAGCGGCTGCAGACCGCGGACTTGGTAAACGGCCGCATGCTCTACAACAAAACCTGCAGCCAATGTCACGTCTTGTATGGCGAGGGCCAAAAGGTTGGACCTGAATTGACCGGGGCGCAACGATCGAGCCTTGAGTATCTATTGGAAAACATTCTTGATCCCAGCGCCGTCGTCGGCAAGGATTATCGCATGTCGATCGTGATGCTTGCCGATGGTCGAGTGCTCAATGGTTTAGTGGTCAGTCAAAACGCACAAACGCTGACCCTGCGAACCGCAACCGAACAAGTTACGATTGCTCAGGAAGACATCGAGCACGTCAAGGAGTCAACCGTTTCGGCCATGCCGGATGGATTGTTACAAAACCTGAGCGAGGACCAAGTGCGGGATTTGATCGCGTATTTAATGAGCCCTGTTCAGGTGCAGTTGCCGTAAATCACCATGCCAAACTTCCGCGATTCACTGCCGATAAGAATCGACCTCATAGCTTGCGGTTTGTTGACATTGGTTGCCGTTGGTAACGTTGCCTGGTCAATCGAACCGGCGCAGCGCGACGTTGTCTATGCAACGATTGATGAGCGTCCGCTGCTGCTTGACCTCTATGCACCATCAAACACAACCGATTCAGCGCCGACGATCATTTGGGTCCATGGCGGCGCGTGGCGTTCAGGGTCGAAGTCCGATGTTCCGGTCTTGCATTGGCTGGACCAGAAACTGGCGATCGCCAGCGTCGACTATCGACTCAGCCCCGAAGCCCCGTTCCCGGCGCAGGTGCATGACATCAAAGCCGCCGTCCGATATCTGCGGTCCCACGCAAATGAATTTCACCTCGATCCTGAGCATTTTATCATTGCCGGTTCGTCGGCGGGTGCTCATTTGGCGGCGTTGGTTGGCGTCTCTGATGGAGTCAAAGAACTGGAAGGCGAAGTCGGCGCTCATCTCAATGTCGAATCCAATGTTCACGGAATCGTTTCGTTTTACGGCGCGTCGAATTTGCATTCGATCTTGTCGCAATCGAATGCGCACGGCTTAAGCGTTCGCGTTCCGGCGCTGGGGCTGTTGCTCGGTGGCCAGCCGGATGAAGAACCAGGACTGGCGACGCTGGCAAGTCCGATCACGCATGTCGATGCCTGCGATCCGCCGCTGTGGTTGGTCCATGGCGACGCCGATCCGCAAATGCCAATTGAACAATCCGCTGAACTGCTTACCGCGTACCAGAAACATCACCTTGAAGTCAGCTTTGATATTATCAGTGGCGGTAAGCATGGCGGCAAAGAGTTCTTTGCACCAGACCGATTGGATCGCATCGCGAACGAATTGAAAAATTAGCTGGAAAACGATCGGTTCGCTGCACTTATAAAAATTGCGCGCCCCACGGCGAACTCGGTCGTGCCTGAATAAAAATACCATGATGAACTTCAAAATCATTTGCCTGTTGTTTGGCGCGCTGGCCGCGCCTGTTGTCGCTGTTGCGGATAACGACGGGCCGGTTGCGCTCAAGCGAGCCGCGATGATTGAGTTTCACGAGGCGATTACGCCGCTCAGCGGAGCGCTGCTGAAACGACGGTTCGAGCAAGTCGTCGCCGATGGCGCTAAAATCATCGTGCTGGATATCGATAGCCCCGGTGGATACCTCAGCACGACGCTCGAGTTGGTCGATATGATCGAAGCCGCGACGGACGTTCACACGGTCGCCTATATTCAACGCGAAGCGATCAGCGGTGCGGCGATTTTGGCGTTGGCCGCCGACGAAATCATCGTGGCCCCGCGGGCACTGATCGGCGATGCCGGGCTAATCATGATGGGCGAAGACGCCGCGTTTCGATACGCACCGGAAAAGGAACGCAGCTACTTGGCCCAACGCGTTCGCACAATCGCTGAGAAAGCGGGCCGACCGCCATCGCTTGCCGAAGCGATGGTCGACAAGGACTTGGTCGTGTTCAAAGCAACCCACAAGACCGATGATCGCACGGAGTTCTTCAGCGAAAAAGAATGGAAATCGATGGACGATACCGCGTCCTGGGATCGCGGCAAGCCGGTTCGCGAAGCCGGTGACAGCACGTTCTTCACCGCGACGGGATCACGCGCCGTCGAGTTAGGAATGGCCAATCAAGTCGTCGAAAATCCCGCTGCGCTGGCGGGCGCAATCGGTGCCATCGATCCGATTCCGGTCATTCGCGGAACCTGGGTCGATACGTTGATCCTGTTTTTGAATTGGCCGCTGGTGACTGGATTTTTGTTGATGGTTGGCTTGGTAGCGTTGGTCGTGGAATTCAGTTCGCCGGGAGTCGGCATTGGCGCACTGTTGTCGATCTTTTGCTTCGGCTTGTTTTTCTGGAGTCGATTTTTAGGCGGCACGGCGGGTTGGTTTGAAGTGATCTTGTTCGTGATCGGTGTCACGTTTGTGATGTTGGTAATACTGGTCATTACCGGCGTCGGCGGTGCGGGGGTTGGCGGTGGAGGCTTGATGCTTTTTGCGCTGGTGATGGCATCGCGGCGCGTGTTCCTGCCGGAAAGTTTGCGAGACAGCGAAAGTTTGATGATCGATGTGCTGACGATCCTCGGTTCGCTGGTCGGATTCATCGTTGCCTTGTTCTTTATGGCAAAGTATCTCGGCGAGTTACCGCTGATCAGCCGTTTGGCCTTGGCACCACCGACGACCGATGTTTTGCCCACCGGAATCTCGCTCGCCGCTTCGAGCGGTGATGTGCAAATTGATATCGACTCGATTCAAGTCGGCGACTTTGGCCAAGCGGCCGGAGCGCTACGGCCCAGCGGACGCGTGCGTTTTGGCGAGCTGCTGGTTGATGTCGTTTCGGAAGGCGATTTTGTTGAATCCGAAACGACGGTCAAGGTGATTTTGCGCCAAGGTTCGCGCGTCGTTGTTCGCGCGGTTTAGCAACGCTGCGCAAAACCGACAGGAATTTAGATGGCGTTGCTAACGGACAATCGCCAGCCAATCTTCGCCATCGCTTTCCGGTGGTGTACCAATCGATGACTTCGCGTCACCGCGAATGGCCTTTACCGATCCCTGCACCGGAGCACCGCCCTGGCGAGGATTGAACCAGGTAACCTGAAACTCCTTGCCAGCACCTAAGCCCGCAAGATCCAGCTCACACGTCCCGCCGCCCGGCAAATAGACGAGATACAACTCGCCATCTTTGGCAAAGCAATAGCGACTGTTGTCATCACGTTCGTTGCCAATCAGCGAGTTGCGATTAACCATCTCCTGCACCGGAATTTTCTCGTCGCCGAAAAACCCGATCGCGATGCGACAATAATCCCACGATCGATCACGCGAGCGGAAGTCTTCGCAAACCAAATCGTTTTGTGGCAATTGGTATCCGAAGTAATATTCGACGCCGCCGCCGCCAGCCATCAAATTGCCCCACAGTGTCAACTTGCGAATGTCGTCGAGCGCATACGACTTGCCGTCCGCCGTCGCAACGCCATTGTGGCCGGCGTAGCCAGGGTCATTGGGCGCGCCGGTGCTGGCGCTGTTTTGTTCATCGTTGGCGACGACCCAGGGACGACCTGCGGCCTGCGATGCCTTGACCCAGTTCAACGTGCGTTGGTGAACCGCGTTCCAAGGATTTTGCAACGACGTGCCGGTTAGCTTTGAGGCGTCGCCCAGCAGCGGCGTGTAAACTTTGTCTTGTTGCCCGGGGAACGTATGAATCACAATGTTGTGGTCATACGGATCGACTTGATTTAAGTAAGCCACCATCTCACGGACTTCGGCCGTGCTTTGCGTGTTCTCTTCGCCAATGTTCCAATTCAATGCCAACTCGTGGCCGAACCGCGACACCATTTCGCGACAATACAGTTTGCGCTCCCAACCGAGTTTGCCACCGTCAAGCGATTCCTCGACATTGACGTCTTCCGCATTCTGGCCGCGACGATCGTCATCCATCTCGTTTTCTTGCAGCTTGAAGTGCAAATGCAGTCCGCGCGAATTGGCATGGTCCAACACAATCGTCCATTGGTCCAGCTTTGAGCAATCGTAATGCAGCTTTGCGGTTCGCGCCACGAACGGCCACACGTTGTCACCGTCGCCGCCGGCGTTGTAGGGCAAAAATGAAATCGAATTGACACCTTTCTCGGCCAAGTAGTTCACCGCACCAATCAAGCCCTTGCCCTTGCCGCCTTGCCAAGTCGGATCGCTGGTTCGCCAATCTTGCTCATGCGCCTGGTACCGGTGCAGCGCGTGGTTAGCGGCGACTTTGCCGGTCTTGGGTTCGCGTTTTCGTCCCGGCTCGGTGCCATCAAAATCGTTGTAGGCGAGCAGCGTTTCGGGTGAATCGGTACCGGCCTTGATGAATGGCTGGCCGCTGCCGGCAAACTGCAAATGATGCTTGCCAATATATTGAAGTCGGCCGCGTGAGATCAAATCGCTTGACGAGGTCGAGCCAATCACGAAGTCGCCTTGCAGACCATCGTAAGGCGCGACCGCGACACCGGCTTCGCCAAGGGCCGCGTGTTTGCCGCGAGTGAAGGCGACTTTGTACGTCCAGGTTCCCGGTTTATCCGGCGAAAAGTTGACACGCCATTTCGTGCCGGATTCGGCGCTCGACTCGGCAGCGTTGCCATCGGCGGCGAAGTGGCCGAGCACGATATATTTCGGCGCGCCGGACTCGTGAATCAGCGTGACGTTCATGTTTTGGTCGGTGAACGGATTCGGATCGCGGTCTTGCTCATGGGCAAACGGGCCGTCAAGCGTCAAGGTGATTTTGTGCCACGGTTGACGCTCGCCGCTGATTTTGATCGAGCCGTCACCATCGGGTTGTCGTTGTCCAACGAGCGCCGGGCCAATGTCGGCGACAGTAACAAGACGCGGCGAAGCTTTGGTCGGCATTGCCGCAAGCGTCGCTTCGTCTGCGGGTTCGATCACGATTCCCGCCCACCGCGCCCGGCTGAATTCCTTGCCGTCAAGCGATCCGATTTGCGACGCGACTTCGATAATGTCACCGGAATCGATCGCCAAGTCCTTGAAAGTCTTTTGAAACTTGCTGCCCTCTTCATAAGTTTCCGCTGCGACTGGGCTGGAATGATTGCCGATCTCGGTTCCATTGAGCAAGACTTGGTAAGTCGATTTGCCATCGCTCTCGCCGACGGCTTGCAACGTCAAATGATAACGTCCCGACGGAAATGGAAACGCGATCGACGCTTTGGCTTGTTTATTACGCTCGGGATTGATCGCCAACCATTTACCACGATCCAAATAATAGCCGGAACCTTCGCGATCAAACTCGCTGGCGGCAATCACTCGACTATCCGCCTTGTTGTCTGCATTTGGTTGTTCCGCAGGCAATGCTGCGGCGGTGACGATTCGAGGCGCGGCGGGCAAAGAACCTGCATGAAGTTTGGTTTCGGGCCCGATACCATTGGGTTGGTAATCTTGTCGGTTGACAAGCAAGATGCGATCCAGCGCGATGCCATCTTCACGCATCGCGATATGAATCGTATGCAGTCCCGCCGCCGGCACGTCTAGCGTCAGCAATCCCGGCACACCGACGTGAACATCCGTGGTGCGTTGGCGACTTTCCCAATGCCATTTTCCCTTGGTTACCGTTTGCCAGCGCTGCGCCGTTTCGGGCCAAGTTCCATCGACGCCGAAATGCAGACCGTTGTCTTCGGTCGTGGTTGTAAAGGCGCGTGCCCACAACCAATACTTGCCGGGCGTCGCGAAGTGAACGGGATAGGTCAGCACGGCCATCCGACCGGGCTCGTTGGAAAAGTTTTCACCGGCGATCAGTTTGTCGCCGTGATTGCGCCGCGTATCGGGCAACAGCTCAACGTACGCACCGCGCGAAGCACCGGCGATGTGGCTGGCGTCACCGTCGGGACTAACGTCCGGCGTCACGTCGGCAGTGGTCAAGTACCAAGCCCGTTTGTCGGTCAGTTCTTGGCGAGAAAAGTGTTCGGCTTCGATGGCGACCAAGCCATCGATTTCCGCAAACACAACGGACGAATCAATGGTCGGCGATGTGCCTTCTTGAGCCGAGGCAGTGACCAGAAACATCAAGTAAAAGCTAAACGCGGCCAGCAAATAAATTTTGGACATGGTGGATTGATTGATCGAGGAGCGAGGTGGCGAGATTTCGGATTATAGCCAAACAATGGAGGCGGCCTATCGGTTCTTTGCAAACGAAATCGTCACGCCGGAAAAGATCCTTGCACCCCATTACGCGATGACCAAGAATCGCAACGGATGTTTCCATCCAAACCAAACAGAAGAAACGAAAAGAAACACCGATCCAAGAGTAGGAAAGCGTTCGCTGGATCGCAGGACTTCGTGCCGCTGCAGACACAATGTGTGTTGGTTTGAGATATTGCGAACGACCCTGTAAAACATGATTTTTTCCAACAAAACTGACGTTGTCCAAATAGCGTCTGACTGGCCACTAGCCAACCGGCGTGGGTTTCGGCCGGCGACGGGTTGCCGTGGGATGCTCGGATAACGGATTCAACGCTTCCAGGCCCGTGACTCGAAGCGCCAGCCCGGCGTCAGCGAATTGGCCCTTGAGTTCTTCGAGCTTCTGCATCACCGTATGGTCAATGAAAATGAGGTTTGACATATCGAGGTCAACATTCATGTTTTGCTCGATCCCATAGCTGACTAATCGCTTACGAAATCGAATCCAGTTGGAGAACACCGCTGATTTGCTGGCGGTAACCAACACCGTGTCATCACTGATCTGTTGCGCATCCAGAAACGGTTTCCACAGCGATGACAGCGGCACACCGCGGAATAGGTGAATGCTAAGCTTTACCGCAATTCCAATGCCGATTCCGATCAGTAGGTCGGTTGCTAACACTGCGACTAACGTGATGACAAAAATCAATAGAACGTCGCGACCAATGTGAAGCATGTGGCGGAACTCGTTGGGGTGCGCCAACCGCGTTCCTGTATAGATCAGCATCGCGGCGAGGGCTGCTTTCGGGATCAAATGCAGGTAGGTTGGCAGCAACGCGACGCATGACAACAGCAAAATGCCGTGCCAGAAATCGGCGAATCGAGTCTTTGCACCGCTGTCAATGTTGGCCCGACTGCGTACGATTTCCGAGATCATTGGAAGACCACCGATCATCGCAGCGCACAGATTGGCCGTGCCGACCGCGACAAGGTCGCGATTCATATCGGTTTTCCGCTTGTAAGGATCGAGCAGGTCAACAGCCTTGGCACTTAGTAGTGATTCCAAACTGCCAATGATGAAAAACATCATCACCCATTTCCACGCGATCGGCTTGGCTAGTCCGCTGAAGTCGGGAAACGTTAACAGCTCAAACATGCCAAATATGTGATCCGGCATCGCGATCAAGAATTTATCGCTGAGCTCGTAGTCCTGGCCGCCGAAAATATAATGGTGAGGCGTTGTCAGTTGAAAATAGATTCCCATCGGGACCGTGGTCAGCAGAATGACCAATGGCGATGGAACCGCTTTCAAGACCTTGAATCTTCTTTGTAGCCAAGGCCAGACAAACATCACCGCGATGCCGACAGCCCCGATCAATGCAACCTCAGGGTTCATTTCGCGAATGTAGTTTGGTATTTCGCGGATCATTTCAAACGGCTCACCTTTGGCACCTTCGACTCCGAGTGCAACGGGGATTTGTTTGACAATGATGATGACACCGATCGCAGCCAGCATCCCGTGAACTGCGGACAGTGGAAAGAAGTCGCCGAGGCCGCCGCCTTTGAAGATGCCAAAGATAATTTGCAACACTGCGGCAACCACAGCAACGCCAAGTGTCGCGCGATAAGCATACATGTCCGCGTCGCTGAACCCACCGCTGGCCCCGTCGCCGCCAAAGCTAGCAATACATCCGGCGACGATGACGATCAAACCGGCGGCCGGTCCCTTGATCGTCATTTCACTGTTACTGATGAACGTTGTGAGAATCGATCCCACAATGGCCGTGAAGATGCCCGCGATCGCCGGAAAACCGCTGGCCAAGGCAATTCCAAGGCACAGCGGCAAAGCAATCAAGAAAACAAGGAAACCCGATAGAAAATCATGCTTGAAGTACCGGACAAAGGCACTCGCATTGCCACGTGGGACTGCGGGCTGCGACTGGGTTGGAAGCGTGGACATAATCGTTCGCTCAGCGATGAGACGGGTTGTTTGAAAAAATTTGGTTTTCGGTAACTTGCGGTTCCGGCTTATTGATATCGGGATCGCGATGGCGCAACAGTTCGATGGCTGCGTGGTAACGAGTGGATACGCTCGGCTGCGGCACAATGCCACCGATCACGATCAGACTTACCAACAACAAATACGCGAATCGCTCGGACCCTCGACTGGCCAGCGAAATCGAAGTGCGGTGATGCTTGCCGGTGAAAATGTGAAAGTAGCCATGCATGATGGCAATACCGCAAAGCGCCGATGCGAGGATGACAATGGTGCCGATGAGCACGCCACGTTGTGATGTGCCTTCAATTAACAATTCGAGTGAGACGAACCCAATCGTGCCGGGGAAACCGACGCTGGCCAAGCCGGTTACTAAGTAGAAGGCTGCGAAGCTGGGTACGTGCTCATACAGCCCGTGGTAATCGGTCAGGTTCAAGCGACCGCTGCGTGCTTCGAGCGAACGAATGATCAAACCAAGTCCGGTCATTGCCAGGCCGATTGTCAGCCAGACGCACAGTGATCCGGTAAGCCCCATCGGCGTGCTCATTTCGAGCCCGACAAGTACGAGCGATGATTGGCTCAACAATAAAAAGCAAAAAAAACGACGCGAATCGCGTTGGACCAATGCCATGCCGACCGCATAAAGTGCGGTGGTCAACGAAATCACAACGATCGATCGTAGTGCCCAGTCGGGCGCGATTGGCAAGACCAATCGAAACGCCGCGTAAGCACCAGCCATTGGTGTGAATGTGATAATCGAAGTTCCGAACGTTGCATGTTCGACCAAGTCGGTCATCCAGCAATGAAGTGGAAAGACTCCGCTGCGAATCAAGACCGCGCCCATCAATGCCAACACCGCGATCAACGACGGAGCACCTTGGTCGCCTTGCCACTGCAAAATCAATTGTCCAAAAACCAATAAGATCGCCATCACGACCATGTGAAACAGGTACGCACCGGTTGGCTTTTCGCGACGGCGTAATTCGAGCAGGGGAATGCCTGCCGAAAGTATCAACAATGTGATGACGCCCCACGGCAATCGACAACTAAACGTTGCCATCGCCAGCGACAGCGACACCAGCGTCCACGAAAATGAGAATCGATTGGCCTTGGTACGCTGCGTTGTCAGGATCGTAAGAAAATAGATGATCGCGGTCATCGGCAGCAGCGGTGCTGATAGTTCATCAACAATGAGCACATCGATATTGGTCAGCGTTTCCAACAAGTCCCAAGAGTCATGTGCTTCAAAGGTGCGCAGCGAGTAGAAGTCAAGCCAAGCAGCCGACGCGGCCAGCAACGTCAGCGCCGAGGCGACCACCGCAACTTTCCGCGCCGTGTCGGATTGGGTCATGAAATGTGTGATGACAGCGCCGACGAGTGGCAACAAGACGGCAATCTCAAGCCATGGTAGATGCAGCGTATTCATGCCCAATCCTCCTTGGCGTCAATCGCGGGAACACGATCCGAGTCACGCGATGCCGTGCGAGAAAGAAAGTCGGTCCAGCGTCGTTCCAGGCGGTCGAATTTGCGAAACGCTGCCGCGACTGGCTCGATCACGTAGTTTTCTAATAAGGCATCAAAGCCGCCGCGCTCCAGCGAAAGTCTGTACCCGTATTGCTTTAGCCAAACGGGAATGAATGGAGCGGAGTCGGTGTCGTTGGCAACGTGCGCACCGATCGCATTTTCGATATTCGCATAATCACGCAGCAACGTTGGAGCACGCAATAATTGCAGCGTTCGCAGGCAGGCGTGGCCGATGATGTGAATCAGTGCCAGGTAATACAGCCCCAGTCCAATTTCAACGACGATGATGCCCACCTGGGTAATCGACGCGAACGCCAGCGTGCTCTTAATGTCGGTTTGGACTCGCGATGCAAACGCAGCGAACAAGGCACTTGCTGCACCCAGTGCAATGACCATCAGCGTAAGCGGCAAAGACAGTTGTAAGATTGGGCTGACGCGTAGCAGCAGATAAGCACCCAGGTGAACCGACAGCGCACCATAGAAGACGGCGCTCGACGGCGTCGGTCCTTCCATGGCTCGAGGCAACCAGCCTGAGAACGGAATCAAGCCCGACTTGCCCGCCGCCGCGAACAACAACAGCGATCCGATGCCAAGAGCCTGAAAGCTGCTCAGTGTTGCTTGGCCCTCGGGCCACGGGCCGCTGCCCATCAGCTTTGCGAAATCGCCTTCGCCCGTGGTGTGGTGGAGTGCGACGGCGGCCAACAAAAAGGCGGCGTCGGCAATGCGATAAACGCTCCAGACACGTTGGCCATTGACGACCGGTGCGCGTCGATCATGAAAGTAGGCAATCAGCAGTGCCGACGACAAACCAACAAGCTCCCAGCCCAAAAACAGCGTCTCGATCGTCCCGGCCAGTGACGCACAAACCATTCCCAGCAGGAACAGCGCATAGAACAAAAAGAAGCGACCGTAGCCAGGTTCACGGTGCAGATATCGATTTGCAAACGCACCGACGGTTCCGACCAAAACAAATGACAGAATGCAAAACGGCACCGACAATCGATCGAACACGAACTTCAAATGAAAGTGAAACTCGTGATTGGGAAGCAAGACGACATTCCCCATTTCAACGGGCACTTGCCGCGACCCAGTCACGAGCATGATTGCCAAAACACTGATCGCGGCGACGAGTCCAATCGTTACGCAGGTTGACGTCGCCCGCGAGATCAATCGCTCGGGCACAGGCACGCGTAGTAGCGACCGCAGCACGAAGACGACGACCAACGCGCCGGGCGAGGCGATTGTGATCATGCCCAAGGCGGTCAGCAAGCTGTTGATTGTGATCATCGTAAACCTGCGACAGCCGCGGAGCTGGAATCGTGGTGCGAATTGATTTGGGCAAGGTCCAAGTGGTGGCGTTGGTTGCGATGCCAATCGACCGAAGATGCAGCGGTTGCCAACGACTCAAGTTTGGTTTCGTTTGGCACAAACTCGCCCCCTTGAAAAAGTGATGTCTGTTTCGTCGTCGGATCGATCACGGCAAGCTGCACCCAGCCGTTGCGAACCAACAAATCGATCGTGGGGTTTCCCTTCATAATCGCAAACATCGTTGCGGGTGTCGCTTCGATCACGGCCAAGATCCGCATCGGTTCGTGAATCTCGACCATCTGCTGCGATAGGCCAGTGCGCAGATCGCTGGCCGCGCCTTCCATTACGCCCAACAGCGCGGCGATGTTGTGAGGCAACTTTGAACCGCAACCGTGGGCAACGGGATCAACGCACGAGAAGTAGTACTCGAGGCTAATGCCCGCACAAACGGGAATCGCGGCGCCAAGAATCCGCGCCAAGACATCGTGGTTGTCGTTGTCGGTCGTGGGGTCATAGGAAACGAGAAACGAGCGGCGGTCCAGGAACAAGCCGCGAGTGGATTCGCGCCTGCCGACCAACAACGCCGCACAAGTCGCGTGGTTGTATTCAGGCCGCGCCTGCGACAAATCTTCGCTGCGGGTTTCAACGTGCCGCAGCGCTTCGTCGGCGGACCGCACGCGATCGGCTGATTCAAATCGCCGACATCGCTCCAGCGCGTTGCGTCCGCGTGCTTCTTCGACGGCATCGCGGGCCGCTTCAAAATCACGGCGATGCGCCGGCGGTATGTCATCCAAATCGAAATAGACTACATCGTCGTCGCAAGTATTGTGCAGACCACCGACGAACACGGTTTGATCGGCAATCACAACTCCCCGTTCCGCAAGCAACCGCCGCACCCGCGGATCGTTCGCCATTTGGGCGAAGCTGCGCGCGTTCGGACCGCCGCGCGCACCGCTGCAGGCACCGCAGTTGTATGCCGACTCATGGGGATTATTCAAACTGGCCGAACCATGCCCGAAGAAAATCACCAATCGCGACAAACGTCCGACGACGCCCATGTCTTCGAGAATTCGCTTGACGATTGAGGCCATTTCTTCGACCGTGAAACCGAGGTGACCCTCTTCAGGTCCCGCCGCAGGTTCGGTCCGTTCCAACGTCAATCGAGTAATCGCCGGAGGTTGAATGAAGCTGTTGGCAATACGTTTGATTTGCGCCGTCAGCCGCGGAAACAATATGCGTCCAACCATCGGTGCGGCGGCCAACGAACCGAGCAGCGAAGTCGCCATGCCACCGACCAACGTGCGGCTGCCCAGGTGCCAACGGCGCGATGCGGCTCCCATCCGTTTACGGTTTTTGGCGCGAGTGCGATGGCTGCTTTCCAGCGAGTAGCTGACTTCTTCGATGATGTAATGTTGCGGCCGAATCACCGCGGGACAAAGCGGACGAAAGCTCGCCTCGGCGACGCCTTTGTAATAGATCGCGATGGCGAAAAACCCGGCGACGCCAAACGTCTCGCAAGCCGGTTCGACTTCTTCCAAGTGGCGGCGAAATGATTCTTCGCGATCGTCGATACAGCAAACGACTTGGAACTTTGGCAAGGCAGCGCCTTGTCCATTGGCAGACTGCTTCGCGGCGCTGTTTTGTTTTGCGTGCAACGTCAACGCGCCGAGTAACCCATCGCGATACTGCGCCTCGAACGCGAGGTGATAGACGCGTCGCCGCTGGAGTGTCGAGAACGCGTCGAGTTCGCGAAACAGACTGGTCCAATCGGCCGTGGACATGTGGGCGATGTTCTCGGGCAACCAACCGCGAACCTGGGCCAATTCAAATACCAAGAACAAATGTTGTTGGTCCGAAATCAACGCCGAGCGATCCACATAGGGCAATAGCTCGGTTCGCAAATCGGCCAATTCAAACGATTCGCTGTGACCGCGACGATCACGCAACACCGAAGCGGCCAGATTCTTTAGCGCCACGCATTCCAACAGTAAACGCACCGCTAGAAACTCAACGAGCGTACCCTTTTGCGCCGGACGAGCGGTCCAGTCCGCAACGGTTTCCAATTGCCAAGCCATGCCCGCCCAACCGCGCAACGGCTTCAGCGTTTCGGCGATAAATGGCACCAAGTCGGGCCCGCTAACACCAAGAGTCTGCAGCGATTCTTCGATTGACTCATATGCCGTCGTCTCGTTGACCAACAACCGCCGGACAACGACATCCAATCCATCACGCCAAGCTTCGGTCGCGACTAGTCCGCTGCTGAACAGTTCCAGAAATGATTGGAAGTAGCCGGCGTCGCGATTAGGCAATGACCAAGTTGCCAACCCCTGGTCCAAGAATGCACCGGTGAAGGAGATCAGCAGCGGGTTGACGTTCAAATCAATATCGTGACCCGTTGCGGCCAACAAAAAATCACGATGCCGCACCGGAATCTCATGCCGCGGCGCGGTCGACGAATGACTTAGGTGTTCGCGAATGCCGAGTTCGCAGCTTTGCCAAAGAATATTCAGCGTCACCGCTTCCCACGTCGCATCATCCCACGATTGCCATTGACCGCGATGGTGGCCGGCCGCGACGCTGCGAAAAAATTGGTGAATGGGCAGAGCCGAATCCGTCGGGTCGGCTTGTTCGATCTGCCTGGCCAAACGTTTGACGCTGTCGATCATTCGCGATCGCGTCCCAGGATCGCACTCGGGACGAAATCGCCGCAGCGCTTCGGTCTCGGCGATAAACCAAGCCAGCTCGGCGTCGGTTCCCAATTGCATCGGATGCTCGAGCATCGCCATGCGAAGATGGAATCGCGTACCGAAGAAGCCGAGCAATTCATCGCCGGAATCGCCAAGATCATCGATCAACACCTTGGCCAATTCACTGGTAAGAATTCGGCCCTCGCAAAGCGCGGCGCGAAATCGTTCCTCGCTCCAATACGGTTGGCCACCAAAGGCGTGCAAGCCTTCGATCACGGCTTGATCAAAGCGCAGATTCTCAAACGCGTGCAGCGTATTGTGGTGTACGAAGACGCTGATCGGACCTTGGGTTGGCAACAGATGCGTGGCGTGTTCGATCGTCGCCCGTAACAACTCGCGCGGCGAATCACCGCTGTAGTGCAATGGATCGATCGCACTTCCGTGAATCAGCTCGTGGGCGATTGTGTTCATGTTTGGCAAGGTTAGGTTGGATATCGGCCAGTTGATAGAGCTTCCTCCGATTACAAATTCGTAAGGTTTGGCCCGACACCAATTGAAATGCCGCTGCGGTCGATAAAGTAACAATCTATGAACGTGTTATTGATCGAAGACGACGAAGTGCTCGGCAAAGTCATCTGCCGCGGGCTACGCGAGACGGGACACCATTGCCATTGGTTGACCGGCGGTACCGACGCCATCAAGACGCTGCGCGAATCAAACTACGACGTGCTGGTGCTGGATCGCATGTTGCCCGATATGTCGGGGCTGGAAGTGTTTAAACAACTTGACGCCGCGACGCTGGAAACGCCGGTGCTGATGTTGACCGCGCTCGGCTCGGTCGAAAACCGAATCGAAGGACTCGAATCAGGTGCGGATGATTATCTCGTCAAACCGTTTGATTTCGCTGAGCTGGTGGCCAGACTGCAGGCCCTCACGCGGCGTTCGCGCAAGGGCATCACGCCGGTGATCGAAGCCGGTCCCCTGCGGATGGACTTAACGCAGCGAAGCGTCACGCGCGGTGGCAAAGAACTCGTGCTCACGCCGACTGAATTCGGAATGCTCGAACTGCTGATTCGTCACGCCGATCAGGTGGTGACGCGAAAAATGATTTGCCAACATCTTTGGGACGAGAATTGGGAAGGTGTCACGAACGTGGTCGAAGTTCATATCACGCGGCTGCGTGGTAAGCTTGATCGCGACTTTGATATTCCTCTACTCGTAACTGTTCGTGGCCGCGGATATATGATTCGAACCCAAGCCGAGCCGGTGCCATAAGTGTGGCGATTGAAAGCCTGGAAGACGCTACGCTTTCGACTCGCGATCTGGAACGCCGGTGCGGTCGCGCTGACCGCTGCGGTCGTCATCATCGTGGTTCACCAAGCGACGCGTTGGGAATTGACGCACAGCCTCGATGAACTGCTCGCCGAAGACGCCGAAGAAATTCGGTTGGCGCTGGTTGATCTCGCGTTCGACAATCCTGAACTGCGCGACGAGCTGGATCGCAAAGCAATTGGCCATCGCCGCCATGAATGGTTTGTGCAGCTTATCGACATGCGCCAACAGCCGCTGTGGTCAAGTGTCAACGCGCCAAGAATCTCGCCCGACGACGGTTCCACTTTGCAGAACCCGGAAACTCGCGGCGTCGAGGCTGGTGATGGCGGCTTTCGCGTGTTGACGAAGTCGATTGAAAATCAGAATCCGGTGCGTTGGATTCGCGTCGGTGCGTCGGTTGATTTGCTCGACCAAGAACTCAATCGCATTGACCGAATCGCATTCTTCACCTGGCTGGTTTCATTGGCAATCGCACCGATCGTCGGTTGGTGGTTGGCGGGACGGGCGCTGTTGCCGCTGCGTGAAATGGTCAACACGGCGTCGAACTTAAGACCCGATCGATTGGCCGAACGGTTGCCAACTCGCGGTGCCGCGGACGAGCTCGAACAATTGGCGCAAACGATCAACGCATTGTTGGACCGCATCGCCACCGACGTCAGCGCGAAGCACGATTTTTTGGCGGACGCGGCTCATGAATTGCGCACACCGCTGTCGGCGATTCGCGCCACCGCCGACATCGCGCTGGTGTCGCAGCGATCCGGTGACGAGTATCGCGAATTGGCCGCGCAGATCATGGACCAAACCGAATCGCTTGGCGTCATCGTCAATCAATTGTTGCTGTTAACCGAAGCCACGTTGCCGTCTTCGGCCGTAAACCGCAAACCGTTTTCGCTCGATGCGGTTGTCGCCAAAGCGGTCGAGATTCTTCGCGTCGTCGCCGAAGTCAACGGCGTGACGTTGCGGGTGGATCGCAATGAGCCAATCGAAATGTTGGGCAAACGAGAGCAATGGATCCAGGTGCTCAACAATTTGATTGACAACGCAATCAAGCACACTCCCGATGGCGGACGAATCGCAATTGATCTTCGCACGGTTCAATCAGCCAAGGGAGTTGCCGCTGCTCAATTGACGGTCAGCGACACCGGCGCGGGCATGCATCCTGACGACGTGCCAAGGATTTTTGATCGTTTTTTTCGCGCCGAAAGATCACGCACCCGTCGGTCTGATGTTGCTGGAACGGGGCTGGGGTTGAGTATTTGTCGCGCGGTCGTTGAAGGTCACGGCGGCACGATTCATTGCGATAGCCAATTGGGCCACGGAACGATTTTCACCATCGAGGTTCCGATTCACTCTTGACTCCCGGCCAGCAGTTTCTTATCCCGCAGGGATGAGTAAAAAGATTTTTCTGTCCGTGGGCGAACCCAGCGGCGATCAACATACCGCGCGATTGGTTCAATCGCTCCAACAGCGTCGCAGCGACCTGCGTTTTGTTGGTTTTGGCGGACCGTCGATGCGGGCGGCAGGCTGCCTCCTAGATCGCGACATGACGAAAATGGCCGTTGTCGGCTTGGTCGAAGTCTTGCCCAAACTGCGAGAATTCTATCGCTTAGCCGACGAGGCCGAAGCGGTGTTCAAATCCGGCGGCGTGGACGGCGTGTTGCTGGTTGATTTTCCGGGGTTCAATTGGCACATCGCCAAACGAGCGAAGAAGTACGACATTCCGGTTCACTATTATCTGCCGCCGCAATTGTGGGCCTGGGGCAGTTGGCGATTGAAAAAGCTGCGGCGCAGTGTCGATCACGTGCTGACGGTTTTGCCATTTGAAGACCAGTGGTACCAGGAGCGCGGCGTATCGACCACGTTTGTAGGACATCCGTTTTTTGATGCGGTGCAGAACAAGACGCTGGACCAACGATTGCTTGATCGGTTTGATGATCTAAATTGCAGCGGCGAACGGTTGATCGCGGTGTTGCCGGGCTCGCGCGAGCACGAGGTCCAGCGAAACTTTCCATTGATGCTTGAATCGATCCGCCGGTTGTCGCGTAAATACAGAGACGCGAGGTTTTTGATCGCCGCATTTCGCGATACACATGGACTATGGTGTCGCCAACAATTGCGGGCCGAGGATCGTCGATTGCCGGTCGATATCTTTGTCGGCAAGACCAGCGAGATTATCGAGTCAAGCGAATGTGCAATGATGGTCAGCGGTTCGGTCAGCTTGGAATTGCTCGCGCGTCAAACACCAGCCGCAGTGATTTATCGCGTCGGTCGCATCTTGAACACATTTGGCAAGATGGTTGTCAACGTCGACAGCATGACGTTGGTCAACTTGATGGCCGGCAAGACGCTGTTTCCCGAAATGGTATCCGTCGGACGCACCGAACCCGCGATCGACTTTCTTTACCAAAGCGTGGCGTCGATGTTGCAAGATGACTACTACCGTAATGGTTTGCTCGAGCAAATGGCCGAGCTGCGCAGTGCCCAAGCGACAGCCGGCGCATCGGATCGCGCGGCCGATGCGTTGTTGGAACAGTTTGGTTGGCCGGCACGTCCGCAAGTTGAACCACAGCGCGACGCAGTGTCGCTGCAGCGACGTGCTGCTTAGAATTCCAATTCCATCAGCCGCAGTGCGCTAGCACGCGGTTACCGCGGCAGGAACCGCACGCTAACGCGAGGCGGCTGATTTGTGGTCCGAATGGAGAATACCCAGGCTAGGCACTAACGCGCATCGGTGCCCTGCAGATTGAAGATTGCAAAATGTCCGGTATCGTCCGGATACTTATACTCTTTAATCTTGAACGTTCCGGTGACCGTAACGGCGCGCGTTGTGTAGTCGGTGGTGACGCCATCGACAAGGTTTACGACCACACAATCAAACAGCGCCGCACCGGGACCGAAGCAACATTCTTGGTTATCGCGAACCAACACAAACTCGTTGATATTGGTTTCGCGAAACAAAGTGCTCGGCAAGATGAACCCCCGCAGCTTGACCTTCTTTCCGTCAAGTGACTCGATCGCGTCGGTCAACATCGACCGCTCAAATTTGCCATCCTTTTCGATGTCGAACTTCAAGTCGTCGAACGAGATCTCTCCCTTGGCACGAGCCGTACTTCGCGCTGGTGCCACCGCCACACGAGCCGGATCAACGCCGGGAGCGACCGGGTCCGCAGCGTTGCCATCGATCGCTAATAACAGCACGACGCTAAGAACTATTTGCCATCGGATCATCGGGCCACTCCGTTCTGGTTAATCAACGGAGTTCGTCGACTCGCATTTGATAGAAAATCTGGTTATCAAAATCCGCCGCCTTGGTCGCGTTGGGATTGAGCATGAACTTGCCGGCTAGCTTTAACTTGCTCAAACCGGCTTTCACCGTTTGGCCGCTGGTCAAGGTGACTTCAATCATGTCGGTACTGCGCGGTTGGCCACCAAAACAACAGGTGCCCAAATCAGGCACAAGAATGAAACGACGCAGCAACCCCGAACCCGACGACGGATGGATATATCCTTTCAAAAAAATCTTCTCGCCGTCAATCTCAACGGCTCGCGAGGTCGGAATATCGGGCAGCGGTTCGGGTTGTTGTAAATCGTAGAACGCCACGCGGTTGTAACCTTCGGGCACTTCGGTGGCATAGATATAACTGTGTTCGCTAACGCCGCCGACCAGCAACAAGCCATTAGCCGCAAGTCCACACAAGGCGACTGCACGACCACTGAATTCGCCCGGATAACGCTTGATAGTTCGCAGCCCCGTAATTCCCAACGCAACTCCTAACATCGCAAAAACAAGCATCGGTGAGAATGCGGGAATTAAACCTAGCATCGCCGGCAGGATAAGGATCACCGAAATCACCGCCGCACGACTGATCTCGCGATACGGATAATTGACTAAGTCGGTGGTGTCTGAAAGTTGAATTTCCGCAGTTGCCATTGTTTGGCTTATCTCCTTGAAACGCTGGACTTAGCTCAAATTTCGGATAGTCGTAGTGGATCGGTTCCCAAACGGTTGGGGACAACCGTTCGACAATTTTTGAAGCTGAAGCAGAGCACTAGGTAGAGTAATGCTAATAGTAATCCGAATCCGAAAACTGCTACGCCCGTGGCGGCGAAGCGGTTCAGATCCAGCCATGGTGCTGCGATCGGTGTTTTCATGCCGCGACTAATGGCGAACCAATGTTCAGTGTGCGGCGCGGATGATACCGCCGCCAATGGGCCCGACGACGTCCTGGCGAGGCTTAGCGAAGATGAAACACCAAGCAGGTCTTTGTGTTTTGGAACCGCGTGCGATGAGCTGGCTGCCGGTGCCGGCTGAGGGGCCGGAATCGAAAAAACTGACCCCGCTCGCTTGACGCTTTCGGGATCGATTTCTTTCAGCTTCTTGATCGCTTCTTCGGCTTCGGGCTTGGGGCAAGCGCGAAGGTAATTGACCACCGGAACGCGAATCCAATTGTTGTCTTTTTCGGCTTCGACAAACAATTCAACCAAGCGATCGATCTGGCTCCAATCGCCCCACCGCGCCAAGTCGGGAATCACAAGATCCGCGATATCTTTCCGCTCCAAAACATAATGCAACGAGTTGACCAACGCCGAGCGTGGAATCTTCGTGGCTTCGGTTCCATGAAAGCGGACGGCCATGATCGCTGCATAAGTATCGGCGTACGGAGCCTTAGCGTTGTTCAAAAACAGCTCGTCGATTTTCGGCAATCCCGCTTCGCCGGCCAACATCAAATAGCACGCAATCAACGCATCCAAACCGCCGCGTGAAGTCGGTTGAGTGCTGGTCAGCATTTCCTCAAGCAGCGGCAAATCTTTTTCGTCACCGCAAACGCCCAGCATCGTCAGATACAAACGTTTGCGGTCCGCCGGCATGCCGTCTTCATTGATCCATGAAACCAATTGGTCATGGTCCATGAACGGTTTGAGTGTTTGCACAACGGAATAGGGCGTGATTGCAAATTCATCATACGCGTCACGATTGAGCATCGAGTCGGGATGCTGCAGGTAGGGTTGATAAAACTTCAATCGCTCAAGCGGGTCATCGGGCAGTTTGGTAAGTTCACCGAGGTACTGTTCGCTGGCTTCAGTCAGCGGCAGACACGCCCATTGCAGATCGGCGGGTTCTGCGCCCGAGAGCATAAAACGACGTCCTGGTGCGACGGTACCGTAGTAGACTGACGACACGGTTTGGTCTGGTTTGACAAGCTTGTCGCCCTTGAGCACCGAGATGATTTTGAATTGAACTTGGCCGGTCAGTTCATCGCGAATCGAATCGCGCGTAGACTCGGCAATCACAACGGCATCCATAATGCCGATTTCTTGACGCAGTGTTTGCGACACGGCGCTGCAGAAAGGGCACGCGATCGTCGGCGCGATCGTCAGCAAGACCAGCGTGAGAGCCAGAGTAAGTCGAATCATTGAATTCAAATTCAGTACGTGAACGAGAACTGTCGGTGTGTCCAATTCTAACTTCTCCAGAGTAGAACAATTGTCCCAATTGTTCAGCCAGCACGGCAGGCTAAGTTTCCCAAACAATTGGGACAATTGTTCTACTCTGGAAAGTGCGAACGTCACTGGCATTGTAGGTTGATCGCCGGTTCGCCGTGAAGGCTTGATTCACTTAATGTTTTAAAGCGAATCGGCTGGTAGCGGTTGTGGCGATCGTATCAGGCAGCCAAATTGCGGCTGACATCGGTACGATAGGCAACCATCGCGGGCAACAAACCGGCAAGCGCCGCCAACGCCAGGGCGCATGGCAGAACGTACCACTCGTACGAGCTGATCGAGAAAAAGTGCGGCTGGACACCCGTGTGGGCCTCGATGTAGGGACTGGCGAACTTGATCGCCCCATGAGCCAGCACCCAACCTAAAACGCAGCCAAAAATGGCAATCAGCAGGCTTTCCAACAAGATAATTGCGGTGACCGATTCGCGACGGGCTCCGAGCGCTCGCATGACCGCGATGTCGCGGCGTCGATCGTTCATCGAATTGTAAATCGCCACCAAAATTCCGACCGCCGCGACAAAGCAAGTAATGACCGTGATGACCAACAACGCGACCAACAGCGGCCCGACAATTTGCGACAACATTTTGCTGATCTCGCCGACCGGTGCGGCGGCTTGAGCGGCGGTGCCCTCATTGATACGGTTCATCATCTGCGGACCCCACAAGCCGCCGTTGCGAACCAAGATCGCCGTCACCTCGCGCTGGGGAATCGTCAGCGGCTTGATCTCGGTATCATCAGCGACTTCGCCCGCGACAAAATCCTCGGCCTGGTTCTCGACCGGTTTCGCGTGGCCTTCCATCAAGTAAAAACCTTCCATGTTGACGAACGTAGCGCGATCGTTCGGCGTTCCCGTGGGCGCAAGCACGCCAACGATCGTGAACGCATCGGCATGTCCCTTGCCCTCGGGGTCGCCATGCGTTGGATAGAAAATATCGCCTGCTTTGATGCCGAAGTTGGCCGCCACTCGCGCACCGACCACCGCCTCGAAATATCCGTGTTCAGGCGTGTAGGTTTTGAAATTGCGTCCTTGGGCAAAGGCAAACTTCTGGTCCAAATCATCGCCGTGTCGCAGCAGTTCAAAGAAATCAGGCGTCGTGCCAACCACGCGGAACTCGCCGTAGTAGTCGCCCAACGTCAACGGTATCGCAAACCCACCCGCCACGAATCGCGAATACTCGCCAGCGGTTTCGCCGAGCGCTTTTGAACCGCCGAGCTTTCGCACTTCCTCGGTACGCTGGGCCTGGGTCATGAACTCCATGTACTGCGTGTACGGCAAGTTCTCAATCGGTTGGCTGAGGTAGTAAACCGAGTTGAGCGTTAGCTGCAGCGGACTGCCCTTGGGGCCGACGACGATGTTGTAGCTGACCGCCGAATTGCGCTGAAACGCATCGGTGACGATGCCATAAACAGCCAACACCATTACCACCAGCGCCACACCCAAGCCCAACGACAGCGCCGTCAAATAACTGGACAACGAGCGGTGGCGAAAGTTACGCCAAGCAATTTGCAACAACGACATGGTGCTTACCGGATCGGGCGGGCGTATTAGTGGGTAGTCGATAAGACGCGGTTGATCGCATCCAGTTTTTCAATCCGATCAAACTGCGTCGCCACATCCATGCTGTGCGTCACCATCAACAACGCGACCTGGTCTTGTTCGCAAATCTCGCGAATCAGGTCGATGACAATCTGGCTGCTGGCAGGATCGACGTTCGCAGTCGGTTCATCGGCCAACAGCAACTTCGGTCGGTTGGCCAAGCTGCGCGCGATCGCGACGCGTTGTTGTTGGCCAACGGAAAGTTGCGCCGGTCGATAATGGGCACGACTGGCCAATCCCACGCGATCGAGCAACTCGGTCGCCCGCGCCGTGTCATGGCGGCCGCGCGCGAACGTCATTCCCAACCGCACGTTCTCCAGCGCCGTGAACGCGCCGAGCAGATTGAAGGTTTGAAACACATAGCCAATCATGCCGGCGCGAAAACGATCGCGACCTGATTCACTCAGCAGCGTGATGTCGGTTCCGGCGATGCGGATCGAGCCGCTGTCCGGTGAAGCGATGCCAGCGATCAAGTGCAGCAGCGTCGTCTTGCCGCCGCCGCTCTCGCCGATCAAGACCGTTTGCTCGCCGGCCGCAACTGACAACGACGGCACGTCGAGAATCGGCAATTGCCCACCCTCGGGTTGCACAAACGACTTCTTCAGATTGATAACTTCGAGCATCCGTGGTCTCACTTGCCCCGCATCGCGCGCTGGAGTCCGCGTTTGGTATCGCGATCTTTCATCGCTTGGCGTTTATCATGCAGCTTCTTACCCTTGACCAAACCCATCACGCATTTGGCAATCCCGCGATCGTTGAAATAGACCTGAAGCGGCACCAGCGTGAGGCCGCGCTCTTTGGCTCGACCGGCGAACATATCAAACTCGCGCGAATGAATCAGCAGCTTGCGCGGACGCCGCGGATCATGGTTCCACATCCCGGCGTTTTTGTAATGGGCAATGTCCGAGCTGATCAACCATAAATCGCGATCTTTGACGCGAATGTAGGCTTCGTCGATCGACAATTTGCCCTCGCGCATCGACTTAACTTCGCTGCCCATCAATTGCATTCCGCATTCGACCGAATCGAGGATTTCATACTGAAACTTTGCTTTTCGGTTGTCGGCGACCAGCTTGGGGCCAGCGTCCGCTTTTTTGATTTTGCTTTTTTCAGCTTTTTTCGTTGCCATCAAGTTACGCGGCGAGTGCTCGGGAGGTTCATGGGGGACCGCGCATTGTAACTTACGAGGTCATTTGGCTACGATGGGTCTGGTGTGTTGTCGTATTTGTTCGCTGGACCGAGATTTTCATGGCGTTTCGTCTTCCCGTTGTTTCTCCGCCGGAAATGCCCGCAGGCACACCCACCAGCGGCAGTGGACGGTTGCCCAAGTGGCTCAAGCGTCCGATTCCGGTCAAGAACAACAACCACTTGACCGCGTCGTTGATGGACGAGTTGCGGTTGGAAACGGTGTGTGACAACGCCAAGTGTCCCAATCGTATGGAATGCTACAGCCAGCAGACCGCGACGTTCATGATCTTGGGCAACGTCTGCACGCGACCGTGTGGGTTTTGCGCGGTCAGTCGCGGTCGCCCACCGCAGTTGCCCGAAGCAGACGAACCGGATCGTGTCGCCGAAGCCGCGGCGCGATTGGGATTGCGGCACGTCGTGATCACCAGCGTCACGCGAGACGATTTGCCCGACGGCGGCGCGGAACACTTTTACCAATGTGTCGTCGCGGTTCGCCAGCGAACGGGTGCAACCACTGAAGTGCTGACGCCCGATTTCGTCCACTGCAAACCGGCGCTGGAGCGCGTAATCGATGCCGCACCGACGGTGTTCAATCACAACATGGAAACAGTGCCACGGTTGTATCGCCGAGTTCGCGGTCCCAAGAGCGATTATCGCTGGACGCTGGAAATGATGAAGCAGGTCAAGCGTTACAACCCCAGCGTGATGACCAAGAGCGGCTTGATGCTCGGACTGGGTGAGCAGCGCGGCGAATTACTTGATGCGCTCGCCGACCTGCGAAGTTACGACGTCGACTTTCTAACGCTTGGCCAATACTTGCAACCGGGCGAAAAGTACCTCCCCGTTGTTCGCTACGTCGCCCCCGAAGAGTTCGACGAGTTGGGTCAGTTGGCCCGCGCGATGGGTTTCAAAAAGGTAGCCAGTGGTCCGTTCGTACGCAGCAGCTACCACGCCCGCGACATGGCCGAGACCACCTCATAAGGCATCGAACACTCGCCGTGTTCAATACGAAGGATTTCTTAGCTGACGTCGCTTTTGGTCCAAGTGCCGTCGATGCTGCGCCAAGTGCTGGCAGTAGGGTTTTTGTTCTGTAACAACGGCGGCAAGCGGTCATTGCGCACGTTGTCGTAGCTGGTTAACTTCGCGAACCGCACAATCGCGCCGGGGATTCCAACGGCGGTGAAACCGGGATGGCCGGTGGCTGGATAGGGTCCGCCGTGGTTCATCGCAGGACTGACCGCGACGCCCGTCGGCATTTTGTCATTGAGCAATCGTCCCACTTTCGGCGTCAGCGCGAAAGCGACCTTTGCATAGACGTCTTCGTCACCTTGGTTCGCACTATAGATGCAACCGGTCAAATTACCTTCGAGCGTTTCGATGACGTCTACCAATTGTTCAATGTCATCGGCCACTACAACCAATGACGTGTTACCGAACGCCTCGGTCTGAAACGCCTCGGGGTCGCCGATGAACTGGGTTCCTGAGGCGCGCAGCCAAGTGTTGGCAATGGCACATCGATCGCTCAGCGGTACACCGCCGCCGGTCAACATTTCGGCACCGGCGTCGCGCAATGTCTTGATACTCTTGGACAACGACTTCGTCACCGCCGGAGACAATAACGTGCCCGGTGTCGCGGCGGCAAACTTGCTGGTCACCGCAGCGATAAATTGATCCGACGCGGTGCCTTTGACGAGCAACACTAGGCCCGGGTTGGTGCAAAATTGGCCGCTGCCCATCAGCACGCTGGAGACATATTCATCAACAATCTTTTCGCCCCGCTCGGCCAGCGCCGCCGGTGTGACGACAACTGGATTGACACTGGAAAGCTCCAAATAAATTGGCTTGCCGGCTTGGTCCGCAGCCGACTTAAGAGTCAAGCCAGCGCTGCGGCTGCCCGTGTAGCCGGTCGCACCGCAACGATGATCCGAAACCAAACGTTCGCCATCGGAATGCGAAGTGCGATAGATCAATTGCACCGTCGCCGGATGCAAACCAACTTCGTCAACGGATTGCATTGCCAACGCCGCGAGCAACCGTGTCGTCTCGGGGTGCGAGCTGTTTGCCTTGGCAATCACCGGGTTACCCGCCGCGATCGCGGCCGCAAAGTCACCACCGGCGGCGCTGTTAAACGCGAACGGAAAATTGTTCGGACCGAAAACGCAAATCGGGCCCAGCGGTTCGAGCATCGCGCGAATGCCGGCTTTGGTATCAATGATCGCGTGTGCCCAATCGCCCGAGCGCGCGGCCGTTGCGGCGAGTCGCAATTGGTTGACAGTGCGGGGCAACTCAACGTCGGCCAATCGTGGTTGCTTGGCCAATCCGGTTTCGGTGTAGGCGACGTCGACGAGTTCGTCACGACTCGCTTCGATTTTCGAGGCGAACGATTCGAGGAATTCAGCGATCTTGGCGGACGGCGCGCGGCGCAGCTCGATGGCGGCGGCGGTCGCGGCGTCGAGGGCTTCGTCGATATCGGCCCAATCGCTGATCGGATATTCGCGCGGAATCGGTTGGTTACTATTGGGATCGGTTGCTTGAAACGTTCCGGCGTTGGCGGCGTCGCGCCATTGGCCGGCGATCAAAACGGGCTGGGTGGTGGTGGATGCAGTTGTCATGCGAAATCTGTCCTGGCTGGTGACGCGAAGTGTTCGACGACACTCCTCCCTCCTACTAGAACACGATGGCGGAGCGTCGTCGAACACTTATCAGAATCAGCGTCGGGCAATGATGCAATGCGGCCAAACACCGTGTCGGCGATTCTTTACTTTTTTTTGAGTCGTCATTACGCGACAACGATTCCGCTTAAACGATCACGGGTCGGCGTTGATTTAAGACAAAGTGCGGTTCGCGACGGCTCATTTGCTACCGCAGTACCGCCCGCGTGGTAGCGTTTCGCGGGCAAGGTCTGCCCGGAACGGAAATCCCCCGCGACATCGATGCCGCCGTGAAAATCAAAACTCAACATCACCAGCGCCGAGCCAAGGCGACGGTTCTCAGGTGGTTCGCACTGGGGATTGCTGGTTTTTTGTTGGTGTCTTTGTCCGCCGGTTGCCAACAGCTTCGACTGCCCGCGATCGATCCGTCGGGCCAATGTTTATTGGCTCCGTTTCCGACAAGCACAACGCTGGCATTGCCGGGGCACGCTGGCGAATCGACGCTGGGGTCGAAGATTGCCAATCATAAGGCGAGATTTCAAAATCATTTAGACAGCTTTCATCGCGGTGTTGCCAGTCCCGCGTTCACTGAGCCGGTCCCACCGCCGCCGTGTGTTGATCCGGTCGGCGCGGGCGTGTTGCCGCCGTGCGGTCGCGAATTAGGAGCGACCAGTCCATGCGGTGAAGAATGTCGCATGGGTCCGCCGGCGGTGTTGCTGGGTGACGAATGCCATCGCAAGTTGAAAGATTGTTTGCATTTACCCGAACGCGGGACGCGCGGTTGCATTCTGTTGTCGCCGCAACGAATCGTTGCTCCCGTCGGCGGCGAAGTGATACTTCTGTCCGGTGTGTGTGGTACCGACGGATACTTGGCCGTCGGCGAACCGCTTGAATGGATGTTGACGCCCGAAAGCGTTGGTACTTTCATTGAAGTCGGCGATGATGCACCGGGAGCGCTGCATCGATTGGCCAAGATTGAGAAGACAGACAAGCTGAGCGCATCGTTTGCCAAGGGTGTGACCAGCACCAAGCAGGCGTTGATCACCCGCGGCAATCTCAACCCCAACGATGACGTGCCGCTTGATAAAGGCCAGACCTGGTTGTCGATCAGCAGCCCGACCGAAGGCACAAGCCGGGTGACAGTGCTTGCACCGGAAAGTGATTGTTGGGACCAACGCAAAGCAACCGCCACGATTTACTGGATCGATTCCAAGTGGCAATTCCCCGGTCCACAATCGGTTGCCGCAGGCACACCGGTGACGTTGGCGACTCGCGTTACCCGCGCCGAGGGCACGGTGCCGGCGCGTGGCTGGACGGTTCGTTACGAAACGCTCAATCCCGAACTCGGTCTCTTTGCGCCCAATGGAACGTCGGTAGTCGAAGCCAAAGTTGATTCGACCGGCAACGCAATCGCCGAGCTGTTGCCAGTTCGAGCGGCCAACGGCAATTGGGCGTCGGGAACCGCTGCGGTTTCGATGCAAGTGATTCGTCCGGGCGGCGAAAGCGACAATATGCCGGACCTGACGTTGGGCAGCGGACAAACGTTCGTAAGCTGGAGCGCACCGCAATTAGCGATTCGCGCCGGAGCACCGGCGGTGGCGACGTTCAATGCACCCTTTGATGTGGTTGCCAACTTGCAGAATCCCGGTGACCAACCGGCGACCAACGTTCGCGTCAACGTCGCCTTGCCACCGGGCACGCGAGTAACGCAGTCCGATTCATTCGCCGTCGCGACGCCAGGTAATGTGACTTGGGAAATCGGCACGATCCCACCGCGTACGCAGCTTGACCTGTTCATGACAATGGTCTCGCAGGCACCGATTCGTTTGCAATTCCAAGCCCGCGGGTCGGACAATCTTTACGCCGAAGATGCCGTCGCGATTGATGTGTTTCGTCCCAGTTTGTCGATTCAGGTTCGCCCGACGAAGACCGATGCGACTCAGGTTGGTGAGCCGGTTACGTTTGATATCGATGTGACCAACACGGGCGAGCGAGCGTTAACCGGAGTCGGCCTGCGCGCCGTCGGCGACAGCGGCATGACGCACAAGCAAACCGGCAGCCGTGTGACGGGCCAAAACAAAACCGACGGACCGTTGCAGCCCGGCCAAACGTGGACCAGCGCCGCGACGTTCATACCGCTGGAGTCCGGCCGACGCTGCGTCAACTTCGAAGCGTTCGCTGATTCGGGACAAAAAGCTAACGCCGATTCTTGCGCGACCGTGATCAATCGAATCGTTCCCGTGCCGGCGATCACCGCAAACATCACCGGACCCGATGCGATGGAAACCGGCGAGTCGCGTTTGTTTCGATATCGGATTGTGAACACGGGCGAGGTGCCGCTGAGGAACGTGCGCATTGCGGCGACGTTCGATCCGCAATTGCAATTGGTTCGTGCTACCGAGGGTGCCGACACGTCGCGCAGCGGCCAGTACCAGATTGTTTGGACAGTTCCCGAAATGCCACCGGCACCCGATCGCCGGTCGTCGGTGTTGCTCGAAGGCGAATTTCTGGCGAACCAGGTCAGCCCACGCTCGAAGATGATTGTCACAGTGTCGTCGGCCGAAGGTGCACGAGCCGAGGATGCCCGCGAGTTCCGCATTACCCAGGGTTCGCCGGTCGCGCCACCACCGACGGCAGGACCAGTGTTGCCACCGATCCAACCGACGCCGGTTGTTCCACTAGGCCCGGCTCCGATTCCCGCAGTGCCGCGCAATTCGACACCGACTTTGCCACCTTCGGCCGCCAATACGCCACCGATTGCCAACGCACTTTCGTTGTCGTTGTTGGATCGCGACGACCCGGTTCGCGTCGGCCAACCAATTCGATATGCGCTATCGGTTCGCAACACGACGAATCAATTGGACAGCAACGTCGGTTTGCGGTTTCGCTTGCCGCCGGGTGTCGAGGTGAGCCGCGTGACGCAGCGAACCGCGCCCGCCGCCGGTGCCTATCGTCGCGAAGGTGACACGATCTACTTGAACGACATCCGTGATTTACGACCGGGTGAATCGGTTGATTATGACCTTGAATTGGTCAGCAATCAGCCGCAGAATCTGGAGTTGACGGTGGAGGCGATTAGTCGTCTCATGCCAGGTGGCACCACCGCTTCGCAACAGACTCGCGTGATGCAGTAGCGCCCGGTGTTCGCAAGGGTGCGGGTTTGTCGCCACCAAGGAACGAGCGGTCAATTACTGGCGTAGCCGAACTTGCCAGAGTTCGGATGCCCCGCGTTTTCCGAGGTCTGGCGACTTCGGCTACCGTAAAGTCCGACACTTATTTCCCTGCCAATCCGTTTTCAAACTATTCTTTACTTTCCACTGGGTGTATTTATGAATTGGGCGCTCGATGCGATTGCCAGCGTAGTGGATCTTTTCAAAGATCCCTGCCGACGGAGCTTTGACAAGATCCACTACGAAGATGCGTTGCTCTTCGTTTGGGCATTGCTGGCGTTTGTCATGGCGGGCTGTTCACAGGAAAAGCTTGACGAGATGGTCAGCAATGTCAAAGACAAGGCGCAAGTGATTACTCAAGCGGCGGTGGTTGCCGAAGTGATCCCGGCGACCGGCCACGCGACGATCAACGTTTCGCCGCCAGTCAAGGTGAATGTCGCCTACGCACGTCTATACGCGACCGGCGATGGGCGACCGGCGGTCGTTCAGTTCACGACTTACGATCCCGACAAAGGACCGCAAAATTATCCCGCGTTGTTGGTGCGTGCGACGACACCGGCGACCAGTCTCGAAAGCCTCGCCGGACAATCGCTGAGCGCCAAAGTTTTCTTTCAACAATCCAGCGCCCACGGTGTGTTGTCCAGCGGTGACGAGGGCCTTGTCGCCGTCGAGATCGCACCGCTTGATCCCAACAAGAAAACACTTGATGCGACCATTCCCGCCGGCTCGCTCGTCGATGCAATGGGCACGCCCACAACGCTTGGCGGAATCACGATCGAAGGAGTTCTGCCATGAAACCATTGTTCACCGTTTGTTTGCTTATCACTTACTTGATCGCGCCGACTCGGTCGCTGGCCAATCCATCCACAGCCGACATCAACAAACCGTTGGCGACCCACAACACGATTCCGGAAGCCGCCGCGAAAGCAGCTGCGCTGTATGCGTACTGGCAGACCTATTTAACCGCGATGCAGCCAGCGGAAAAGGTTGTGGAAACGCAACCCGATAAAATGCAACCCGGCTTGATCGCCAAGCATCGCGGTTTGGTTGGCCAAGCATTGCGCGAGACCGAGATTTTGCGGTTGATGGGCGAACCGGCGGCAACCGATTTGCAAATGCGATTCGTCGAGGCAACCTATCGCCTCAATCACATGGCCGATCATTATGCGCGGACTCCGGAAGGTCAAAAGTATCGGGCCAAGGTACTGCTGCAACTTCGCCGCAGTTTTGAAGATCGCGCCAAGGAATGCGCCCAGATTGTTGCCACGGCCAAGTCGGGAAAATACGAGGAAGCCGAAAAGGGTGCCAACAAAGTCAGTATGCAGATGGACGAGGCGATTTATTTTCTGTCACTCGAAGAACGCAAGCCGTTCTGGAGCGACTGGTTTGCCGCGCGCGCAGCCGTGGATAAACCGATGAACAAAATTCGCGCGGCGATGTATCGCGAGAAAATGCTTGCCGCCATTCAACTCAGCCAACCTAACATCGCCGAATTAGAATCTTGGATCGATACCGTCGCCGGTGAACTGCGCACCGGCGGCATGGCCACCGTCGATGGCCAATCGATCGCCGGTCCGCAAGTGTTGCAAACGCTTTCGGATCGCCAAGGCAAAGGTCACGCGGGGCTGCAACGCATCCAAGCGTTGCGTTGGGCGCTGCGTTGGCATACTGACAACGGCGATGGCAACGGTGGCAACGATGAGAGCGATCCGACACGCCAGGAGGCGATCACCTGGACAAGCGCCATCGTCGCTGGCATGTCCAAAATTGTCGAAGCGGATGCCCAATCGGTCCTGCCAGCGGACGTCGCCGCACGTCATCAAGCGTATCTGAAGGTTGTCAACCAAATGGCGTCATTGGCTTCGTCACGAAAATTCGAAGACCAAGCTAACGAATCGCTCGCCGGTCTCATTGCCCGTAATAGCGTCTACGAATCGTCGGTGAAAAACTACGACCTCGCCACCCGCGATCTGATGATCTTTCAATCGCGGATTGCCAAACAGCTCGCGACCGAATTGACCAAGCAATACCCCATCGCCGATACGGCGGTGCGCGAATCGACGCGCAGCGAAAACGCCGGCCCAGGATTGTATCCCGCGGATCGCAACGTGTTCGTGCTGGCCACATTGAGTTACCCGTCGAACAAGACGATGGAGGTGATAGCGTTAAAATTAGTTGGCCAAAAAGCGATGTTGAATAACGTGTTGCGGGTCAGTCCAACGGGCAAGCTTGCCGCTGGCGAATACAATGTGCGTACCTATGGCGCGGTGCCGGCGTTTGCGATTCCTGAACCGGCGATCGAGCAATTGAAGGCCAGTTTGTTGGTCGACGAGAATCATCCGCCGTTGACCTTAACCGCATATCATGCGATCGACGCGGCGACTACCGGAAATTACGCGGCGGTCGGTGGAACCGTAATCTCGGCCCAACTCGAATCGGCGATCACACGTTTTGCCACGATGACCGACAGCATCGCGATCATCGTCCCCCGCGGAACCACGCCCGTCGGTACCGATGAACGAATCTCGATGATGAATCAAATGGTGGTGCGACTTGATGTCGATCCCGCCTGGGTTCGGCACGACTTGGGCGTCGTGCGGATTGCGGGCAAGTAGAGGTATGCAAGCGGATCGGCGCTAGTGCCAAAAACCTTAAGTTCCGTCCTGCCCCAAAACCGCAAGGTGACTGTTTAAGGAAGAATGCTAATAAACCCGCCATGGCACGGTCTGTTTGACTGGCATCTGGGACGCTACCGAGGGTCCGTTCTTGCTGCCCACGATCCAAGAGACTCGCAACAATCAAGACTTCGCTCGGCATGTTGATGGACCTACGCGGGCCGTCCAACGGAAAAAGAATCGGTGGAGCAGCCGAAAACCTGGCGGAAGCTGTGGCCGTTTGGCAAGAAGTCAACGGCCAGACCGAAACAGGACGGAACTTAAGGGTTTTGGCACTAGCTACGCAGCTTGCTCTTGCGCGGTCGAGAAGAGCGTGGCGGCCAATGGCGAAAGATCAACGGCTGGTTCAATAAGCTCGGCATCGTGGTCACGGTAACGCTCGGTGCTGCGGATTCGACCGACCGATGTTTCGAGCAGTTCCAACGTGCCGTCGCCATACTCGACCAACGCGGTCGAGTTTTCGATCCAGTCGCCTAGATTGACATACAAGATTTCGTCGAGCATCCGATAACGTGGCACATGGATATGGCCACAGATGATTCCATCGCAATCGGCTTGGCGGGCGTGGTCGGCAAGCCGATCTTCGTAGCCGCTGATAAACTGGACGGCCAACTTGACGGTTCGTTTGGCCGTGCCGCTGATTTTTCGCGGTGCCCAACCGAGCCGCGCCAACGTGCGATTGATCGATCGATCAGTGACAAGCAAAATGTCATAGGCAAACGAACCGACGACCGATAACCATTGCGCACCGCCTTCGACTTTGTCAAATTGGTCGCCGTGCATCACGACCATTTTTCGTCCGTCGGCACAGCAATGCACAAACTGATCCTGGATGCGAACGCGCGGTTGATTGAACGGAAACCGGCGCAGGAAGCTATCGTGATTGCCGGGAGTATAGAACACGTTGGTGCCGCTTTCGATCAACTTGGCAATGTGATTGAACAGCGCGTCGTAGTTGCTTGGCCAATGCCACCGTCGGCGCAGCGCCCAGGCGTCGATGATGTCGCCGACCAGGTACAGGTTTTCGGGTTCGTGACTGCGCAGGAATTCCAAGACTTCGGTCGCCTTGCTGAATCGGCTACCCAGGTGCAGATCGCTGATAAAGATCGAGCGAACGGTACTGCTGCGATTTTTCGTTGCCATGAAGCGCTCCGTGGATTCGAGTTTGCCGCTGCCAAGCCGAGGCTTAGACGGCCAGTGGTTTACGACCGACGAACACGTAATAAGGAACTTTGAAAAAAGGAAGGTACGCGAGGTGACCACGATTTTGCACCAGCGTGACCGTATCGAGACGGCGGCGCAACATCGGCAGGTGATCGGGATTCAGGAACACGTTATCCATTGCGAACCAGGTTGGCCAACCGGTGCGAGTCAACCATCCATGCCGGGCTTCGTCGCCGCTGGCATGTTTTCGCGAAACAAAAAAATCAGCCACGCCCAAATATCCGCCGGGTCGCAAAATTCGCAGCGCGTTATCGATTGCGGCAAACCAATCGGGGATCATTGTTAGCGAATAGGAAAACGTCACCAAGTCAGCGGACGCATCGGGTATCACTACGCGAGTGGCATCGGCTTCATGCAGCGTGAGCTTGTCGGGCTCGGCCAGCCGGGACCGTCGCTGGCTGTCGACCTTGAGCAGCGGATCGCAAAGATCGACCAAGTGGTTTGCCGAAAACACACTCAACCGATCACCGAAGCGTTCGATGTTTTCACCGGTTCCGCAGCCCAGATCAACCCACACGTCACCCATTTTGACCGGCATCGCGGTGATCATTTCTTGTCGCCCGTGCAGCAGTCGCTGGCGAAACGAATCATAAGAGGATGCTTGACCCTGGTAGAAGTTATTGAGTCGTTCGCGATGCGTGTTGCCCTTCGTTGGGCTGGCCAACAGGTTCCACAGCACGCGCGAGTCGGAGATCAGAGTTTGTGTAAACGACATTGTTTTAGGCCGCGTTCAGATCGGCGATATAAAAGCTGCCATACGTGTGAACGCGATCACGCAGGTGCAGCGACGAAGCCAGTTCGGTGTGATAGGTCAGCAGGTTGCCAACGTCGGTACGTCGGCCCCGGGCGGATACTTGTAACGGGTTGATGAAGTCAGCCTGCAGACCGGCGCTGCGCCACAGCACTTTTGTTTTCTCAGCCGACCGATTGATGATCGCTTGCCATTCAGACGACAAAATGCCACGTTCGTTCTTGCACATCCAATCCATGTGATCGAGCAACACGAACCGCGAGATGGGCTCGTCGCCTTTCTTCAGGAAACCTTCGACCGAATCGGTGTGAGTCGAGACGCGATCAACCAAGCCATCGCGCAGACGATTGAAATTCGCTTCCTTAAGATACTCGGGGCAACAGTTTTCGCTGTACGAGCCCGTCAAATAAACTCGCCAAAAGTAATTGTCCGCGAGCGATAGGTTGGTGAACACGTATTCGATTTGGCTGATGATAAATTGTTCCAGACCACCGGGATAATCGCGGTCAATCTGGTCGCGTTGGGCGCGGGGTACACCGAGCATCGACATCGTCAAGTCGCGACCAACGAGCCAACGCAGCATCGGTCGCCAGATCGATTTGCGAACTTGGCCGGCGTCAAACAGTTGCTTCTGGTCACTGACGCTGGTCGCGTCGAGCATCTGTTGTAACGTTTCGCGAACTTTAGCGACGCGGTCGATGTAAGCGTTAATCAACCACGCGAAGTAACCCGACGAGCCGTGAAAATAGAAACTGTTTCGTCGCCCTTGGCCATCAAAAAAACCGGTGCGAGCATCCCAGCATTCTCGGCCCACGGTCGAAAGCACGGGGCGAATGCGGCGGCGATAAACATCCGCCCAACCGTTCATGCAGCCGTGGCCAAAAAGCGAAAAGAATTCAGAAAAATCGAGCGTGCGAATACAAGCGATCTTGAGATCCAAAAGTGCATTTTGCAGCGGATTCATGTCGACAGCGAAAACATGCGCCGGCGAGTCAAGCACGTAATCGAGCGCATTACAGCCCGCTGACGTGATGACCATCACCTTGTCATCGTGACACAGTGACATCGCTTCGCGGTCCAAGCGCGGGTCTTCCCAACAGGTGTTGTAGACTAGGTTGGAACGATGCACGGCCTGAAAACACTTCTTGCCGACCCAGTTTGATAACATGCGTTGCTGCCAATCGTGACGAAGTTTGTAGAAGCGACTTGGTGGTAATTTCTTTACTGGCTGCGGATGATAGGCAAGTATCATGAATATTCTGTGATTGTGAAGAACTGTTTCGATAAAAGTATTGACACTTTATCCTCTATTTGCGGCTGCCAAAGGGTTGCCCTTGATCCTCAATCCTCGCCCTCGCGGAACCCTCCATGACAAACGGCCAACTGCTCAGCACCAAGACACTCGCCGCCGACATGACCGCGGGATTGGTGGTCTTTTTGGTAGCCTTGCCGCTTTGTTTGGGCGTCGCCCTCGCCTCGGGAGCACCGCTGGTATCAGGTTTGATTGCGGGGATTTTGGGCGGCATTCTGGTTGGCTCGCTCAGCGGTTCGCATACCAGCGTCAGTGGTCCGGCGGCCGGTTTAACGTCGATCGTTGCGGCACAAATCGCGGGCCTTGGATCGTTCGAAAACTTCCTGCTGGCGGTCATGTTTGCCGGTGTCTTGCAAATTTTTCTAGGACTTCTGCAGGCCGGGCAATTGGCGTCGTTTGCCCCATCCAGCGTGATCAAGGGATTGTTGGCGGCAATCGGCATCATCCTGATTTTGAAACAGATCCCACACATCTTTGGGCACGATACGGACCCCGAGGGTGATATGGCGTTTGCACAACCGGATCAAGAAAACACGTTGTCGGAGTTGATGACGTTGGTCGCCGGCCAGATCCATTTCGGTGCTGCGGCGATTGGATTGACATCGATTGCGGTGATGTTGTTTTGGGAACGCAGCAAGGTGTTAAAGATGACTCGCATTCCTGCACCGCTGGCGGTCGTGCTGTTTGGTTTGGGGCTCAGTTATTGGTTCGCATCGTTTGGCCCGCCGTGGGCAATCGGTCGCTCACATCGTGTTCAGGTTCCGATTATGGCAAACTTCGGCGAGCTGTCGAAGTTCATTACGTTTCCTGATTTTTCGGCTTGGTCTAACCCAGCGATCTACAAGGGCGCGATCGTCATTGCGCTGGTAGCGTCACTCGAAACATTACTCAATCTCGAAGCCGTTGATCGACTCGATCCCCAACGCAGAAATTCACCGCCTAATCGTGAATTGCTCGCTCAAGGCGTTGGCAATGTCGCCGCCGGCCTACTCGGTGCGATTCCGGTGACTTCGGTGGTCGTCCGCAGTTCGGTGAACATTAACTCCGGTGGCAAAACCAAGCTCGCCACGATTATTCACGGCATTCTGCTAGTGGTTTGTGTGCTGTTTCTGCCGCGGTTGCTCAACCAGATTCCGATTTCCTGCTTGGCGGCGATTCTGCTGGTCACGGGCTTCAAACTGGCCAGCCCCAAGTTGTTCAAACAGATGTGGGCCGACGGTCGTTACCAATTCTTGCCGTTCATCATCACGGTCTTGGCGATCGTGTTCTCGGATTTGTTGATCGGTGTATTGATCGGTTTGACGATTAGTCTTGGCTTTATTCTCAACAGCAACTTGCGGCGACCGCTTCGCACCGTGCGAGAAAAGCATCTCGGTGGCGACGTGTTGCGGGTTGAATTGGCCAACCAGGTCAGCTTTCTCAATCGCGCCGCCGTCGATGGCGTGTTGAATCGGCTCAAGGCTGGCGACCAAGTGTTGCTCGACGCCAGCCACACTGATTACATCGATCCCGATGTCCTTGGTTTAATTCGCGAGTTCACCAGCAGCTCGGCACCAGCTCGAAATATCCAAGTGAGTCTGGTCGGGTTTCGCGAGAAGTATGCTTTCAAAGACGAGATTCAATACATCGATTACTCGACTCGCGAATTGCAGGACGAACTCAGCCCCCAGGGTGTGCTGCAGATCCTGCTGGATGGCAACGAGCGATTTCGCAAAAACAAAACACTGCGTCGAGACGTCAATCGCCAATTGAGCGCCGCGGCGTCGGGCCAGCATCCGTTGGCAGTGATTTTGAGTTGCATCGATTCGCGAACACCTTCGGAGTTGATCTTCGATATGGGCATCGGCGACACCTTCAGCGTTCGCGTCGCCGGAAACGTACTCAGCGATCGAGTGCTGGGAAGTATCGAGTATGGTTGCCGCGTCGCCGGTGCGAAATTGGTTTTGGTGATGGGCCACAGCCAATGCGGTGCGGTCTCAGCCACCGTCGCGATCGCCGCCGGGCCGCAGCCACCGGTGATACCTGGCGGTTGTGTTCACTTGCTACCGATTGTCAATGACATCCTCGAGTCGGTCGATACGAAGAGCTTGAAACGTCACGCCGAGCTCGATGCCGATGCCCAGCTCAAGGTCGTCGATGAAACGGCGCGGCGAAACGCAATCCGTTCGGCACATGGGATACTGGAGCGCAGTGACACGATCCGCTCGCTGGTGGATGAAGGACGTGTCGTCGTTGTCGCTGCGATTTACGATGTTGCCAGTGGAAAAATTGAGATGTTGTTTTCGAGTGCCGATAGTTAAACGTGATGAAGTTTTTTTAGCAATCATTGTCGCGAGCATCTGTACCATCCGCAGTGGAGTATTTTGCCGCGGCGGCGAACCGATTCCTGCGACCACGCCCAACGCGGTGATTAAAGATTTTTCGGCGGCACTGCGTAGTCAGTGGAGTGGACGCGAGGATGATTCATGTAACGTAGTTTGCGATGATCGCTGGACCGCCGGGGACGCGACGAAACCTGCCGTGGTGCTCGTTCCTGGAATGCTCGCCAAGGGCGGTTCGATGGCACTGCTTCGCCAGGCGCTAGAGCGACAAGAATTTGCCATTGCAACGTTCCAATACTCAGATCGAATGGGGATCGAGGCTGCGGCCAAAGAATTCAACAACGAACTGCAGCGGTTGCACGCGCAGAATCCCCAGCGAAAGGTTGTACTGGTAACCCATTCAATGGGCGGGATCATCGCGCGGGCCGCGATCGAATCAGCGGATCACGATCCGGCAGGCGTCAGCGGCTTGATCATGATCAGTCCGCCGAATCATGGTTCGGCGCTGGCCGATTTCTCGATGACTGAACTGGCAAACTTGCTCGCGCCCGGCCAAAACGCCAATCCCGACATGACAATGATTGACGACGCGGTCGACGGGTTTTTGGGTGAGGCCAAGGATGACCTGCGACCCGGTTCACCGCTGCTTACAAAGTTAAATTCCGGACCTCGCGCCGCCGGTGTTCAATACAAGATCATCGCCGGAACGGGCGGACCGGTGCGCAGCGACTTGGTTGATATGTCGTTGGCCTTGGGTAGCATCTTGTTCGGCGAGCAACCTGATCTTGCACCGATTTTGTCATCAGCACAAAAGTTGGCCCGCACCGACGAATGGAATTTCGGACGCGGCGATGGTGTGGTCTCCGTTGAATCAACTCGCTTGGCCGGAATCGACGATTTTGTCACGCTGGACTTCGGACACAATGACTTCGGCAAACCAAACGACGGCAGTGAGCCAAATCAATTCGCTCTCCAAGCAGCCGATGCCGTCGTTGCCAAGATCAATGCAATGGCTGATTGATGATCATCGGCATTGACCCACTCGTCGACTTCGCCTGCAAAAAGGTGCTGGATCGCCGCGTATCACGTATGTCGAGATTCTCAATCGGATCGTCGGCAAAGAATTCGAGGAAGACAAGTACACCATTCTCGACATCCGAGCCCGCGACGAATTCGGCCACCGATTTAATATCGAAATCCAGCGGTCCAGGCCAGCGGCGCTGCGCGAGCGATTGACGTACTACGCCGCGACGCAATTGATCGAGCAACTTGGTGAAGGTGACGGTTACACGAAACTACGACCGTCAATTGGCATTTGTATCCTGGACTTGATGCGGCACCGATCGTTCCCAATGCTTCTTGAGAAACGACTTGAGATTGCGGCTGCGAATGTGTTTCATGTCGGTAAGATTCAACGTCACTCGCGTCCGCTCGAGGTTGCTTAAGTCGACCGGACCATCAATGCCTAGTCGTTCGAGTAGACCCAAGTCGATCGCATCGATAGGACCTTCCAATGTGACTCGCAGGCTTTCGGGTGTTTTGGTTTCGACTTCGGCCCATTGGGTTTGCGATCGAACGTCGCGCACCGTCACGCGATCGGGCGACTCGAACGCAGCGGTGTCGGTGCCCGCGATTTGCTCGAGCAAACCGAGCGCTTGATCGACCAATTCAAGCGGCCATTGCGGCGACTGGTTCTCGGGAAATCCTTTTTGTAACGAATGCCATTTGCGGCCAAGGATTTTCCACGGTTGAACGTCATCCCAAGTTTGTGCTTGTTCGGCAACGGCCAACGCCTGAGTCACGGCCATGGTTTTGCTAGTCGAGCGTTTCACCGATGCAGGCTTTGAAACCGGCGACTTTCGCACTGCTGCAAGTTTCAACACATCTCGCTGGGTCACAGGCAAAGAATCGGTCGAAAGAACTGCGGCCAAGTATTCACCGGTATGGCTGCGCGGCATGGGATCGGCAGACGGTTTTTTGGCCAGTAAATTTTTCTTCGCCGCGACGCCATACGAAGCGATCATTTCAGGTGGGCCTTCGATGACGACGGTCCCGCCGGCGAGTCCGGCCTCGGGTCCAATGTCGATGACCCAATCAGCACACTTGATCACGTCGAGGTTATGCTCAATCACAATCACCGTGTTGCCCGCGTCGACCAATCGCTGCAACACACTGAGCAACCGATCGATGTCGTTGAAATGCAAACCGGTGGTTGGTTCATCGAGTAGATATAACGTTCGTCCCGTCATCGGTCGCGCCAGTTCGGCAGCAAGCTTGATCCGTTGGGCCTCGCCGCCCGACAATGTTGGAGCGCTTTGACCAAGCGTGATGTAGTCCAGTCCGACATCACAAATCGTTTGCAAGATATGCGCAATCCTCGGATGGCCAGTGAACAACTCGACCGCTTCGCCAATTGGCATGTCCAACAAGTCGCTGATTGATTGGCCGCTGAATTTTACGTCGAGCACATCGTCGCTGTATCGCTTGCCGGCGCAAACTTCGCACTCGACCCAAACGTCAGGCAAGAAGTGCATTTCGATCTTGCGCTTGCCCGTGCCTTCGCACGCATCACAGCGCCCGCCGCTGACATTGAAGCTGAACGTTCGCGCCGTGAACCCACGCTCGCCGGCGGCGGGCAGGTTGGCGAAGCACTGGCGAATCAAATCAAATGCACCGGTATACGTCGCGGGATTACTGCTCGGCGTATTGCCCAGCGGCGATTGGTCGACGCGAATGATCTTGTCGATAAAACGAATACCTTCGATCTTCGCGTGCCGGCCCGGACGGGTCTTGGCGTGATGCAGCCGTTTCGCCAGCGCCGGATACAAGATACCGTTGACGAGAGAACTCTTGCCGCTGCCGCTGGGCCCAGTGACCGCCGTAAAACACCCCAGCGGAAACCGCACGTCGATCGACTTGAGATTATGTTCGCGGGCACCGTGAACGACCAACCATTTATTGTCGTCACCCACATTGCGGCGCGGCTTTGGAATCTCGATCCGCTCGCTGCCGTCGAGAAAACCGGCGGTCACCGAATCGGCCCGCGGCTCAATCGCCGTCGGTTTGCCCTGGGCCACAATGCGTCCGCCGTTGCGTCCTGCTGCGGGACCGAAGTCACACAGATAGTCGCTGCTGGCAATCACATCGCGATCATGTTCAACGACCAACAACGTGTTGCCCAAGTCTCGCAATCGGTGCATCGCCGCGATCAAGCGATCATTATCTCGTGGGTGCAAACCGATGGTCGGTTCGTCGAGCACATATAACACGCCACAAAGCCCGCTGCCCAACTGCGCCGCCAAACGGATACGCTGCGACTCGCCACCGGAAAGCGTCGCGGCACCACGCGACAGCGTCAAATAATCAAGACCCACGTCGAGCAAAAACCGCACGCGAGATTCGACTTCCCGAATCAATTCACCCGCGATCTTTCGTTCGCGCGAGTCGAGTTTCCAACTGCTGACGATGTTGTGCAAATGTCCCAGCGTGGACAGCGTCAAATCGCCGATCGTCAAACCACGAAACCGAACCGCTGCGGCATCGTCGCGTAATCTTGCCCCGTCGCAGGCCGAACATGCGATCGTATCGGTAAACAAATCGAGCCGCCCGCGAAGCGTCGGTGACAACCGCGATGCTTCTTCGAGCGCCGGATAAAATCCCTTGAACTGATAACGAAACATCACGCCATCGGTACCGATCGGCTTGGTCGATTCTTGCGCATCGGAATTGCGAACTTCGATCCATTGTTGGCCACAACCGTGATACAGCGTGCGTCGCTGCGACACGGTCATGTGTTCAATCGCAACATCAAGTGGCAAGCCCGTTTGACGCGCTAGGCCACGCAGCATCCATCGCGATACATTGTGGGATATACTGGGCCAAAGCAGCGACGCACCGTCGGCGAGCGTTGCCGATGACGAGGTTAATAGCGAGTTGGGGTTTGTGCCCGTTTGGGTTCCCAAGCCATCGCACTGCTGGCACCAACCGACGGCGCTGTTGAATGAAAAATGGTGCGGCGTCAGCGGTTGAAACGAGCGCGAACAAGTGACGCAAACCAGATGTTGGCTATGCTGCACTTCGACCCACTGCGGTTCGTCGCGATCCGCGTCGGCGAGCGCCACGACCAAGACCCCGCCGGACAACGACAACGCTTGTTCGATACTGTCGCTGATCCGACTGCGTTCTTCGGACTTGATGACGCTGCGATCGACAACGACTTGAACACGATGGCGAACTCGCGCATCCCAAGTTGGCACCGATTCGATTGGGTACGTCGTGCCATCGATTCGCACACGTTGATAACCACCGGCGCGAAGATTCTTCCAGCGATCGGTCGGGTCATCGCTGGCTTCGAACTCGATTGGTGCGAGCAACAATACTCGCGAACTCTCGGGCATCGACATCACACGGTCGATGATTTGGTCAGGCGTTTGTGTACCAACCGGAGTCTGGCAATTCGGACAGTACATTTCGCCCAACCGAGCCATCAAAATCCGCAGGTAATCGTAGACTTCGGTGACAGTGCCGACGGTGCTGCGCGGTGAATGGCCGAGGTTTTTTTGTTCCAGCGCGATCGCGGGCGACAGTCCTTCGATCCGTTCGGCTTTGGGCTTTTGGACGTTGCCGATAAACTGCCGCGCGTACGACGACAACGATTCGACGTAACGGCGTTGGCCTTCGGCGTAGATCGTGTGCATTGCCAGCGACGACTTACCGCTGCCGCTGGGTCCACAAAACACCGTCATCGCATCACGCGGCACCGCGACATTGACTTGCTTGAGGTTGTGTTGCGCAGCGCCTTCGACGGTGATGTGCGTCGCTTCACGCGAAATCCGCGGAGTCGGTTTTTGGCCGTTGCGTGTTGCGGGTTTCGATTTCGATTTGGCGAGCAATTTCGCCAATGCCGCTCCGGTGTAGCTTTTGGTTATCTTGGCGATGTCGGCGGGGATGCCTTGCGCGACAATCTCGCCGCCGCCGTCGCCACCATCGGGCCCCAGATCGATGACCCAATCAGCCGTTTTGATCACATCGAGATTATGTTCGACAATCACCATCGTGTTGCCGCGATTGGCCAAGCCGTGCAGGACCGACAATAGCATTTCGATATCGGCAAAATGCAAGCCGGTTGTCGGTTCATCGAGCACGTACAACGTCCGTCCGGTCGATCGCTTGCTCAATTCACGCGACAACTTGATCCGCTGGGCTTCGCCGCCGGACAGCGTCGGGGATGGTTGGCCAAGTTTCAGGTATTCCAGTCCGACATCAACCAACGTTTGTAACGTTTCGGCGATTCTGGGGATGTTCTTGAACAGCTTGAGTGCTTGGGACACATCCAAATCAAGCACATCGGCGATTGAATGGTCCTTGAATTTGACGGCCAAGGTTTCGCGGTTGTAGCGTTTGCCTTGGCAGACTGGACACGTCACCCAAACATCGGCCAAGAAATCCATCTCGAGCTTGTTCGCGCCGTTGCCTTCACAAGCGGTGCAGCGCCCGCCCTCGACGTTGAAGCTAAATCGGCTGCTCGTGAACCCGCGCGTTTTGGCGTCGGACATTTGCGCAAACAGTTCACGAATGTCGTCAAACACTTTGACATAGGTTGCTGGATTGCTGCGCGGCGTGCGTCCGATTGGCGACTGGTCGATTGCGATTGTCTTGTCAAGAAACTCGAGGCCCTCGACGCTGGCATACTCGCCAATTTCGCACTCGGCACCATTGAGGCGATTGCGCAACAGCGGTTCAAGAATATCGCCAACGAATGAACTCTTGCCGCTGCCGGACATTCCCGTGACGCAGCACAACGTGCCCAGCGGAATCGAGACGTCGATGTTCTTCAGATTGTTATGCGCCGCACCGCGAATCGTCAGCCACTTGTCGTCGATCGGCGTTCGCAAAGTCGTGGGAACTTCGATCTTGCGAGTGCCGGCCAGGAATTGGCCGGTTACGCTTTTTGGATTCGCGGCGATTGAAGCCAGATCACCGCTGGCCACCACACGTCCGCCCTTGATGCCTGGACCAGGCCCGAAATCGACGATCAAGTCGGCGGCCCGCATCGTGTCTTCGTCATGTTCGACGACGATCAACGTATTGCCCGCATCACGCAAGCGAATCAGCGTGTTGATCAAGCGTTCGTTGTCATGGGGATGTAAGCCGATCGACGGCTCGTCCAATATATAGAGCACGCCGACCAGGCCCGAACCAATTTGGCTGGCCAAACGAATGCGTTGCGATTCGCCGCCGGACAATGTCGGTGCCGTGCGGGCCAGCGTCAGGTATTCCAGGCCAACGCCGCGCAGGAAACCCAACCGCGAGCTGATTTCTTTCAACGCTTCGGCGGCAATGATTTGGTCGGTGGGGCCGAGCACGACATCGGAAAAGAAATCGGACAACGCCGCGATCGACAATTCACATAGCTGCGGCAACGACTTTTCGGGTTGTTGGGCGAAACGTGCCGCACCGCTGCGCAGCTTCACCGCCGAGGCTTGGACGTTGAGTCGATTGCCGTGACAATCCAGACAATCCATCGTCTGCATGTGCTTCTCGAACTGGCGAAGCTGCATCTTGTTCTTCGAGTTGCGATAACGATCAAGCAACTCGGGGATCACGCCATTGAAATCGCCTTCGTACTTCTTCGCACTGCGACCACCGCGCCATGTGAAGGACAACGTTTCATCGATACCCCACAACCAAATGTGCTTCGCCTCGTCGGACAACTCGCACCACGGCGTCGTCAGCATCGCATTCTTGGCCAACGATAATTGCTCTTCGACGGAGGCGGCGACGTTCTGGTAAATGTGGCGGCGGTAACGACCCAGGTCGGCCCACTTGCCAAGCAACGAGATCGCGCCGTTCTTAAACGTCAACGACTCATCGGGAATCAGCGACGTGGGCACAAACGTGTAAAGTTCGCCAAGTCCATCACACGCCGTACACATGCCTTGGTGACTATTGAAGCTGAACAATTGCGGCGACGGCGGTTGAAAACTGCGGCCACAGGAACCGCAAGCGTACTTTGACGAAAACAGCAGATCGTGTGAGACTGCGTCCGTGGTTTCGCGAGTGGCTTCGGTTTGCGAAACGATCACCGTGCCCTCGCCGAGCTTCAGCGCCAGATCGATCGCTTCGGCAACGCGGCCGCGCTCGCGTGAATCGGGTTCAAGGCGTTCGATGATGACTTCGACGTGGTGTCGATGTTGGCGATCGAGTGCCGGTGGGTTGGCCAGCGAGATCGTTTCGCCGTTGACGCGGGCGCGATTGAAACCTTGGCGGCGCAAGTCCTCGAACAGATCTCGGAACTCGCCCTTTTTGCCGCGAACCAGCGGAGCCAGCAACCACAACGTCGCCTCGGCATCGCACAACAGGACGCGGCCCAGGATCGCGTCGCGCGATTGGGCGGTGATCGGTGTTGCGCACGCTGGGCAATAACCGGTGCCAACTCGCGCGAACACGACGCGCAAGAAATCGTAGATCTCGGTGATCGTCCCAACGGTGCTGCGCGGGTTATTGCCCGTTGATTTTTGGCTGATCGAAATCGAGGGACTCAGACCGCCGACAAAGTCCACGTCGGGCTTGGGCATTTGGCCCATGAATTGGCGCGCGTAGTTGCTCAGGCTTTCGACGTAGCGACGCTGGCCTTCGGCGTACAGCGTATCAAACGCCAGCGAGCTCTTGCCGCTGCCCGAAACACCGCTGAAGCAAATCAATTCGCCGCGCGGCAACGTCAAATTGACATCGCGCAGGTTGTGCTCGCGAGCACCCTTGACCGTTATTTCCGTTGTCATGCGGGAGATGCAAATCCGTTTGGGGCCGTCGGCTCAGGTCGGTGGCGTGCTAGTTTAGCGAAACTTGGCGACTTGTTGGAGGGTCAACGGTGGCTTGTCAAATCACAGCATTTGAGAAACCGCAGAATATCGCGATACGCCACCCGGTCATTCCGTTGGTGACTGCAGGTTTGACTTTGCGCACAAAGACACCTTCGTTTTTTCTTTTCCATAAGCTGGCTGCCTTGGGCCGATGCAGTTTGTGTCGGACGCCTCCCCAAGTGATCCGGCGAAATGAGTTTCCGTCGCTCCTCGATAGACCACCCAATCCATGGCAAAAAAAGATACTTTCCGCGTGGTCGCACGCGCCGCTGACGGCACATTGTTGATCCGCGACTATCCGGACATTGATCCGCTGGCCCAGGCTTATGTTCAAATCGGCATTGATGATTGCAGCACCGATTTGATGCTGCGTGGCCTGCCGGTATTTCGCGGTTTGGTCGGGCCAATGCCCGAAGGCAAGACCGTGGTGCGATACGAAACGCCCGAAGTGTTTGAAATGTTGACCAAAGAGTGGAGCGTCAACAAACCGCGCCGCCGCAATCGTTCGCGAACGGCATCACCCCAGGCCGAAGACGTTCGCGCCGCCAGCTAGTATTCGCAGTTCGTCCGTCGATCCCCTCCCGCGACGTTTCGATGGACTGCGGTCGGAGCGAGGTGTTGGTATCCCTCCCAACCAAGACCACGCTCGACGCCCAAGTCGCCGCTTGAACTACGCCGATTGAACTTGCAATTCGCGTGTCTGGCGCAGCGTCACCAGTTCGGCCTCAAGCTCGGCATTGCGACGCCGCAAGGCCTCGTGTTGGCGGACGACGAGGTTAAAATCTTCGGCGACTTCTTGCCAAAAATCACCCGTGCGAAACTTCAGCGGCGCCATCGGCCCGCCACCGGGAATCTTGACCAACGCGGTGCGAATTCGATACATCGGCCCGGCAAATCGATTGCTCAGCTTCATTGTGTCAAGCAAAAACATGGGCAGCATCGTCAACATCACGACCACCAAGCTCATTTGCGCGACCAGCGCCCGGCGAAGCGATTCGGCCAAGGATTCGTCGCTGATCGTGAACATCATTCGCAGCATCACGTTGACTGTGACCAAACCGATCACGAAGCAACACCAGTGCAAAACAATGCGGCGGGCGATCGCCCATTGGACCTTGGGATCAACAAGAATTTGCGTTCGTTTGGCAATCATGGTAAAGCCGGTGTTCGGCGGATGTTTTGATTAAATCGGGGGCGCGGTCACAATGCGTCAATGAAACCGTAGGTCGCGGCGATTGCCCGGCCTTGCGCAACGCGGCATTTCTTGCCATGATTTTTAGTCGCGTGAACTGGCCCAAGTGGCCCAATCGTTGCGACTGGCCCAATGCGTCGCCAGGCCGCCGGCAAAACCTTATTCGTGAGCTTGACGCTCAACCACTTTGAGAATCCGCCGCCATGAAAGCCTTTGAAGCGACTCAATACTTTTTTGATACTGCCGCCGACCGATTGGGATTGGCCGATTCGATCCGCAAAATGCTGCTGATGCCGCGCCGCGAGGTTCAAGTTCAAGTGACGATCGAACGGGACAACGGCGATTTGGCGACATTCATTGGATTTCGCGTCCAACACGACAACAGCCGCGGCCCAATGAAGGGTGGATTGCGTTATCACCCCGAAGTTAACCTCGACGAAGTGCGCTCGTTGGCCAGTTTGATGACTTGGAAAACGGCAGTCGTTGATTTGCCGTATGGCGGTGCCAAAGGTGGCATTGGCGTCAATCCAGCGACGATGTCGGCCCGCGAGCTGGAACGATTGACTCGTGCGTTTGTCGACAAAATCCACGATATCGTTGGCCCCGACACCGATATTCCCGCACCCGATATGGGAACGGATCACCGCGTGATGAGCTGGTTTCGCAACCAGTGGGAAAAGTATCACGGTTTCTCGCCGTCGGTGATTACGGGCAAACCGGTCGAGGAATACGGTGCCAAGGGCCGCGAAGAAGCGACCGGCCGCGGCGTCGGAACGTTGACCGTCAAGCTGCTCAAACGGCTGGGCCGCAAACCCGAGTTGACTCGCACGGCGATCCAAGGATTCGGCAACGTCGGCACGCACGCCGCTAAATTCCTGGCCGATGCACAGTTCCCGATTGTGGCGATTAGCGATGTCAGCGGCACCTATTACCATCCCGATGGGCTCAACATTGGCGACATGCTGCGTTATTCGCTGACCCAACCGCGCGGATCGCTGGCGGGATACAAGGAATGTGAGGTCTTGCCGGTCGACGCGCTGTTGTCGCTCGACGACGTCGATTTATTGATTCCGGCGGCGTTGGGCGGCGTCATTAATTCGGACAACGCCGAGGCAATTTCGGCGTCCGTGATTATCGAAGCGGCCAACGGCCCAATTTTGCCGCTGGCGGACAAACGATTGACCGATCGCGGCGTCACGATTTTGCCCGATATTTTGGCCAACGCCGGGGGCGTCACAGTCAGCTATTTTGAATGGGTCCAGAATCGCCAGCATTACAAATGGAGCCTCGATCGCGTTCGCCAAGAGCTCGATCGCACGATGAATGACGCGTTTGAGGTGGTTTGGCAATTGGCGCAAGAAGAAAACGTGTCGCTGCGAACCGCCGCGTTCATGATTGCGATCAAGCGAGTCCGCCGCGCCGCCGAGTTGGCTGGGATTTAGCACTTGCCAGATTTGTTTGCTCTCGATATCTTCACGCTCCTTCCATTCCGCATATTTGTCTCTCACTCCGGTCCAGAACGAAGTGGTCGCTCAACGTAGTTACATCGCCCATGTCGGCGACATCGAAAAGCAATGGTTAGTCGTCGACGCCCAGGACGAAGTGCTGGGCCGGTTGGCCAGCGACATTGCAATGATTTTGATGGGCAAGCAGCGTCCGCAATACACTCCCAACGTCGATTGCGGTGATTTTGTCATCGTTTTGAACGCCGATAAGGTCGCCATGACGGGCAACAAAATGGACGTCCGGCACTTCACCTGGTACACCGGCTACCCCGGATTGCGACTGGAAAGCTACCGCGACCGCCAAGCCCGCAAGCCCGAAGATTTGATCTTCCACGCCGTCCGGCGGATGATGCCAAAGAACAAATTGGCTCGCCACATGATGAAGAAACTCAAAATTTACGCCGGTGCCGAACACCCGCATGTCGCCCAAAACCCATCACCGATGGTGCGCACGGGCAAGAAATACACTGGCTAGATCACACGAGTTTTCCGTGTGGCCGTATCGACATTTTCCCTTCTGTTTGGCTACGACTGCTTGCTATGGTTGCGATCAAGAAAGACAAAATTAACGGCGATTTTCTCGGTACCGGTCGGCGCAAGTCGAGTGTGGCGCGAGTTCGCGTGCGTCCCGGTTCGGGAAAAATTACGATCAACCGTCGTCCGTTTGAAGAGTATTTCGTCAACGACCAAGACCGCAAAGCGATCCTCAGCACGTTGCAGGCGGTCGATCAAGCCGACAAAGTCGATGTGCTTGTTCGCGTCAACGGCGGCGGATTGACCGGCCAGAGCGGAGCGGTTCGCATGGGTTTGGCGCGAGCCTTGATGGGCCACGCCGAAGGCAGCCACGATATCCTTCGCGAAGGTGGTTATCTGACTCGCGATTCGCGCATGAAGGAACGCAAGAAACCCGGTCTTCGCGGTGCTCGCCGTGCGTCGCAGTTCAGCAAGCGGTAAAACTTCTCCAAAGTGTGCTCAACGACGCTCCACCGTCGTTGCGCACGGTGGCGCAGTGCGCGGTGTTGATTGCGTCTTTCGAAACCAACGCAATGGCGATCCTCAATTACTTTTCGGCCGCAACGGATTTCGCTGCGGCAGCGCGAGTTCAGGCCAGGATGGTTGAATACTATTCCAATACGCCGGACTATTACAGCGATATCGATTACGCTCGAGAAGCCTAGAATTGTCCCGACCAACTGATTCATCAAGAGTTGCTGCGTCGTCTGCAGGGCCGCGATGTTTGTGAGATTGGCTGTGGCCGTGCGGGAATCGCCAGGACGGTAGGCTTTGAGCCGCGAAGCTACAGCGGCTGCGACTTCTCGACCGAGATCATGCGGTCGAATCGCCAAACGTTCCCGCATTGGAATTTCAGGGAAATTGTCGAGAAAGATCGCCTGCCATTTGCCGACCAGGGTTTTGATTCCGTTTTTGCGTTGTTTGTTTTAGAACACGTCGTCTGGCCCGATCATTTCATTCGCGAGTTAGCGCGAATCACGCGCCGCAGCGGTGAGATTTTGATCGTTTGCCCCGACTTCCATGGTCGCTTGGAGATGGCCAGCCAAGTGCTGGGGCGATCAGGTCTGTCGGGCCGCGAGAAACTACAACGCGGCCAATGTTTGCAAGCCATTCACACCACGTTAGTCGGACGCGTACTGGCTCCCCGATTCCTAAGACGCCGACTTGCCAACGCGGCCGTTGAGCCCGTTTGTCTGATGAATGCTCGTCCGTCGTGTTTCGAGCAAGAGTTCTATGCCGACGCCGACGCTGTCTACGTGACACACCAAGGCGAAATTGACACGACGTTTGGATGAAACGGGTTCCGCCGCGACGCGGACGCATTCGCCAATGACGTGCGCCAATTTGTCGACGATCGTAAAATAATGTTTGCGTCTTATCGCGCGGACTGCTAACCAGCGGCTTTAGCGTTGTGAGCGGACTGGCGATAGCCTCCGGCCTCGTAAACCACCGGCGTCTAGGACTACGTTGCAGGTCGATTTTCGGATCAGCCGCAGTGCGTTAGCACGCGGTTTAAGATGCGGGAACCGCACGCTATCGCGAGGCGGCTGATCAATTCATCCCTAATTCCGAGCTGTGACGCACCACTGGTGGTTTGTCAGGCATGAAAGTTAGGGTCAGCGCCAAGTGTTCTACGACGCTCCGCCGTCGTAATTTTATTTAGCCGAAGCACTCAATCAATCTTCACTGCCCCACCAAGTCGGGCCCGGCGTCCAATCCGCATCGCGAAATCTCGCATGTTGCTCTTCCAACTGTGGCAATTGTTTCTCGCGAGCGCGTTGTTGTTTTGCCAAATCCGCAGCCTCCGTATAGCGGGCGTCCATCTCTGGATACTTCACGCTCACCGAGTCCAGAAAAGATTGCAGCGATTGTTTCATTTGCGCCGCTCGCTGCGGCTCTTTGGACGCCAAGTCAATTTGCTCGGACATATCATCAATAACGTTGTAAAGTTCGACGCGATCATCCTCGTAATAATGAATCAGCTTCAACTCGCCTTCGCGATAAATCCCGCTAGGCTCGCCGCCTTGATTGCCATAGTGCGGATAGTGCCATACCAGCGGACGCGGCCCAATCTCGCCGCCCCCCAGTAACGGCAACAAACTCACACCGTCAAGATGTTGCTGGGGACGCAGTTCCAAGCCCGCCAAATCGAGAATCGTCGGATAAAAATCGGCTCCGGTAACGGGTGTCGAATTGAGCGATCCCGGCGCGGCGACTCCTGGTACGCGAATGTAAAGCGGTGCGCGAATTCCACCTTCCCATTGGCGTCCCTTGCCGCCGCGCAGTGGCAGATTGCAGGTCGCATACGCGTCACCCGACGACACGCCACCGTTGTCCGACGTGAAAATTACCACCGTTTCGTCGCCGATACCCTGCGCGTCAATCGCATCCAGCACGACGCCAACGGCTTGATCCAACGTTTCCATCATTCCCGCATAAACCGGATGGTCTTGCACCTGACGCACCGGCATCGTGCGATCAATCACAAACCTCGCCGCGCCCGTGGCCAGCGGCGACTCCTTCTCGCGGTACTTCGTCCACATTGCTCGCGTCGTTTCGACGGGCGCATGAACCGCATAGAAAGACAGCATCGCGAAGAACGGTTGGTCGCGCGGTTGGTCGCGAATGAACTTGGCCGTTTCGCCGGCAAGGCGAAGCGTCAACGATTCTCCAGGCGGACCGTCTGCCATTTTAGGATTGTTGTAGGGCGAGAAGAATCCGCCGGGCGGTGACCCTTTATCAAAGCCGCCGACATTGATTTCGTAGCCGTGATCCTCAGGCCACGATCCTTTATCTCCCAAGTGCCATTTGCCGGCGAAAAAAGTCTTATACCCAGACTTCACAAGTTCCTCGGCAATCGTCGTCTGCGTGCGTGGCAAATCATGCAGATACTCGGCGGGCAACACCCGGTCATTGCGATCCCATTTCATTCCCGACGCCGCGCCGATGTAATCCGTGATGCCATGCCGCGCTGGAAATTGGCCCAATTGAATGCTCGCGCGCGATGGACTGCACACTTGGCAGCATGCGTAGCCTTGTGTGAAACGCATGCCGCTGCGCGCCAAAGAATCGATACGTGGCGTTTCGTAAAAATCGCTGCCTTCGACGCCGATGTCGTTAACGCCCAGATCATCGACCAATATCAAGACGACGTTGCGGCCGCTCGGCCCAGCGTCAACCGCCCACGCCGTCGGCGGGAGCAACCCATAGCCCAGAAGAAACAGGGCGGATGCGAGGAGACTAAGTTTACTTGGCATGTGGCTGCGCCTTGGCGTTGAGTGTGAAAATCAATGACGAGTTCGCCTGATTGTACCCCACGCCGAGGGAGCTATCCAATCCGAGCAAGAACCGTCTCCAGCGTCTTACGCAAGGCCACGCCGCTGGCGCGCAATCCCTGGACTTCCTTTGGCCAAAGATCGATTTGCAGTTGCTCGACAATGCCGCCGCGACCGACCTTCGTGGGCACCGATAACGCAACATCACGAATCCCATAGCAACCGTTTTGCACCGTACTGACGGGCAGCAGGCATTGGCGATCCAGGATCATCGCTTCGATGACATCTCGAATCGCAATCCCAACCGCAAAGCCCGCGCCGCCTTTGCGCTTAATGACTTCGGCACCGCTGCCTTTGGTTCGGGCAAACAATTCACCAGCCAATGTGCTGGTCCAGCCCGGATATTTCTCCAGTGGCAAACCACCAATCGCGGCGCTGCTCCAAATCGGCACCATCGTGTCGCCATGCTCACCCAAGACCAACGCATTAACCTGGGTCGGCGGGGCGGCAAGCTGCTGCGCAATCAAACTGCGAAAGCGAATCGTATCAAGCTGAGTCCCTAGACCAAGCACTTGGCGTTCGGGCAACCCTAACTTCTTGGCCGCCACATAGGTCAAAATATCGACCGGGTTGGAAACCACCAAAACAATCGCCGATGGCTTCGGACCCGCAGCTTTCACATCATTCAAAATCTGCATAAACAGATCGGTGTTGCGATTGATAAGGTCCAGTCGCGACTCTTCGGGTTTGCGACGTAAGCCCGCAGTGATGCAGATGAAATCGCTCGACGCAATATGCTCATAACCGCCACCAACGATCACTTGGTCGGCAACGCTGGGCGTACCGTGTAGCAGATCCAGCGCATGGCCCGCAGCGGCTTCGGCGTTCACATCCAACATTGCAATCTCACGAACGATGCCGCCGCATTGCAACGCGAAGCCCGCGCACGAACCTACTAGCCCGCCACCGCCGATGATTGATATTTTCATAGTTGTATCCTCAAATTACTTTGCGAGCTGCCGCATCACTTCGGCGGTAATTAGCTTGACTAGCGATTCTTCATCAATCGCCGGGGCTGCAGTCACAACCGGCGCGGACCCGGTGCTGCCAGACGAAGTTTTGATCGGCGGCGGTGCATCAAAGGCACGCCGCTCTACCCCCGCATCGGCCCATGAATCACGGAAGATATCGTTTGCACAAATATCACAATTCTTGAATTCTTCAGTATTACGCGGATCCTTATAGCCCCATTTATCTTTCAATTCGAGCAACTCGCGTGACTTGCCTTCGGATAGATAGGCAACGTGACCGAGTTGGCGCGCGAGCATCAACATGCGGCAATAAGAATCGAGAATTTCCGTCCACCAGTAAGCTTGCTCGACCGTTTCGCCATAACTGACCGTACCGTGATTGGCGAGAATCATCACATTCGTTTTGCGCACAAACGGAATGATGGTGTCGGCGAAAGATTGGCCACCCGGTGTTTCATATTTCGTGATCGGAACGTCGCCCAAGAAGACTTCGACTTCCGGCAAAATACATTGTGGAATTGGTTCGCGGGCAATCGCAAACGCCGTGGCATGAGGTGGATGACAATGCACAACACTGCGGATATCTTCGCGCTGGCGATAAATTTCCAGGTGCAATAGCGCTTCGCTCGATCGTTTCTTGCGACCGGAAAGCTGTTTGCCAGTCATGTCAACGAGCGATATGTCGTCGGGCTTGAGAAATCCTTTACAATGCAACGTCGGCGTACACAGTACTTCGTTTTCGCTGACGCGGACGGTGATGTTTCCGTCATTGGCGGCGGCAAATTGGCGGTTGTAAATGCGCCGACCGATGTCGCACATATCCTGTTTGATTTGGTGAATGTTTTGCATTTTTGTTTGATGTATGAATAACGTTTTATGTAAAAAGGTTTCAGTTGTAAGAATTGAGCGTTATTTCAAACGCACTTCGTCCAAAATGGCGACAATCGAAGCGTCCAAGGGTTTGATCTCCGGTGCAAAGGGTTGTGCAGCCTCTGGGCCTTCAGCGACGGCAACCAAGGTGCCGAATCCGCTGCCGACCAAATCCCAGGCGACGATCATTTCCCCACCCAGCGGTTGCTGGTCAATGTCGGTGGCGCTCATCACCTGTTCGACGCATCGCAACGTTGCAGCATGCAATGTCGGATGCGATCGCGACAAAGTCACGGTGCCAACGGTTCGTGCGATCATCATGTTGAAGTTCCTCGCGAAATCGCACAGCGTTGACGTTCGATCTTAATACCACGATCGCGGGCCTCGTCGCGCGCCAGCGGCGTGACAATCGCTTTCGCGGCGACGGTAATCGACAATGTTTTTTGTGGTATTGCGGCAATGGTTGCCGCCGTGATCAATCGTTCACTGACGAAGTGATCGCCGGTAGTTTGGGTCTGGATGTTTGATTCCAAATGCAAACGACGAATGACCTCGCGGACTATTCGTTCGATGAATTCGTCGATTTGCGATCTGGTTTGCATGGGTCGTTTAGTTGGCTGCATCAATCAAGCCGAGGACGCTCCAGCGCGCCGGTGTATTTGTATGTTTGACAATATCGCGGACCAGCAACGCATCGCTGGTAATCATCACTAGGTCATTGGCTTTCGCACCATAAGGATCGATCGCAATCAATGGCGGGCCGTCGCTATCTCCACTGGCCAGCAGCGGTTGGATGACAACCAAACGCGAGCCGTCCAAGCTGGCGTGCTTGGTCGTGGCGTGAGTCGTTCCGAGGATGCGTGCGGTTTGCATTGAGTGTTCTGGCGATGCGCTACTTAGACAACGTGCAAGTCGTCGATCAGGCTGCAGCGACGTTCGCGAGTAAACGTGTACGGAGTGGTGACACCTTCACCGGTGGGACCGGCAATCGAAAACGAGAGATAGCCTTCGCCGCCCAAGCCCAACGACGCCATGCACGGTCCGTTCTTGACAAACAGCGTGGTATCGAGCTCTTTGGCCATCTTGGTCATGTTGCCCACGTCGCGACTGTGGATGATTGCGGTATGCCGAAAGCCGTGTTCATATTTTTTCGCCATCGCGATTGCATGGTCAACGTCGCGGGCGCGGACAAACGGGACGAACGGCATCATTTGTTCAACGGCAACGAACGGATGGTGCTCGTCGGTTTCACCAAAGATCAGTTCGCACTCGGCCGGAACACTGATTCCCGCGGCGGCGGCCAAGACCGCTGCATCGCGACCAATAAAATCTTTGCAGGCGGCGTCATGTTTGTCGTCGCCGACTTTCACGATCGCCTTCGAGGTTAGCGCGGCAATCTGCGAGGCATTGAGCTGGACCGCACCGGCGCGGCGCATTGCAGCCATCATCGCATCGAACACGGACTCGACGACAAAGACTTCTTTCTCGGCAATGCACAGCAAATTATTGTCATACGAAGCGCCTTGAATGATGCACCGTGCGGCGCGATCAAGGTCCGCAGTTTCATCGACCACCACCGGCGGATTGCCAGGACCGGCGACGATTGCCCGCTTGCCACTGTTGAGCGCGGCGCGAGCGACGGCCGGTCCTCCGGTGACGCAGATCAAGGCCACGCTGCGATGCTTGAACAGCGCGTCGGCGGATTCCAAAGTCGGCTCGGCAATCACGCACACCAGATTGTCGATACCAATCTCAAGATGAATCGCTTCGTTAAATCGCCGAACCCCTTCGGCGGCAACGCGCTTTCCCGACGGATGCGGATTGACGACAACGGTGTTTCCTCCAGCGATCATGCTGACGGCGTTTCCGGTGATCGTTGGCAAGCTGTGCGTCACCGGCGTGATCGCTCCGATGACACCAAACGGGGCGCGTTCGATCAGGGTGATTCCATGATCTCCGCTGTAGGCCTTGGTTTCGAGAAACTCGACGCCGGGACTTTTTTCTCCAAGCGTGCGGAGCTTTTCAATCTTATGCTGCGGGCGACCGACCTGGGTTTCTTCCATCTCCATCAAACCGAGCTCTTCGCATTGTTCGATCGAGATTTTGCGAATCACATCAATCGCTTTGCGGCGATCGGCAATCGGACGCTCGCGCAATTGCTCGAACGCGGAGCGGGCGGCGCGGACGGCGGAATCGGCGTCGTAAAAAACGCCATGGTGTCCGCCGGCCGACATTGGCTTGGCATTGATTCCCGGTGGCAGCGGTCCGACTTCGCTCAAGACCTGAGCCACGATGCTGCGAATGAGGTTTTCGTCGTACATGATTTACTCGTTCCGGTTGTAGACCGATTGTTTTTCAACGTGAACACTGTCGATGATGCCGATGACCGCAGCATCGATGGGTAGCTTTGTCGTCTCGGGCATGAGACGGGCGCTGCTGCCTTGGACGATCAACACAAAGTCGCCTTCACCGGCACCGAGTGTGTCAACGGCGATGAAGGTGCGACCCGTTGTGACCAACGAGTCACGCTGTTTGTCGTTGATGCGATATGGTTCGACGATCAACAGCTTTTGGCCGACCATCGATTCGGCTTTCTGCGTACTGACCACCGATCCGGTGACGCGGGCAATGAACATGAAGTGGGTTCTTATGACTTGGATTGGAGCAAGGCGACGCACTGGCGCGCGACGATCAATTCTTCGTTGGTCGGAATGACCCACAACTGCACGCGGCTTGAATCAGCATGAAAGGTCGCTTCGCCGGATAGCGTCTTGTTCTTTGCGGAATCAACAATGATGCCGAGTTCCTCGAGACCGTGACAAACCGCGGCGCGAGTCAGCACACCGTTTTCGCCAATGCCACCGGTGAAGACGATTGCGTCCGCACCGCCGAGCGCCATCAACATGCCGCCGAGATGTCGGCGAATCTCTTCGCTGTAAACATCAAGTGCCAGTTGGCATCGCTCATCGCCCGCTGCGGCGGCGGCTTCGAGGTCACGCATGTCGCCGCTCTTGCCGCTGATTCCCAACAATCCACCGTTGCGACTCATCTCGGCCAAAACTTGATCGAGCGACAACCCGGTTCGCGCCACGATCAACGGAATCGCGAACGGATCAAAGTCGCCGACGCGATTGTTTTGCGGCAGTCCGGTTTGCGGCGTCATGCCCATCGTCGTCATGACGCTTTGGCCGCCTCGAATCGCGGTCAAGCTGCTGCTGCCACCGAGATGACAAGAGATCACGCGCGCATCCGCACGGCCCAGCAATTCCGCCGAGCGCGTGGCAATGAAGCGGTGACTGGCACCGTGGAATCCCCATTTTTGGATATGAAAGTCAGTCGTCCATTGATGCGGAATGGCGTAGGTCTTTCGCGCGGCCGGAATGGTTTGATGAAACGCAGTTTCAAACGCGGCCACCAACGGAATGCCCGCAATTTGGTCGCGCATCGTTTTCATCGCCGCGATGTACGGCGGATTGTGGGCCGGGGCCGCTTCGTTCATCTCGGCCATTGCGTCGAGCACGTCGTCGTTGACCAAGAACACACCCGACAAGCGTCCGCCATGCACGGCCTTGAATCCAATCGCGGCAACGTCGGAAGCACTTTGCAGCACGCCATGCGCCGGATCGGTCAATTGGTCGAGACATGCTTTGACCGCGACACCGTGATCGCGAACGGGTAGCTCGCGCACGTCGCTCCAATCGCCAATGGTCACCGACGAGCGGCTGGTCGCGTCGCCAATCCGTTCAACGCCTCCGCGCGCCCGCGTTTGCTCGTCGCTCATGTCGAGCAAACGATACTTGAAGCTGGTCGAGCCAAGGTTGGCAACAAGTACAAGCACAGTGGATGACGATGTTGAAGGTATTCGGGTCGAAACGTCTGACGAAATCGGATTAGCCGAGAAACGCTTCGGTCAATCCGTCAGCCGGCCGGGCGATAATGTGGCTGCTGACCAATTCACCGGCGGCCTGGGCCGCAGCGGCACCGGCTTCGACGGCGGCGCGAACGCTGCCGACATCACCGCTGACGATCGTGGTCACATAGGCTCCACCGATGTCGACGCGTTTAACGATTTCGACATTGGCCGCCTTGGCCATCGCGTCGGTAGCTTCGATCAGGGCAAGCAGGCCTTTGGTTTCAATCAGGCCGATGGCAGTATTCATATTTGATTCTCAACGAAATGGATTTGTAGATTGGTAGGGAAACAATGCGGATCAACCTGCGGACTCAGGTGCCTTGGTCTTGAGCACTTTGCTCAAATCGGCGTGCGGTCGCGGAATCACTTGGACGCTAATCACTTCACCGATACGCCCGGCCGCGGCGGCACCGGCATCGGTCGCGGCTTTGACGGCGGCGACATCGCCACTGACAAACGCGCTGACCAATCCGCTGCCGACCTTGTCCCAGCCAAGGAAGGTGACGTTGGCGGCTTTCATCATCGCATCGCACGCTTCGACGAGCGCGATAAAGCCTTTGGTTTCAATCATACCGAGCGCGTCGTTCACTTTTGCTTTTGCCATTTTTAGGTCTCAAACGTTGGAGGGATTCACGGAAGTTAGGAAAGGGACGGGACGGGTTAGTGTTTACAGCCACAATCGCTGGCTTGTTTTTGCAGTTGGATTTCGCTGGCAACGTCAAGGTTGCAAGCGTTGCCTTCATCAGTATCGATATGCACTTCGAGCTTGGCCGCTTTGTCAGCGCGAACCAGCAGATCATCGAACGTGATTGAACACAGCGGACTGCGCACGCTCAATCTCATCAGGTCGCCGTTGGCCACGCCGAAGTGTGCGGCGTCAGCCATGTTCATGTGTACGTGGCGGGCGGCGCGAATAACGCCGCGTTCCAGTTGTACGGTTCCGGCGGGACCGACCAGCACGCATCCCGGTGTGTCATCAATGTTGCCACTGTGCCGAACCGGGGCATCGATTCCCAGCGAGATCGAATCAGTAAACGCAAGTTCAACTTGGCTCTGCGGTCGCGTCGGACCCAGTACGCGAACGCTTGGCAACATCCGCCGACGCGGGCCAACGATCATCACGGTTTGCTCGGCGGCGAAGAAGCCGTCTTGGTACAGGTCTTTCTCGGGATTCAGCTTCGCGCCCTTGCCAAACAAAATTTCGACATGTTCGTCGGTCAAGTGACAATGCCGCGCCGAAATACTGACGCGCAAATTCGGTTTGCCATCGACCCAACCAAGCGGCGACACGCCCAGCAGCGACGGCTCGCTGCGTTTCGCCGCGCCGCCTAGGGACGCGCGAATCGCTTGACGCACAAGCGCTTCGATTTGGTTTCGATTAAGTGTTGCAGTAGTCGTCATCAGTTGATTTGGAAAAGGGAGATGAGTTAATCCGCCAATACTAATTCGACACCCACGTCGCGCAGCCGCTGCTGCCAAGGTTGTGGCAGGTCTTTGTCCGTGACCACCATGCTTACTTCATTCATTCCGCATAATCGTGATAGGCTGGCGCGACCGAACTTGCTGCTGTCGGCCACAATGATCGTTTGCTTGGCGATCCGGCGCATCGCTTTTTCGGTTTCGACGAGCAACAGATTGCTGTTGTAAAAGCCGTCGTCGTCAATTCCGGCGACGGACAGGAACGCCTTGTCAACTCGCAACGTGGCGAGTTGGGCATCGGCCATTGGTCCAATCGTGACGCCGGTTCGTTGTAACACACAACCGCCGATCAACACCAAATCGATCCGTTCGCAACTGCTCAACAAGTTGGCCACCGGCAGGCTGTTGGTGACGACTTGCAAAGGCTTGCTAACCAATTGCCGGGCGATTTCGTAAGCCGTGCTGCCGCCGTCTAGCAAGATTGTTTCGCCGTCCATCACACGTGTCGCCGCCGCGATCGCGATCTCGCGTTTTTGTGCGACGGCGCGGTCACCGCGCGAATCAAAGACCCGCATTTCAGCCGGCGAACCGGTCCAAAAAACACCACCGTGTGTCCGCCTGGCCTCGCCCAATTGCTCCAAAAACTCGACGTCACGCCGAACCGTCGATTCGCTCACCGACAACGAATCGGCCAGGTCCGACAAGGAAGCAAATCCTCGCGTTTGGACGATTCGCCGAAGCTCGCCTCGGCGCTGTTCGCTGACAAGTAACACTGGGGAATCCAAGCACAGAATGAATAGTAGCTTCCACTTCCTGACAGATTTTCGTCATCTACTGGGAAAATGCAAGTGCCTGGCAGTCGTAAATTACCTATTTTTACAATTCGAGGCCAAATTGGCTCCTACTCTTTGGTGATCGTTTCATCCAAATTCATTACGATCCGGCACAATGTCGCCCACTGGTTCGGCTGCGACGGGCTGTCACCTGGTTGATTGCCCAGCCGCTCTCGTTGCTGTTGCAGTACATCGTTTAACACCTTGCGTTCCGCTTCGGTCGGACGCCGCGCGACACAGCGGCGAAAAATGAAGTCGATTCGATCTTGCGTGTGCGCGATCGAACTCGACAACTCGGCAAGCTTTTGGGCACATTCCAAGAACAGCGGTTCGTTGAGCGTCGTCAAAGCCTGCAGCGGAGTATTGGAGGCACTTCGCCGCACGCACGACACCTCGCCCGTCGGTGCATCAAACGCTTGGAGCGCCGGATACGGCACCGAGCGAAATCGAAATGTATAGACGGCGCGACGATATTGATCGCCGTCGGTGTCGAACGCCCAACTCTTCGGCCCGTAGCTTGCCGGTGGCTCGAACAAGAACTCCGGAGCCGGCGGATAGACCGCTGGGCCGCCGACGCGGCGATTGATCAGCCCGCTGGCGGCCAGCGCAATATCGCGAACAACTTCAGCCGAAACGCGAAACCGCGGTCCACGGGCCAGCAGTCGGTTCGCCGGATCAAGCTCCCACAACAGCGGCGACACGGCCGAGGATTGTTGGTAGGTCGCCGACGTCACAATTCTCCGGTGCAGGTGTTTCAAACTCCAACCGTTGTCCATCAAATCAACGGCCATCCAGTCCAACAACTCGGGATGCGACGGCGGTTCGCCCTGCAGTCCCAGGTCATCACTCGATGCCGAAAGCCCGGTGCCGAAATACTCTTGCCAAACTCGATTCACGAGCGACCGCGCGGTTGTGGGATGATTGCGATTGACAAGCCATCGGGCAAAATCCAATCGCGTCGGCGCGCTCGTCGTGGTGATTGGCAGCAAGAAGTCCGGTGTGCCGGGCTGGACCAATTCTTCGGGACTGAGAAAGCTGCCACGATCGAGTCGATGCGTCGGCCGCCGCGACTGGCGCTCGGCCAAGACAAGCTGCGACGCCCCCGCCGGATGCGCGGCCCAAAGATCGTTTAGCTGGTCATTGTAGTTCGATAAATTCGCGTCTTGTCCGATCCAATGATCCAACAACGATGCGGTCTGCGAATCGCTTCGTCGCAGCGGTGACAAACGCAAGGCTTCGCGAATTGTCGGTGGCACCAAATCGATCGCTGGTTCGTCGGCACCCGTTGCCGAAACGCGGAACCGGCCAAGGTTGTGCGTTTGGTTGTCGTCACTGTTCCAACCGCCGTGCTGTTGAGCCAGCCCAATCCGAAACACCAGCGGTTCGTCGTCGGTGGCGATTAGCGGTTCGGCCAACACAAACATCGCGGTCTGAGGAGTGTTGCGACGCCCTGGATCGATGTCACCATGCCAAGCGGTGTTCAAGTCGCCGTCGATTGCCAACGACACCGGCCCGACCTCCCGCACCTTGTTGGACTTGTCCGCGAATTGAACTCCCAATGGTTGCTGAACCAGATTGATCGTCGCTGCGGCTGAGCGAAACGGTAACGAAACCCATTTGCCCGCTTGGTTGACCTTCAGCTCGATTTCGCTCAACGTCCACGTCCCCTCGACCGATCGCCCGGGACCACCGTGGGGTAAATTCGGATCATTCATCACATCGACGCGAATCGCCGTGATCTTCTTCAACGAACCAACTTGCACATCGCCGGTCGGCGTGGATTTTGTCGGCGCGTACCCTTGCGATAAATAGCTGCCATCGGGTTGCACGAGGAACTTCTGGCCGCCTTGTGTCTCGGCAATAAATTCAATCTCCAGCGGAGTCCAAGCCGACTCAACTGCCGCTTCGTTTGCGCGGAGCCAATCACCGAACTCGGTTTGCCACCGCGCGTTGTCGCGTTGCATTGCTTGACGCACCTCGGCCAATCGATTGCCAAGCTCAGCGATTTGTTGTTGCTGCTCGTCGGTGTAGACCGTGATGTTGGCTTCATGCGCGTTGTTCAAGAAAGCGAACATCCGGTAGTAGTCGGTGTGAGTTAGCGGATCGTACTTGTGCGAGTGGCATTGGGCACATTGAATCGTCAAGCCGAGTACCGATTTGCCGATTGCGTCCATGCGGTCGTACATCGCCTCCATGCGAAATTGTTCAGGATCAACTCCGCCTTCTTCGTTAATCATCGAGTTGCGCAGGAAGCCGGTTGCGACTTGGTCGTCTTGAGTCGCACCGGGCAACATGTCACCCGCTATTTGTTTGATGACAAATTGGTCGTAGGGTAAATCACGGTTGAGCGAATTGACCACCCAGTCGCGATAGAAGTGTACGAACCTGGGCTTGTCTTTCTCGAAGCCGTCGCTGTCCGCGTAGCGTGCCGCATCAAGCCACACTCGGCCCCAACGTTCGCCGTAATGAACCGAGTCAAGCAATCGCGCGACGAGGTTCTCGTATGCCGTGGGCGATGTGTCATTACAAAACGCATCAATCTCCTCCGGTGCAGGCGGTAGTCCGACAAGATCAAGTGACAAGCGACGAATCAGCGTCTCGCGATTGGCCTGGTCCGCTGGGCTAAGGTCCGCGCGATTCAGTCGGTCCAACACAAACAAATCAACTTCACCGCGCGGCCAGTTCGACGCGTTGGCCTCCGGTGGCGATGTCTGCTGCGGCGGTGCAAATGCCCAATGATCTTCGTAGACCGCGCCCTGCTGGATCCACGATCGCAGCATCGCGACATCGTCCGGCTTCAATGACTTACCGGAATGCGGTGGCGGCATTACCAGGTCGGCATCGCTGCTGCTGATCCGCGTCCAGAGTTCGCTGTGCTGGATGTCGCCAGGCACAACCGCCGCGTATCCGCCCAGGTCTGCGGTTGCCGCTGGGGCCGAGTCCAACCGCAAATCCGCCTGGCGGTTTTTTTCGTCGGGCCCGTGGCAGTGGTAACACGCATTGGCCAAAATCGGTCGCACGTCGCGGGAAAAATCCAACGCCGCGGGTTTCCTGGAATCAGCCGAATTGATTTGATCAGCGTCGCCGGCGCTGCACAGCGATCCGGTGTCAAACGGCCCGCTGGCCAGCAGACCGACGATTGCGAGCGAACAAATTTTTTTCATGGAATCTGCCAACGGCTTGCTGGTTGGTGTTGTGGCCATCTCAAAGGCGGTTACTATGCCTTCGTACCGAAACACTTGAGAGAGCTAATTTACTGATGATGGCCGTCCTTGTGATTTTACTCGCCACCGGCTCAGCCGTCTTGGCATTGGTTTGGGCGCGACGATTTTACGTTGAAATGATGGCGGCCGACGAAGGAACGGAGGCGATGCAGGATATCGCGGCCAGCGTCCGCGCCGGGGCAAACGCGTACCTGAGGCAACAGAACAAGTGGGTTGCGATCGTTTTCTGTGCCGTATTCGTGTTGTTGGCGGTGGCGGCGTTTGGATTGGAGTTGCAAAGTGCGTTTGTCCCGTTCGCGTTTGTGACCGGCGGATTCTTCTCTGGCTTGTCGGGTTGGTTCGGCATGAAGACCGCGACCTACGCCAGCAATCGGACCGCCGCCGCGGCTCGCAGTTCACTCAATGAAGCTTTGCAAGTTGCGTTTCGCAGCGGTGCGGTCATGGGACTGACGGTCGTCGGGCTGGGACTGATTTATATTTGTGCTTGGTTCGCCATATTGTATTGGTTGGCACCGCTGGTCGGTGGCGAGGCCGGCACGATGTCGCTGCGGCAGATTTCGGTAGCGATGTTGTCGTTTGGAATGGGTGCCAGCGCGCAGGCTCTCTTCGCCCGCGTCGGTGGCGGCATTTTCACCAAGGCGGCCGACGTCGGTGCCGATTTGGTTGGCAAAGTCGAGCAGAGTCTTAAAGAAGATTCGCCGCGCAACCCCGCCACGATTGCGGACAATGTTGGCGACAACGTGGGCGATGTCGCGGGCATGGGAGCCGACTTGTACGAGTCTTACTGCGGCTCGATCTTGGCAGCGGCCGCGCTCGGTGTGGCTGCGTTTCATTCTCCCAGGATGGTTCCTGAGGGCATGACGACCGAGTCGGCTCAACTGGCGGCGATGCTGTTGCCAATCGCGATCGCGGCAGTCGGAATTCTGTTGTCGATAGTTGGCGTCTATGCCGTCAAGACAAGCGAAGAGTTGTCACAAAAAGCGTTGCTCGCCGCGCTTGGCCGGGGAATCAATTTGTCGTCCGTCTTGGTTGCGCTCGCCGCCGTGGCAATCTCATGGTTGTTGATGCCCGCAACCGAGGGCACATTGATGTTTGGATTTTTGCCTGGCGTGGCGCTGAGTGTTGTCATTGGCCTGGCCGCCGGTTGGTCAATCGGTAAATGGACGGAGTATGCAACCAGTGACGAGTTTTCGCCGACGCGCCGGTTGGCTGAACAAGCAACCACCGGCGCTGCAACGATCATCATCGGTGGCGTCGCCGGTGGAATGGCCAGCACGGCGGTTCCGGTGGTGGTGATCTGCGTTGCGATGTTGGCATCGTTTGGGTGCGCTAACGGTTGGCATTTCCATGATCTAAGCTTCTTTTCACTTGGCTTATATGGCGTCGGCGTCGCTGCCGTTGGCATGCTCAGCACGCTCGGCATCACGCTCGCAACGGATGCTTATGGACCGATCGCTGATAACGCGGGCGGCAACGCCGAAATGGCGGGGCTGGATCCGCTGGTTCGCGAGCGGACCGATGCGCTGGACAGTCTTGGCAACACGACGGCGGCGACTGGCAAAGGCTTTGCCATCGGTTCGGCGGCGCTGACTGCGCTAGCTTTATTGGCCGCCTACTTCGAGGGTGTGCGTGAAGGTTTTGATCGTTGGGGCGATGCGTTCGCCCAAACACAATCGGTCGAGGGACTGCAACGAGTCACGGCGGATTTTTTGATTCATCGTGACGGTGACTTGGTTACGAAGTACCTCGTCATTCACGATGTGCATCAGGACGAAGCGATCCGTCGGCAATGGCGTGCAGCGGAGATTTCGATTGCCGATTCCGCGCAAGTTCAATGGAATGAAGCAACGGGACGCGGTCGCGTTGATTCGATCCAAGCCGAGTTGGTGCCGGTTGCGGACGCTTCGATTCGCGACTTCTCGAACTACTACGACGTCACATTGATGAATCCGATGATTCTGGTTGGCGTGTTTATCGGAGCGATGAGCACGTTCGTTTTTTGTGCGATGACAATGCAATCGGTCAGCCGCGCCGCCCAAGGCATGGTGGAAGAAGTCCGGCGTCAATTCCTAGCCAACCCAGGCATTTTGACCGGCGAAGTCAAGCCTGACTACGAGCGGCCGGTCGAAATTAGCACCAAGGCGGCACAGCGCGAGATGATTGCCCCCAGCCTACTCGGTTTGTTGTTGCCGGTTGTCGTGGGATTGTTGCTGGGTGTCGGTGGCGTGATTGGGATGTTGGCTGGTTGCTTGACCACCGGATTTTGCTTGGCGGTGTTCATGAGCAACAGTGGTGGTGCTTGGGACAACGCCAAGAAATACATCGAAGCGGGTCATTATGGTGGCAAGGGCGGCCCGGCTCATAAGGCAGCCGTCGTCGGCGACACCGTTGGCGATCCGTTCAAGGATACCAGCGGCCCCAGTCTGAACATTCTGATTAAGCTAATGAGTATGGTCAGCGTGGTCGTAGCGGGCTTGGTTGTGCGTTATAGCTTGGTCGCAATGGGCTGGTTTTGACCTGGAGCTTTGGCCCGATTAAGGTTTAGCAAAGTGTTTTACGACGCTCCACAACAGGCCCATTGATGATATCCAGCCAGCGAATCACCGGCATTTTGACGCCCAATATCACGCCGGTGGACGCTCACGGTAATGTCGACGAAGACGTGCTGCGCGGTTACATCGATTGGTTGATCGACCGCGGCGTTGACGGCCTCTACCCCAACGGCAGCACTGGCGAATTCGTTCGCTTCACGGCCGAAGAACGTCGCCGCATCGTGGCCATCGTCGTTGACCAAACGCGCGGTCGCATTCCCGTCTTGGCGGGTGCAGCCGAAGCCAATGCCAAAGAAACGATTGCGGCGTGCAATGCCTACGGCGACATGGGCGTTCGCGCCGTCGCCATCGTCGCCCCGTTTTACTATCGCCTCAGCAACGACGCCGTCTACGCATACTTTCGCGAGATCGCTGGTGCCGTTCGCGTTGATGTGACCATCTACAACATTCCCATGTTCGCTTCGCCGATCACTGTCGAGACGGCAGTTCGGTTGGCGCACGATTGTCCACGCGTCATTGGCATCAAGGACAGCAGCGGCGATTTGCCCAACATGATGCGAATGATTGCCGCGATTCGGCCACAGCGGAATGACTTCACCTTCTTGACCGGCTGGGACGCGGCGTTGGCACCGATGCTGATCGCCGGGGCCGACGGCGGCACCAATGCGACCAGCGGCGTGGTCCCCGAGTTGACTCGCGCGCTGCATCGCTGTGTGGTGGCCGGCCAAATCGAGGAAGCGATTCGGTTGCAGTATCAATTGGTGCCGTTGTTCGACGCCATGATTTCGCTCGGCGAGTTTCCCGACGGGTTTCGTGCCGGTGCAAGATCACGCGGCTGGGACCTCGGCCAAGGTCGTTTGCCCGCTTCACCAGACCAGCGGCAACAGCTTCAAGCTATGCAAGGGCGCATCGACGGTTTGGTCGCGTCGGTCACGCCTGAGTCAGGCGTAAACCACGAGGTGATGACGGCGATCGATTCGATCGTCCGCCGCGTCTTGTCACAATTGCAAACTTCCTAGAACGCAATGTAGCGCAGCGCGTTGCGTAACGATTGGCCGGGAACGTAGGCGACCGGTTGGCCAAAGATGCCTTGACCGACCTGCACCGGATTATTTTCTTGGCCAAAGGAAATGAGCGGCCGAAAACCAGGGTTTCCTGGGATCACCGCCGGCAACGAACCACTGAGGTTTGTCGGAAACCCAACGCCCGGGGGCAACGCAACGCCCGGTGCAAACTGTGACGGCGGCGGATTGTAAGCTGCTGGTGCGTAAATGGGCCCCGCATACGTCGCCGGTGCACCGCAGCCGAATGAGCCGGCGCGGTAGGTCGATGGTCCGCTGATGTTGCGACAATTATCAATCGTCGCAAACGCGTTGTTCAATTGCGGCGGCGCAATTGATTGGTAATCATTGGGCCGCGCCGGCAAGCCTGGGTTGGTCGGGACCACCGTCCTAGTTTGCGGCACCGTGCTGGTTGGGCCAGGCGCAAACACATTCGGATTCGTCGGCAAACTTGTTTGCGGTGGCAGCGCTGGTTGGCGCGGAATCACCGCCGCCGGAGGAGTCGGTGGTTGACGTGGCGGTGCAACCGGCGTCACGGGTGCGGATTGAAAGGGTGCAGGCAGCGAGTTGGACGGCGGCGGCGCGAACCCGGAATTCGGCGGCACCGTAAAATTCGACGATGGCGGTGGCGCAATCGTTGAGCCGCTCGGTGGAATCACAAAACTCGACGGCGGCAAGCTTGGCGGTGCGACGAAACTGCCATCGCCGCTTTGTTGCATCATCGCGACTTGGCGAACCGGTGAAGCCGGAGCGCGGTATCGATCAACCGCTGACGCCGCACCAAGCGGTCGCATGCGCGATTGCGCGGCGTTGGGTGCCGCGGTTGCGGACTGCATCGTGGTTGATTGCGACCAAACAACCGAGGCCATACCGCTGAATGAATTCCAACAAGCGATTAAGGCAAAGACGCGGACCACTTTCCAGCAAGCATTGAAAACCATCATTCGTATCTCTCCAGCGCGCAAATTTCCATAAGTGTCTTACGCACCAGCCAACAAACGCCGCAATACCGAATCGTAACGATCAACTTTTGGATATTGACCACCAACGCGATTCCCAGATATATCCGACTCGTTAACGTTAGGTCGATCAACACATCCCTCGCGGCGGTAATGATATGTTTGGACAACAGAGCAGGCATCGCCGTCAACTTGATGCCGCGAAAACGTTACTCACTGCACTAGGCCAACAACTCAACAGCCCCGTCTCGGTGCGGCTTTGGGACGGCACAATGATTCCGTTGGGCACCGAAGTTGACGCGAATTTGTTTGTGTCGATCAGCGGACCCGGTGTGATTGGATCCCTGCTACGTCGCCCCACCGCCGGCAACTTGCTGCGGCATTATGCACGCGGTCATGTCGATTTTCATGGCACCGACTTGCATTCGTTTTTGCAAAAAATGCACGTCGGCGATTCTCGCAAGCGAGCCAAGGCGATCAGCAGAACGGTGCTCTTCAAGTCGCTGTTGCCATTCTTGTTCGAGCCCGCAAGTTCGTCGGTCGTCGATCACGAGTATCAAGGCGACGTCAGCGGTCGCAGTCGCAAGCAAGGCGAGAACAGCGACTTCATTCAATTTCACTATGACGTCAGCAACGAGTTCTACGAACTGTTTCTCGACAAAGAAATGGTTTACACCTGTGCCTACTTCACCGACTGGAACAATTCGTTGGAACAAGCCCAGCATGACAAGCTGGACATGATCTGCCGCAAACTTCGCTTGCAACCGGGCGAACGATTGTTGGACATCGGCTTCGGCTGGGGTAGTCTACTTTGCCACGCCGCCCAGCATTACGGTGTCACCGCACACGGAATCACCTTGGCGGAAAACCAAGTCACTTACACCCAAGAGAAGATCCGCAAACTGGGACTCGAAGATCGCGTCACCGTCGAAATCTGCGACTACCAAAATTTCTCGGGACGATTCGATAAAGTCGCATCGATCGGCATGTATGAGCATGTTGGCATCGACAACCTTGCGGGATACATGAAGAAGGTGCATTCATTCCTGCCCAAGCACGGACTGTTTCTGTTGCAAGGCATTACGCGGCCCGGCAAGTCAACGATGAGAAAGTTCCGGCATCAGAACGCGGAGCGGCGCATCCTGAACAAGTACATCTTCCCCGGCGGCGAGCTCGATCATTTGGGCCACATGTTGCAATCGATGGAGTCCAGTGGGTTTGAAGTTTCCGATGTCGAAGGTTGGCGAAACCATTATATGCAGACCTGCAAGCTTTGGTCACAGCGACTCTACGAACGTCGCGAAGAAGCGATCGCTTTTGTTGGTGAAGAGAAGTATCGCGTTTGGTTGCTCTATCTGACCGGTTGCTCACTCGCCTTTCTGAATGGAGGCGCACGGCTGTACCAAGTATTAATGGAAAAGCAGGCCAAGCGCGAGATTTCGTGCTTGCCAATGACCCGCGAAGACCTATACCGCGACCAGTCAACCAACGACGCACGCCGCCCCATCGCAGCCTAATCGCGTTCGTTCGGAAAGTGTTCGACGACGCTCCGCCGTCGTACCGTTTAGTTCTAATCTGCGAATCGCAGGCGATTCTTATGTTTAAAAACTGCGAAAGTTGAACAAGGCGGCGGCTGCCAAAATGGCGAAAAAATCTCGCCATTACGCAATTTTTCTGGGTACAGCCTGCGACAAAATGCGTCAGTTTGTGAAAAACAACGGCCCATGCGGAACTTTTTCCGACTTGCGAGTATCCCAACAACATACCAAACAGATGGAAAAATTTACGCAGCCGGTCGGCGAACTTTCACTTTGACCTCGCCAATCGGTTAAAACCCGCATTCGACACGGATGATATGTTGTCCCTTTGGTTCAATTGAGTCACTATGTCTCTACCAAACATTGATCGTGAAATGCTGCTAAGCGGTGCCTTGGATGGCACGCTGAGCGGACCCGAACAAACCGAATTCGATCGGCTTGTCACTACCGATCTTTCGTTCGCCGAAGAATTCCGCCAGTGGCAACAAATCCAGCGTGAACTCGTCGCCGGACTAGCTCCGGCACGGGCTCAGCGAATGAGCCTCGCCAGCACCAACCGCATCGTCGCCGCTGCGTTTGAAAATGCACAGGCAGTTCAAAATCCTGTATCGCCAATCGCATCGACCACTCGTCGGCGACGTTCCGGTTGGATTGCGGCTGCCGTCGCGCTGGCCGCATCCGTCATGGCGATCGCTTCGTTGTGGAACCGTGAACCGGCCCGACCGCTGGGCATTGCCGACTCGTTCGCAATCGTTGACGGCAACGAGAACGCGCCACATGAGTCCGCGATTCCGCTTGAGCGTGTGGCCGATGCCGCTCCGGTGCAACCCTTAGATATTATTGATTTGCCATCGCCCGAATCCTTGGCTGAATCGGCATCGGTTACTGACAAGCCGACTGTTATGGGCATTAAACCATCGCCAGCCGACGCTCCGATCAAGCCCGCAGAGCCGATGATCGCCGCGACGGATATCATTCCGCCGGTCGACGCCTCGGATCGCCAACCGTTGAGTGTATTGCTTGTGCTCGCCGTTGAGTTGTCGCAAAGTGGTCGCGAACTTGGCGCGTTGCAGGAAGCGCTTCGCGTTGCCGACATTCGGCTTGGCAAGGAAAGCGTCGTTAGCGCAAGCGTTGCCAGCGAGTTGCGTGCCGCCGTCGCCGTCGAAGCTGCGACTGGCCCCGCCGACTCAGCGACACGTTTGCTATTCATCGAAGCCTCGGCCAAGCGTCTTGATCGCTTGATGATTCACATGATGTCCAAGCCCGATGATTTTGTTTCTGTCGGGCTCAGCCTCGTGACCCAGCCGCCGCTATTGGTCGCCGCCAGCGAGCTTCGCGAAATCGATCCCACGAAGGTTCGCCAAGAGGTGCCTTTTGGCACCGCGCGTGATCTTGTCTTTGCCGATGGCCGATCCTTGTTTGTCGACAACGACAACTTTATTCCCCTGGATCAAGAATCCGTGGAAAGTGGTCTGGTGTCAGCGACTTCCGCGCCGCCGGCCGGTGGCGAAGCGGAATCGACGGCCGCCGCCGATGACTTTCCATCGCAATTGTTGTTGCTGGTGAAGTAGTCGTCGGGGAATTGTCTTTCGCCTCGACATGTTTCATGCTGCGTTGGTTGGAATTCTAATCCCCACGCCGCTGAAGCCATCCATGACCATTCGTCCCTTCAAGAAATTGCTCGCCGCCAACCGTAGCGAGATTGCCACGCGTGTGTTTCGCAGTGCCACCGAGTTGGGCATTCGCACGGTGGCGATCTATTCGCACGAAGATCGCTATGCGTTACATCGGTTCAAGGCCGACGAGGCATATCAAATCGGCAAACCGGGCGAGCCAATCCGTAGCTACTTGGATATTCCCGGCATTGTGGCGCTGTGTAAGCAATACGAGGTCGACGCAGTGCATCCGGGTTATGGATTCTTGTCCGAGAATCCTGAGTTTGCTGCGGCGCTGCGCGGTGCCGGAATCGCTTTTGTTGGGCCGAGTGTCAAGGCGCTGCGATCGTTGGGCGACAAGGTGCAAGCCCGCGAGTTGGCCGAAGCGGCGGGCGTTCCGGTGCTGGGCGGTACGACCGCTGCGGTCTCGGGCGTCGACGAGGCAATGCAAACCGCCCGCTCGCTTGGCTTTCCGATCATTCTTAAGGCTTCCAAAGGCGGCGGCGGTCGCGGCATGAGAATCGTCAACGCAGCCGACGAGTTACCGGCGGCGCTCGAAGCGGCGCAGCGCGAGGCGCTCACCGCATTCGGCAGCGACGAAGTGTTTGTCGAAAAGTTTGTCCAGCGTGCGCGGCACATCGAAGTCCAACTGCTGGGCGATTCGCATGGCAAGCTCGTGCATCTTTACGAACGCGATTGCAGCGTCCAACGTCGTCACCAAAAAGTTGTCGAGATCGCTCCGGCACCAAATCTCGCACCCTCCATTCGCGCGGAACTGTGCGCCGCAGCGATTCAAATTGGCAAGCAGGTCGGTTACGACAACGCCGGCACCGTCGAGTTTTTGTACGACGTTGATGCCCAGCAATTTTATTTCATCGAGGTCAATCCGCGGATACAGGTCGAGCACACGGTGACCGAAGAAGTCACCAACATCGACCTTGTGCGGTCACAAATTCTGGTCGCGATGGGACACTCGCTCGATGATGAAACCATCGGATTGCCAACGCAAGACGACATCCGCACCAGCGGGTTTGCGATCCAGTGCCGCGTCACGACCGAAGATCCCGAAAACGGATTCCGGCCCGACTATGGCCGCATCAGCCACTACCGCTCGGCAGCCGGACTGGGCATTCGGCTCGACGCCGGCAGCGCTTTTTCTGGTGCCGTCGTCAATCCGTTTTATGACTCGATGTTGGTCAAAGTCACCGCCCGCGGTCGCACGCTGCAGGAAGCGGCCAAGCGGATGGATCGTTGTTTGCGCGAGTTTCGCATTCGCGGCGTGAAGACGAACATTCCATTTTTGGTGCGGATGGTTAATCACGGTACATTCTTGGCCGGCGAATCAACGACGCGAATGATTGACCAAACGCCCGAGCTGGTTCAATTGCCACGTCGTCGCGACCGCGCCACAAAGATGCTGACTTACCTTGCCGAAGTGATCGTCAACGGCAACGACTTGGTCAGCGGAATGCCCGTGGCAAAGCGCCGTGAACCCGCGCCGGTTCCCGATTTCGACCATACCCAACCGCTCACCCCCGGCAGTCGTGACGTTTTCCGCAGCCAAGGAGTCAGCGGCTTGGTCAAGTGGATCAATGGCCAAAAAGGCTTGCTGATTACCGACACGACGATGCGCGACGCGCACCAGTCATTACTTGCAACGCGAGTTCGCACCGATGACATGTTGCGGATCGCGCCGGCTTATGCCGCCCTTGCACCGGAGTTGTTTTCGCTGGAAATGTGGGGCGGGGCGACGTTCGATACGTCGATGCGATTCCTGAAAGAGTGTCCCTGGCAACGCTTGGCCGATTTGCGCGACGCGGTGCCGAACATCTTGTTTCAAATGTTGCTAAGGGCCAGCAACGCGGTTGGGTACACGAATTATCCCGACAACATCGTCAAGCTATTCGTCCGCGAAGCCGCTGCCGCCGGCATGGATGTCTTTCGCGTGTTTGACGCGCTGAACTGGGTGCCGAACATGCGCGTGGCGATGGATGCGGTAATTGGGTCGGGGGGAATTTGCGAAGCGGCGATTTGCTACACCGGCGATCTGCAAAATCCGCATCGCACTAAATACGACTTGCGTTACTACGTGTCGCTGGCCAAAGAACTCGAAAAAATGGGTTCACATCTGTTAGCAATCAAGGACATGGCGGGACTTTGCAAACCCGAGGCCGCGCGGATTTTGGTTCGTGCGCTGCGCCAAGAGATCGGAATTCCGATTCACTTTCACACTCACGATACCGCTGGAACGCAAGCCGCCTCGATCTTGGCCGCCGCCGCCGAAGGTTTGCAAATCGCCGACGCCGCGCTCGCGCCGCTTTCCGGCGGTACGTCGCAGGTCAACCTGAATACGTTGGTCGAGGCGTTGCGATTCACGCCGCGACAATCCGAGCTTAATACCGATGCGCTGACTGCGCTGGCGAACTATTGGTTGGCGGCCCGACAATTTTACCTGCCGTTTGAAAGCGAAACGTTGCCCGCGACGGGTGACTTGTACGAACATGAAATGCCCGGTGGCCAATACACCAATCTGTATCACCAAGCGCGGGCTCTTGGTCTGGCCGATCGTTGGTCGCAAATTTGCAAGACGTACGCTGCCGTCAATCAATTGTTTGGTGACATCGTCAAGGTGACGCCGACCAGCAAGGCCGTTGGCGACATGGCGTTGTTCATGGTTGCGGGCGACATCAGCGCCGAAGATGTCTTGGCGGGAGAAAAACAAATGGCGTTCCCTGCGTCGGTGATTGATTTGATCGCCGGTCGCATGGGCCAACCGCCGGGCGGTTTTCCCCCACGCGTGATGGAGGTTGTGCTGGAGAACGAAACTGCGGTTGTTGGTCGCCCCGGTGAATCGATGCCACCGGCGGATATCGACGCCGCCCGAGTCAAAGCCTCGCACCACCTGGATGCGACCGCCAATGATGCCGAGACCGTTTCGTATTTGCTTTATCCAAAAGTCTTCACGGACTTTGCCGAGCATTGCCAACGATACGGCGAAGTCAGCCGTTTGCCGACGCCGAGTTTCTTGTACGGACAATCACCGGGCGAAGAGATTGCGGTCGATATCGAACCGGGCAAGCGGCTGATCATCAAGTATCTTGCGACCGGCACCGAGCATCCCGATGGCACGCGCACCGTGTTCTTTGAACTCAACGGCCAACCGCGTGAAATCACAATCGTCGATCGATCGCTCGAGCCCGAGACGGCGCGGCGAGTCAAAGCCGACGCGGATCAACCGGGTCAAGTCGGTGCCAACATGCCGGGCATGGTAATCAACGTCGCGGTCAAGGTTGGTGATAAGGTGAAATCGGGCCAGAAGCTGGTGGTGCTTGAAGCGATGAAAATGGAAACCACAATCAACGCGCCGGTCGCCGGCACGATCGAGCAAGTCGGCATCACAACAGGCGTCCAAGTGGAAGCCGGCGATCTATTAATCGTGATCGGTGTGTAGTGTTCCGCAGGATCGAACCGAAAAATTACTGTCGATTCTGCCATGGCTAAAAAATTTCCGCTGCGTTGCCGAAGTTGGCGGCCATCACTTCATCGATTGCCTTGACGCGCAGCTCGCTGGCGTCCACGGCCAACAACGACTCGCCCTCGGCGCGACTTTGGGCACGTCGTTGTCGTGCGATCCGGTTGATGATGTGCAACGCATCGCGTGGAGTGACGCGGCCATCGTCGTTGACATCAGGACGATAGCGATTTGCGGTGGTCGTCGCTTCGCCCTCGCCACTGCGCAGGCGATCGATCGAATTGATCACCAACAAGGCATCGCGCAGCGTAATCACGCCGTTGCGATCGACGTCATAGTTACGTTCGCCTTCGGCCGGCAACGCGCGTGGAATCGAAGTCAACGGCCGGAAACCAAAATCCAGTGGCTCGGCGGGGTCCATGGTCAACAGGACTTCACGCTCCGAAACGGTCAAGCCCAACACGCTCACGATACTGGGCAAGCGGAAATTGGGAGATGTTTGGCCGTACAAACTTGTGACGGCGACATCCAAGAATTGGTCGCCATCAAGTCGCTCGATCACCACGTCCGATGGTGATGGCACGCCGGTGATGGTGCGGTTGCGTTGCAGGCCGGATGGCGAATTGATAAACAATTCAATCGCCTCGGCGCGGCTATTGGCGATCACCAAATCGGCCAGGCCGTCTTGGTTGAGGTCACGAACGGCGATCGCTTCGGTGCCGATCGTTCGTTCTCCGGTGCTTGGATCGGTAATGACGAGCTCATTGATCAACGCCAACCTGCCGCCAACGACATCAAAAATTTGGACCGTGCCGTTGTAAGCGGCAATCACGACTTCATCGGCGTCGTCGCTGTCGAAGTTGCCAACGCCGACGTCAATGGCGCCGCGCGGGTCGATCGTTTGGCGAGTCGTCGTGAAGTTGCCGGCACCATCGCCAAGTAAAATCACAATCTCCGACGTATCATCAACTTCAAAGCCGAAGCCGGCGGCCAGCAGGTCGGGGAACCCGTCACCGTTGAGGTCGGCGCTGATGACCGTGCGGGCATTGCGAACCGTCGCCAGGACGCGCTCGCTGGTCTCGCCGCTGAACCTGGCAACGACGTTGGCCGAGCGGATTGCCGCGACGGCGAAGTCGGCTTGGCCATCACCATTGAAGTCGTCGACGGCGATCGAGATCGGACCATTGCCGGCG
>JBGSVE010000064.1:0-26364 GCA_041753075.1 Pirellulaceae bacterium
GACGAACGACCGCAGCGCGTGCTGCGAGTCTTTATTGCCCGGTGACACGATCTCAATGACCGCCACCACGCGACCAAGATGATGCCGAATGACAACGCGATTTGTCTTTTGTGCATACCGCTCGGACTCAGCCGCGATCACGAATGATGTTTGCGGTTGTGTCGATGCCAATACAAGCGGTGCCAAGGCCACACCGCCTTCGCCAGCAAGCTCGCCTGCACTAAGCGGAGCGAAATCATCGAATTGCAAGGCGACGACGTCTGGTTCCGGTCCGCCGACGACCTGTTCCGCCATCGCGACGAAGCCACGCGGCAATAAACCAGAGTTAAGCCGGTCCATTATCGCTGCCACCCAGCGATAGTGAAAATTGTGAAATACGCCTGACCGTACGCGTGTCCAATCGTGCATCGGCATGTCAGTCAACTCCTTAGGATCTGCCAGGTGAGTATGTTTTTTCTATTCGTCCAGCGGTGCTCCGACGAGGGTTCCGATTAGGCCGATGTCGTCGCTGGGTTGAATCCAACGCAGATCGATGATAATCGCATCGTCTTGTACGCCGACCAAGATCGCCGGGACTTCGCCTGACAACTGTTCCGCCCACTGGGCGGCTTCGAGATCGCGATGCACCAATCGCAATTGACGCGAGGGCAGCGACCATTTGCTCGAAGGAGTCAACGAGGCCGGCTCAGCGGTAATTTGGCAACTGCGAATTTTTGGCTCCGCAGAGATGCGGGTTGCCAAACGTTCGGCGCGACTGCGTAAATTGTCTTCACCGGTCTGCAACATCGCCTGCACCGGAATCTCGCCAAGCTCGCCGGCCGTCCAAGATTCAAGCGTCACCACCATCGCGGCTTCGTGACCGACGGTCGCCTTGGTGCTGGGCCAAACGGCCGTCCGAGCAATCGCGGCGATCAATCGATTGTCGCCAATAATCAAACCACAACGCGGACCGCCCAAGACGCCGTCACCTGGTGTGATGACTAAATCGATATTTGTCGCCAACGTGGCCAGCACCGCCGGCAGCTTGGGTTCAATCGGCGACGAAGTTGAGTCCGCCGACGGTTCGATCCAGCCAGCCGCCGGCAGGAAAACGACGCGCGTCCACGCTTGGTCGACGCTGGTCGCCATCGGTTTGAACCATGGACCGGCCGCATCACCATTGTCTACCGCCACAACGACCGCGCGCGTCTCGATCGATTGGCCATCGGCTGCGTCCACTCGATCGGCCGAGCCAACTTCGCGGATCGTTGATGCGGCGGTGGCGAACGCATTGGGAATGGGCGTGCCGCCGGGCAGACGTTGCGATTGTGAGCGATGAAAGTATGTCGGCGTTTGGCCCAGCGATGCGGCCACTGCCAAACACGCCGCATCGACGCTGGACGCAATCAGAATTGAATGTTCCGCTGAGCCGCTGCATTTGGCCAACCGCCGAGCCAGTCGCTGCGATGCGACCGGTCCCGTCGAATATCCGGCCAACGCCGCTTCGGTCATGACCTCGATGGCTTCGTTACCGAGCGGCACGCCGGTTATCGACGCTGGCGACAAACATCCCGAAGCGTTGACCACCGGAGTTACCAGCGACACGTGCCGCCGCGTCCAGCGCTGGACACTTTGCTTGCCCGCCTGGGCACCGCGCATCACCGCATCGACGCTGCGGGCTGCGGTCTGCGGCAGCTCGGAGATTAGGTCTCCGGCGCGTTTCTTCAGTTGATCGATCGTGTCCGGTGGCACTTTGTCCAGCACGCCGCCAACACCGCGACGCAGTGCTTCCATCGCCCAGGGGGGAATCGCCATGACAAATCGCCTTCTTCAACTTTCGCTTCAAATCATCCACAATTATGACAGCGCTGACCCGCAGTCACGTTGGCCGCAGTCACGTTGGCGGATACAGTGTAACGATTCAAAATGTTCTTCGCCGACGCTCCCGTTCATTGATAGGTACGAATATGAAAATGCAAATTGCTTCCGGGTTGCTTTCAATTGCTTCGCTGTGGCTCGCCGTCGGTGTCGTCACCGCCGCCGAGGATGCCGTCGCGGAGAAAACGATTTCGGTTTTCGGTGACGCTGATTTGACGATCCCTGACGGTTGGGAAACAACCGCACCCCAGTCATCGATCATCGAGCACGAGTTTCTTGCCAAGACGGGCGAGGCCGAAGATGCACCGCAGGCACGGATCACGATGATGGCCGCTGGTGGTGATGTGAAGGCAAACATCGATCGCTGGAAGGGCCAATTCGCAGGCGGCAACGCAGCGGATCAAAAAACCGAAGAATTGAAGATTGGCAATTGGACCGTCCATATCGCTGACTTGTCCGGTTCATTTTCCGAACGCATGGGTGGCGGACCGTTTGCGGGTGGCAAAATGATCCAGCGCGAAGGTTACGCGATGACGGGCGTGATTCTTGAACATCCCGCAGGCAAGAAGTACTTCATCAAAGTCACTGGCCCGATGGATGTGGTCAAAGCCAACCGCAGCAAGGTCGTCGCGATGCTTGATGGCTTAAAGTAATCGCCTACGCGAAAGTTTCCCGCCTCAATCCTCTTGCCCCCGACCCCCGCCGAGCATGAACGAATCGGAATCCATCGCCACGGATGACCTGGCGGACAAGAAAAAGATTTTGGTGGTCGATGATGACTATGAAATCATCGACTCGATTCGATACGCGCTCGAGGGCGCGGGGTTCGTCGTCGTGATCGCGCGGGACGGCAACCAGGGGTTGGCCTTGGCGGAACGCGAGAATCCTGATTTGATGATCTTGGACATGATGATGCCCAAGCGCAGCGGATTTCTGGTGCTGGAAAAGTTGCGGCGGTTGCGCGATACGCCGTTGCCGGTCATCATGATCACAGGCAACGAAGGCAGTCGCCACAAAGCCTACGCCGAGTTGTTAGGCGTCAGCGATTACATTCGCAAGCCGTTTGCGATGGACCGGCTGATCGGTGCCGTGAAGTCGATGCTTGATACTTAAGTCCAGAGTGAGCGAATCCCAGGTTCTATCACGCAGGATCGCCATCGCCGCCGGGATCGCCGGTGCGTTGGGCGTATTGATCGGTGCGTTTGGTGCGCACGGTTTGGAGGATTTTCTCGCCAAGAAAGGGCTCGACGTGGCGCTGATCGCGAAACGCGCCGGACAGTTCGACGTCGGGGCTAGGTATCATTTGATTCACGCCGTGGCGCTGCTCGCACTGGGTGCGTTTGGCGACAGCGGCACAAAAGTCATCAGCCCACGTAGCCTCCGGACAGTCGCTTGGCTGATTGTCATTGGAATGGTTTTGTTCAGCGGCAGTCTGTACCTGCTTGTCGCCACGAACACGCCTTGGCTTGGTGCAATCACTCCGTTGGGCGGTGTCGCTTGGGTGATTGCTTGGTTTTGGATAGCAGTTGCGGCGTTTCGTCGATGTTAAAGGCGATTGAAGAACGGTTGTCCCCAACCGTTCTACAATTTATGGCCTGCTAAAAATTTAATGTTGCTCTACAATACAATTGCTGAAGTACACGCACTCCTCTAATCCCATCGGGCCTTGGAACCTCCACCAACCATTGCCACCGCACCGCTCGCCTTTCCAGCTTGCTGGACCCGCAAGCATTTGTTGGACCTGGAGAGTTTATCGGCAGCTGAGATAATCGCGGTGCTTGATTCCGCCGATCGTTTGAAGGCGATGACGGAGGGGTGTCGCAGCAAAATTTCGTTGCTCGCGGGCAAGACGCTGGCGAATTTGTTTTTTGAAAACAGCACGCGTACTCGCAACAGTTTTTCGCTCGCCGCCAAACGACTCGGAGCCGACACGGTCGAGTTTTCCAGCAGCGGCAGCAGCGTTTCCAAAGGCGAAACGTTCATCGATACGGCCAAGACGATCCAAGCGATGGGCGTCGATTGGGTCGTGACACGGCATGGCACACCGGGAACGCCGCACTTGCTGTCGCGAGAACTGGATTGCTCGGTGATAAACGCAGGCGATGGACCTCACGAGCATCCCACCCAGGGCCTGCTCGATATGTTGACGATTCGCCAACATCGTGGCCGGTTGGACAATTTGACGGTTGCGCTGGTCGGCGACATTGCCCACAGCCGCACGGCGCGCAGCAACATGTGGGGACTTCGCAAACTTGGCGCGCATGTGATCGTTTGTGGTCCGGCAACTTTGGTCAGCCCGCGTTGGACCGAGCTTGGTTTTGAGGTCGCACACAGTCTTGACGAGATATTGCCGCGCTGCGACGTGCTCAACCTTCTGCGCATTCAATTCGAACGGCAAAAGTCGCGACCGTTTCCCAGCGTGCATGAATACGCCAACCGTTACGCCATGAATGGCAAACGAATGCGTCGCTGTAAGTCCGACATTCTGATTATGGCTCCCGGACCGATCAACCGCGGCGTTGAGATTACTCCCGAAGTTGCCGATGGGCCGCATTCCGTGATTCTCGAACAAGTCACCAATGGCATCGCTGTGCGGATGGCTGCGTTGTGGTTGTTGGCCGGGGCCAGCGAGGCGAAGCGATGATCGAGCGACAAGCGATATTGATTGAAAACGGCCAAGTGGTTGACCCGTCGCAGGGTATGAATCAATCGGCCAGGTTGTTGTTGGCGCGCGGCCGTGTGCTGGCGATTGATCCCAGCGACGACGACTTGCCAAGCTACTTTCACCGCATCGACGCCACCGGTTGCATCGTCGCGCCGGGCCTGGTTGATCTGGGGCCTGAGTTTCGCGAACCCGGACGCGAAGAAGACGAAACGATCGAATCCGGCGGTGCGGCGGCGGTTGCCGGTGGGTACACGTCGGTCCTTTGTTCGGCCAACACCGATCCGCCGATTGACACGCCCGCCGGTGTTGAATTGGTGCGGCGCATTGCGGCGGCGTGCAACGGTCCTCGCGTGCATGTGATTGCGTGTGCCAGTCGCGGACGCGATGGCGAACAAATGGCCGAGCTTGGTTTGCTCGCCGAAGCCGGTGCAATTGGGTTCAGCGATTCCCCGCGACCGATTCACAATAGCGCGCTGCTGAAGCGGGCGCTGGACTATTGTCGCATGTTCAATCTGCCAATCTTCGATCGTCCGGTTGATCCCGATTTGGTGGAACAGGGTGTTGTTCACGATGGTCAAGTAGCGCTGGTCCTGGGTCTCAAAGGATTGCCGACCGAAGCTGAGGATTTGGCGGTGGCGCGTGACGTTCGCTTGGCCGAAGCGACGGTTGGTCGGTTGCACGTGGGACCGGTCAGCACGATGGGCAGCGTCGATTTGCTGCGCCGCGTCAAACAGCGCGGAATCCAGGTGACGGCGTCGGTATGTCCGCATAACCTTTGGCACAGCGACGAGATGCTGCGCAGTTTCGATACGCGATTCAAACTGCATCCGCCGCTGCGAAGTGCCCGACATATCGAAGCGCTGATGAACGCGGTCGCCGACGGAACGATTGACGCGATTCAGTCGGGCCACATGCCGCGGTCGCGCGAAAAGAAGATGGATGATTTTGACGAAGCACCGTTTGGCGCATCGACACTCGAAACGACACTCGCAGTTGTTGCCACGCGAATGGTTCGTGCGGGGTTGATGGATTGGTCAACGGCGATCAATCGATTGGCCACCAAGCCTGCCGCGATCGCGGGCATTGAAGCTGGCACGTTGAAACCCGGCGCACCGGCGGACGTGATCGTGTTTGACCCCAATGACCGCTGGGTAATTGATGCTTCACGGTTTTACAGCCAATGCACCAGCAGTCCCCACGACGGCGACGAAGTTTTCGGCCGTGTGATCTACACGATTGTCGACGGCGAAGTCCGCTTCACCCGACGACCGGCGCTGGAACACTTGGTTTAGGCCAACCGCTCACGCCGGGATTGCACGGCCCAGATGCTGGTATGCCTTGGCCGTGGCGATTCGTCCGCGACGCGTTCGCACAATCAACTCGCTGCGCAGCAAGAACGGTTCGACTTCGTCTTCGAGCGTATCACTGCTGACGTTCATCGTATGGGCGATTGCCTCGAGCCCTGCGGGTCCGCCGGCGAAGACTCGCATCAACGTATCCAGGTAGCCACGATCTTGTTTGTCCAATCCCAGCAGATCGATGCCGATCATGTTCAATGCCGCGATCGCAATTTGTTTGTCGACTTTCCCGCCGGCGCGACTCTGGGCGTAGTCACGCACCCAGAGCAATCGATTGTTGGCCAATCGCGGTGTGCTGCGGCTTCGCGTCGCAATCTCGATCGCTGACTCACCATCGATCACAACCTGCAACTTGATCGAATTTCGTTGGACAATTTCACATAGCTCGTCGCGTGTGTACCAACCAAGGTGTTCACGAATTTGGAACCGATCGCGCAGCGGACCGCTCAGCATCCCCGCGCGGGTCGTCGCACCAATCAGCGTGAACGGTCGCAAGGCCAGATTCAACGTCCGGGCACTGACACCCTCGCCCAGCACGATGTCGATGCGAAAGTCTTCCATCGCCGTGTAAAGGTATTCTTCAACGCTTTTGGGCAAACGATGGATCTCGTCGATGAACAACACCGAACCCTGTTCCAAATTCGTCAGGTAAGGAATCAAGTCCTTGGGAGCTCGCAAACCGGCACCGTTGGCGAACTGGACTGTCGTGCCCATTTCTTCCGGTATCACGGTCGCAAACGTCGTCTTGCCAAGTCCGGGCGGACCATCAAACAGAATGTGTCCCAGCGGTTCGCCGCGCCGCCGTGCCGCGTCGATGGCAATTTGCAACCGCTCGATCACATCGCGTTGGCCAACCATCTCGGCCATCCGGCGCGGGCGCAGGCGAATGTCTTGTTCGGGCGACACCTGCGGTTCGTCGCCCGGTGCGGCGGAACCGCGCAATTGCGATCCCTCGGGCTCGGGATCCGATGATTGATAAATTGCTTCCCGCGCCATAATCGAAGACACTCCCTTCAAAATGCGACTTGCCGGTGATCCCTACCTTACCCGAAATCGGCCAATTCGTGGAATGCGGCGCCCGCGACAAACCGCACCGATTGCAATCGCTAATCGCCAACTGATTCTTGCTGCACGATCACAAACCAGCCTGTATCACGAATGGCCGGATCCGATCGCGTTTCGATCTCGACCGGGCAAGAAGCCGCCAGCCAGCGGTTACCGGCTTCGATCTGCAACGGGTCTACGTAGACCTTGTCGCCAAACAATTGCGCTTCACGACGGCCACCGGCGACGGCCAAATCGGGAGTTGACTGAGATTTTTTTAGCGCCGCGAGCACTGCTTCGCTGACCCGCGGCGGACTCGCGAACTTGGCCTGATACAGTTCGCTTTGATGGTGCAACACCAGGCCCGCCGACCACTGGGAATCACCTTGCGCGACAAATTGATTTTCGCGACTGATCCATTCCAGGTTAGCGATTGGGTATCCGCGGCCTTCGACTAACAGCAGTTGTAGTTCATCGCCACGAGTGAATTCGAGATCGGCAAACTCGCGGCACTCGACACAAACATCCAACGTGCCGATCACCGACCCGTCGGGTTGCTTGATCGGCACCACGAAGTTCACCGTCATCTGTTGATCCATCGTGCTGAAAATCGCGGCGGAGTTGTGTGGTTTCGTTGTCGGCTTTGGCGTCGGCGACAGCGGCGGCAAGTCTTGACCGAGGCCATGAAAGTAATCGCGAAACGCAAACACCTTGCCGACCGACGCTGACAATTCTCCCGCATCGCTATACAACGGCGTCCGCGCCAAAAAAGTGGCGTCATCGGCCAGCACGTACCAGGACCGAAACTTCATTGCCGGTGGTTCGGCGTCGACGGTTAAATCGAGCCAAGTTTGGATCGCCTTGGCGGACTCGTCGTTGGGCTTTTCGTTCCATGCCTGCAGCGCCTGTTGCAATTCGACTGACATGGCGTGGCCTTCGAGCGTGCGGTAGATCACGTCGATTTTGTTCGCCAAGGTTTTCGCGGCCAACGTTGCCGCCATCATCAAACTTTTTTCACGCAGCGATTGTTCCTTCTTGGCCCAGTCTTCGTTGACCGCGCTGGTCTGCTGTGCGGTGTTCAGTCGCAGATTGCTCCACAGCGCATAGATCGCGATCGATCCGGCGACCAGCAACATTGCCAGCATTGTTCCGAGTACTAAATTGATGTTGTGCCGCATCCAACGCGCAACTTGGCGATGAAATGATTCGGTCAGCGCCGACACCGGGCGATCCGCCAAATAGGCGCGCAAGTCATCAACCAACTCATGGGTCGTTCGGTAGCGTTCGCTGATCTGAGCACGCATCGCTTTGAGACAGATGGCCTGGAGTGCGGCCGGTAGATTCTCGACGACCGACTTCGGCGGCTCGAAATCGCATTCCATTGCTTTTTGGCGAACCTCGCGAATCGTCTTACCATGAAAGGGAGCGTTTCCGGTCAGGATGCAATACAACAACGCACCAAGGCTGAACAAGTCGCTGGCCGGTGTCAGCGGCACATCGCCGGTGGCTTGCTCGGGACTCATGAACGCCGGAGTTCCGATGCAGCCAGTGGTTAGCTTGGAACTTTTGCCCGACCGTGGTGCAATCGTCTGTTCGGCGACGTCTTTAAAAACGCCTTGGCGCGCCACCGGCAGCGCCAGTCCCCAATCGATCACCACGGTTTCGCCAAACTTGCCATGAATCACATTGCTCGGCTTGATATCACGATGCAAGATGCCACGACGATGCGCGTAGCCAACTGTATGACACACGCTGATAAAAATTTCCAACAGCTCGCGAATATCAACCGCCTTGGAAGAGCTCGCTGGTTCGGGTCGCGGCATTTCGATCGGTGAATCGTTGTTGGCATCGATTGATGAACTTTTGCGGACGCTGCTGAGCGACAATCGCCGCAAACCGAACCACTGGCTGCCGTGCGCGTGCGAAAACACTTTGTGATGTTGGCGAATCAACTTATCCAGCCGCGTGCCGCGAACGTACTGCATTGCATAAAACAGCCGGCCGCCGCTGGTCTCACCAATCGCATAAACAATCGGAATGCCGGGGTGATCAAGCCGCCCAGTCACTTCGGCTTCGACTCGGAATTGTTCACGACTGTCGGCGTCACCGGACATGTCTTCGCGAATCAATTTCACCGCAGCATCGCGCCGCAGTGTTTCATCTTCGGCGATAAAGACTTGGCCCAGTCCACCCTCGGCCAAAAAACGAAGGTGCCGCAGGTGAGACGAGGTCGTCAACGAATCGTCACCCTCGGCGAACATAATCGTTTGCTCGTTGGGTTGGGCCGAGAACGCTTCGTGTACCGCGGCGCGGCAGTCGGGCAAACGGTCCAGGTAGTCTTGCAACTCGACTGCCAAGCCGGCTTTACGCTGCGAGGCGATTTCGATACCAATCAGCTCGCTTGCCAGCCGAGAGCGCTCGGGCTCGTCCCAACCAGTTAAGTAGTTCGCAATGTCAACATCTTGACCGCCGCCAATCGCCAACTCGAACTGTTGGCAGACTTGATCGATATCGTAAACGGGCTCGCCGCCAGCAACTCGCTGCTGATCAATATCGGACATGAGCGATGCGATCCATTGGTTCTGCTGGGCACGAAGCGACTCCACCACGGACCCTTTATGCTAGTCCTGTTGGCCAGGCGGCACAAACCAAGAAGCGGGCCTGCGCAAGAAAGAACCCGCTGCCCAGCGGATTGGATTGATACGACCGGCAAATTCAGCAAACTCAATTGGCGAATTGCAGCCGCGGATCGTCGAGTCCCAGCCGCTTCATCTTCTTATAAAGCGTGGTGCGATTGATGCCGAGTTTGTCCGCCGTTGCCGAGCGGTTCCAATGGTGATCGCGCAGTGTCTGCAGAATGATCTGGCGCTCGGGGGCCTCCATCGCGTCTCGCAAATGCTTTCGCGCCGCGTCACAGTCGTTGGATTGTGGTGCGGCGGCCAATTCAAAAGTGGACGCTTGCACTGATCGGTTCGTCCCGATGGGATCAAGGTTTTGGCAAACTTCGGGAGCCAAATCTTCGGTGGTCAGTGTCGGCCCGCTCGACAATAGCACCGCGCGTTCGACGACGTTTTCCAATTGGCGAATGTTTCCCGGCCAAGAATAGTTCTGCAACTTCGCCATCGCCGCGCGATCGAATCCTTGGGTCTTGCGTCCACCAGCAGCGACGATCTCGCGCAAGAAATGATCGACCAACAACGGGATGTCGCCAGGTCGCTCGCGCAGTGACGGCAGCGTAATGCCGACGACGTTGATGCGGTAATAAAGATCCTGACGGAAATTGCCCGCCGCAACTTGAGCCGCCAGGTTTTCGTTGGTCGCCAAAATGACGCGAGTATCAACGCTGCGAGTTTGCATTCCGCCCAACGGTTCAAACTTGAACTCTTGCAAGACACGCAGCAGTTTGACCTGCATCGCCGGCGTGGCGGTACCAATTTCGTCAAGAAACAATGTGCCGCCATTGGCCAACTCGAACTTGCCGGCGCGGTCATTGATCGCGCCGGTGAAGGCTCCGGTTACGTGGCCGAACAGTTCGCTTTCTAATAACGCGTCGGGCAACGCTCCGCAAGCGACTTCGACGAAGGGACCGCCGCGCCGGTTGCTGCGATTGTGAATCGCCCGCGCGATCATTGACTTGCCGGTGCCGTTCTCGCCAGAAATAAGTATCGAGGCGCGAGCGTCAGCCACACTGTCGATCATGTCGAAAATCTTCAACATGCGGTAGTCATGGCTGATGATGTTCTCCATTCCGAAGCGGGCTTCGAGCTGGTTTCTCAACCGCATATTCTCTTCGGCAATCCGACGTTGGCTGGTCACACGCTCGATCGCCAAGGCAAGTTCGTCGTCGATCAGCGGCTTGGTCAATAAGTCGAAAGCGCCGGCGCGGACGGCTTCGATTGCGGTATTGGGCGTTGCATAGCCGGTGACGACGACGACGCTAGTTTGGGGATGATGCTGGCGGACGTGGTGCAACAAATCGAAGCCGTCCTCGTCGCCCAGTCGCAAGTCGGTGATCACCAGGTCATAAGACGTTTGCTGCATACGCAGTTTCGCCGACGCGATCGAGTACGCGGTATCGACTCGATGCGATTGCTCGGCCAGCCAACTGGCCATCGAGTCGGCCAGCGGCTGGTCGTCGTCAACCAGCAGAATCGATGTCGCGGAGTTCATGGCGTGTGCGGGACCCAATTCAGGGAGAATGCGGCAGAACAGGCGAATGCGAAACTTCGCGACCTTGAGTATTTAGGTCACAAACGGCGTGTTCGCAAATCCGTATAAATCAATCCAGAATCACCACCATTGGCCATGGCCGTTTTCCAAAAGGGCTACACGAGTCGTTATTTTCGTAACTTTGGAATGAATCCCTCTGGTGGACTGGTCGCGATTGATGCACAATCCCCCAAATAGACATCTATTCAGTCACGAAACTGATCGTGTGGGTCATCGCAAATGAATTGCGAATTGCCGCAGTCGGCGGTCCACGGGTTGATTGTTTTGGCTTTATTTCTACAGCCAAACGGTTTTGCAGGATGAGTAACCTTGAACGAAACCAGTTCGGTGCGGTTGTTGATCGTTGACGATCATCAAGTCGTGCGTGAAGGCTTGGCCATATTTCTCAAGCATCCCGAAGTTGAAGTCATAGGACTTGCCGCCAGCGGTCGCGAGGCCATCGAAACGGCAACCATCGAAAAACCACACGTCGTCTTGATGGACATCCGAATGGATGAGCTAGACGGGTTGTGGGCGTTGGAGCAGTTGAAACAACTGGACACACAAATACCCGTTGTTTTGCTGAGCAGTTACGACAACCCGACGTACGTGGCCCGCGCCATTGCGTTGGGTGCGAGCGATTACTTGCTCAAGAGTTCGAGCCGCGATGACATCTTGGCGTCGTTGTTCCGCAGCGCCAAGCGTGAACCAGCACAATCCGATAGTATCCTCGAGCGCGTGCGCCGCAGCATGGCCGCAACGAATCATCTGCCAACCGAGGTCAAGGAATACGCATTGACCGGACGCGAGATCCAGGTACTGCGGCATATTGGGCTGGGGCTGAGCAATCGTGAAATTGCCAAGTCGCTGACGATCAGCGTCGAGACCGTCAAGGAACACGTCCAGAATATCTTGCGCAAAACCAAAGCGAACGATCGTACCGATGCTGCCGTCCGAGCGATCCGCTGGGGACTGGTCGAGTGATCGGCTGCCGCTGCTTCACTTATCACTCAAAGTATTTCTTGATGATCCAGTCAGGTTGCCATTGATCGGGCTGGCGTGGTTTGTCCGTCAGGTCAATCGCGGCGGGTGATTGGTTTTTCGACGGCACCACCACCGTGTCGTTAAAACGTGATTGCCAGTCGGCCATCAGCGTTTGCAATTTGGCAAGCGCCGCCGCCGCCGCCGGATCATCAATGCGGTTATCCATTTCATACGGATCACTTTCCAGATCAAACAATTGCAGATGGCCAATCTTGGGATACGCGATTAACTTCCAGCGTTCATCACGCACCGCGCGTTGCACTTTGATGTAGGGCAAGAAGACACTATCGCGAATGTGATCTCGCTTGCCTTCCCACAACGGTCGCAAGCTCTCGCCGGCTAGTCCGCCAGGAACCGCCAACGCCAACGCATCGCACAGCGTGGGAAACAGATCAAACAAATACGTGAACGCCTTGGTCGATTTTCCTGCCGGAATGCCGGGGCCGCTGATTATCAGTGGTGTCCGCATGCTGTGCTCAAATACCGATTGTTTGCCGAGCAATCCATGGCTTCCCATCGCCAGTCCATTGTCGGCGGCGAAAACGATGATCGTGTTGTCATATTGGCCGGTTTGTTTAAGCGCGGACAAAATCCGTGCGATCTGGCCATCGAGATGGGTAATCATTCCGTAGTATTCGGCGAGCTGATCGCGGATGACCGATTCGGTCCGCGGCCAAGCGGCCAAATTCTCATCACGACCGCCGCCCATCGCGCCGTTGTCGAACGGCAACTGCGGAGCGAAGTTTGGCGGCAACGGCGGCAAGTCGCGATAGTACGGTTCACGAAATTGCAGCGGTGGTTGGCGCGGGTCGTGCGGTGCGGTGAATGCGACGTAGGCAAAGAACGGTTTCGCAGTATCGTGGTTTTGTAGAAACTCAATCGCCGAGTCAGCGAACAACTCGCTGGAAAATTTTTCGCCTGTGCGTTCAGGTGTCAGCTTGCCATCGGGACCGAGATCACGAATCGGCACCTTCGTATGATCGGACATACCGCCGAACATGATTGTTTTGCCATGTTGGAAAGCGCGCAGCCAGGAAGGTTGGCCGTTGTGCCACTTGCCGGTGCCAAAAGTTTCATAGCCGTGCTGGCCGAAATATTCGGGCATCAGTTGTTCGCCCTTGAGAGTTCCGTCGTCGATCTGCAGCCAGACCTTGCCGCTCATCAGCATCGCGCGACTGGCCACGCAAACCGCACCACTGCTGCCGCCGCAAACATAGTTGCCATGGAAACTGAATCCACGTGCAGCAAGCTCGTCAAGGGTTGGCGTCTTGATGTGCGGGTTGCCGTGTGCGGCGATTGTGTCGGCGCGCATGTCATCGGCAAACAGAAACAACACATTGGGCGACGTTGGTGCGGCGGAGTAGACCGAACCGCAAGTCAGTGACAATGCGAGGACAAGTAGTCGCATTTGCATGGATATGCCTGTGAGATACGATTAAGGATCTTTAACAAGATCCACTAACTTGTAGTCGAAAAAAACAACCCTGTGAACATTCCGAACAAAAAAGGCCGGAACAAGCTTGCCTGTTCCGGCCTTTAGTTTCATCGAAATGGCGTGGCTAACTATTCAGCGGCCTTTTCAGTCATCGCTGGTTCTTCAGTCATCGCTGGCGTCTCGGCCATTGCGGGTGTTTCAGCGGTCGCGGTCATGTTCGAATCGGTGGAGTCCATCATCACGTCGGTCGAAACGTCGGTTGCTGCGGGTGGTTCGCAACCAATGGTCGAAAACGCGACTAACAGTCCGGCAAACAGGCATACTGGCTTTTTCATGGTCTCTCTGTGAATTGAGTTCGGATAACGGTAAACGTTCTGGACCGTCTCATCATAGAGGCAATTGATTCGCTTTCAATCCGCAAACTGGCCGAAGCGGGCGACGATCGACAAGACGGCGGTATGGGTGGCGTTACGATCGCTACCAGACCATTATTCACAAACATCGGTAGTTGATTGATGAATTTTTCGCATCGAATCGTTGCTGCGCTAGGCATTGCGGTTGCCTTTTGACGATCAATCGATTGGCGGAGTTTGCGTTTTTGGGACCATGATTTCCGGTGGCAGCTATGAAACGAATTGCTTTTTTTGCCGCGTTGACAGTTGGCTTCGTTGGTTATGCCGCCCGCTGCGGCGCGGCCGATCCAGCCGAACGTGATGACTTCGGTTGGGCCGAGATTCGCTTGAATGATGACCCAAGCGAATCGCGATCAGCATCGGATCGAAGTACGCAATCCGAGGCGAAGCGGATGATTCAGCAACGTGCTGCTTATCGCCGCGATCAACGTGTCGCGCGCATCGAAGCCAACGCCTGGATGGGCGTCGATCCGCTGCGACCAGTCTGGCCGGCCAACCCCAGCAGCGCCAGCTATTACCAACCCTACACGATTGTGGTTCCGGTGTTCGTCCAGTCGCCGTGGTATCGGTAAGTTTTCGATAAAGTTCTGAGATCGATTCAAGCGGCCGGGTAATCTTTGTCGATCTGACTCGTGGGGCGGGGGAAGATGCGCGCCGACCGACTCGGCTATGAATCCCCAATCATTATTTTCGCTCACCGCGCTGCTGCTGATGTTTCTCAGCGGTTGCAGCCTGTTTCCCGAGGTGCGGCACGCCGACAAACTGCACAATCCGTTTCCGCAGTTGAAGCAAGTTGCGGTGCTCCCGTTCTTCAACCAAAGCGAATCACCAACGCTTGACGGCGAAGAAGTCGCCCTGGCCTACTACGCTGAATTGCAAGCGATCCCAGGTTTCGAAGTAATACCGGTGGGCGTCGCGAGAAACCTGTGGATTCAATTCTCACGCACCCACGGCGAGCCACGCAGCGGTATTGATTTCCAGCGGCTGGCTCAGTTCATGGGAGTCGAAGCGGTCGTCGTCGGTTCAGTGACTGACTTTGATGCTTACTATCCGCCGCGCATGGCGATGACGGTTCATTGGTACGCAGCCAATCCAGGTTTCCATCCCGTTCCGCCAGGCTACGGGTTGCCTTGGGGAACCAAGGCTGAGAAACGAATCCCACAACGGATCGTCGCAGAGGCCGAGTTTGAGATGGCGCGAGAACAGTTGGCAACGCAGACGCCGAGTCCGCTTGAACCGGTGATGGACGCAAGCGGTATCAATCAAGCTGCCGCGCAGCAGGTTGCCGCGCAGTGGCCAGCTCCCATCGAGATGTCGCCGCTGGAACCGGTGGTCGGCGACGGTACGATCGGCAGCGGCACGCCGGGCCGTGAGTTGCTGCCGCCGACTTGGCCCAATCCCGCCGGACTGATTCCCAATCCGCCGAGCGCGACGCCGCCGCCTCTGATTGCACAAATTGAACCGGTTCTGACGCACACGCGAATCTATCGTGGCGACGATGCGTACTTCACCGATCGCTTGTCAAACTACATCGGCGATGATGACGACCGGCGCTTGGGCGGATGGCAAAGTTACCTCAATCGGAGCAACGATTTCATTCGATTCTGTTGTCACCTGCATATCGCCGAAATGTTGGAATCTAGGGGCGGAGCGGACCAAAGCGACCTCATTCTTCGTTGGCCGATCAGCCGATACTGAAGCTAGGAAGGCCGGGCAGTTTCCGGCGACTTGGCAAACAGCGTCGTGCAATCAACAGGTCGATCGAACATGGATACCGAAATCAACGTCTTGGCATTGGTCAAAGGCGAAGACCGATTTATTTTTTTGTTCGACGATGGCAACCGCGATGAAACGCTTCGTCAATTGGCTCGATTTGCCGCTGACCCCGAACTTAATTTTTCCTGGTACGACGCCGCGATGCTCAGCCGCAAGATTCGCGACGCGGTGCCGCTTGATGACGACGCACCGATCAGTCCGCGATCCGAACAAACCCAGCCCGCACCTCTGAAAAATCGTCGTTAGTACTGATGCGAAAATGCGTCCCCCAGTTCCTTCGATTCTTGGCTACCGAACGGAACGCATCGGATTTGACGATCAAGGCGTATCGCGAAGACTTGTTTGGACTGATTCAGTGGTTGGAAAGTACAACCGGCTCGGTTCCGCTGCCTGGCGAGCTGACGCCGCAAATTCTTCGCGGCTATCAAGCGGCGCTGCAAGAGGCGGGTTACGCGCGAACGACGATTTCGCGCAAGCTCGCTTCGCTGCGCAGTTTCTTTCGCTTTGCCCAGCGGCTCGGTGTGGCGACGCACAATCCGGCGAAGCCGTTGCGCAATCCGCGCCGCCAACGCAAGCTACCGCATGTTCTATCCAGTGATGAAGTCGGCCGTTTGCTCGCCGCACCCTCACACCGCGACCCGGCAGGACTTCGCGACCGAGCGATCCTGGAAACGATGTACAGCGCGGGCCTGCGCGTTAGTGAACTGGTCGGCCTGTGTGATGGCGATCTCGACTTCAGCGAACAGATTGCGCGGGTCCGTGGCAAGGGTCGCAAAGAACGAATCAGTCCGCTGGGATCGTTTGCGATCAAGGCGATCAATGAATACAAAACCGTTCGCCAGCGACACGAGAAGGAAGAATCGCTGGGTCGCTGCGCGGCGGTTTTTGTTAATCGGTTTGGCAATCGATTGACGACCCGCAGCGTTGGCCGCATGTTGGAAAAGTACATCGGTGAAGCCCAGCTTGATGGACGCACCAGCCCGCATACGCTGCGGCACAGCTTCGCGACACATCTTCTCGATCGCGGTGCGGACATCCGCAGCGTCCAAGAATTATTGGGGCATAAGAGTTTGGCGACGACGCAGATTTATACGCACGTCAGCGCCGCGAACCTGCGCGCGATCTATGAGCAAGCCCATCCACGGGCCAATTAAACATCGCAAAGTTTTATAGCTGCGGTGCGGTTGTGTCTTGGAATTGTGAGCGGAATGGCGCTAGCCACCGGCTCCTCCCCCGCGAAATCGGCGGCTAGCGCCGAACCGCTCACTTGACAAACAACTTTACCGTCGCGCCGCTGGACTTGGCGGAACGGATGTGGCTGGCTGTACGACGCGAGTTAAGAAAATAATTCGCTGGCCACGCACCGGTTCGAGTGCCTTCTCGCTGGTCGCGATACGCACCAAGCCCAAGTCATCGATCGACATCAAGATCATTGCTTCGGGGCCATGCTTGTCGCGAAATTGCGCAATCGTGAAAGTTTCAGACAGCGTCGTTGACTTGAACAACGCGCCGTCGGCAATCCGTTCGCGGACAAACGAGTGCGTGGCTTTGGCGTCGAGCAGAATGCGGCCATGCAAGTGAGTCGCAATCGATCGCTCCTGGCCGCCGGACCCAAGGTTCTTTGTCGCTAACTGATACACATTTTCACTACCAAACTGCGCGCGATGCATTTGCGTCGCCATCGAGTTGACAACATCGTTCGGCGTCAACGCGAGCAATCGTCCAATACCCGCCAGATCAAGGTGATCGAGTCCATGGTCGCTGAGAATATTGACGCAGTGGGCATTGAGGCCCTCCATCTTGGCCGTGGCTACCTTGTTGTAATTCGTGTCCAACACTACGACCGCGATTTCAAATTGGCTGATTAGTTCGGCGAGTTGGCGGACCCATGGTTCGGCCCCGACGATCAACAAGCCTTGTGCGTTGGGTTGCGACAAGCCAAGCCAACGTGCAAGCCAACCCGACGCAAACCCGTAAAACCCGACCGTTCCAATAATGACCGCGAACGTAATCGGAACGAGCTGGGTGGCCTGACTCGCGGTCAACTCGTCAACGCCGGCGGTTTCAAGTCGAAGTGCAAACACGCTGGTCACCGCCGCGGCAACAATTCCACGCGGTGCCATCGCGGCAATCAAGCCGCGTTCGCGATACGACAGCTTGGTTCCGGCCGTCGCGATCAAAACGGACAGCGGTCGAATCACGACGATCATCAGTCCCACAAACGCCGCACCGCGCCAACCGAGCGCGATCACATTGGCGGGCTCCAGTCTGGAGCCGAGCACGATAAACAGGCAGCCAATTAACAGCGTCCGCAGGTGCTCTTTGAACTCGATGATATGGTCGATCGAAATGTCACGGCGATTGACGAGCGCCATGCCCATCACTGTCACAGCAACCAAGCCTGATTCGTCAGCGATATGGTTGGAGATGGCAAAGCCTAATAATGCAACGGCAAGGGTAACGATACCTTGGAGATGATCCGGCAACAAAAACTTTTTCAACGCATGTGCAATGGCCAATGCCGCGATCATGCCGATGACCGAGCCGATTACGATCGTGCGAAACATCAAACCAAAAATTTCGCTGATCTGCAGCGCTTCGGTGTGCAGTATCAAATACTCGAAAACCAGCACAGCCAAAATCGCGCCGATCGGGTCGATCACAATGCCTTCCCACTTCAAAACCGCAGCAACACGGCGCGATGGTCGAATCTGGCGCAGCAGCGGCCCAATTACGGTTGGTCCCGTGACGGTCAAGATGCCGCCCAATAACCAACTGAGTCGTCCGTTGAGACCTAACAGCCAATGCGCTGAAACCGCAGTGCCGATCATCGTGATCGCGGCTCCGATTGTGCACAGTCGAACAACCGAGTTCCACGCTTGACCCAGCTCGCGAAACTTCAGCGACAAGCCACCCTCAAACAAAATCACTGCCACCGACAGCGAAACGATTGGCAATAGCAACAACGATCCGGTCCCAGGTTCGCTGTGCAATAATTGCTCGATCAGGTTATCGGGCCCGACAAAGCGGCCGAGCAGAATGCCAAACCCAAGCAGCAATAAAATGCTTGGCAAGCCACAGCGATACGCAATCCACTGGGCCGCTACGCCGAGCGCGGGAATGAGAGCGAGGTAAAGCGGTAAATCCATCGCGGCCAATAGTGAGAGAGCGAACCATTCTTCGCTGTTAATACTCGCAGGTTATAGCCTAAGTATTCCCGCGATTTCGAGTCCGCTCGTCGAAAATCAAACTCTGCGCCTTAAGTGGGTCGCACGGTGGCTTCGCGCCCCATCGATTGTGGCTCATTTTCCCCGCATCGCATCGGCGATAATGTCGGCGTCAAAATAATTGATCGACATGCCCGCATCGACAACGATTTGTTGGGCTGTTATTCCGGATGATCGGGGGCTGAGCAAAAACACGGCGGTTGCCGCAACCTCGTCGGTCTGAACTGCTCGCTTACGCGGGATCACTCGTTCGGCATACAGATAAGAGTCCACGTAGCCGGGAATACCGGCTGACGCGCTGGTTTTTAATAGACCAGCACAAACCGCATTGAAGCGGACTTCACTAAAACGGCTGAACGATTTGGTTAAGAAGGCCAGCGATGAATCGAGCGCCGCCTTGATCGGAGCCATGTACCCGTAGCTTTCGCTCGCCATCGTTGTCGTGCTGATTCCAATCGTGACCACGCTGGCGTCGGGTGCAAACGACGTTTTGACGGCATTGCAAACCGCCGTTAGTGAGAACGCTGAAATGTTGATCGCTTGCAAGAACGCGGTGCGGTCGGTTTCATGAAACGGCTTGATCCCATCGGAATAGTCGGCGAACGCAATCGAATGAACGAGGCCATTGAGTTTAATTCCGTCGGCGGATAGCCGTGCGGCAAGTTGATCGATTTCCGATTGGTGTTCGACATCACAAACCAGCACACGGCGACCTTCCAACAGCTTCGTTAGACTTTCAAGGCGCGAGTGACTGCGAACGCAGTAGATGACCGTTGCTCCACAATCTTCGAGCATGGAAGCGATGCGATAGGCAATGCTCTTTTTGTTGGCGACGCCCATCACCAAAATCGTTCGCTTGTCCAGCGCCAAGAAATCCATCTCGCTTACGCCCTGGTCGGATTGGCGACGGTGCAGGCAAAATCGAGTCGCGCGGCAATCTTGTCGTTGAGCAAAACTTTGCCCGTCAAGAAGTACGCTGTCCCAACTCGCTCGTTAAGCGTCACATCGATTTGGACCGTATCGCCCGGATGCACCATCTTCTTAAACTTGACGTTATCCATTCGCGTTGCCACGGGGACGATGCCGTCGGTCGTCGGCGTCAACCGGCTCAGCAGTATCGCTCCGGCTTGCAAGCAACATTCACACTGAATCACGCCGGGGACGATCGGGTGGCCAGGAAAATGTCCTTGGACGAAAAAGTCGTCCGCCGAAAAGGTCTTTTGGCAAACGATCCGCCGGTCGTCTTGGCTGATGATCTCGTCGAGCAGGCGCATCGGGCTGCGGTGCGGGATCGCCGCTTCGATTGCTTGGACACTCATAGTTATCTCCAGTTATTTGCTGCTTTTTGCGTATTGTAGAACAATTGTCTCAATTGTTTACCCGGCACGAGCGGAGCAGCGGCCCAAACAATTGGGACAATTGTTCTACATTGCTTACCGCACGCGACAACCAGTGGTGACAGTTCTCGGTTTGTCTGTCAAAACATGCGGGTCGCGGTGCCGGCGCGCGGTGCCGGTGCAATGTCCCCGCGTGCCTTAATGGTTCCCCTGCGAGCTGACCCGCTATGACAACTTACTACGCCAACGGATCGGCCACGCATTCGCTCACCAGCGGTGACTTTCGCGCAGCGCTGCAAGACGTTTTTTCGCAAATTGGTGCTCGACAGCGAGTGCTATTGTTGCCGCCGGACATGTCGCGATTGCCCAGCAGAGCCGGCGAGTTGACCGTGCTGACGCGCGAACTGCTTGGCGATCGTGTCACCGACATCATGCCCGCCCTGGGAACGCACTATGCAATGACCCCAGCTCAACTCGACTTCATGTTCCCCGGAATACCGCACGAATTGTTTCGTGTTCATCGTTGGCGCGATGATGTCGAGACGATTGGGTACGTCCCCGCTGAATTTGTCAGCGACGTGACCGAAGGTATTTGGGATCGGGATTGGCCCGCCCAAGTCAACCGACTGTTGCTCGCAGGCGAGCATGATTTAATCTTCTCGATCGGCCAAGTCGTTCCGCACGAAGTGATCGGTATGGCCAACTACAACAAGAATGTCTTTGTCGGGACCGGCGGCGTGCGCGGCATTAACGAAAGTCACTTCCTGAGCGCCGCCTACGGAATGGAACGGGTGATGGGCCAAGCCAACACGCCGCTGCGCAAAATTCTTAACTATGCCCAAGATCATTTCTGTCAATCGATGCCGCTGCTGTATGCCTTGACGGTGATCGAACAAATTGACGGTGGCGAATTGTTGACGCGTGGCTTGTTCATCGGCGACGATCATGCCACGTTCGAGCAAGCTGCGGCGCTGGCGTATGAGGTCAACTTTACGCATCTGGATCGCGCGCCCCAGCACGTCGTGGCCTACCTTGATCCAGCGGAGTTCAAGAGCACTTGGTTGGGCAACAAGGCGATCTATCGCTCGCGCATGGCCATTGCGACGGGTGGCAGACTGACGATTCTCGCCCCCGCGGTTTGTGAGTTCGGCGAAGACCAGCAGATTGACAAATTGATTCGCAAGTATGGCTATCGCACCTCGGCCGAAGTGCTGCAACTGGTTCGTGACCACGCCGACCTCGCCGAGAATCTATCCGCCGCAGCCCATTTGATTCACGGCTCGTCGGAGCGTCGCTTTGAGGTGCTCTATGGCGCGGGCCAATTGACTCGCCAAGAAGTCGAATCGGTTGGATATTCGTTTGGCGATATCACGGCGTTGTCAACGCGATATGACATCACCAAGTTGGTCGATGGTTGGAACCACGATGTCGATGGCAGCGAGTTTTATTTTATCCGCAACCCAGCGCTGGGACTTTGGGAAGCACCGCGCGCCGACTGACGGGAAGCTTTGTGGTCAACACGCTTTTATTGCCTGAACTCCGCGAGATGTTAGCGGACGCGAACGTTGCCGAATTGGAAGAATTCTGTAACGCGCTGAACGCCAGTCGCACCGCAGAGTTCATGGAGGGTTTGTCCGACGAAGAAGCGTGGACGGTGCTGCAGCACGCGCAACCGGCGCGCCGGGCAGAGATTTTCGGTCACTTTGACTTCGATCGCCAATTGGCAATTCTGGCCAATCATGATGCCGGCCAAATCGCTGAGCTAGTTGTCGAGTTGGCGGCGGATGATCGCGTTGACTTATTGCAAGAATTGCCCGAGGAACGGGTTAATGAGATTCTGCCGCTGCTGCCCGCCGCAGATCGCCGTGACATCCAACGCTTGCGAGCTTATCCCGAAGGCACGGCCGGGGCGCTAATGACAACAGAGGTCGCCAAACTCGATGAGAAGCTGACGGTTCGACAAGCACTGGATGAGCTTGGCCATCAGTCCGAGTTTTTGGAAACAATCTACTACTTGTACATCGTGCGCGACGATGACCAATTGCGCGGTGTTGTTTCGACGCGTCAGTTAATCTCAGCACTACGTCGCCCCAATACGCCACTGAGCGATTTGGTCGAAACCGATATCGTCACGGCATTGACCACCGAGGACCAAGAATCCGTCGCCGAAAAGGTCGAACGCTACAACCTCTTGGCGATTCCGGTGGTCGATGAGGCGCGGCACTTGGTTGGGATTATCACGCACGATGACGTGATCGATGTGGTCCGCGAGGAGCTTACTCAAGACGCCCAACAAATGGCTGCGGTGACACCGCTTGACGATGATTTTTTGCGGATCAACTTGATTACGCTGGGTTGGAAACGCGGCATTTGGTTGACCATTTTGTTCTTCGCGGCGTTGCTTACGGCATTGGCCTTGCGTCATTACGAGGACGAACTCGAGAAGTTCGCATGGCTGGTTTGGTTCATTCCGCTGATCATTTCCAGCGGCGGAAATTCGGGAAGCCAATCGGCGACACTGGTGATTACGGCAATGACGGGCGGCGAGGTGAAGTTGCGAGATTGGCCGACGGTCCTGTACCGCGAATGGATCGTGTCGCTCATGCTCGGCGGATTCCTGGCCTCCATCGGAATGTTGGTAGCCGTGTTTATCGCTCCCAGCGCCATCGCTGCAATGGTCATTCCGATCACGCTGTTGGCAGTCGTGATTTGTGGTTGCATGTGCGGTGCGGCACTGCCGATCGTATTCAAGCGTTTGGGATTGGACCCGGCGCTGATGAGCAATCCGTTTGTCGCCGGCATTGTTGATATCTTGGGGATCGTGATCTATATCAACGTCGCCAGATTCATCTTGGCGGGTTAGCACCCTCGATCTTGAAATGAAAACCGCTCCTACTTCGCTGGTGTCGATTCGATGGATCCATTGACCTGGTAAGCCGCTCGGATCGTATTTCGTCCGTGGGTTAAACTTCTACGTCTGCCAAAGCGCAGGCTAGCTTCTCGATCGCACGCAACCAGCGGCGGCGAACTTGCTCACGTGACAGATTGCAAGCCTGCCCGATCTGCGCGAACGATTGTTGCTCGAGATACCGGGCCCGGACGATCATCCGTTCGCCCTCAGGCAACTGCTCAATTGCTTGAATCAATCGCTCAATGATCTCCGCGCTGGAGGCGCTGTCGGCGGGTTCACAGGCCAAACGGTCGCAACCCGTCAACGGCCGCTCGCGGTAAACATCGCGCATTTGTGCCGCTTGATAATAGCGAATTGCATCCGCCAACTGCCGCTTCATAATCATCACCAACCAGGCACGGAACTCGCCGTCGGTCGCGCCCCTGAATTGAGGAAAGCTTTCCAACGCCCGCAAGTGGGTTTTTTGCACAAGATCCGAGGCCGAGAGTTTGCTTCGCAGCGGCACGTCGATTTCGGCCGCAGCGAGACGCAATAGCCACGGGCGATAGAAGTCTAGCAAGGCACCGAGCGAACGGAGGTCATCGCGAAGAGCTTGTTCCGGTGACTGTGAATGTGCAGCGTGAACGGTCAGCGACAAGATTGCACCGGGACGAGCGAGGCTTCATTGTTGAATGTTAACGCAAAATATTTCATTTTTAGCGCGCCAGCTCGGTGTTGTGTACGTCCTTCTGGGTGAGCAGAGACTAACTACATCTTACGCCGAGTTGCCATTAAGAAGGGTCCGAACATGAGCGTTGTTTTTCGAATTTGTGTTGGCTTGCTACTGACCGTGCTCGCGAGTGCCTGCCAGGCAGAAATACTTCCACCCAGCCAGGCCGTCAACGGGCTGTCGCAGGCCGAGCTGTCGGCACGCTATTGGCAATGGGGATTGTCGTATGCTGACGGTGCGAACCCAATTCAGGATTTGACCGGTGCATTTTCCTTTCTCGGCGGCGATCAGACACCGGTGGCGCATCCGAGCGTCTTCTTCCTGCCCGGCACCTTCGGGGATCCTACCGCGACCAGAAGCGTGACCGTGACGGCCGCCGACTTCCTCTATGTCCCGCTGACCACCGCAGTTTCGATCATTCCCTTTTTTGGCAGCGATGAGGCAACGATTCGTGCTGATGCACTAGCCACTCTGGGAAACGTCAGCGGCCTGTTCGCTCGACTCGACGGGGTCGACTTGCCCCTGCCACCGGCGACCAACAGCCTGAACGATTTTTTGCAATTGTCCCCACCTGGTACTTTTCCGGTGACGTTCCCAAATAACGCCGTATTTGGTCTTCCGGCCGGTACGTTTGAGGCGGTCAGCGTCTCATACCCCGTGATATTGTCGCCCTTGGCACCGGGCAACTACACCTTGGAGTTTGGTGCGATCACCAGTGGCACGCCGGGCGTATCCGATCCGACAAATACTTCATTTGCGTATCAAATTACGGTCGTTCCCGAACCGGCCAGTGTGTTCGTAGTGGGGGCCGCGACGCTCTGCTTCGTTAGCCGCCGGCGAACAGCGCACGCACGTATTCCGAAAACATGAGCCGCGGGGGCAAGCCGCGTTTTTCCCCATCAGCTTATTGAAACACGATGTCGCGCGGCTTGTTGGCCAACGGGCCTCAAATTCGACGATTACGCAAGGCCAGTGGCCTGAGCCAAGAGGCGTTGGCGATCGCTGTTGGCTGCGACGTGAAAACCATCCATCACGCCGAACGAGGCCAACGAGTCCACGCCGAAACGCTCGTCAAACTTGCCGATACGCTGCGGGTCGATCTGTCGACGATCCAGATCGCGTCTTCCGACACCGACGTGTTGTTGGAGATTCGCCTACGTCAAATTCGCCATTGGCGACAAGCGTTTGCTGATCAGAATATCGATGCGCTGATCGAAATCTATCACCTCGATGCGCAGGCAACTTATCCCGGCCTGGGGCTGTTGACGCAGGGCGGCACGGCGATTGGGAAAGCGGCTATTCGGTTAGAAGCCGAAGGCATTTTCAAGTTGTTGCAATTCGACCCTTGGCCGGAAACGGCGTCCCGGATTCACGCCAGCAGCAATTTTGTATTTTTGCGAGGTGAGTTGACCGGTAGCGTCCGCGACAGTGGCAAGAAATTTGTCACACAAGCGATCCATGAGTTCGAATTCAGAGATCAACAGATTCACCATCACACCGGCATGTACGACACCAGCACCCTTCTTTCACAGCTAATGTAGACGATGGTGTTGAACAAATATCTGCCAACTTCCCGGTAACTTCCCTTTTATTCCCCGCAACGGCGCGCCACAATAGCGGGTTTAGCTGCTACCCACCCGGCCGATCGGCGGGTCGCCAAATCAACCTCGGCGATTTTACTCCTCGAACTAGTTTTTCCTGCTTGCCATGTTCTCGAAACGCCCACGCCGCGCCGCCCAGGACCGAGACCAAGCAGACGCCCGCCTTCGCCAACGTCGTCTCCTGTGGCGACGAAAGCTATTGTTCGAGCAATTAGAATCCCGCCGCGTCCTGGCCACTGTCACCTGGGATGGCGGCGCGGGAACGCTCAACTGGAACGATGTCAACAACTGGAGCAACAACGCGCTGCCAACGATTGCTGACGATGTGACGATCGACATCCCCGCCTCAAATCCTACGATCAACGTCACGGGCAGCAATACGGTAAACAGTCTCGTCACCAGTGAAGCAATCTCGTTCAGCGGCGGCACGTTCACGTCACCAAGCATTCAGCTCAATGCGCTGGGCACGATCAGCGCTGCCACGATCATAGGTGCCAACTTCAGCGGTACTGGAACACTGCAAATCACCGCATCCGGAAGCACACTTGACGGCTTGATATTGGGTGTCAATACGACGCTAAGGGAAGGTACCAGTGGTAGTGGCAATCAGGTGACGATCCTCAATGGCTTGACGCTGGCCAATAACACCTTATTGCGTTTAGAGCGGCCCACCGTGGCTGGTGGCAACGACGACTCGAAAGACGTCGGTTTAAACTTCGCCGGACTTCAGACACTGGGTGGAAGCGGAACGGTGGAACTGTTTAGCGCTGTTCCCACG
>JBGSVE010000065.1:0-172358 GCA_041753075.1 Pirellulaceae bacterium
CCAAAGGGAAACCAAAGAAGGTTGCGCTCGTAGCCGTGATGCGCAAACTACTGATCACGCTCAACATCATGCTCAAAGAAAAGAAATCATGGCGCGAGCCAACACTCGCTAATGTCCAAAACTAAGACAGCCGATGGCACCAAATGAGAATGCTGCACCAAATGAGAATGCTAGTAGAGCCTAGAATAAACCCAATCATGCGGCAGTGAGTCTCGTTGCGTACCATTTGCGGACTCTTGCAACGAAGATGGCTCATTTGCATTTGCGTTTTCAAGCTCGCAATTTGCCGCTTCACCAGCCAACGCCGAAGATACGGTAAGGCGAGTTCCTCCACGAAAAGATATAAATTCCATTTTGCGCCAAATCCAACCGACGCTATTCCTTGCGACTGAGCGCTTGCTGCAGCGGACAGGCTGCAGTGTCGTCGTTTCCGGTGCGCTGGTAGCGCTCGAGCAATTGACGTGACCGTGCCGCTAATTGACGCCGCACCTCGCGTCGCTCGCCTTTGATTCGCGCGATCTGCATGTCGTCGTATCCGGTCGTTTGATGACGCATCCAGGCGATCACCGCTGACTCGGCACGTTGCTCGATCGGTATGCGTTGCGTCCGTGCAACCGTGCCGCTGCCAACCGGTGTCGCGTGCGCGGTGACGGCGTCGGCTAGACTTGCGGCGAGCTTATCGTGCTCCGGTGCAAAGGCTAGAAATGTCAGCACCGCGCCGTGAAAATCCTCGACATATTCACCTTGTTTGCGGTCGCGCCGCTGGGCGTCGGCGGCGCGTCGTTTTGCATAGGCCGGTGTGTCGCGCTCGAGATCGAGCGTTTGGCGTGCGGCTGCGATATGTTCCGCGGGTGCCCAAATGCCGCGCGAGAATTTCTTGCGCCCTTTGAACTCCTGCATCGTCCAACTGGGACCGGCGGCTTTGACGCGGCGAGTCAACCCCGCATCACCCGGCGGCAACAATTCCCAACCCGCAGGAACATCGAGCACTTGGCCATCCGCAGTTCGAATGGTTCGCTCACGTGGGCCGGGCTGGACAATCAACGCTAAATCAGGCATCGACTGGTCCCGATTCAAAGGCGCGCCGCTGGGTGACTGCCGGTCGGCCCAGCGATGTGTTGCGAATCACAAACGCCAAAACCAAACCGGCGATGAAGCCGCCGATGTGGGCCCACCAAGCAACTCCGGTTGACGCGCTGTTGCCCATCGACGAGACACCGCTGAACGCCTGCATCAAGAACCAGAAGCCAAGGAAAATTGGTGCGGGCAAAGCGAAGCTAAAAATCGGCGGCAGGAATGCTTGGACTTTCGAATGTGGATATAGCACCAAGTACGCGCCCATCACACCGGCAATCGCACCGCTGGCACCGATCGTTGGCACCGGCGACAACGCATTGGCGAGCAAATGGCAAATGCCTGCAACCACTCCCGTCCCCAAATACATCAGCGCATAAGCAAAGTGCCCAAACCGATCTTCGACATTGTCGCCGAAGATAAACAGGAACCATAAATTGCCCAGCAAGTGCATCACGCTGCCGTGCAAAAACATGCACGAGAAAAACGTCATCCAAACCGGAATTGCCGCTGGAGCCAACTCATGCTGGCGCTCGCGAACAAACACACCGTCCGGTGTCTGCACCGCTTCGGGCACGATCATCACGACCACTTGGTCAGGTTCCGTCAACCGCGCCGGCACCATGCCATATTGTTCAACGATGTCCGCCCCGGAGTCGCCGCCGGTCACCTGGAAAAAGTAGGCAACTCCGCAAATCGCAATGATCGCATAGGTCACGAACGGGGTCGTCGTCGAGGGAATGCTGTCACGCAGCGGGATCATGGGAATCTTCGTTTCGGCGGTGTAGAATCTTGACTCCGCGTATCATACCCACCATTGCCCCGAATCGACGAGACATCATGACTCTGATCGTTCGCTATGTTTCGCACCTTGTCGTAATCGCATGTTTGCTCACAACGTTGGCGGCGACTGCGTGGTCCGATGAAGCCTACACGCTGGGACCCGATTCAAAATTAAAGCCAGACGTGCCGCGTGGCGAGGTGGTGAAGCTGACGTTTGACAAGAGTAAAGTCTTTCCGGGGACGACGCGCGATGTGCAGATCTACGTGCCGCAGCAATATAGCGCCGACAAACCAGCCGCGTTGATGGTCTTTCAAGATGGCAACGGGTACGCCAGCCGCGATGGTGCCTGGCGCGTTCCCAACGTGTTCGACAATCTGATCCATGAAGGTGCGATGCCGGTCACGATCGCGGTCTTCATCACCCCGGGAGTCGTTCCTGCCGGCAATGATGATGCCCAGGACCGTTACAATCGCAGTCTTGAATACGATGCCGTGAGCGATCGTTATGCGATTTTCATCGTCGATGAAATTTTGCCGATGGTAAAAGCGACGTATGCGATCACCGACGACCCCAACCGGCGCGCCATTGCCGGATCTAGCAGCGGTGCGATTGCGGCATTCGGCGTTGCTTGGCATCGACCGGATCAATTTCGCCGCGTCTTCAGCACCATCGGAACGTTTGTTGGGCTACGTGGTGGCGACAACTATGTGACGATGATCCGCAAATGCGAACCACGTCCGTTGAAAGTCTTTTTGCAGGACGGCACGGGCGACTTGAACATTTACGGTGGTGATTGGTGGGTCGGCAATCAAGACATGCTATCGGCCTTGACTTGGGCGGGTTATGACGTTGAGCATCGCTGGGGCACCGAGGCGCACAACAGCAAGCATGGTGCCGCGATTTTTCCCGAGGCGATGCGTTGGTTATGGAAAGACGCCGACAAGTCGATCGAGCAAAAATTTTCCGACAAACACGAACTATCGAAGGTGCTTGTTCCAGGAGAAGAGTGGACGCTGGTCAGCGAGGGCCATGGGTTTGCTGAAGGCCCAGCGGTTTCGCCGGCGGGCGATGTTTACTTCACCAGTGTTCCCAATGCCGAAGTTTGGAAGATCGCGAAGGACGGGACCGTGAGCCGGTTGATGCAAGACATGCCCGGAGCCAGCGGCTTGATGTTCGATGCTGATGGGAATTTGTACGCCGCGCTGAGTCGCAAGCAACAGATCGTCAAGATTGATCCCAAAGGAACGCAAACCGTTTTGGCAACGGACATAGCCTGCAACGATCTGGTCGTGGTGCCTCATGGAATTTATGTCACCACCCCAAAGAATATGGAAATCGTTTACCTACCACATACCCAATCAAACACGCCCGGCGCAAGTACCGCGCCACGAGTGGTCTCCAAGCGGATTGGCGAAGATGGAATCGAAGGCCCTAACGGCTTGATCACGACGCCTGACAACGAGTTCCTGTTGGTCGTTGATGCAAAGGGCCGTTACGTTTGGTCGTACCGCATTGGCCCGGTTGGTTCACTCGAATTTGGTCAACCTTATCACTTCGTTCATTCGCCGGTCGACGAGATGCGAACCGGTGGTGATGGGGCAACGATGGCCGCCGACGGATCGCTTTACGTCGCCTCGTTGATGGGCATTCAAGTCTTCGACCAACCCGGCCGCGCTCACGGAATCATCTCGCCGCCAGATACGGATCGCGTCACGAACGTTGTCTTTGGCGGTGAGCAAATGAACGTGCTGTTTGCAACCACGGCAGGCGGTCGCGTTTACAAGCGAGTCACCAAGGCAAAGGGAATCGCCCCTTGGCAATCGCCGGTCAAACCCGAGAAGCCTGGTTTGTAATTTTCGTCGCAATCGCAAAGGATCGCATTCATGCGTCGCGTCGTTCCCAGTCGCCAACCAGAACTGATTCACCCATCGGTCTTCATTGCCGAGGGTGCGCATGTCTGTGGCGAAGTCACGATCGAAGAGGGTGCCAGCGTTTGGTTTGGGGCCGTGCTGCGCGGTGATGTTGACACAATCAGAATCGGCCAACGCTCGAACGTGCAAGACTTGGCCGTCATTCATTGCGATCCAGGGTTTCCTTGTACGATCGGCGAGGAAGTGACGATTGGCCACGCCGCAGTGGTTCATGGCGCGACGATCCAGTCCCGTGTATTGATCGGTATTCGGGCCGTGGTGCTCAATGGTGCCAGAATTGGCGAAGGGTCGATCATCGGAGCGGGTGCCGTCGTCACCGAAGGCGCAGACATTCCACCAAACAGTCTCGTCGTCGGCGTACCGGGGAAAATCCTTCGCGAAACAACTCTGGTACAACGCGAACATATCCTTCGCAACGCACTAAACTATGTCGACTCAGCGCGGCAGTATCGGCTCGCCCGAAACGGCCCATGAAACGCGGTTCCGGTTTAAACCGTTTTTCTGGCGATTTACGCCAAGATTTTATTGTCGATAACGAATAGCGTTTAGACTTGTTGTTTGTCCTATCCTGGTCAGACATTTTTTACACGCGAGTGGATTCGTCTTGTCATTTTCATCTGACCTATCGCCGCCGCCAACTCCGCCAACTTTGATGGCCGACGATGCAGTTGATTATGGCGATGATCAAGTTCAGCGCGATGGTACGATTGCCTGCGCAACGACCGACGCGCTTTCGCGGCCTCGTAGCGGTCGGATGCAGCGGACGATGCGTTGGGCGGCAACGACGATTCGTCGATCGTTCGAGTTGTTGTCGTTGGTCACCATCTTGGCCGTCATGACGGCGTTGCCGGTGGTCCAATTGATTTCCTTTGGCTACTTGTTGGATGTCGCCGGCAAGCTGACCGGCGGTGCTACGATTGGCCAATCGCTGCGCTGGCGCAGCGCAGCGGGTCGGATTGGCTTGGCGCTGCTGGCGGTGATGTTGCTGAGCCTGCCGATCCATTTATTGACGCACTGGGCCGGTGTTGCCCAGATCGTCACGCCCGGCTCACCGCTGGCTGACCGGCTTCAGCTTGGCGCACTTGCGCTCACCGCATTGTCGTTGATTCACCTTTCCTGGGCCTGGGTGCGCGGTGGAAAACTGAAGCATTATTTTCGGCCCGCGCCAAGATTGTGGATGCACCAGGCTTGGCGTCCGAGCACGTGGTTGTCGGGTGCCGATCGACTTTGGATGCTCATTGGATCGCTCGAAATCCCGCGTCTGTTTTGGCTGGGCATTCGCGGAGCGTTGGGTACGTTGCTATGGTTACTGCCCGCGACAATCATCATCGCGGTGAACCGCAATGGGCGAACCGGTGCGGCGGGATTGGTCGGCGCGATTGCCTTTATATGCTTGGGGATCGCGCTGATGTATTTGCCGATGCTGCAGGCCAACTTTGCTGAGAAAAATAAATTGCGTGCGTTATTTGCGATTCGCACCGTTCGCGCCGACTTTTGTCGAGCACCGTGGGCGTGGTTTTTGGCGATGCTGTTGACGTTGGTGGTGCTGCCAATTCCACTCTACCTGTTGAAGATCGAGCCGCCACCGCCGGAGTTGGTTTGGTTGCCAACTTGGTTCTTCATTGCCTTCATGCTGCCGGCCCGCGTCGCCAGCGGACTGGCGATGCGCCGGACGCGATCGAAACCGGAGCCGGTGGGTTGGTGGCCAGCGATATCGCGCTGGACGGTGCGTATGTTGATGCCGCCGGTCGTGGGCATCTACTTGCTCTTTGTGTATTTGTCACAGTACGTTTCATGGGATGGGCTGCAAACCTGGGTCCAACAACATGCCGTGTTGGTTCCCGTACCGTTTGTGGGTGTATGATGCTGCCTCGAAACGTCAATGTGATTCTGATCGCCGTGTGTGTTTCCGTGCTGTGCTATTCGACGGCGGCTCGCGCCAAAAAAGCGATCCTGGTCGGCGAAGCGATTGACTTAATCGATCAATTCTATGTTGATCCCGTCGATGATGCGGCATTGGTCGAGGCGGCGATGAATGGCATGACGACTACACTTGATGAGCACAGCGAATTCATTCCGCCGCGAATGTATGGTGCCTTCAAGGATGTGATCGATCAAGAATTTGCTGGCGTGGGGATTCTGGTTGAGCAACCTGACGCCAAACAACCGGTACGCGTCATCACACCGCTGGTTAATTCGCCAGCGCTCGCAGCGGGATTGTTACCCGGCGACGAAATCATCAAGGTCGACGGCGTCGATGTTTCGACAATGGAGATCGGCGATGTCAGCGAGCGGTTGCGCGGGCCAGTTGCAACTAGCTTGGTGATCACCGTGAGTCGCCGCGACGAATCGGATTGGCAACAGGAGGTTGACATCAAGCTGACGCGTAGAAAAATCGAACTTGAGTCCGTCGTCGGCGACCATCGTGATGCGCAGAATCGTTGGGTGTTTCACTTGCGCGATCAGCCATCGATCGCTTACATCCGAGTGTCGAGTTTTGGCGAGAAAACGGTTAGCGAGCTGCGCCGGACACTCGGTACACTGGGCCGAGATTGCCAATCGTTGATCTTGGATGTTCGCGCCAACTCCGGTGGATTGCTCAACGCCGCCGTCGAGGTGTGCGACGATTTTTTGGACAGCGGGCGGATCGTGACGATCAAAAAACGCGGCGGCGAAATTGATTCCGAGTTCGATGCGACGACCGGAGTTCTGTTGCGTAACGAAATTTCGATCGTGGTTTTGATTGACGGAAATTCAGCGTCGGCCAGCGAGATTGTTGCCGCCTGCTTGCAGGACCATAAACGCGCGACGATCATTGGTTCGCGGTCGTTCGGCAAAGGCACGGTGCAGAACGTGATGCTGCTGGATTTCGGACGCAGTGCGCTGAAGCTGACGACCGCCCGATACTATCGTCCCAGTGGACGGAATATTCACCGGTTGCCGGACGCCAAGCCCGAAGAAGAATGGGGTGTTTTGCCCGACCCGGGATTCGAGGTTTCGATCAGCGACGAGACGTATAGTGAATTGTTGAATCAGTGGCAACGCGCTGGTTTTCCCATCATGACCATTGCCAAGCAGGCGCCGCCTGAGTCGACGCCACAGAGCGACGTGATTGTGGATCCGCAGAAAGCCCGTGCGGTCGAGTTTCTCAAAGCTAAGTCCCCCGCCCAGCCAGGGCGCGCACGCGAGGCCGAGCCAAATCCGGCTCCGAGCCAAGCGGCGGCGTGATTTGGGCGGCTGCCTGATTTGGACCGATTTTTCCGGCCCAGGAGGCCCCCAAGCCGGGTCTTCAATCGAAAATTCGTTGAACCGTCTCGGGATTGCGAGTATTCTCCGAGGTGCTCCCACACCCATTCACAGGCATCCTTTTTTGAAGGACAGTTGCGCCATGTTTCGAGTTTCAATGTTTGCGATCGCGGCATCGCTTCTGACTATCAGCTCCGCGTCAGCCCAAAATTCGGTCTTGTCCGAGTTCTATGGTCGCGGGGTTCATGCGTTCTACAGCAACGACTACACCGCCGCCACTGACTATTTGTCGAAGGCGATTGACGGCGGAATCAAAGATCCGCGGGCTTACTATTTCCGTGGCTTGACCAGCGTTGCCTCGGGCCGCGAGTACGAAGCGGAACTGGATTATCGAACGGGCGCTGAGATGGAAGCCGCCGGTGCGTTCGGATCGATAATTGGCCAATCGCTATCGCGAATCCAGGGCAGTTGTCGCATGGAAATTGAAAACATGCGTCAATTGGCTCGATTGGAATACCAAGCCAGCGCAGCGGCACGGTCCAAGGCGAGATATCAGGAGCTTGAAGCTGCCGAGGAGGCCTCGATGGTCAAGCCAGCGGAACGCAAGCCAGCACCTGCGACGCCACCGCGCGTTGCGCCAGCCGCAGGTGATGATCCGTTTGATGACAAGGCGGCTGGCAAGCCAATGGTCGAATCGAAAGACGTTTTAGAGGGCACGATGACTGACCCGTTTGCCGACGACGCGACACCGGGCGCGGCACCAGCGGATGCACCACCGGCCGGCAACGATCCGTTTGGGGCACCTGCGGCTCCGGCCAGCGATCCGTTCGGCGAGGCAGCTCCCGCCGCTGATGATCCCTTCGGCGGTGCGGATCCGTTTGGCAATTAGTGCAGCGTTGCAGCTCAACATTAGGATCAGCCGCGGTGCAATAGCACGCGGTTATCATCGTGGCAACCGCACGCTATCGCGTTGCGGCCGATGGATACAATCAGCAATCCTAGCTGCAACACAACAGTTGAAATAGAAACGGCCTTTCACTGCGCAATCGTGATTTGCTATAGTCCGCATCGGTTGAGATGTTTAATGTCGCGACCGATTCCGTTTCTACCTGATTGTCGGAGCCAAGGATGGCCATGCGAACGTTCACTTTGCGGTCCAGCTTGTTGGTCATTTGCCTGTTTGCCACGCAACCGAATCCGTCGGTTGCCGCCCCGCCGAGTTTGCTGCGAATTTTCGGCAAAGCACCGGCGGCGATTTCGACCGACGGCGGTAAACAGTTGTCCGAAGTCGATGGGCCGTGGATGATTCTGGCCGCATCGTTCGCAGGCGAACCAGGCAAACAACAAGCCCAATCGCTTGCCGATGAACTATCGCGCGACTACGGAATGCCCAGTTTCGTTCACGAAGAGAAATTCGACTTCGGTGGCAAAATCGATCGGCCCAACACGGATGGCCGCGTGCTGCGATATGCCAATCAAAGCAAGTACCAAGCGTACGCCGTTCTGGTCGGTGAATACGACTCCGTCGATCATCCGCAATTGATCCGAGACCTCAAACGGATCAAAGAATCACAGCCCAAATCGATGAACGGCGATGGCATCGCCGACGCCAAAGAGGATACGCCGCTGGCGGCTGTCCAAAGGCTGCAAAAATCATTGCTAAAGAAAACGGGCAAGACAGAATCGGGGCCGCTTGCAAACGCCTTTGCGACGACCAATCCGATGTTGCCAGAAGAGTTTTTCAGTGCTCCCGAAATCGATTCGTTCGTGATGGAATTGAATGACCAAGTCGAACACAGCTTGCTCGAAAACGAAGGCAAATACACCGTCGTCGTTTGTACCTTCGCGGGCTTAGGAACGATCGTCGGCGGCAAGCAAGAGAAAGCATTCCAGCCCAGCAGCGAACGGATGGACGGCTACGCCGCAAGCGCGAACAAAATGGTCTTGGAATTGCGCAAGATCGGCGTCGAGGCTTATCAATTCCACGATCGCAATCGCAGCCTTGTGACCATTGGTAGCTTTACGGATCTTGGTCGCCAGATGCCCGATGGTGGCTTCGAATACGATCCCGCGATTCGCAAAGTAATGGAAACCTATTGCGCCGGGAACCAATCTCAACCAACCAAATTTGGTCCCGGCATCGCGGCCAATCATATCGCCAACATCCCGTATGATATTCAACCGTTGCCGATTGCCGTACCCAAGAAATCAAAGCGCAGTCTGTTCATCGGCAAGCTCGGTATGCGCTAACAAGCCGGCCACAACTCAACATGCTTGAACTCATTCTCGGCACTGGCAACCAGCACAAGGTCGTCGAGTTGAGAGAATTGTTGCCGGCAAATCGATTTCGTCTCTATTCACTGGCCGAAGTCGACAACGCGATCGAAGTTGACGAGACCGGCGACACGTTTGCCGAGAACGCCAGATTGAAGGCGAGTGAACAAGCCAAACATCTTGGCCGGTGGGTATTGGCCGAGGACAGCGGCCTGTCGGTCGATGCACTTGATGGACGACCTGGCGTGTTGTCGGCGCGGTTCGCCGGCAAGCATGGCGACGACGAAGCCAACAACCGGTTGTTGCTGACACAACTCAAAGGCGTGCCGCGTTCGCGACGTGGTGCCGCGTTTACATGCCACGTCTCAGTGGCGGACCCAACGGGCAAGATTACCTTGGAAAGTTGGGGAAGTTGTCGCGGCGAGATTGCTACCGAACCGTTTGGTGAAGGTGGATTCGGTTACGATCCGCTATTCATCATTCCCGAATATCATCTCACGTTCGCCCAGCTTGGTTCGGCCGTAAAATGTGTGCTCAGCCATCGATCACGAGCGCTACGAAGTTTGCTTCCCGGACTGTGGCGTTTACACTGATAACCAGCGGCCAGTCACTCACGCTACCGGCGGCTAAAAAGTTGGTGTTGAAAGTCAATTGTTGCCGCGTGGATTTGTTCCGCGTTTCGGTGATGTCCCGCAGGGATAAGATTTGGACAATTAAATTTGACGACAAGATCAACTTCAATAATAATCCTTGTGCGCACGATCACTAAACAATGCGTCGGCCTGCTGGGCCTCGTCGTGACGATCGTTGGCACAGCGGTCATCGCTGATGAGGTGAATTTCCAACGCGATGTTCGACCCATTTTGGCCGCCAACTGTTTTACTTGCCATGGCCCGGATGACGAGGCTCGTCAAGCCGGACTGCGCCTTGACGAATCAACCGGTGCAACCGCCGACCTTGGTGGATACCAAGCGATCGATCCCGGAAATCGCAACGACAGCGAATTGTGGAAACGACTCACCACGTCCGACGCCGGCATGCGGATGCCACCGACAGCATCTCACGAGCCATTAACCCCGTTGGAGATTGAGACGCTGGGACGCTGGATTGACGAGGGCGCGGTTTATCAACGTCACTGGGCCTTTGTGCCGCCGCAAAAGATAGCGATTCCGGATGTCACAAATCCGCAACAATGTCGCGGCCCGATCGATCGCATGATTCTCGCTCGCCTCGAAGGAAAAAAGCTAATCGCTGCACCGGAGGCAGATCGATACGCACTGGTGCGACGGCTCTATCTGGACTTAGTCGGTTTGCCACCAACGCCACAAGAGGCCGACGGCTTCGTCGCCGACCAATCGCCGCTTGCTTATGAGCGTTTGGTTGATGCGTTGCTGGCGTCGCCCGATTACGCCGAACGTTGGACGCGACCCTGGCTCGACTTGGCTCGCTATGCCGACACGAATGGTTACGAAAAAGATCGACCGCGGACGATTTGGCCGTATCGCGATTGGGTTTTGAATGCGATCAACGTTGATATGCCGTTCGACGAATTTTCAATTCTGCAAATCGCCGGCGACATGTTGCCTGCTGCGACGGACAATGATCGCATTGCCACAGGCTTTCATCGCAACACGATGCTCAATGAAGAGGGCGGCATAGATCCGCTGGAGTACCGGTTTCATGCAGTCGTTGACCGTGTGGCGACAACCGGCATCGTTTGGCTGGGGCTGACCACCGGATGCGCCCAGTGCCACACACACAAGTACGATCCGCTGACACACACCGATTACTATTCTTTGTTTGCTTTGTTGAACAACGCGGACGAACCCGAGTTGGATGCCGATGGCGGTGCCATGTCGGAATCACGAAAACAGTTTCTCGATCAAATTCGCACTGCGGAAGACACCTGGATTGCGGCAAACATAATCGGCGACGAAGTCGACCAAGAAGCCGATTCGCCTGCTTCGAAATTCCGCACCTGGTTCGCTGACTTGGTCGCGAAGTCTTCGGCGTGGGTCGTTATGCAACCAGCGACGATTGAAAGTAGTTCGCCGACGCTCAAGTTGCTCGATGACGGATCGGTCTTGGCGGCGGGTGACATTACGAAACGCGATGTCTATCAATTTCAGTTTGTGGCTCGATCGCCCGATCAATGGGAGGCCGATACCGGCGTTCGTCTCGACAAGATCACGGCAATTCGATTGGAGGCATTGCCCCATGAATCGTTGCCGGCCAATGGTCCTGGAATGGCATATTACGAAGGTCGGCGTGGAGATTTTTTTCTCAGCCAGATCATTGTTTCCAGTGGCGGCCAGCCGGTTGAGTTGGCCGCCGCGTCGCACAGCTATGGCAAACTCAGCATCGGCTCGGGAAATGCAGACGCCGCGAACGTTATCGATAGCGACGACTCCACCGGTTGGTCGACTGCGGGCGGCGAGGGTCAACCGCATTCGTTGGTCATCAATTTGGCGAAACCGATTGCGGTCGATCAACCGCTGGAAATCAGTTTGTTGTTCGAGCGACATTTCGCGGCGGCACTGGGGCGTTTGCGATTCTCCGTTACGTCAAACGAAGAACCCGCCGTTGCGATGGTCATTGATTCGGGTCTTGAATCGTTGCTTCATTCCGGTCTGAATGTTTCGCAGCATGAGTATGCCCGACGGTTTTTTCAGACCGCCGAGTCGGTACAAGATCAATACGCACCCATCGCGAAGAGGATCGCGCGATTACCGGAGGCCGTGAGAACGTTGGTGATGCGTCAACGCGACAAGAATCCGCGGGCGACGTTTCGGCATCATCGTGGCGAATACTTGCAACCTCGCGAATCGGTCCCAGCCGCTATCCCCGCTGTGTTCGCACCGCTGGCCGGTCAATTGCCGTTGGATCGTTTGCAGTTGGCGCAATGGTTGGTTAGCGATGGCAATCCGCTGGTTGGTCGGGTGACCGTCGATCGCGCATGGCGAGAATTCTTTGGCCGCGGAATCGTCCACAGCGCCGGCGACTACGGAACACAAAGTCCGCCGCCATCGCATCCCGAAGTCTTGGACTACTTGGCAATCGAGTTCATCAATTCCGCTTGGTCAATGAAGCGATTGCATCGCGAGATTGTGTTGTCGGCGACTTACCGCCAATCGAATCATCGCCGCGATGAAGTGACGGCGATCGATCCCGAGAACCGGCTGCTTGCTGTCGGGCCGCGGCGACGTTTGGAATTCGAACGCATTCGCGACGCGATGTTGGCGGCCAGTGGTTTATTGGTGCGGCGACAAGGCGGTCCCAGCGTTTATCCACCGCAACCGCAGAGCGTCGTGGCGATGGCTTATGGCAACGAAACTTGGCCCCCGTCCACCGGCGGTGATCGTTATCGTCGCTCGGTCTACACCTTTGCAAAACGTACCGCCCCGTTCGCTGCATCGACCATGTTCGATGGGCCAACCGGCGAGCTATGTCTGCCTCGTCGTGATTCGAGCAACTCGCCGTTACAATCTTTGACGTTGCTCAACGATCCGATGTTTGTTGAAATCGCGGCGGCAATGGTGGAGGATGTTTTCCGCTGTAGTGCCAACGCCGGGGACGAGGTTATCGCGACGGAATTGTTCCGGCGATTATTGACCAGGCGACCGACGGACCAGGAGCTTGGCGAAATCATTTCGTTCCGCCGCGCCTTGCCGATTGCCAGCGGCACGGAAAACTACAATGCACAATGTTGGTTGTTGGTTGCCCGGGCGGTAATGAATTTGGACGAGGCGATTACGACACCATGACTACAATCGACGTGACGCGCCGTCAACTGTTTGGCACCTGCGGGATTGGCATCGGCAAGATTGCCTTGGCGTCGCTGCTGGGCGGTAGCGTGAATCGTGCAGTTGCAAGTTCAACCGCCGGTTCTGGATTGCATCATGCCGCGCGTGCCAAGCGAGTTATCTATCTGTTCATGGCCGGTGCTCCCAGCCAATTAGACCTGTTCGATTACAAACCGAAGCTGGTCGAGTTGGCGGGTAAGCCAATTCCGCCGTCGGTGATTGCGGGCCAGCGCTATGCGTTTATTCAACCCAATGCTGCGGTGTTAGCACCGCGCTTCAAGTTCAAACAATACGGCCAATCAGGCGCGGAGTTTTCTGAGATGCTGCCTCATACGGCCAGCGTCGCCGATGACTTGGCGATTGTGCGCAGTGTTCATACGGACCAATTCAATCACGCGCCGGCACAATTGTTCGTCAACACCGGCAGCGGTTTGCCCGGACGACCCTCGATGGGGTCATGGCTGAGCTACGGAATCGGCAGCGAAGCGAATGATTTGCCAAGTTTCGTCGTGATGAGCAGCGGCGATAATTTGTCGGGCGGTGCGGCGATGTGGAGCGCCGGATTTTTGCCGGGCGAACACCAGGGAGTTCCGTTTCGCTCCGGTGCCGATCCGATTTTGCATATCCGCAATCCAGCGGGCGTCAGCGACGCGGTTCAGCGACAGACGCTTGATCTGTTGAATTCGCTCAATCGTCGCCGGCTTGAGATTGTTGGCGACAATGAAATTGAAACGCGGATCGAAGCCTATGAAATGGCGTTTCGGATGCAATCGCGCGCCCCCGAATTGGTTGACTTCGATTCAGAAAGCAAGTCAACGCTCGAAATGTATGGTGCCGAGCCGAACAAGCCATCGTTCGCTAACAATTGTCTGCTTGCGCGGCGTTTAGTCGAACGCGGTGTTCGCTTCGTCCAGCTTTATCATTCTGGCTGGGACCATCACAGCAACGTCGAGGGCGGGCTGCGCAGTACTTGCCAACAGACCGACCAAGCCTGCGCCGCGCTCGTTCGCGACCTCAAGCAACGGGGACTGTTGGACGACACGCTGGTAGTTTGGGGCGGTGAATTTGGCCGCACGCCGATGGTCGAGGCCAGCGCGGCGCTCGGACGATCGCTTGGCCGCGATCACCATCCCCAAGCGTTCACGATGTGGATGGCGGGCGGCGGGATTCGCGCCGGGCAAACGATTGGCCGCACCGATGAGCTCGGCTTTCATCCGATTGAAAGTCCGGTTCACGTTCACGACATTCAAGCGACCATTTTGCACCAGCTTGGTATCGACCACGAACGTTTAACGTTTCAATATGCCGGTCGTCCCTTTCGTTTAACGGACGTTCACGGCCGCTTAATCAAAGAACTGATGTAGCTAGTGCTTCATCGCCTTGTGCCGATCGCGGCGATGATGCCACACGCGCCAGGCGAGTAGACCGACGATGACGAACATCACGCCGATTTGCAATCGCACGTTGGCTTTGGACTGCAGCCAAAAATGAACAGCGGCGAAGATCGCGGCGGGATAGATCAGTCGATGCAGTTTTTTCCAACGGCCAAAACCAATTCGCTGCAGCATCGTCGATGTCGATGTCATCGCCAGCGGTGATAACAACACGATTGTGGCGAGTCCGAATTGCAGGTAACGACGAGACAACAGCTCGCTTGCGACTTGATCCCAATGCCACTGTTGGTCGTAGCCAATAAAGATCAACACGTGGGCAAGCGAATAGAAAAACGCCATCAATCCCAACGGCCGACGACAGAAGAACAGACCTTCCCAGCCGGTGATCACGCGCAGCGGTGTGACGGCCAAGGTTGCAACCAAGAAGCCAATTGCCAGCAGGCCAGTGGTCTGGATCGCTGCCCGAATCGGGTCCACGCCAAAGCGATGCGATTTTGCGTCAAGCAACAACATCACCAGCGGCACACAGCCGTTGAGCACGACAAACCATTCGGCATAGGTGACAGGCGAACGGGGTTGGCGTAATCGACGTGGTCGAGTTGACTCAGAAGTTGACATACAGACCACGTCGTGATTGGCTGATGATCCAAGAGGGCAATACGAACGATCGACTTGATGCTCTTGAATCCGTACTTCCACGGCACCACCAATCGAATCGGCGCGCCGTTTTGCGGTGGCAATCGCCGTCCATACAAGCCCGTCGCCAAAATGGTCAACGGATGGAGCGCCTCATCAAGCCGCAAACCTTCGGTGTACGGCCACTGCAATTCACCAGGCCGCTGGTTGGGGAATCGCGCGCGATCGAGCAATGTTTCAAACGCCACATATTTTGCCTGTGGCGTTGGACGAACGTGCTCCAAGAGCGCCGCCAGCGAAAAGCCAGCCCAAGGAATCACCATCGACCAACCCTCGACGCAACGCATGCGATACACACGTTGTTCGGCGGAGAATCGTTGTTCGAGATCGACGAGTGAAAACACGGCGGGTCGCTCGACAAGTCCCGAAACTTCGACTGACCAACTATTTGTGTAAAAATCCTTGGCCTGGTCCCAGACGAGTTGTTGATCGGTGGTGAACTCGTAAAAATTATTAAGGTGCGTGATGTTGTAAAACGAGCTTGGTGATTGATCGGAAATGAACCCGTTTTCGCGAAGCTCCGACCTGGACAGCTTCGCGGCAGCTAGGTTCGGCAACTCCGGTTGTAGTTCGCTGCCGTCATCAATCGGATTGACAAGACAATACAAGCCTGCGGAAATAGGTAAACTCGCCACCAACGTGGCCGCCTTGATCCATTTTCGACGATTTACAAACAACCGTTCGGTAGTGATTGAGTCGGTGGGATGCGAATTCATCGGCAATCCTTAGGCAAAATGCACTTTTTGAATTTGAGATCGAGTGTAATGGGTAGAAGCTTCGAAGTCCGTAAAGAATCGATGGCCAAGACGGCAGGCCAGAAATCGAAGTTGTATTCCAAATACGGGAAACAGCTTTATGTGATGGCCAAGAACGGTGGTGCCGAACCAGCGGGAAATCCAAGTTTACGAGCGCTGATCGAAAAAGCCAAACGCGACCAAGTTCCCGCGCATGTCATTGACAAGGCGCTCGAAAAGGCCAGCGGCATCGGCGGTGAGGATTATGTTCCGGCGCGATACGAAGGCTTTGGTCCAGGCGGTTGCTCGATCATCATCGATTGCTTATCGGACAATAATAACCGCACGATCACTGACGTGCGCAATTGCTTTACCAAGACCGGTTCCAAAATGGGAGCGCCCGGTTCGGTGGCGCACGCCTTTGAGCATTTGGCGATTTTGTCATTCAAAGGCAACAACGGCGACCAAGTGCTGGAGGCAATGTTGATGGCCGATGTCGACGTCAGCGATGTCGAGTGTGAAGATGGTCAAGTGACATTATTTGCACCGGCGACCGAGTTTTTCAAAGCCAAGACGGCATTACTCGAAGCGATCCCCAACATTGTCCTGGATGCCGATGAGATCGCGTTCGTGCCCCAGACGCGCACGGAAATCAGCCTCGACGATAAGCCAATGTTTGATAAGTTCATTGCGATGTTGAACGACTGTGATGACGTTCAAGAGATTTACCACAATGCGATCCTTCCTCGATAAATTCCTCACGACTTCTCATGTTTCATTCACGGCTGGTTTGTCCTCGTGCCCACCTATTTCTTGCCGTTTCACTGTTCACATGCTGCGGAAGTTTTTCCCAAAAGGAGGCGATGGGCGATGAGCCCCTTGAGGCAAAGACCCAGCTTGACATCGACATGGACAGCAGCCTCCAGCGGTACAGCGTTTTCGTCGGCGATGAAAAGCAACCGATGACCGTGTTGCCTGTTTTGAGCTGGAACAATCCACTCGCGGGCAGCTTTGGAAAATGTCGTTCAGTCATCTATTTGCACGAGGGCCAAGCCAAAGCCGTCTGTTGCATTTGGTCGACCGAGGCAAGTATTTATCACGAGTTTGGCTCGCTGACTCGGGCGAGTTTGCGTGGCGAACTCGATACAAAAAAGATCTGGGAGTTTGCTGCGGGCTCAGTTGAGTTCCGCCCCGTTCCTGACGCCGACCCACCAGCGGCGGAATCTCGTCGACGGTTATTGCAGATGAAAGTTTTGATCCAACGTTTCGCTGCGATTGAAACGATGAGTCGCAAGGGCGAACCGACGCGCGAGCAATTGCGAATGCTTCCGACGCCGCTTTACCGTTACGAAAAGGAATCGGCGGAGGTCGTCGACGGTGCCGTATTCGGCTTCGTACATACCACCGACCCCGAGGCGCTCGTCGTTTTAGAAGCCGTTCGTGCCGCCGAGACAATGCGGTGGGATTACCTGTTCGTCCGCCGCACGACCATGCCGGTCATCGGTCAGCTTGATGACAAGACGGTGTGGAGTACTGATACCGACGGCTACAAGACGTTCAATCAATTGCCCTACTCGCCGTAATTCGGCTGAATCAATCTCCTGGAGCAGCGCGGTACTGTTGATCGCTGACTACGAATTGAAAGGCATTTTCGTTCTTGGCCACTCGGGAGGTGGTTCTGGCGTTCCCGCTAACAGGATGGTCTTTTGACTTGGCGTAGTCGAAAAGTTTACAGCGTATTCAATGCCGACCACACCCGGTCGTCCAATAACGCCCAATTCGATTCGGAAATGGTCGAGCATTTTGGCGTACTCATCGAGATCGCGGGCCGCAAGGTTGAGCAGCCAGCGCTGACTTCGTGGAACCGCGTTTTTCTCATCGGAATTCGACTGCAACTTGGCATCTGACTGCTGGAGTTCGTAAAGTCGCTTGGCCAGCGCACGGCTAGCGACGCTGAGCTGATCGATGCCGATACTAAGATTGCTAGCCCTCAATCGCATCTAAAGTCGCAACGCCCGTTAACGAATCGATGACCAAGTTTTTGGCCAGCGGAAATTGATGCGAGCGACTTTCCATAAAGTGCATCAGGTATCCTGCGGTGTTGGGAATGGCGACCAAATCTCCACGCCCAATGCCGTTGGCAAAGTTGAATCGACGCCTGCTTATGAAGTCAGACTCGGTGCAATAGGCACCGACGAAATATCCGGTTATTGGCGTTATCGCCGACGTGCTCGATGGGTTTCTCCTCAAGATTGGGTCAACCAAAAAGTCGTTGCTCGTTGTGCGGCACTGGGTGTTGTTCATCGCCAGGCCAATCAAGTGATCGTTGTCGACGTATGGCTTGCAGAACTCAACTCGCGCAATCGAGATTCCACATCCATCCAAGATACTTCGTCCGGGCTCGCATCGTAGCTGCAGGTTGTGGTCTTTCAATTGTCGTGCGACCGTGGACGAATCGGATCGCGCGGTGAGTATTTCGCGCAACCAATTGGCCCGCGTCAATGGTCGATAGGTGTCATAAGTCAATCCAAGGCTTTGGTTCTGAAAGGTGATCGGTTTTCGTTGACCCAGCAGCGCTCGTTGCTGCTCGCAACAAAAAATTTCCCACTGGTTCGATGAGTCCAGGTACGACATTGGTATGCCGCCACCAATATCGAGAAACCGAATCGAATGGCCTTGTGATCGCAAGTGAGGAATGATCGCGACCGATTGCGTAATGGCGGAGACCCGTTGGCGGTCGCAGGTGCCGTCGAGGTGAAAGTGCAGACCATCGATCGAGATCATCCGCGGATCGATTGGATGGGTAAAACCTAAGAGCGAATCGATATCGACGCCAAACCGTGATCGCAGCTTTGCGCCATCATGTTCAAACCCGGTTAAGCGAATCGCGGTGCTGGCTCGCTTACCGATGGACGCCGCGAGTGCACAAATGGCTGCGAGTTCATCTTGGTTGTCGATCGTCAATGTGATGTTGTCGCGTAGGCAACGCTCAATCAAGCGATCACTCTTGATCGCCGCGGTACAAATCATCTTGTTGGGATGAACGCCGCAGTCCAGAGTGTCAATGAGTTCGTTTTCGCTGGCCACGTCGATACCCGCACCTGCCGCGCGAGCCGCATCGACAAACGACAAACACTTATTTGCTTTTCTTGCAAAGAAGAGCTGGAAATCGAGCTCAAATTCATTCGCCGCCGCGTTTAGCTCGGCAATGTTGCGGCGCATCGGTTCAACGGCGATCAAATTCAGTGGTGAGCCGAATTGCTGGACAAGACCGCTAAGCTGCGTGCTTGCGATCGCGTGTTTCATCCAATCTTCAAGCCGGGCCGTTAGCGGTGGATCGCCAAGGCAAACAGCGTTATCATCAACAGGTTGCGTATGTAGTCGATTAAGGAGACGGATCATGTTGCGATCGATCGTATGGTTTCTTGCGGCGGGCCTGGTATCAAACTGGCACCTCGCCGACGTCGACGCACAACCGCCCGGATACTATGCTCCAGGCATTTACGGTGCCTACCCCTACGGCGGAATTGGTGGTGGGCTCGGTCCGGCCTATCAATCGTACTACGGCGGACCGCAGTTTGGCGGGATTCCGGCGGCACCGCTGATCTATCCGCCGTATCCGATTCCGGCGATTCCCGCTTATGGCTACGTCGCGCCGCGGTCGGTATTGATTAGCACCCAAGTTGTCGCGGCACCAGCGCTGCCGCCGGCGCGATTGGTGTTGATCCATCGCCGCAACGAGACACTTAGGGTTGAGATTTACGATCGCCAGAAAAAGCAATCGATTTTTCGCCAAAATATCCCAGCCGGTGGAACGGTGGAGGTCAGCTTGCCGCGTGACGCTGGTGGGTATGTGAACGAAACGTACCGCACCGTCGGTCCGTATGGGGAACCGATCCAGAAAAATGTGACGCGTCTGTTGCCACAGGACGTTCGCTATGATGTCACGGTTCACCAGTGGCAGATCCAATCGATTGCGATCGATCGTACGGGAAAAAGCCCGTCGCCGATCGAAGATGTGCAGTTCCAAGGCCGCAGATTGGGCCGATTTTCGCTGCCGCCGGGCGACAAGTTAACCGACGGCCAAGTTGACGTTTACCGCAGCGCAGCATCGGCGGGAAATTCTGGATTGGTTGAACCCATTCAGCCAACCGGAGATAATGACGGTCCGAATTCAGACCCGCTGCGGGACGTGTTCGAGGGTTTAAGGAGAGGGCCAAGAAATTAGCATTGGATACGCGTTGGCCTTTATTGCTGATTACTGTTATAATCAAGGCCGATAAATCGATCTGCCGGAGATTACTACTATGAACACATTAGCTCAATCCAAAACGACTTCGTGCGACATCCTGTCCAGCGATAAGTCGAGTGAACTACTGACGCACACAATCGAAGACAGCGACGAAATGCTGTTAGCGGCGTATGCCAAAGACGGCGATCGCGTCGTGTTTGAAACGTTGATGCGGCGATACGAGCGAGAGATTTTCAGCTACTTGCGGCGTTATATTGGCAATGCTGAATTGGCCGAGGACGCATTTCAGGGGACGTTCGTGCAGGTGCATTTGAAGTGCCAGCAGTTTGATCCGGCGCGACGGTTTCGACCATGGCTTTATGCTGTGGCGACGAACCAAGCGATCGATGTCCAAAGGCGCAGCAAGCGACACCGAATGGTCAGCCTGGATTCGACGTCAGCGGGCGAGTCAGGCGGACGACCGACGACTTGGGGAGATAAGATCGAGGGCCGCACTACCGATCCTGCGCGTGCAGCGAGCGACAGTGAGGACGGTGCTTGGATGCAGGATGCGGTCCATTCGTTGGGCGATTCGCTGGAACGAGTTGTTCAACTTGTTTACTACCAAGGCATGAAATATCGCGAAGCGGCCGATGTGCTTGGTATTCCCGTCGGTACGGTGAAAAGTCGTCTTCATGCCGCGATTCAGCGGTTATCGACATCATGGCGCGAATCCGGTCGCGATGAAGTTTCGAGCTAGCGCATCGCCTCTCAATTGGGCGGCCTATACCAAGTCTTGCTTGCGTTTAACGCGTCGGCGGCTTTTGGTGCATTCGGCGCAGATTCCGTTGATGATCAAGCGATGGTCATTGACTCGAAATCCGTTCTCGGTGCCAACTCGATTGACCAATTCGGTGATCGCTTCGCTTTGAAATTCGATCAGCTTGCGGCACTGGGTGCAGTACAAATGATCGTGCCGTGGATAACCGTAATCATGCTCGTAAACAGTTCGCCCATCGAGTTGAAAACAGTTCAGCAATCCCGCGTCAACCAGATCGCTTAGCGTGCGGTAGACGGTCGCTTGGCTGACATAATCTTTATGGCCTTTACGGGGCAGGTTTTCGATTAATGCGTTGGCATCAAAATGCTCGTGACGCATGAAAACTTGGTCTACCAGAATTCGCTTTTGCTCGGTGCGGCGTAGACCGCGACTCTGCAAAAATTCGTCGAATCGTTCCTGGGGGCTGAGCGCCACATCGACGCTCTGCAACGGTCTTTGGTCGGTTGCCACCGCTTTCTCACCACAATCGAAAAATGCTGATGACGGTTTGGGTCCATCAGCAAAGAAATGATCTCACAACGAGGCTATTATACGCCATCGTCCAATCGCTAGGCGAATTCGTCCAGGAACCGATTCAGCGTGACGTCTAATTTCTCGGGCGTCTCGTAATTCCCGCTGGAGATTTGGCGTCGCAATTCCGCAACGCGATCGACGCGAATGTCGCTGCCGCTGGCCGCCGCAGTGGAGTCCAGCCGATTGACCGACGAGGAAATATCCAATTGGTCGATCGGCGAACTGGTTCGCGGAGCCGCCGTGGGCTCTGTCGGTTTGCCAGCGGGCGGGCGTTGAGTTCCACCGACGGGCGCGGTGGTTGAAACCCGAAACGGGCCAAAGATCTGCATCTTCGAATTGCTCTTTTTGAGGACAAAAGTAGGCAAATTCCGGGTATCGTCAGGTGACGAAAACCAGAATCAGCGGGGCGACGCACAGTTGGACCAGACCGATTGACCGCTTAAAAGCTGCCAATCAATCCTTCTCCGCAAGGGTCCGAGCGCCGCTATCCTTGTCCCAGGATGCAATCCGTAACCGATAGAGACTTCGCTAGCGCAAACGCGGATACATCTTGATTTATCGACACGCGTCGAGGCCACCATGAGGCGATCCAGCTATTTCACCACGAACTTTTCTCTTGGTTTTTCAGCAACCAGGGACACCGCTGCGGCGAGAGTACCCAAAACGCACGGCCCGAGGCAATGCGTTTTCTCTGTGAAACAGAATCGCAAATCAAAAATCACTTGGCTTCGCCGACACAATAGAGATATTGTCCTGACCGGAGAAACAATTCGCCCGACGAAATCGCTGGTGTCGCGTCGAATCCAGTGGTGTCACCGCTGATTACGTTCGAGGCAAGCACCTTGAACTCTTTGCCGGCTTCGAGCACATGGACGGTGCCCGACTTTAAGGTCACGTACAGTTTCCCATTTGCTAGTACTGGTGACGAGTAATGCGAGCTGCCACCGCGACCGCCGCCGCCGCCGGGACCACCGCCGCCGAAACTGCCACGGCGTTCACCGTCTCGTGGTGTTTCAGGCTCGGAAGCGTTGCCGGTCTCGGGTAGTCGCTGCTGAAAAACTTGGTCTCCGGTTGTCGCATCGAAACAGCTTAAGACGTCGTTGTTCACGGTGTAGAGGTGGCCCTCGTAAGCGATTGGCGAGGCAAAGCGGCCTTGGATATTGCCGTCCCAAAGCACGGCGGAATCATTTACATCGCCTTTGCCACCAACCTTGACCGCTACCGCGTCACCACCTCGCCCGCCAACGGCATAGACGACTCCATCCGCGATCGCCAAGCTGGTTGAAGCCGAACTGTCGGTGGTGCCGCGCGAGAACCAACGCAATTTTCCGGTGTCGGCGTTGAATCCCCAGACTTCGCCGGGTACTGAGATAATGACTTCGGTACCAGCGTCGGTTTTCGCGATGACGGGCGTTCCCCAGGTGCTCTGAAATCCTGGGTTTTTTACTGTCCAAGCGGTCTTACCGGTGGTTTTGTCGATGGCGACGATCGATTCGCTTTCTTCCGCTGCGGTCACGATGACGAGGTTTTCGTGAACCAGCGGACTGGCAGCCGAGCCCCAACGCTGCGGCCCCGAACCCGTGCCGACGCTGGCTTGCCAAATCAAATTGCCGTCAAAGTCATAGGCATGAACGCCCGACTTGCCGAAAAACGCATACACCATTTTGCCATCGCTCGCCGGCGTGTTGCTGGCGTAGCCGTGCGAGGTCACACCGGGTGGACTGTACGGGTCTTCGGGCAATACGGCATCGACAGTTTTGGTCCACAGCACCTTGCCGTTGGCCCGATCGGCGCAGACCAAGTGTCGCTTTAGATCTTCGAGGCTGCCGCCGTCACCGGTCCCATAACCGCTGTAGCAGGTCACGAACACGCGGTCCCCGACGACGATTGGGGACGATACGCCGCGACCGGGCAACTCGGTTTTCCATCGCACGCCATTGTCGTCACTCCACGTTACCGGTGCCCCGTCGGTGGTAATTCCGGTTCCATTGGGACCGCGAAATCGCGGCCAATCGGCGGCGTTGACCGTGGACAATGTCGCTGTCACCAAAGCGGTAACCAACACACCAGCAGATCTTATCCCCATGACACCATCCAAAACGAGAAACGTGGAAAAGTAACGGCACTTCAGTCCGCCTAACCCTATCAGAACCTCGCCGCCGAAGCAGAGTTTCGCGTTTCGCCCCGGAACTAGTGTTTTCGGGGCCGATTGACCGAACGTGTCACACCGCAAAGCGATACTGGTTTTGTCAACGAACGATGTGCGAACCGGGCAGCATGACAACACCATGAACAAAATGATTCACCGAGCGATGCAGGATTGCGACCAATGGGTCGTCGAGTTTGACTACTTGGGTGCTGGCGGCGAGCGGACGCACCGGGTGGTCAGCCCGATCCGGTTTTTGCCGGGTTCGCGATTTCTTGGTCTTTGCCTGTGTCGCGAGGAGCCGCGCCAATTTCACCTGAATCGGTGCAGCAACTTGACGCTGCAACGAGCCGAAAATTTCACGATGCCACTGGCGATCGGTTGAACGCGGCCTCAGACGCCGCGCAAGATTTTTTCCAACCGGGCGTGGTTCAGCGGCTTGACCAACAACAGATCAAAGCCAGCCTCGATGGCGCGATCGTGGTCGGAATCTTGGCCGTAGCCGCTGAGCGCGACCAGCTTTAGCGCGCGGCCTGACTCCGCCGCGCGGACGCGGCGGGCGACTTCGTAACCATCCATTCTTGGCAACCCAATGTCTACGATCGCCAAGTCGGGAAGCTCCTGGAGGATCAATTCCAAGCCGGCTTCGCCATCGGCCGCGGCGCGAACTTGGTAGTCGTCGGCTTCGAGCAAGGCGACGAGCATGTTGCGCGCATCGGCGATATCTTCGACCACGACAATTCGTTGCACCGGAGCTTGCGTTGAACTGGTTGGCTTGGCGGGTTCGCTGGTGCGGCGGCGCGTTGTCGTGCGCGTTGACATCGGCAACTCGACGACAAATTCAGTCCCTTTGCCGATTCCGTCGCTGCGGCCAAACACGCGTCCGGAATGAAATTCAACAAGCCGGCGAACCAAGTGCAGCCCCAGGCCCATGCCGCCGCTGGAACGATCAAGCGTCGAATCTTTCTGCGCAAACATCTCGAACAACGATTCGATCAATTCAGGTTCGATGCCGACACCGGGATCTTTGACGCGAATTAAACCGCTGCGTCCTTGTTTCTCCAGCGTGACAGCAATCACCGCACCATCGCCGCTGTATTTGATTGCGTTGTTCAGCAGGTTGACGATGACTTGAACCAAGCGGCTGCGGTCACCAAAAACGCGTAGCGGTTCATCGGGATAGGTAACCAACAAACGTTGATGCCGCGACGTGGCCATGCATTGTTGCGACTCGACCGCCTCGTCGACAATGTCGGCTAACAGTACCGGCGATTTTTCGAGTTTGATTTTGCCTGATGTGATGCGACTGACGTCGAGCAGGTCATCGAGCAGATCGGCCATCTGGCGCGCTTGACGCGTGACAATCGAGATCGGTTGCTGAATCGACTTGGGGACGCCTCGGCCACGATGTAACAATGCACATGTGTTCAGAATTGCGCCCAGCGGATTGCGCAGTTCGTGCGACAGCATCGCCAAAAATTCGTCACGTTGCGAAATTGCTAAACGCAGTTCGGTTTCAAGTTCTTTGCGGGCCGTGATGTCGTCAATGTTGGAAAGCAATTGTGACTCGCGTTTGCGCGTTTCCCAAACCGACAAATCCAAGACAGTTAATGATGCGCCTTCGATACTTTGGCCAATGCGATACGGGGTGATGCGGATGACGTAATATTTACCCAAGCGATGCAAATGAACCTCGACCTCGTCTGCATCGCCTGTGTTGATCACTTGGCGAATTCGATCGACGAGATCCGGCACCTCCAGTACGCCAGCGAACGTACGAATTTCGCGTCCGATGTCGTGCGCCACCAAATTGAACATGCGCGCCGCCGGTCCCGTAAAGCGGCAAATTTGCAGGTCCTGGTCCAGCAGCACGACCGCTAAATCAGTGCTTTCTAGCAAGTCGCCACTCGACGGATTGAATGATTCGCCGTCGTCGTTGCCGCTGCGCTCGCGGACCGAATTGTCGTCGTATTGCGTACTCTCGCGAACGAGTTCGCCAGCGGTATTAGGCAGAGTTGCCGCCAAGCGATAGGGCCTGGGAAGGTTGATCGAATCGTGTAGCGGCTCAATTACCAACGAATAAAAAAGACCAGGTTGTTGGCTGCTTGGAACTGTTGAAACGACAAGCCGATGCGCGACTTCACCGCTGTCAGCGTCGCCAATCATGACCGGTGAAATCGTCACCGGATGTTCGCCACCGCAAAGCCGATCCATCGCATCATTGAGCGCCACGCGCAGCGGTTCGCAAAGCAATTCCATCACACACTGCGTTGGTCGTCGCGAGCGTAGCGTGAGGAACCGCCCGGCACCCGCAAATGAGTCGATCACCGTCCAGCGTTCGTCGACCAATATCGACGGCGGCATGAAGCGATCGAGCAGTGTGTCGTACGCTCCCAACAACCGATGCAGCCCATCAGGTTCTTCCACGGTCAACGCCGAAGCATTCGTCAAGGCAAGCGCCTCGGAGATGGATTCGGTACTGGACGTCATGGGTGCCTTCCTTGGGATGAGCAAAATCGGTATTGATTCAGACGCGGCAGCGTTATACTCTTTCTCGCAGTGTCTCTCAATGATTGACGAGGCCATCTTGATAACACGGATGTTTGTGCAGTTTACTTCGCGCGACAATCACATTGGCGTCATGCCCTGTCCTTGCTAGCAACGTGACATCGCAGGACCACCAGTCAGTTTTCGTTACCGAGGTCAATGGAATCATCTAGCTCGGAGGCCGACTATGTTGGTGTTGTCACGACGGGAACAAGAAGCGATCGTTTTTCCTAAACTTGGCATTCGCATCCAAGTCACCCGCGTCCGCGGTAAAGCCGTTTCGCTGGGGGTTGATGCGCCCGACGATATTCGCGTGCTACGCGGCGAATTGCACGATCAAGAGGAATCGTTGTCCGCGGTTGAAGCGGCCCACGCGATCGACAAATCGGCTCCACCAAGATCTGCGGATCAACGTGAGCGCGAGCATGAATTGCGCAATCGAATCAATACTTTGACGATCGCTTTGCATTTACTGCAAAAGAAATCGGTCAAAGACAACGGGCAAGTCGACGAACATCTGTTGGCCGGTGCGATTGATGAGTTGGCCCTGATCGAAGAGGCGATGCAAGACACCCGTCAAGCACCGGACCTTGACGAAGTCGGCAAGAAAGCGTCGTTGCCGTTGGCGTTACTAGTCGACGACAACGAAAATGAATCATCGTTGTTAGCAGGCTTCCTGCGTCATAGCGGCTTCCGCGTCGCAACGGCGCTGGACGGTTGCGCGGCGTTGCGGTTTATGGAAGCCAATTCGCGTTTGCCCGACATCGTGCTGTTGGACATGAATATGCCTGGGCTGAACGGTCGCGGCACGATTGATGCCATCCGCCGCACCCCGAAGACTCAGGCGCTGCGAGTGTTTGCCGTCAGCGGCGAAGACCAAGTGTCAAGCAACGTGCCGATCGGTTCCGGCGGAGTTGACGGTTGGTTTCAAAAGCCAATTCGACCGGATGTGTTGGTCAAAGAAATGACCAGCCGCGTCGCCATGGCACCGGTCTGCTAAAGCTCAGCCGGTGGTAAGTAACGAAGTGTTGTACGACGCTCCGCCGTCGTTTTAGTTACGACGGCGGAGCGTCGTACAACACTTTTCCCGCCCTCCGACTACAGCGGGCGGATCTTGATGTTGCGATAAGCAACTTCATCGTTGTGATCCTGCAAACAAATCCGGCCCGAGGTCGCTTCGCCGAATCCGGCGAACGCCGAAAACTTGCTGGCCGCTACCTTCTCTTTCCAATCATCGCCGCCTTTGACGTACTGGCAATACTTGACGCCGTTCATGTAGTGCTCGCACTTGGCCGGAGTGATCACGATTCGCAATGTGTTCCATTGGCCCGCCGGTTTGGTTGCATCAACATCGCTGGGGTACAGTTGATACAGCCAACCGCACTTTTGCGGATCGTGGCCATCGGCGTTGTCTTGGATCTGGACTTCCGGCCCGGTTTGCCAAGGCGTCTTACCGGTGTCTTTGACGTGATAGATCAGGCCGCTGTTTCCAGCTTTGCTAATTTTGAAATCAATCGACAGCTCGAACGATCCATACTCGGTGTCGGTCACGATGTCGCCAGAACCTTTGCTCGACATCACCAACGCACCGTCGATAATCTTCCAGCCATCGTTGACGCCTTCCTTTCGATAATTGTGCCAACCAGCGGTCGATTGGCCGTCGAATAACAAACTCCAACCCGATTGTTCTTCGGCATCGGTTAAGGTGTTTAGCGGCGACATCGAAGCCTCTTGTGCGCAAACACCGACGATCGCGATCGATGTCGCGACGAAGCAAACGATCATGAAGCCAAAAGATGAGCGGAACATATTAGCACTCCGAAGGGTGAGAAATTTGGAATCGCTAATTGTAATCTGCTGCAGCTATCGCGCGGGGTGGGTTAAGAACTTCTTCCCCACCCGCCGCCGCCGGGCGTGCGAATGATAAAACGGTCGCCGCGATCAACCTGAATTGTCGTGGCGGCCGGCAACTCAACGATTTCGCCGCTGGCCCGCACCAAGACGTTTTCGCCCGGCGATCCTGCCGCGCCACCGGCTAGTCCATAAGGTTGGTAGGTACCGCGACGATTCGTAATCAGCGCGAGCGTTAGCGGTTTGAGAAACTCGATTTCGCGAATCAATCCATCGCCGCCGCGATTCAGTCCCTCACCACCGCTACCAATGCGCAGCGAAAATCGCCACAGCCGCACCGGATACCGCGCTTCATAAACTTCAGGGTCCGTGATCCGTGTGTTCGTCATGTGGGTGTGAACGCCTGACGCGCCGATACCATTCTCGCCAGCACCAGCGCCACCGCCGATCGTTTCGTAATAACCGAACGTCTTATCGCCGATCAGCACGTTGTTCATCGTGCCCTGGCTTGCCGCGACCAAGCCGAGTGCCCCAAGTAAACAATCCACCACTCTCATCGACGTTTCAACATTCCCCGCCACGACGGCGGGACTGAGCTGCGGTGTCGATGCACATGGCGGATTGAGCAGCCCGATCGGCAATACCAAATCAACTCGCCGCATGATGCCATCGTTCATCGGTAGCGTGCCACCGATCACACAGCGCAAAACATAAATTGTGGCAGCGTTGACAATCGCCGGCGTGGCATTGAAACAGCGCGGATGCACCGGAGCGGTGCCGCCAAAGTCGATGCACAGCCGATCGGATGTCCGTTGTAAACGCACCGCGATTCTTGTCCCATCGTCGAGGGCATCACTGAACTGAAGTGATGTCTGCGCCAACGTCGCGAGCCAATCGGCAACGAGGCGATCGGCGTGATCGAATAAAAGATCGACGCATTGGTTGACACTGCCCATTCCGATCGAGCCGACGAGTTGCTTCAGCAGGCTTTCGCCAAGCTTTCCGGCGGCCCGCTGCGCAGCAATATCAGCCAAATTCGTTTGCGGATCGCGCGATGGGTACGGACCGGTCGTAAAAATCGCGGCCAGATCATCGGTTGCGTCGCGCCCCTGGCGCACCAATGCAAACGTATCGATCACGACTCCTTCTTCGCCCAGGCATGTCGCATCCGGGGGCATTGAGCCGGGCGTTTTGCCGCCAATCTCGGCGTGATGAGCACGACTGGCCACAAAGAAATGGCCTTGCGCAAATTCTCCCACATTTGGACCGGCGCAAAACACTGGAGTGACAACCGTGACATCGGGCAAATGCGATCCACCGGCATACGGGTTGTTGGATACATAGACATCACCCGGAAACATTTGGGGAAACGCTTGTTGAATCTCGCGAACCGTATGCCCCATCGCGCCAAGGTGCACCGGAACATGCGGTGCGTTGGCAATCAACTCGCCGCGCGCCGTGAAAATCGCACAACTGAAGTCAAGCCGTTGGCGAATGTTGACGCTCGCCGCAGTGCGCCGCAGCAGTTCACCCATCGAATCGGCAATGCCTTGCATCCGCCGAGCGACAACTTCAACGCTAACCGCATCGACCTCCCTCTTGCCGTTTGGCGCTGTCGCAACGTCCGCCGCTCGCACCAACTCGAACGTGTCGCCGGCAAGTTTAGTTGCCGTCCAGCCGGGATCGATCACCAGTGTGCTATGGTCATCGACGACAATCCCAGGACCGACGACGCAGCTGCCTTCCAAAAGTTCGCGGCGTATCAGCAGTGGCACATCCGCGAACGACCCATCATGGTATATGGACGTAATGTGACTTTGGCTTTCCTGACTTGGAACCGCCGTGTCGTTGCTCTCGCTTGGTGGATCAAGCGACACGGTCGCGGCAATCGTGGCCTCGCAGCGCAGCGTCGCAATCTCGATACTCCGGTGCAACTGGTTGTAACCAAACGCGACCGCGTGAGCTGCGTGAAAACGGTTCGCCAGCGATTCGATTGACAACCGCAACGACTTCGCCGAATCGATCTGGAGCGGAAGATTTAGTGTCGCTTCGGTGCCCTGGTAGCGCAGTTCCGTTTCGACCGTACACGTTGCGGTGGCAATGTCATCGGACTCGTCGGCCAAGTCGCTAAGCGCATCGGTTTGTATCTGTTCACTCCAAGTCGACCATTGTTCGCCGTCGATCTGGTTTAGCATTTGATAAACCGCACGCGTCTTGATGCGGCCCACGTCGGCAAGGCCGATCCCCAGGGCGCTGAGCAAGCTGGCATCGCGGTGATCGATAATTCGCGATATCCCCAGCGCTTCGGCGACTGCACACAAATGACCGCCCGCCGCACCGCCAAACCCGGCCAACGCAAACTCACGGGGATCAGACCCTTGGGCCGTCGTGATTGTCCGCACGGCTTCGGCCATGTGCGTGATAGCGATCGCCAAGAAGCCTTCTGCGGAATCTTCGAGCCGCTTGAACCGATTGTCGCCAAGTTGTTCATTCACCTCACCCAGCCGCCGCCGCGCCGCCGCCACATCAAGCGGAAACGGAAAACGGTCGCCCGGCAACCGCCCGAGTATGACATTGACGTCGGTGACCGTGAGCGGCCCGCCGCGCCCGTAACAGGCCGGGCCTGGATCGGCCCCGGCACTGCGCGGCCCGACCGTCATGCGTCCGCCGATCACATCACAGATCGAACCACCACCGGCGGCAACGGTGTGAATCGCCATCATCGGTGTCAGTACGCGTATGCCGGCCTTACGCGATTCGTAATCGCGCTGTATTCGCCCGGCGTAGCGGCTGACGTCAGTACTGGTGCCGCCCATGTCCAGGCCGATTGCTCCCCGTGGAGCTAGCTCATCGGCAATTTTGCCCAGCGCCACGACGCCACCGGCTGGACCGGAAAGAATGCTCTCTGCACCGCGAAACGAATCGGCTTCGACGAGGTTGCCGCCGCTGGACATCAAGCGAATCCGCGACGCGTGTTGATCGCCGCCTGCGGTGCGATTGAATTGCTCGCGCAGTCGCGATACGTATTGCGAAAGAATCGGCGTCAGGTAAGCATCGAGCACGGTGGTTTCGGCGCGGGCGACTAGCTTGACCATTGGTGCCACGCGACTCGAGACGCTGATGTTGCGAAAGCCAATTGACTCGGCAATTTCGGCAACTGCGATTTCGTGCACGCTGTTCGTATGAGCGTGCAGCAAGCAGATCGCCAGCGAACGCACTCCGGCGTCGAACCACTTCGTCAGCGGGATCCGCAAGCTGTTTGGGTCGAGCGGTCGCAATACGTCGCCCGCTGCGGTCAACCGTTCGTCGACTTCGAGAACATGACGAGTGAGCGGTTCGGGTTTGCGAATGATGAGGTCAAACAGCTCGGGGCGGCTTTGTTCGCCGATTTCCAGCAGGTCACCAAAGCCCAGTGTCGTGACTAAACCAACCACTGCACCGGAGCTAGTCAGTAGTGCGTTGGTGCCGCGCGTTGTCCCCAACCGTACATCGAGCGGCGGTAGCGGCCCGGCGACGGGAATTCCAAGCAGCAAATGCGCCGCCAGAACCGGCGATTCCAGGCCCGCATCAAGTTCGATGACGCACGCGATCGATTGGGGCGAAAGCGATAGGTCGGCAAGACTCTGATCGACTTGAAATTGGCAATTCGCCGGTGACGACTCATCGATGGATTGCGCCTGGATGGTTCCCGAGCAAATTATTTTGGCGTCAACAAGCAGTCGATATGCGGCCCCAGTCCAAAACCGGGGTGGTTGCGGCGACGCCATTGCAACCGTCAGGATATCACCATCATGTGCCACGACTCGACCACGAACCAGTCCGCTGGACAACACCTTCGCCGAGCGACGACGGCGCTTGGTGGCGAGAAAGCAATCCGTGAACGTACCACCGACATCGGCCCAAAGTTGTGCGGCAAACGGCGTCGATGGATCGCTCATGTCCCCATTTTTACCAGATTTGCCAAAACAAAAAACCTCGCAACCGAAGATCGGTCGCGAGGTCATGTTCAGAGATCGTTCAAGACGAGCCGACTAAGCCGGTGCGAATCGCCTTCGCCGCTTGGCTAGAACTGCATCTGGTACTGAAAGTAGAAGAACTGAGCATCACCCAGGAAGGGAATGCCGTTGTTGCCCGCAGTTCCGCCACTTGTCTGTTCGTAGTATTCACCCGAATTGAAGTACGAATAACCGACCAAGACATTGTTGCGTGGATTGATGTTGACGTTGAACAACACATCAATTTCATGTCCAAGTTCACGGTCCGCAGCGGCTGCGGTGGTGTTAAACGCAGTCAGGTTAACGTTGTAAGGCGTGGTCAACTCGTCCAGCAGGAAGTAGTGATACCACAACAACAAGCTGACCTTGTCACCCATCACCGGGGTGATGAATTGGGCATTGAGGTCGTGCAAGTTACGACGTCCGAACAAGTCCATAAAGCCGTTGTATCTGTGGCCCAACGGGAACAGGTGATCGAAACCGTCGCCAAATCGTCCGGCGTCAGCAATATTGTCTTCGCCCGATGCGTAATCGTACCACGCCCACACGGTTGGCTTCCAATCGCCGCCCATCAGGTCGAGCTTGCGGCCCAAACCAGCGGTGAAGAATCCGGCCGAGTGGTTGCTGCCGTTGGAATTATCACCGAACTGAGTGCCACCCTCGAATTCATACAGCAGGCTATCGCGGCTGCCGGCCAAGCGTGATCCCAGCGTGTGGACCGACGCGCCGGGGATTTGGTAATCAAGTCCCAGGTAATAGAAGTCAACGGTGCCGATATCAAGACCCTTGCGAGTCGTGTAAATGCCGTAGAAGTCGGTGTTGTCATCGGCGCTGTCCCAACGGTCTTCGTTGGTCAACAAACGGTTCGCGGGGTTGACGAAGAATGCGTCAGCGTCCCAATTCTTGCCGCTGTAAATCAACTTGTAGCCGTCAAACGTGCGACGCGTGTTTCCCCAGTCCAGTGGCGAGATCAGTCGCTGATTACCGTACAACAACTCTTGCCGTCCCAGGCGAGCGGTCAGCTTGCTGTCGCCATCGTCAAGGAGCTTGAGGTCGAAAAACAGGTTTTGAGCTTCGCCACGGTTTTCTTCGATGTTGCGGTTATTGAAAAACTCTCCGCCCGAATCGGCGTAGAGGTACTCACCGTAAAAGCGCAACCAATCGTTGATCTTGTAGTTCGCAAACAAACGCAAACGTGTCAACCAAAATTGGTCATCGCGACCGGTCAAGCCGAGGCCGCGCATGTTTTCTTCGTTGTGGTAACGCAAGCGAATTTCACCACCCAGGTCCAACTTGCCGTCGCCAGGCACGTCCAACTGCTTGACCGCATCGCCAGGAAAATGGCCTTTGTAGCAAGGGTCATTGATGTAGCTGTAATCGTTTGCGTAGAAGACACCTTTGTAAGCGTCTTTGGCCTTCGCGGCTGCGGCATCAATCTTCTTCTTGTCGCAGCACGGTGCACATTCACCGCAACTGCAAGCCGCCGGTACCGATTCCATCGCGGCGACCTGCTCGACGTCGTCGTCAGGCGTGGCGGTCGGCATGGGATAGGACGGCACTGCTGCCGACGAGTCCCATGATCCGATTTGGTAGTAGTCGGCGACTGGTTGGCCGACTGTGTTTTGAGCAAATGCCGCCGCAGGGATTGAAATCAATCCAGCGGCCAGCGACGTCGCTATCCAGCGACGAGACGACTGACGTGTCATTTGAGGCTCCATCCTGACAGGGTAGGTTCGGGTTCAAGAAAGCAACAACGGCTGAAGAGCCAGTACCCACGAACAATCCACATCGATTCGCCAATACCGTCCGCCACGCTTCATCACGTTTGCCAGCTAGTCAGGCTCCGGTTCCCACTTGCCGCTCTAGCTACATCGAATGGTGTATCGATAGATGTTGAAGTTTTTGCCGCGACGGCACTAATGGGCATTGGCCGTCGAATCGTTGCGATCGGCATGGTCGCTGGCGACCGGTGCTTCGTGACCGCGATTATGGTGTCCAGACGCGTGATTGCCGCGCCGCTGTTTAGACCCTGGTGGGGGGAAGGTGGTAAAGATCGATATAGCCTATCGGTGCCACCAATATGTGCACATGCCCAGTCAATGGCCAGGGACGCCGCCGAACGATGCACATAAACGTGGCCAAAACAGCAGGCAAGAACCGCAATGTGGGTGAAAGCACCATTCCGGTGGAAAAAGTGTCGCGACCAGTACCGTTAGGGCTTGCTCGCAAAAGAAACCGATCCGGCGGCACTATCAGTGCATCGAGTTTGATCCGATTCGGTCGGTGGTGTGTGAGGCAAACACACTTCACTGCACGGCGGCGAGTCAATCGTAACGGTTACCTTTCCACTCGCACCGGAGCTTTCTCGTGCACCGCAGCACCGCCGACTTTCTTTGCCATTCAGGCCGTTTGGCTTGTCAACGTTTAACCGCACTCACACTCGTATTTACTCTGTTGCTAAATGGTTGTGGTCCCAACAAGGTCTCGCTGGAGGACCTCGAGTCCGACGCATCTTTGGACGAAATGGTTTCCGACGGCGAGGTGATGGTTGACGAAGCCGCCGCCAGCGTGGCGACAATTCTTGACATCGAGAAGCCAGCGCTCAAGTTTGGTTTTATTAAATTGACCGATTGTGCACCTTTGGTCATAGCCAAAGAAAAAGGCTATTTCTCCGACGAGGGACTCAACGTCCAAATCGAAGCCCAATCAAATTGGAAGGTGCTGCTGGACCGCGTCATTGATGGCCAACTTGATGGAGCACACATGCTCGCCGGCCAACCGATTGGGGCGACGATCGGATTCGGTACCAAGGCCAGCGTAATCACCGCCTATAGCCTGGACTACAACGGTAACGGCATCACCGTGAGCAATCGCATCTGGAAAATGATGCAGGAAAATGATCCCGCGTTGAACTCCCCGACGCCCAGCCATCCGATCTCGGCCGCCTCGCTCAAGCCGATCATTGATAAATATAAAAGCGAAGGCAAGCCGTTTAATCTGGGCATGGTCTTTCCCGTCAGCACTCACAATTACGAACTGCGCTATTGGTTGTCGGCTTCGGGAATCAATCCTGGTATGTATACCAACGAAGATACCAACGGCATGACCGGTGCCGATGCGCTTTTGAGTGTGACTCCACCACCGCAAATGCCGTCCACGCTGGAAGCGGGAACTATCGAAGGATACTGCGTCGGTGAACCTTGGAATCAACAGGCGGTGGTTAAGGGTATCGGAGTCCCCGTCATCACCAATTACGAAATTTGGAAGAACAACCCGGAGAAGGTATTTGGTGTGACAGCTGACTGGAACGAGAAGAATCCCAACACGCATATCGCCGTTATTAAAGCACTGATTCGAGCGGGCAAATGGCTTGATGAAACCGATGCGTCCGGCAAGCTGGTCAACCGCCAAGAAGCTTGTCAGATCTTAAGCAGTCCAGACTACGTCGGTGCAGATGTCGACGTCATCGACAACAGCATGACGGGAACATTCATCTATCAAGCGACCGATATTCAACCGCTGCCGGACTTCAACGTGTTCTTTAAGGGTTTCGCTAGTTATCCGCACTACAGCGATTGCATTTGGTTTTTGACGCAGATGCGCCGTTGGGGCCAGATTGGCGAGTCCAAGCCTGCCGATTGGTATGAATCGACCGCAAAAGAAATCTATAAGCCGGCAATTTACGAACAAGCCGCGAAGTTGTTGATCGCCGAAGGCAAGTTGGCGGCAAGCGACATTCCCGCGGCCGGATACGACGGCTATCGACCAGTAACCAGCGACTTTATCGATGGCAAATCGTATGACGCACACAAACCGGTCGAATACGTCAACAGTTTTGAAATTGGAAACAAAGACCAGTAGATGTTGCAGAGGATTTGAATTTGCAACCAACAAACGGAGCGGCGCGAAGGTCCACTGCGCGTCTCTTCGTGAAGCGGCCATCAAGGGTCGGACGCGAGTGAGCCTCCGGTGTTCCCGCGTTCGACCCGGCCGTGGATTGTCCGCCTCGTGAGTTGTGTTGAGGGTCAGTGGTTTTGAAAGTTTTGTTGATCGAAATGATACGTAGTGAAAAGGTTTGACAATGAATTGGCGCGGAACGGCTTTGAGATTTTGCCAAGTAACTGGGCTTCCAATTCTAGAACCGTTTGTACGGCTGGCTGCGGGCGAAGACCCAAAAGAGCAGTTCCAGAATATTTTCAAGTTCATCGTGGTCCCGATTATCGCCACACTGTTCTTTATTGGCTTCTGGTCGCTGGCGGCATCGAAGATCAAGACCGACAGCGCCGAATTGCCCAGCCCATCGTCAACGTGGGCTGCCGCCAAAGAACTTTGGAACTCACATCGTGAGCAGAAAATTGCCGATGCCGTCGCGATCGTTGCTGAACGTGCCAAGGCTGGCGAATACATGAAACAAGCCAAGGCTGCTGAGAAGCAAGCTGCGTCAGCCTCGGGCGACCAGAAAACAACGCTACTCGCCAATGCCGATGTCTACAAGAAAAAGGCACTCCAGGCGGCCAACTTTGTGCCCACTTCGGCTCCTACCTTTGTTGATCAAACCATCCAAAGCGTATTCACGGTTTTTGTTGGCTTTTTCATCGGGACACTTGTTGCTGTACCGTTGGGAATCCTCTGCGGAATGTCGCCGATTTTTAATGCGGCGATGAATCCAATTATTCAGCTTTTTAAACCGGTCAGTCCACTGGCGTGGTTGCCGATCGCATCGATCGTAATCATTTGGTGGTACAGCGGAGCCAATCGAGAGAGCGCGATGTTTTCTCGAGCGTTTTTGATCTCGGCCACGACGGTGAGTCTGTGCTCGCTTTGGCCAACGCTTGTCAACACCGCTCTGGGCGTTGCCACCGTCAACAAAGATTACTTGAACGTTGCCAAAGTGCTCAAGCTCTCTTGGTGGCAGACGCTTTGCAAGATCATTTTTCCAGCATCCTTGCCGCTAATGTTCGCGGGTTTAAGGATCAGTCTCGGTGTCGGATGGATGGTGCTAATTGCCGCCGACATGTTGGCTCAGAACCCTGGCTTGGGAAAATTTGTTTGGGATATGTTCCAAAACGGCAGTAGTAGTACCTACGCCAAAATTGCGGTGGCTGTGCTTGTTATTGGATTTGTTGGGCTGATCCTCGATCGGATCATGGTTTTCCTTCGCAACCTAGTTAGCTTTGGCAACCCCGCGGCAGGCTGATTTTCGCAACCGTTTCCATTTAAAACCAATAAGATTTATGACTAACTCTGGCCAAGTATTGGATGACGTGATGACGACTGAGCAAGAGTCGCTCACGCAGTCGACTGCGAAACGAGCGCCTCGCAAAGCGGCACCACGGCCACTACTTGAGCTGCGCGGCGTCAGCAAGACTTATGGGTCGGGTGTTACGGCCAACCGTGTGTTATCGAAAATCAGTCTGAATGTTCGTGAGGGTGAGTTTCTTGCTATCTGCGGATTCTCGGGCAGCGGCAAGACAACGCTGACCCAGCTAATCGCGGGTTTGATCAAGCCTGATTGCGGCGAAATTTTAATGGAAGGCAACCCGATCACGGGTCCAGGTCCCGATCGCGGGTTGGTGTTCCAGAATTATTCGCTGCTGCCTTGGTTAACAGTTCGCGGCAACATTGCGCTATCGGTTGACCGAGTCTTTAGCAACTGGAAACGAGGCGAGCGGCGTGACCATGTCGAAAAATTTATCGAAATGGTGGGTTTGTCTCACGCGGCGCATCGTCGTCCTCACGAGTTGTCCGGTGGCATGAGGCAACGAACGTCGCTTGCCCGGACCCTCGCAATGAAGCCCAAGGTTCTATTATTGGACGAGCCTTTATCCGCGCTCGATGCACTGACTCGCGCGACACTTCAAGAAGAGATTCTCCGCATTTGGGAAGAAGAACGTCAAACTTGTGTAATGATCACTAACGACGTAGACGAAGCCATTTTGGTTGCGGACCGCATCATTCCATTGAACCCGGGGCCCGGAGCATCACTGGGGCCAACATTTGCCGTTGATTTGAATCGTCCCCGAATCAAGACAGAATTGAATCACGATCCGGATTTTAAGAACTTGCGAAACGCGGTGACAAATTATTTGGTCGCCGTGCGTCAGCAGGCTCGGCTTAAGGAAGCAAGCAATTCCACGGCCCCACCGATCGAGCTGCCCGATGTGCAGCCCAAGGATTTCTCGCTCCCTACGCGTTCGATCCAGAACTCTCCGATTACCTCCTAAGAATTGAATCATGCGCGGTTACGTTGAAATGTTTCGGCTCGGAAAGACTTATGACACGCCCAATGGGCCGGCTGTCATTGTCGAAGAGTTCGATCTCAATATGCAAAAGGGCGAGTATGTGTGTTTGCTAGGCCATTCCGGTTGTGGCAAAAGCACCGTCCTTACAATGGTGGCGGGACTTAATTCGATTTCTCATGGTGGCGTCGCCGTCGCCGGGAAGGAAATCAGCGGACCGGGGCCGGATCGCGGTATGGTTTTTCAGTCCCCCTGTCTCATGCCGTGGATGACTGCCTTCGAAAACGTATTGCTCGGAGTAAACCAAGTTTATCCACATGCCACCAAACGTGAGCGACATGACATCGTTGCTTATTATCTCACCCTTGTCGGTTTGGGATCCAGCCTGCACGCACGCGCATGCGATCTTAGTCAGGGCATGCAGCAGCGAGTTGGTATTGCTCGCGCTTTTGCACTCAAGCCAAAAATGCTGTTGCTCGACGAACCGTTTGGGATGCTGGATTCGCTTACCAAAATGGAACTACAAGAAATCTTGCTCGACATTCTGATTCGCGACAAAGTAACAACCTTGATGGTCACTCACGATGTCGATGAAGCACTTTTTATGAGTGACCGGATTGTGATGATGACCAATGGTCCACGAGCGCGTGTGGGAATGGTCCTGCAAGTTCCTTTTGAGCGACCGCGCGTTCGGGCCGAGGTTCTGGAGCACGCCGAGTACTACGAATATCGCGAGAAGATGATCCGTTTTTTAGAGGAACAAGATCACAAAAAGCAAGCCGCCCCTAAACCAACGTCAAATGCCGCTAGTCCAGGTTTGGGTGTTGTAGCGGTCACGGCCAGCAAAGACACCGCGACGCCACTGGCGTCATAAGGAAATAACTAATGACGGCGACGAATGAAATGACGCAGGACGATCCAACCACCATGACGCAGCCGGCGTTCTTACGAGGATTTGAAGTCTACGACGTCGACCAATCGGGCACGGCGATCGCGGTCACCGATTGTGCAGAATTTAGTTCAATTGCGCAGGCAATTGGGCATAGCGGGCAACCAATCATCGTTACCGAACGAGATCAATTGCCGTTCGATGTGTCGGCAGCATTAGCTTTTCCAATCTATCGCGATGGAAAGGTCGTCTCAATCGTCGTATTGATTGCTTCATCAAGTCCCGATGCGGTCGGAGTTTTTGAGGTGTGGGAACCCGTCGGTTTCTATGACGATGTCAAATTACTCAAGGGTTATTACTCGAAACTCGACCGCTTCCAAAACGTAAGTACTTTCGTACGGTTTGAGAAAGGCATTGGGCTTCCTGGACAAGTTTGGCATCGGCACCGCGCCGTAATTCATACTGATCTTCCACACCATCCAGGTTTTCTGCGTGCCGCAGGGGCTTCAGCCGGTGCGCTAGCGGTTGGTATTGGCATTCCCGTCTTCGATGATGATTTTGTCGCATCGATTGTATTATTGAGTGCGGAGAAGTCACCCATGGCAAGGGCTTTTGAAGTCTGGCTGCCGGACGATGATGCCTTCAAATTGTTAGAAGGTTTTTACGCCAACGTGGGTAGCGAAGTCGCTCTTGCGCCCGGTGCAACACTTCGCCATGGCGAAGGACTAGCTGGTTTGGCTGCCACGCACGGCGGTGCTTGTGTGTCGTCCGATGTGAGTGTTTGCCTGGCCGGTCGCAGCGTACCGGCTGTCGACGGGGCGGTCCATAGCGGTTTGGCGATTCCGTATTTCGATGGTTCGACGTTGACCTCAATTGTTGTTTTGTTGTTCTAAAGCCTAACGTGAGATCCCGTGTCTACCGCACTTCCAACATTGCCAACTGACGGTGACTTTATCACCGCTCTGCTTCTTGAGCAGCAATCGTTGTCAGCGGTTGGCCAGTTTGTTGCCTTTCACGACGATATTGACAGTGTTTCTCATACCCAAGCCAAGTATTACAAACGCTTGCTTCCGGCCACAGCTCCGCGTCCTGGGCATCAGTTCGCGTTCGAGGTGGATCTCGATCGCTGCAGCGGATGCAAGGCTTGCGTTGTCGCGTGTCACACGATGAATGGGCTGGAAGACGGTGAGGCATGGCGTCGCGTCGGAACGACAATGACGCTCGAACCGACGGGTCGAATTCAGCACGTCACCACCGCATGTCATCACTGCGAAGAGCCCGGTTGCTTGCTCGGTTGTCCGGTCAAGGCATACGACAAAGACCCCGTGACTGGCATCGTTCGCCACCTCGATGACCAATGCATCGGCTGCAAGTATTGCACGATGATGTGTCCGTACGAGGTTCCTCAGTATAGTGATCGTTTGGGTATCGTGCGAAAGTGCGACATGTGTCACCAACGTTTGGCCGTCGGCGAGGCACCGGCGTGTGTTCAGGGTTGTCCCAACGAAGCGATTTCGATTCGTGAAGTTGAAGTCGGCGAATTACACGACAACGACTTTTCGCGGATCGCACCCGAGGCTCCTTTGTCCTCGATTACCAAGCCGACCACGCGCTACCAGTCAGCGAACTTGGCGACTTACCAGCAGTCGATGCCCCAGGATCACGCACTCGATCATGTCGCCGAAAGCCACTGGCCGTTGGCATTGATGCTCGTCGCGACGCAGGCCAGCGTAGGATTGATTATTGCGGAACGACTATTTGCTCTTGCCGGGGAGATATTGGCGGACTACTCAATTTTGACAACCAAGCTTGCCGTAATGATTGCTTTTTTGATCGCGAATGCCGGTCTTGGCATCGCACCATTGCACCTTGGCCAACCGCTTCGGGCGTGGCGAGTATTTTTGGGGCTGAGAACCAGTTGGCTGTCACGCGAGGCGGTTGTTCTTGGTCAATACGTCGGGCTGTTGGTTGCCGCAGGAATGTTGCTTTGGTTACCGCACATCATACCCTGTTTGCCATCGTCTGTGCAAAGTTTGATCCCAACGATTCCCGGTTGGGTTGCCAAGGCAGCGTTGGGGTTGGCATTATTGGTTGGCATCGCGGGACTTTACAGCAGCGCCATGATTTACGTGGCGACACGCAGGCAACTATGGCGATTTGGCCGCACGATGCCGCGATTCTTCGGAACTGCAGCCGTGCTTGGTCCCGCCTGCTTTGTCCCGATTGCCGCCTTCGCTCATACCAACGCTGCCGCGACGGTTGTTGTAATCGCCATCGTCATGATTGCCTCCCTTGCCAAGCTATGTTTCGAGATCAAGTTGGTGTTCAGCAAGCATCCGCACAAGACTTATGACCATCGCAGTCAACGGCTTGCGCTGCGCGACATGCTACCGCTAACCACGGCAAGGTTTGGTGTCGGGATCGCCGCAATGGCGCTGTTGGTCGTCGCGGCAGCATCGATAGTCGCCGGTTACTCGTTGGTCACAATCGGCGTCGCGACGGCAGCGGCTCTACTATTGACCGCGGGCGAATTGATGGAGCGACTTCTTTACTTTACGACGGTTGTTTACGACCGAATGCCGGGAACGATTCGATGAGTATTGCCGAACGCACAGCAGAGCGACAAATCACCACTGATCCTCGTTCATTGACATCCGGCGACCAACCGGTATCAAGAATGCAGTTGCCAAACTTGATCCAGGCCCGCACTGGCGAGATGACTCGCGAGTTGTTGCTGCGTCCCGGCGACCATGGGCTAGGGATGACGCACACCTCATTGATTGGCAACGCCACCACGATTTCAGTTTGTGGGTACTGCAGCACCGGATGCGGCCTTCGTATCCATTTGCGAGATGGCGAAGCAATTGGTCTGACGCCCGAAACCAGCTATCCAGTCAACATTGGAATGGCATGTCCCAAAGGTTGGGAAGCGCTCCGCGTTTTGGAATCGGCCGATCGGGCGACACATCCGCTGGTTCGCGACAAAGACGGAAAGCTCGGTCGGGTCTCGTGGGATTCGGCGATTGACACGTTTGTGTCGCGTTTTAAATCAATTCAAGAAACGCATGGGGCCGAATCGATTGCGTTTATCAGCACGGGGCAGATCCCTTGCGAAGAGATGGCGTTGTTGGGTGCGTTGGCGAAGTTCGGTATGGGTATGATTCACGGTGACGGCAATACGAGGCAATGTATGGCCACGGCAGTGACGGCATACAAAGAGTCGTTTGGCTTTGATGCGCCGCCGTTTTCTTATGATGACTTCGAGACCTCAGATTGTCTCGTTTTTGTCGGCTCAAATGTCTGTATCGGTCACCCGATTATGTGGGAACGAGTGCTGCGAAATCCCAACCGGCCCGAAATCATTGTGCTCGATCCGCGGCGAACCGAGACCGCGATGGCGGCCACCCAGCATCTGCAACTCAACCCCAAGTCAGACCTGATTCTCCTCTATGGCATCACGCGCGAGTTGATTGCTGGTGGTCATGTCGATCACGATTTTGTTCGCAAGCACACCGTTGGCTATGATGATCTGGCGGTCCATGTCGATGCGTTCACACTCGATTACGTTGCCGCCGAAACAGGCATCTCAACTGCGGCGATCCAGCGCGCGGCACATACCATTGGAACACGTGATCGTGTTTCATTGTGGTGGACGATGGGCATCAATCAAAGCTACGAAGGCACTCGCGCCGCCCAGGCCATCATCAACATCTCGCTGCTGACCGGAAATATCGGACGGCCTGGAACTGGCGCTAATAGTATTACAGGCCAATGCAACGCCATGGGCTCGCGACTTTGGAGCAGCACCACAAATCTGTTCGGCCATCATCGCTTTGAATCGTCCGAGCATCGCCAGAAGATTGCCGAAGCGCTGAACATCGACGCCAGTTGCATCCCCGATCGCGGAAGTTGGTCTTATGACGAAATCATGGCGGGAATTGGTCGCGGTGATATTCGGGGATTATGGGTCGTCGCAACCAATCCATCGCATAGCTGGATCGACCAGGGGAACGCCAAGGAATTGCTGGACAAACTTGATTTCTTGGTCGTCCAGGACATGTATCACACAACCGAAACAGCGCAACAAGCCGACCTCATTCTCCCTGCTGCGGGCTGGGGAGAAAAAACGGGCACGTTCATCAATAGTGAGCGTCGCTATGGCCTGTTAAAGAAAGTTGCCAAGGCGCCGGGCGAAGCACTCGCCGATTTCTCGATCTTTCGCGCCGTGGCTCATGCTTGGGGCGTCGGTGAAATGTTTCAAGAATGGGATTCACCCGAAGCCGCGTTCCGCATCATGCAGCGCGCCAGTCGTGATCAACCCTGTGACATCAGCGGCATTCAAGGATATAAGCAAATTGATGAGTGTGGCGGAATTCAGTGGCCTTGGACGGCGCAAGTTGCAGCCAGCGGTGAGGCTCCCGAGACCCATCGCCGGTTGTTCGAAGATGGCCGATTTTTCCACGAAGATGGTAAGGCGAGATTAATCGTCGATACGCCTCAGCCGATCCCCGAACCGGTTGACGACGAATTCCCGTTCATGTTGCTGACCGGTCGTGGCACGGTTAGCCAATGGCATACGCAAACGAGAACCTCGAAAAGTCCGGTATTAAGAAAATTATATCCAAGCGAACCCTATATCGAGCTCAATCCCCAGGATGCTCAATTGATCGCTGTCGAGCATGGTGACATCGTGTCGGTTCGATCACGCCGCGACCACATTCGTCTTAAAGTTTGCATTACGTCAACCGTCGCCCAAGGCCAAGCTTTTATACCCATGCACTATGAGATTACAAACCACTTAACGTTGTCGCATTTCGATCCCTATAGTCGCCAACCGAGCTACAAAGATTGCGCCGTCCAAATTACCGCAATTGTGCCATCGCGACTTGACACCATTCTTGGCAGCGTGGGGGTTTGAAATGGCCGATTCTCAATCTTTCAGCGAAGAGCAAAAGCAATACCTATCGGGCTTTGCCATGGGGGCCGATGTCGCTCGGGCGGTTTCAGGATTGCCGATTCTGAGCCGGACTAGCGGAGCAGCAAACGGTACGTCGATCCAGCTTGGCAGCGGCGCGGCAAAGGTCAACGGCGAAGTGATTCCCGGTGGACCTGATCGCTTTGCGTATGAAGCGCAGTCGGCGGTTCTCGCCGCCGGCAAAAAGCTCTCCAAGGAAGAAGAGGCAAAACTCGCCAAGAATGGATTGGAGATGTGGGATGAGATCGAAAAACGATCTATCGCCAACGAATTCCCCAAAGGAACCGACGTATTCCTAACCAAGTTTTACGGATTGTTCTACGTCACGCCGGCACAAGATGCGTTTATGTGTCGCATGCGAATTCCCGGTGGCGTGCTTTACGGTTGGCAACTTCGCGGCATGGCCTCGCTTTGCGAATCAGCCGCAGGCGGTTATATCGATGTGACCACGCGGGCCAATCTTCAGTTTCGCGAGATTCCTGCCGACAAAGCGATGGATATTCTTTATGGATTGCGTGAACTTGAGATCATCACGCTGGGCAGCGGCAGCGACAACATACGTAATTGCACCGCCAGTACGCTCAGCGGAATCGATGCGCAGGAATTAATTGAAACCATTCCACTTGCCAAACGGATGCACCACTCGATTCTAAACCACCGAGAATGTTTTGGGTTACCACGAAAATTCAATATCGCGTTTGACGGTGGCGGCACGATCAGCTCGCTGGATGACACCAATGACATTGGCTTTCATGCTGTAATGGTGACCGCCGAACAATCATCGGAAGACCTGCTCAAGGGCGTTTATTTTCAATTGACTCTGGGCGGGATTACGGGTCACAAAGACTTTGCTCGATATACAGGAGTGCTTCTAAGGCCCGAGGAATGCGTTGCCGTTGCGATCGGAATAGTTCGGGTTTTCATTCGCAGTGGCGATCGAAGCGATCGCAAGAAAGCGCGATTGAAATATGTGCTTGACGATTGGGGATTTGACAAGTTCATCGAAGAGCTTGAAAACCAATTGGGCCACACGCTGCGAAAAATTGAGTCCTCGCGGTTTACATCCGTAGCGCACGAGGATCGATCGGCGCATGTCGGGTTTCACTCGCAGCGCCAACCGGGTCTTTGCTATGTGGGATTGGTATTGCCGGTTGGTCGAATCCAGAGCGAACAGGCTAACGCGATTGCTGATATCGCCGATCGATACGGTACGGGTGAGATTCGCTTGACCGTTTGGCAGAACGTGATCATCCCCCATATTCGCGATCAGGATATTGAAGAGGTGAAGCGCGGGCTGGACGCGATCGGAGTCGGATATGAGGCCAGCTCCTTTCGCGCTGGCCTGGTTGCTTGCACCGGCAATGCGGGTTGCAAGTTTGCGGCCAGCGATACCAAACGTCACGCGATGCAAATTGCCGAACACTTGGAATCGCGATATGTGCTCGACACACCGATCAACATTCACCTGACCGGCTGTCATCACAGTTGTGCCCAGCATTATATCGGTGATATCGGCTTGATCGCATGTAGGGTCGAGCGTGGCGATGACATGGTCGAGGGTTATCACATTCACGTCGGCGGTGGTTGGGGCGACCGACAAGGGATCGCTCGACCACTGTTTGAATCAATTATGGTCGATGATTTGCCGGGCGTTGTCGCGGGGATTGTGGGCGGGTATTTGAAAGAGCGCAGTGACGGTGAAGAGTTTGTCAGTTTTACCAAACGAAAATCCGACGCTGAGATTAAAGAGCTGGCTCTTGCATGTGTTTGAATTCTGCTTTCGGTCCGTAATATGAGTTTTTATTATGTCCAGTTTCATTCCTGATTCAGCACCTTTCAATGAGGAACAGCGTGCTTGGCTTAACGGATTTTTCGCCGGCTTGATGGGCATGAAGGATACGGACCAGGGTTCAATGCAAGCCGCGTTTGATTCGGTGCAATCCGCTGGCTTGATCGGAACTGCGGTCGCGGAGGAAGAAGATTTTCCTTGGCATGACGCGGGGCTGGCGATCAACGACCGGATGGAAATGGCCAAGGAGAAACCACTCAGCCGCAAATTGATGGCGGCAATGGCGCAGTTGGATTGCGGCTCATGCGGGTATCTTTGTCAAACCTATAGTGAAGCAATCGCTGATGGTTCCGAAGCTAACCTGACGTTATGTAGCCCCGGCGGCAAAGAAACGAAGCAAATGATTAAGCTGTTGCTAAAAGAGGGCGACGGCAAAACCGGTGAGGGCAAAGCGGCGGCTAATGGCAGGCCAGCAGCCCAGTCCAACGGTTCGACCTCCTCCGGATTCAGCCGACAAAATCCGTTTGCGGCCAAGTTGATTGAGTCACGAACGCTCAACAAAACGGGTTCAGCCAAAGACGTCCGGCATGTCGCGATTGACTTGGCCGGTTCAGGCTTGACGTATCAAGTTGGCGACGCGCTGGGAATATTGCCATCGAATTGTCCCGAATTAGTTGAATCAGTGATCGCGGCGATCGGCGCGAATGCGTCTGAGGCGGTGACGGTTGCCAGCGGCAAATCGATGACTTTGGCTGAAGCGATTTGTGACCATTATTGTTTGAAGGTTCCGTCAGACGAGTTATTGGAATTGTTGGCCGATCGGGTTGCCGATGATTCGATTGGCGAGTCGCTCAAGTCGATGTTGGACGACGGTGCTCCGGTGGGAATGGATGTCTTGGACGCCCTGACGTTTGCGGTTGGTTGCGAATTAACAGGCCAAGAGTTGGTCGCGGCATTGGAACCGCTGAACCCGCGTTTGTATTCAATTGCCAGCAGCATGAGGGCCGTCGGCGACCAAGTCCACTTGACGGTTGGCAAGGTGACTTACGAGCACGCCGCGCGGTTGCGAAAGGGCGTGGCCAGCACCCTGCTTTCGGATCGCGTAGCGGCGGGTCAGAGTTTGCGTGTGTTTGTGCATAAGAATCACGGTGGCTTTACCGTGCCGGCGGATGCAAATGCGCCGATGATCATGGTCGGACCTGGAACGGGGATCGCTCCTTTTGTCGCATTCTTGCAGGAGCGACACGCAGCCAAGTGCCCTGGACCGAATTGGCTCTTTTTTGGCGACCAAAAACAAGCGTGCGATTTTCTTTACGAAAGTGAACTTAACGAGTACGTAGCCAGCGGACTATTGACTCGTTTGGACACTGCGTTCAGTCGCGATGGTGAAAACAAGGTGTACGTCCAGGATCGAATGCGCGAGTCTGGAAAGGAATTGTGGGATTGGCTGCAGCGTGGTGCGTATTTTTTCGTCTGCGGTGATGCGTCGCGAATGGCAAGCGATGTCGACAAGGCATTGGTTGCGATTGTCGCTGAACATGGAGGCAAATCGGCTGACGAGGCTGCCAAGTACGTCAAATCGCTGACCGCATCCAAGCGGTATGTCAGGGATGTTTATTAAGAACAGGCGCCATTCGAGGAAACAGTCGGCGCACCCCTCGAGGATGGGAATTTACTTGACTGCGGCTACAATGAGCAAGTCTTATGATCGATCGCGCCCATTTTCCCTGCTGGAACCGCTGCCATGCGTCACCTTCTTATCGCTGCGTTTTACTCGTTTGCGTTTTCGCCTGTTTTTGCCGAAGCTCCCCTCGGAGAGCCAGTGACTTTGTTCAACGGCGAGTCGCTCGAAGGTTGGCAAGGTCGCGGCGATTTATGGTCCGTCGCCGATGGTGCCATCGTCGGAACGACCACTGACACCGATCCCATTCAGGAAAACACCTTCTTGATTTACGATGGCGAACTGCCATCGAGCTTTGAGTTAATCGCGAAGTTCATGATCGCGGGGGGCAATTCGGGGATTCAGTATCGCAGCAAGATTGTCGACGAAAAGAAGTTTGTGTTGGCGGGTTATCAAGCTGATATCGACGACGCCCTGAAGTTTGCCGGTATCAATTACGAAGAAAAAGGTCGCGGAATTTTGGCTCTTCGTGGCGAGCGTACCACCATCGACGAATCGGGCGAAATGACGAAGGAAGTTTTTGGCAGCGCCGAAGAGTTGGGCAGAGTCATCAAGCCTGGCCAGTGGAACCAGTACCGAATCGTGGCCAATGGCAATCGGCTGCAGCACTACATCAACGGCACGCTGACCTGTGACGTGGTCGATGGCCAAGAATCCAAAGCCGCGACGAGTGGTGTCATCGGGCTTCAATTGCATCGAGGGCCCGCGATGGTTGTTAAATACAAAGATATTGAAATTCGCGCGATCGGCGACGGAGCGTGAGGCTATGCCGATATCTTCCAAATCGCTCTGGCCCGCGTCGGACCAAACTGATGCATTGCTAATCGCCGCTCGCGAAGGCGATCGCCAGGCGGTCAATCGTCTGTTGGAAAAACATCGTGGCCCGGTGCGGCGACTTGTTCAGATGCGGCTTGACCGCAAGGTCCAGCGCCGCGTTGATGTCAGCGATGTGGTTCAAGAGGTGATGGTCGAGGCCAGTGGTAGGTTGACGAAATATCTTGACAACCCGGCGATGGCGTTTCATTTGTGGCTGCGGCAAATCGCCTGGGACCACATCATCGACACGTATCGCCGTCATCGAGTCAGCGCTAAGCGCAACATGGATCGCGAGCAACCGATGTCGGTGCCCGGTGGTAACGAGCATTCGACGGCGGAGTTGGCGATTCACCTGTGCGATCCTGGGATGACGCCCGCGGCGGCGGCGACCCAGCGTGAAATTACCAAGCAAGTCGAGGCGGCAATCGAAAAGCTCAATGATCAAGATCGTGAGATCGTCATCATGCGGCACTACGAACATTTATCAAACTTAGAAATTGCCGAGGTGCTGCAACTGAACCCACCGGCGGCGAGCATGCGTTACCTGCGTGCGATTCGGCGACTAAGGCAATTGCTCGACGATGAGGGCAACGGAGACTCCGAGTGAGTCAATTGAAGCCCGGCGATCGTGGCGTCGTCGCTAAGGATTCGGACGACAACGAAGAGTCGGCTTTCGATCGCCAATTGGCCGAGGTGTTGTCGCAAATGGCCGATGACGTTTCGGTCGGCAACATCGTTGATTTTGATGCGGTCTGTAATGCCAATCCCGAACTAGCGCCGGATTTGCGGCGGTTGTGGGGCGCGGTCCTGGTGACCGATGTGGCCGCCGTTTCGGCTGATCAAGTTCCGGCGCTCAATCAATACGAGTCGGTCTCGCGTCGTTGGCAACGATTGGATTTGCCAGTCACGATTGGCGACTACGAATTGCTTGCCGAAGTCGGTCGTGGCGGTATGGGTGTCGTCTTTCGCGGACGCCAAATCAGTCTCGATCGCGAAGTCGCCGTCAAGATGATCTTGCGCGGCCGCTTGGCCAGTGACGTGGACCTCAGTCGTTTTCTGGCCGAAGCATCGGCAACGGCGCGTTTGCAGCATCCCAATATCGTGCCGGTCTATGAAGTGGGTGACATTGATGGGCGTCCGTTCTTCAGCATGAAGTTTATTCGCGGCGATACGTTGAGCGACCGGCTGGTCGACGGGCCAATGCCTGAACGTGAGGCCGCGAGACTGCTTGCTCAGATCAGTCGTGCCGTTGGGTTCGCGCATCGACAAGGCGTACTGCACCGCGACCTCAAGCCGTCGAACATTTTGATTGACGACAGCGACAATCCGCTGATTACCGACTTCGGACTAGCGAAGCGATTCGGCGTCGAGAATGACCTGACACGCAGCGGCATTGTTGTCGGAACGCCATCCTACATGTCACCGGAGCAAGCCAGCGGTCGCCGCGACAACATCGGCCCGGCAAGCGATATCTACAGCCTGGGCTGTGTTTTGTATCACGCATTGACCGGCCGGCCGCCGCTGGTCGCGGAAAGCGTGATGGAGTTGGTGATGTTGGTGTTGGAGCAAGATCCACCGCCGCCACGAGCACTTCGTCCGCGACTGGATCGCGACCTGGAAATGATTGTGATTCGTTGTTTGCAGAAGCCACCGGATCTGCGATACGACACGGCGGAGGAATTGGCCGATGATCTCGAAGCGTTCTTGCGAGACGAAAAAGTCTCGGCCAGCAGTGGACGTTTCGGCCAAGTCGTCGCCAGGTTGTTTCGCGAAACGCACCACGCCGCGATCCTAGAGAACTGGGCGATTCTATGGATGTGGCATGCGATGGTGCTGTTGATCGCATCGCTGTTGACATGGCAACTAAAAATCAACGAGGTCACCAATCTTGTTGTCTACGCCGGTGTCTGGACGCTTGGACTAGGTGCTTGGGCTTCGGTGTTTTGGAAGCTGCGACAACGAATTGGTCCAGTCACATTTGTCGAGCGTCAAGTTGCTCACGTCTGGGGCGCGAGCATGATCAGCATCGCGATGTTGTTTCCGCTGGAGTGGTGGCTGGGGTTGCCGGTGTTGTCATTGTCACCGCTACTGGGCGTCATTAGTGCAAGCGTATTCATCGTCAAGGCAGGCATATTCAGCGGTGCGTTCTACGTTCAAGCCACCGCGCTACTAGTCGCGGCGGTAGCGATGGCGATCTTACCTCGACATGGGCACTTAATCTTTGGTGTCGTCGCCGCGCTCTGTTTTTTCGTCCCCGGCTACCAATACAACCTCCGCCGCCGACCGGATCGTTCATAGCGTCGCACGTTAAGTTACGCTCATCCGACGGTTGGTTTTGAAAGCGACCTCAGTCTTTCGACCATCGCTGTGCTGCGGAGCCGATGAACATACGCCAGCTTATCAATTACTTTCGGCCTCAATCGCTCCGGCAGCAGTGGTAGCAGTCCAAAGTCGAAATTGAATTCGCTAACCATTGTGGCGATCCGCAAGATTTCCTTCACAATGCTCTGGGCGGTTACTTGCGCAGTCAAGTCAATTCTTGCCAGACCTTGATCGTTGGCGGTTTCACCAATCGCCATGATGTCGAGATACACATTGACCGTCTCAGCAAAGTCTTCCCATGGGTGCATCGTGGCATACGCACTGACGAACGATTCTGCCCAATTCGGTGGCGCCCCGTGCTGGTAGTGGTTCTGCATGGCAAGGTCATAGTTGACGGCACCGGGATCGCCAAACAATTGGTTGTATTCTTGAGGGGCGACGCGACTGGCGAATGACCAATCAATGTAGTGTCCCGCTTCATGACGCATGTGTCCGATGAGCGTTCGTTGCGGCTCGCCAAGTGAGACACGAACGCTTTCGCGGTGGACACTATCAGCCTCCAGGGCATTGACCACGATCACACCGCAATCGTGACCGGTTAGGACTTTTTGAATTGATCCGCCTGGCAAAGAAACATCTTCCAGAAACTGGAACGAGAGTGGATGAGTTTGCGACAGCTCGCTGAGAAATGGCGGTAAATTTAAAGAATGCAATTCGATCAGCAGCCGACGTTTTGCTCGCTCTAACTCGACCCAGCGAGCAACGTTGTTGGATTGCGTAAGGTCTGGAGTGACGGACGTAAACTGACACCAGCGACAACGTGATGATTTTTGGCCGATCAGTGAATTGCAGGCGAGCTGTTCTCGATTGTCGCACGGATGGCAAGCTCGACGGCAGGCGGCGCAAACGAAACTGCCATCGGATTGTTTATCGAAACCGGTCAATGTTTCGCATGGATCGCAACGGCCCACGGTGCGATTGCATTGCAAGCAACTGAAGTTTCCAAAGAACAGGCGGTTGCCACATTGACATTGTCCAGTTTTCATGAAGCCTTACTTTGCTGCGGATATGATTTGAATAGCGTGACGAACCACTTCAAATTCAATAGGTTCTTCGTCAACGACTTCGCCGTCGATTGTAAACCTCATCCCCGGTGTTGAAACGAGTGTCAGCTTTTTCGCCTGTCGAAAAATCACTTGTTCGCAGTCCAGGAATTTGCCTAACAGCGTCTTCGATACGATCTCCACCATATCGAACGCATTGCCGTCACGGATGATGACTACATCGATTAAGCCGTCGGTGATCGACGCTTGCGGAGCAACTTCGATCCGACCTGCGTTGGTCTTGCCATTGGCGACCAGCACAGCCCATGAATCCAGTTCGAATTGCTCGTCGTCGCAGTTGGCCACTATTTTATACTTTGTCATGTCGGTCAGCACGCCGGCGGCACTGCGCACGTAACAGAATGGCCCCCACGTTTGCTTGATTTCATCCGTCAATTGCTCACTGACGCGAACACAATTACCGCCTGCGGCCATGTTGGCGTAGAAACGCTCGAATTCATGTGAGCTAATTCGCACCACGTCGCAAGGTTGGACGAATTCGCGGTTGATCAATTCAATCGCTGCGGAAAGCTCGTCGGGGATCTCGAGCGTACCGGCAAAATCGTTCGCCGTACCCAGAGGAATAATGCCAAGCTTCGGTCGTTGCTCAGCATCGATCTGCATCATTGCGTTTACGACCGCGTTGACCGTTCCATCGCCACCGGCCGCAACCACAGTTTTGCAACCCTTGACAACGGCTTCTGTGATTTCATCGCTCAAATTTACGCCGCGCGCTAGCTCGATCTCGGAGCCAGCATGTAGAGACTTGCGCAACTCATCGATAGCTTCCGCTTTACCCGATCCGCCATTCCAAATGAGTAATCGATTATCCATTCTCTCAACCTAAAGTGTCACATGGCTTTGGCGTGGCTGGGGCTTCTAGCGGCAGCGCGAAAGTTTGAAAGACTGCGGCTGGAAGCCCCAGCCACGTGAACCTCCTGACGCCATTGATTTGCATTTCCCGTACCGAAGCATCATCCGGCGGCACGTTGATTGCGTACACATGACGTTTGTTGTACGGCGGCTGAAACTTAGAACCAAATCGAGCTTGAACATGACGATCGCTAAGGAAACTTATCCAAACGTAAAACTGGTTGATCCACGCATCGCGTTTGCCAAGCCTCCGTTTGATAAGCAAAAGGCGATGGATATGCCAGGTTCCACCGCCAAAATGAATCCGACACCCGACCATGGCGAGGAGAGCTACCAAGGTTCCGGCAAGCTTCAGGGACTTAATGCCCTGGTGACCGGTGCTGATAGCGGGATCGGGCGTGCAATCGCCTTGTGCTACGCTCGCGAAGGTGCGAATGTCGTTATCAACTATCTCTCGGAAGACAGTGATGCCGAAGCGACCAGGGTGCTCGTTGAACAAGCAGGCGTCAAAGCCAAAGTCATTCGAGGTGATCTGCGCGAAGTAGCATTCTGCGAAGAGTTGATCGAAAGCAGCATCGATTCGCTCGACTCGCTCGACATCCTTGTTAATAATGCTGCCTACCAAGTCAGTGGCGAGACGATTGATGACTTCTCGACCGAGGCTTTCGATCGAATCTTCAAAACCAATGTTTACGCTCCGTTCTGGCTTTCACGAGCGGTGTTGGACCGATTGCCGGCGGGAGGCAGCATCATCAACACGGTTTCGATCCAAGGGTATAACCCATCGCCTTTCCTGCTGCCCTACGCATCAACGAAGTCGGCTCTCATCGGTATGACGAAGGCACTGGCAAAGATCGCGATCGAGCGTGGCGTTCGTGTCAACGCAGTTGCGCCGGGACCGGTTTGGACACCGTTCATACCTGGATCGATGCCACCGGACAAGTTTAAAAACTTTGGTGCCGACACGCTGTTCGAGCGTCCCGCGCAACCGATCGAACTGGCTCCGCTCTATGTGTGGCTCGCCAGTACGGACGCCAGTTATGTCACGGCGGAAGTGTTTGGATGCACCGGCGGCCTTTCGCCATTTTAGACACGATTCATTAGGTAAGTGGCTGCTTCCAGCCGCAAGCCTGCGGCTGGAAGCCCCAGCCACAATTAAACTTTAGTTAATAAGCAGACCAGCCAATGACAACCACAATGATAACAGGTGCTTCATCCGGTATCGGACTGGAGCTTGTAGAACAGTTTGCCGCAAGTGGTGATGACGTGGTGCTGGTTTCCCGAAGTGAAGACAAACTCGATGAGCTTGCCCAACGGATTCGCGATCAACACAAAGTCACGGCGACGGTAATCGCAAGTGATTTGGCGAAGCCGGATGCGGTTGATCGGTTGACCGATGAACTCAATAACCGCAACATTTCGATTGATACGCTGGTCAACAATGCGGGCTTCGGTGCGTTGGGCAAATTCGCTGAATTGTCTGCCGATCGGCAAATCGACATGGTGATGGTCAACATCGTTGCGCTGACGCGACTGACAAGACAATTGCTCCCCGCCATGCTGCAGCGCAAACGCGGTGGGATCCTCAACGTCGGTTCAATCGCCGCCTACCAGGCTGGGCCCTACATGTCGGTCTACTACGCCACCAAAGCGTACGTCCTTTCCTTTACCGAAGGCCTACGTGAGGAACTGAAAGATTCCGGATTGCATGTGACTTGCCTTGAACCCGGTGCGACGGAAACGGGATTCGGCGAAGATTCGGGAATGGGCAAGCTTGACATGTTTTCGTCGCAGGCGATGCCAGCAAGAGAAGTCGCTAAAGCTGGGTATGAAGGCTATCGCAACAACGAAGACGTCGTCATCCCAGGTTGGAAGAATCGTCTGATGGTCACCTCGGTTTCGCTGTTTCCAAGGTTCGTAACCAGGAAGTTGATTGCGAAGATGCAAGAGGTGAAGTAGTAGTTGCGACCGGTCTACCGTGGCTGAAGCTTCCAGCCGCAGTTGAGTTCGAGGAAACGCTGTGGCCCGAAGCCCCAGCCAAAAATTTGTCTGTATCTACTTCATCTTCATCACAAGTAGACAATGGCAAGCAATGTCACGACGTCGATGAACGAACGCGAACCTTTCCAGGCTGCGAAATCGTCGGGCGTGTGATCCATTGCGATATTGATATCTTCATCGAAATATAAAACGCACACTTCTCGAAGTCGATCTTCGCCAAACGCTTCGCCATCTGCGTTCATCTCTTCGACCACGGCATCGGAGTGAAGGTACAGTCGAAGTCCCGAGGCAATTTGAATCGAACGCTCGTCGTAGTGCTCCGCCGGATCGTCGTCGAGCTCATCTCCCGCATTATAACGTCCAACAAGATCAAATCGATATCGCCTGCTTCGATCATCGCGAGTGCTTGCTGTCCGTCACACGCGATCTCGGTTTCGTGTCCAGCGCGGGCAAGTCGGCGCGACAACGAATCTCGATTCGATTCGTTGTCATCGACGACGAGGCTGCGGGAGAATTTCTCCACTTAGATCAAACGGCGGCCGTATTGGCTGCTTTGCTCAATTTACTGAGCAGCTTGTCTGCCTTCTCTTCGTCATCCATGTTTTCGCCAAGCTGCTGTTTGGCAAGTTTGTAACCGAGTTTGTCGGCCCAAGTGCAAAGAGTGCCATAGGTCGCGATTTCGTAGTGCTCGACTTTCTGGGCCAACGCAATCAGGACTGCATCCATGACGTCTGGATCAGCGTCCTCAGCCATCATCGACTCGGCCTCGGTAATCAGACCCGCCATCGCTTCGCATTTCTTCGCCTTGGCTGGCTTGCCCGTATCTTCGAACGCCTTCTCGACACGTTGGACATGCATTTTGGTTTGCTCAAGATGATTCTCGAACGCTTTAGCCAGCTTTTCACAGGACGCTTTCTTTACCATCGCCGGAAGCGCTTTGGTCAACTGCTTCTCAGCGCTGTAAACGTCTTGCAACTCGTCGGTGAACGCATCGGCGAGGCTCTTCATCTTTGCCATTGTGCTACTCATTTTCTGGAGAGGGGGATATTTGTCATCGCATCACGAAGCGTTCGCGACACGGATAAGACCCCACAGCACACGTTGTGCCACAATGCGTGATTACGATTGTGTGTCCGCTGAATCAGGCTTTGCGTCGTGACTCGTTTCGAGCAGTTTTTCAATGATCAGCATCAATGCGTCAAGATCGACCGGTTTGGCGTGATAGTCGGTGCAGCCCGCTTCCAAGGCCCGTTCTTTGTCGCCCTGCATGGCGTGCGCCGTCAATGCGATGATCGGAATGGTGATTCCCTGGGATCGAATTTGTTCGGTCGCTTCCCAGCCATCCAGCTCCGGCATGTTCATGTCCATTAAAATCAGCTGCGGGCTGTCCGCCGTTGCCTGACGAACGGCCGCTGTTCCACTTTCGGCAGTGGTCACATTGAAGCCGCGCCGTGTTAAGCGTCGCGCGAGGACATCACGGTTGTCTTCATTGTCGTCGACAACCAGGATTCTTGACATGGTGATTCCTATTGCTGTTCAGCGACAATGGCGACGACGCGGCGGACTTCTTCCAGCAAGCGCTGCCGAGTCGCATTTCCTTTGGAGATCACTCGCTCGACTCCGCCGTTGAGCCGCTGGCGGTCTTCGGAAGTTAGTTCTTTGGACGTCAGAACGATCACGGGAATCGTCTTCCACAACTCATGTTCTCGCAGATTCTCGAGAAATTCCAACCCGTCCATCACGGGCATCATCAAATCGAGCAAAACGATTGATGGCACTTCTTCCGCAATGACTTTCAAGCCTTCCGCGCCGTCGCCGGCTTGACGGACTCGCCAACCTTGGCCGCGAAGTGTCCGATCAAGTGCGCGACGAATCGTCTCGTCGTCGTCGATTACCAGAATCGACGAATCGCTTCCGACAAGATACCTTCGCACAAGCGACATCAACTTCACACGATCAATCGGCTTGACCAAATATTCTGAGGCACCCAGCACAAACCCCATGTCGCGTTCGTCGCTGATCGATTGCATGATGACCGGAACGTCGGAAAGTTGCTGGTCGGCTTTGAGCGTCAGCAGCACCGACCAACCATCGACTTTAGGCATGGCCACGTCCAAAATGATCAAATCAGGATGATGTTCTCGCGCGAGTGTCAAACCTTCCACACCATCGCCCGCGGTGATGCAGCGAATTCCTTCGTTCACCATGATGCGGCTGAGGATATCGCGAACCGAGGGATCGTCATCAATCACCAACACCGAACCGACGCGTGACACTCCTGAAGAGCTTCCCGCCGCAGCGCTGCGGCGGGAAGCCCCAGCCACATCTTGTTGCGAAACGGTTGGCGGGTCGCCGTGAACGTCCGTCGCGGACTCCGGTGCATCGAGTGGCAATCTCACGCGAAACGTCGTGCCCGTACCGAGTTCGCTTTCCACGTTCACGTCGCCGCCCATCAGATCGGTGAAGCGCCGGATGATCGCCAGCCCCAAACCGGTGCCGCCATACTTTCGCGTTGTCGAAACGTCGGCCTGCATGAACGGCTGGAATAATCGAGCGACCTGTTCCGCCGTCATTCCGATGCCGGAATCGATGACTTCAAAAACCATTTGTCGCTCCGATTCATCAACGAGCGTCCGCAACCGAATCACGCCATCTTCGGTGAACTTACTGGAATTGGACAACAAGTTGTAAAGCACCTGGCGCAGCTTGGTGACGTCTCCATCCAAGCTCGTCACGTCGCTGGCAGTTTCAACTTCGATACGATTACGATTCTTTTCAATCAGTGGCTGAATCGTCGTCACCACTTCGTCCAGCATCGCGCGAATATCGAAGGTTTCGCGATACAACTCCATCTTGCCGGCTTCAATTTTCGACAAATCCAACACGCCGTTGACCAGTTCTAACAAATGCTTGCCGGCCAAGCGGATGCGTTTTAAGTCAGGGATAAACTCGGGAACTTCCGCGTCTTCGGCTTCTTCGGCCAGCAGTTCGCTGTACATGATTACGGCATTAAGCGGCGTGCGCAGTTCATGACTCATGTTTGCCAGGAACTGACTTTTGGATTCATTCGCGAACTCCGCCGCCTCTTTCGCAGCTTCCAGTTCTTGCCGACTGCGGACTCGCGCCGTAATGTCCTTGAACGTGACGACGGCACCTTCGGTGGTTCCCGCGTTGTGAATGGGGAATGACGAATACTCAGCGGCAAACGAGTTGCCGTCGAGCTTCCACAATTGTTCGTCATCGACCTGGCACCCACCGCCCGTCCGCAAAGCTCGATAGATTGGGCAATCTTCAACGGGATAGGGTTGGCCGTTGGCGTCGGTATGGTGAATCAAAGCATGCATGTCATGGCCCAAGAATTCAGCGCGACTGCCGCCTAGCAGGATTGCGCCGGCTTTGTTGATAAACGTGCAAAGCCCTGCTCGATCGATCCCATAGATTCCTTCCCCGGTCGATTCCAGTAGGCGTTCGTTATATCGGGCCAGCGCAGCGTTTTCCTCTGTTTGTTTCGCGGCATTCTCGGCAGCGGATTTTTGCAATTCCCAGTGGCGACGCAGCACATAATAGATCCCAGCCAAAATCAACGGCAGAACGAATGCCGAGATACCCAGTGTCAGCCAAGTCTGTGCGACACGGCGATCGTATTGCTTGGTTCGCTGGGTCAACAATTCGTCTTCGATCTGGATAATTTCCTCCACGACTTTTTTTACCGGAGCCATCATCGCCGTCGTTGCGGCCAACAACTTGGTGTCAACCGATTTTTCCGATTCGCCAATGGACCTGAAGTCAAGCATACGGCGCTGCTGAGACAAGACCGGCTCGACCAGTTGATCCAACTTGTTCAACCGATCTTGTTGTGCCGAGTTGTCGTCCGTCAGCGCTCGCAGCTCAACTTGCCGATCCGCAGCGGATGCGACGGAAGCGTCAAACTGCTCACGATATTGCGGCTCGCCTGAGATCCAAAAGCCTCGCGACGCGCTCTCGGCTTGTGCTAGGTCTGCGGAAATACCTTCGATGTTGGCAAGCACGGCGCGAGTGTGCGAAACCCAACCGGCACTTTCTGCGAAGGTTTGTACGTTGCGGTAGATCAAAATGCCGCACGCGAACAGCACGACCACGCCGGTCGTTAGCAACAAGGGAATGAAGTATCGCTTGGTCGATCTACTTCCAGAACGCGTCGGCATCACTCACATTCCTAACTTAAGCAGCATTTATTCTGTCACTTTACCGCTGTCGGCAATTGCCACGGGCTTGTTGTGACCAATCGTCCTGGCAATCAACCAACAAACGATTGCCCATACCAAACCCGCCGTCCAGCCGGCCAATACATCGGACGGATAATGAACGCCCATGTAGATTCGACTAACACCGATCATCGCGACAACGAAAATGGCGCAGGTCAAGACATAGACCCGAATCCAAAAGTGTTTCAACACCGGGGCAACGATTGCCGCCAATGTCAGATATACGACTGCCGACATCATCGAGTGGCCGCTGGGAAAACTACTCGTGTAGACTTCAGCAAGATGCGGCACCAGGTCTGGGCGCGGTCTGGAAAAAGCATTTTTCAGCAGCAAACTGACGACAATACCGCTGGTCGTCGAGGCCACCAACACGGCCATCGTTCGGTAGGCATGGTGAATCGCGAGAAATCCAGCTGCTGCGGTAATAAACAGAGAAAGGACGGCTACTCCACCAAGTCCCGTGATGTCGCGACCAACTTCCCCCATCCAACGTGGACCGAGCGGAATGGCTGGGTCAACGGCGCTGCGAAGTTGACGTACTGCCCAGCGATCGAAGTCACCGGTGTCGCCCTCAAGAACTTCATCCGCTAATTCGATGAAACCCCATAAGCCCGCAACGACAAGTAGCAAACCGACCAACATGACCGGTTCGCGAGCGCGTAGAAACTGGACAATGATTGCAAGCCCACCGCGGACCTTGCCGCGAACGAAATTCGTCATCACAGTTCGTTAATTCATGTCCGTGACTTCAGCATCGACCGCACCGGCACCCAGCGCGCGCTCCCCTGCAATTTAAAGTTCCGTAAACAGGCTCATCTCAAATTCTCCCCATCAGAACCAGAACGAGAATAATCACGAAAATTAAACCTAAGCCACCACTTGGGCCATAACCCCATCCACGGCTATGCGGCCAAGCCGGAAGCGACCCGAGCAAAATTAAGATCAAAATAATTAGTAGAATAGTACCGAGCATAATTAGTGTCTCTGCGGAAACTTCTGGTGATTGAAAGCTGCAGCCGTTTTCGTGATGTCAAATGGACCCTTCCGATCATTGAGAACATGAGCACGTCTTGTGCCGCCGCAATGATTGGGACGCAATTAAATCACCAATGCCAAAGACTGTATCGCGATGACTGCGAAAATAACCCGGATTGTCCGATGGAATGTGAATCAATAGATATCGGCGGCGATGTCATCAGTTACCTGAAAGAATGGAACTACTGCTTAAGTTTCATCGTCTCAACGGTTCATTTCGAACAAGCCAATTTCCGAGGAGTTCCGGTGCATAGCCATCTTGTCGCCTTGTTGCTAGCCGCTGTGTGCATGTCTGCCGCATGGTCGCAGGACCAGAATGAAGAAGCAGCGCGCAAATTCGTGGGGCCGACCAAAGATGTCACGTTCCACGTTATTGCTCTGATTGAATCCGATGATCAGAATCGAAGACCGTACGATGGCCCGGCTCGCGACGGGCTGACGGCGGCAGGCTTCGAGCGTATGGTCATCGCGGGATCAGCGACTGCAATGGTGACGATTGGCCAACGCTCGGAAGTTTCGGGGACTTCACGATATGGTCATTTGTCGGTGTCCACTTCAATGCTGAATACAACCGATAAGAACGAAGTGCAGGTAAAAATCAATTTACAAACAAGGAATCAGTCACCAATATCAATCAACACAAGTGCCCGTGCATCGTTGGGTAGATGGTTTCTTGTCGGTGCCACGGACTCACGTATTGGGTTACCAGTCCATGCAGACGATGGAAAACGCTTTGTCGCGGTGATGCGAGTCGATGATGGCGTGCTGACTCTCGACTGAAAGTTGCTCGTTGCCGCACGCGTGCGAGTGGTCTATGGGTACACAATTACCGAGTATCCGCAGTGGAACGATGAGTTGGACGCGCACTACGACGGCGACTATGAAACCGATCGTCGATACATCCGACACGCTTACGGATACCGGGGCTAAACTCTCAGCGATCGCCTCGGGTGACAAAAATTGTAGAACGGTTGTCCCCAACCGTTTTGGTGCGCACAGCCGTTCTACAATCGTCTCACACCACAAGCGACAGCTCGATTATTAAAAGGCGGTCTTTGAACTTGCGACCGATTGGCCGCTATTTGTAGGGTTAGGCTTCCAAATCTGAATTACGAATCGGCGTTTTTCGTTGCGCCGTTTTCGACCGTGTTCGCAGGGAAGCGATCTTGAACTCTTCGGCTCCAAAAAAAAGCGCTGCGGCAACCGGCTTTTTGCCATTTCCCGTCTCATTATGTCGCGCCGTGTCGCTTGCGTTGATGGGGCTGATGGCCGCCAGCGGTGGCTGCAGTGCGTTGACGAAATCACGCAGCGAAGCCGACGCCCAGCAAAAAAACCTAACGAAATTGATGGTTGCGCCGGACCCACCGGCGCTGGTTCGCGAAGCCGCCGTGCCGCATGGCCTGACTTTCTTGTCTGTCGAGGGCGTTGCTGTAGTAAATGGCTTGCCTGGGACCGGCGGCCCGATTGCTCCGTCGCCGTTCCGCGATGAGATCATTGACGAGATGAAGCATCGCGAAATTCCTGATCCCCACTTGTTTCTCGAGTTGCCGGAAACGGCGCTGGTGCGTGTCCAAGCGATCATCCCGCCAGCGGCCAGGCGCGGCGACATATTGGACTTGCGAATCATCAGTCCACCGAAAACCGATGCGACCGATTTGCACGGCGGCTGGCTGATGGATACTCGCTTGCGGCAACAACAAAAGCTCGCCGGTGCAGTTCGCAAGAGCGATGTGTTGGCCATCGGCCAGGGTGCGATTACCTCGCGCGCTGACCATGAAACGGGTGAGGATGTTGCGTTGCGGTTGCAGGGCACCGTGGTCGGTGGCGGACGGGTCCAGCAAGATCGCAAACTGGGTCTGGTCATTCGCCCTGAGTACCAACATGTTAAAACCGCGTCACAGCTCACCGCCGCGATCAATGATCGGTTCTACTTTTTTGATGGCAGCAAACGCAGTGGCATCGCCAAGGCAATCGAGGACGATTTTATCGAGGTGCAAGTACATCCACGATATCGTCACAATATCCACCGCCTGATGGCCGTCATCGCGATGGTCTGTCCTCAAGGCGAATCCGCCCAGACCCAGACCGTGCTGGCCGACCTGGGGCTGCGTTTGAAGCAACCGACAACCGCCGACGAAGCCGGACTGCAGCTTGAGGCGATCGGCAATGCGGCGATCCCAACGCTCATTGGCGAACTTACCAATCCGAACGCCGAAGTTCGCTTTCATGCGGCCCAGGCGCTGGCATACTTGGACCGCAATGAAGCTATCGAGCCGCTAGCGCAGTTGGCACGAGACGAAGCCGCCTTTCGCTACCAGGCGATTGTGGCGATCGAAGGGATGACGGGGCGACCGCCATTGGATGCACTGAAGTCGCTGTTTGACTCGCCCAGCATGGAAGCTCGCTACGGTGCGCTACGGTCGATTCGCCGGCGGGTCGACCGTGATACTGCGGTGCGATCGACTCACATGCAAAGCGGCTACCGGCTGTACCGAGTTCCCTCGACTGCCGCACCGTTCATTGCCGTATCACTAACCGAAGCACCGGAGATTGTTTGCTTTGGCGAAGACGATTCGGTGGCAATCAACGATTTCTTGCACGGCACCGGCGGCATTGTGATTCGTCCCCACGAGACTGCGGCGCGTCAATTGCACGTCAGTCGGTTTACGCCTGGTGGTGCTGACAAACGTGTCGAGGTTCCCGCGACGATTGAAGGCCTGTTAACCGGGATCGACATGGTCGGTGGCGGCTACGGTGATGCGATTGCGATCCTGCGGAAAGCCAAAACCAATAACCAAATCACTTGTGGATTGGCGCTCGATCCGTTGCCACAATCGCTACGAACGTACCATCGTGACGCCGCCGCGTTGACTGACCCTGCGCAATTGCCACCCGAGGATATCGCCTCGACCAACCCCGACGACGCAAAATCCTCCTGGTGGTCACTGTTTGGCTGGTAGGCGAGCGATTGGCAGGCATTTACTGACCTCGAATTCAATTCGTGAGCTAGCTTTTGCCAACCACCCGCAGACTAGCCCCAGCGAATCAAACATGTACCCGGCGTCATTCACCCGACATCTGCCTTCGTGGCTTAAGCCGCTTGAGTCGACACCGCGCGGTCGCATCGCCGAGCTCGATGCGTTGCGCGCGGCGGCGGCGATCAACTTGATTCTATTTCACTTTTCCCATGTCTATGCGGTGAAGTTTGGCTATCACCAACCGCTTGGGTTCGAGTGGCCGTTTGGTGCCTATGGCGTCGAGATGTTCTTTATCCTCAGCGGTTTTCTCAACGCCACGTCACTGATCAAAGGTGGCAGCGTAAACCGTTACCTGGGCGCTCGGCTGATTCGAATTGTGCCGATCTTTTGGTTGGCGATCCTGGCGAACCTGTGGATCGTCGAGTTGCCACCCCATGTCGGTGGCGATTATCCGATCGGGATTTGGTTGGCCAACATGACGCTGATTCCAAAACTGTTTGGCTATGATTGTGTTGATCCCGTGATGTGGACGTTGCAAGTCGAGATCATGTTTTACGGAATCATTGCCATTTTGTTCTCACGTGGCTTGCTCAGTGGCCGACTTGCTTACTGGACATGGGGCACGTTGGCGGCAATTGCAATGTTGATATGTCCTTGGCTCGACTCGCCGGCTGCCGCCGCCGCTCCTGGATTCGTTCGTGGACTGGCGCACATCCTGCGGTCATTGTTGATTTTGGATTTCATTCCATTGATGGCGATTGGGTTCTTTCTGTTCCGCATCAAATTTGTTCCGACGGCGTCGAAGCTTGCTTCGATTACCGCGCTGACTGCCTGTGCTGCGGTATTTCACAGCATCGATCACGGCAAGCACAATCCCGTGGCGACGATGTTGATCATTGCGCTGGTGACGACAAGCGCCTACGGCAAGATTCCGTTCCTGCGATTGCGTCCGATTCTGTTCATTGCGTCGATCTCGTATCCGCTTTATCTATGCCACAACAATTTGGGGTGCGCGGTGATTCGGCATTTCGAGAACGCGGGCGTGCCGTCGCTGTTGGCGATGGTGATTGCGATCATGTTTTCGTTCTCGCTCGCCACGTTGGTTTCAACGCGAATCGAACAACCAATGTCGCGGTGGTTGTCGACAAGGTTGGGTGTTGGCAAACGTGCGTCGGCAACGACGGCTGAGCCGATTGCCGTGCCTGCGAGTTAGTTCTGTGATTAGCGAGTGTTCCACGTCGCTCCGCGGACGTGACGTTACGACGGCGGAGCGTCGTAGAACACCCACCGACCCGACGGTTAGGGTTTTCCAAGACCAACCAATTCGAGCAACCGCAGCGCGTTGGTAGTTGGTGAAACACCTTCGTGCATCTGGTAATCAAAGACCATCACGTCTTGACCGTCCGCACCGGGCGTGATGGTTTCACGAAAATGCACTGTGTGCGCGATCGCCTTCAATTGGGCATCGTCGGCCAATTCAAGATCATGCGTCGTGACCGCCCCGATCGCGTGGCAATCGATCAAGTGCTTCAAGACGTGCGCCACGGCAATCTGGCGTTCGCGGCTGTTCGTCCCCTGTAAAATTTCATCGAGCAAGAACAGCAGCACCGCCGATCGCTTTTGTTGGCGCAGTTGTTCGGCGTGCTTAACCACGCGGGCCAGTGACTTCAGCTCGGCCATGTAGAACGAAACGCCTTCGCCAAGGTTGTCGCGAACACGAATGCTGGTCGCCAATTCCAGTGGTGGCAATCGCAGCGACGAGGCACAAACTCGCGACCCCGCGCGGGCCAGCAGCACGTTCAGGCCGACGCTGCGCAGCATCGTGCTCTTGCCCGACATATTCGACCCGGTGACCAATAGCAGCGTCCCCGACGGTCCAATGCCGACGTCGTTACAAACGCGATGTTCGTTGCGCAGCAGCGGATGGCCCAACGCAGTTGCCATGATCGTCGAGTCGCTGGCGGGCAACCAATGAGGGATTGCCCAGGAGGGATTTTCGTCAGCCAACGCGGCCAATGAACCGATTGCTTCCAGTTTTCCCAGTGCGTCGAACCAGTCGCCGGCATGGCTGCGATGTTGGTCTTGCCACTCTTCAAGCCAGCGCAGCAAATGCACTTCCCACAAACAAAAAAGCTGCAGCAATAAATAGATTGGAAACAGCAGCGCGACCTGCTTGATGAGCGTTCCTGCGGCGATGCGTCCGAGCTTGCTCATGGCCGTTGCCGCGCCTGTCGCATCGTGACTCAGCGCGCTACTGATTTCGTCAAGCAGTTCGGTTCCGGTTGGCAATTCGCCCGCCATTTGAAACAGCTCGCGATAGCCGTCAACATCACTGCGTCCGGCGATCGCCGCGGCAAAGATTTGATGTACATCGCTGAGCATCAGCGCCGAGATGATGGCGTTGGCGAGTAAAGCCAAGGCCGCCAAGCCAAGGCCATACTTCGCCAGCGTCGGATCCGTCGCGAGCAATCGCAAGGCCAACCCCGCGACGATCAACAGCGGTGAAATGATCGACCACAGCGATAGTGCACGGTGCCGGTCTAACCAAGAAGGCTGTTTGATCCAATCTAAAAAATGATCCGGGTCGGCTGTGCCGTGCTCGGCTCGACGTGCCAGCAGATAGAGCTTACCGCGAAAGTCGCGACGTGGCGCTAGCGCCTCGATTGCCGCGGATCGTCGCGGTGATTCGCCATCGTTGGCTGGGTCAATCAACCAACTTGCCAGCGTCCGCAGCCCCGGCCCCGTCGAAGCCATCGAGATGAATTGAAACAGCGATCGATTGCCAAATACATCGAGATCGTCGGAAATCACTTCGCGACTGGATGCTGCCGTCGAGTCGTCGCGAAAGAACGATTTCGGTGGTTGCCACTGGGGCAATTTTTCCCAATCACGTTGGCACCTGGCCAACAGACGTGATTGAATTTGAGTTTGGTGGTCGAGCTCGGCCAGCTTGTCAGTCAGTCGCTGGTGCAATGTGATGATGACCAAAAACGCGGCAACCAAAACGAGCCCCACGTAGACGAGCCCAGCAAGTTCGGGGGACGTTCGGCTGAGCAAGAATGCGACCACGGCGGCGACGAAGCAGGCAACGCGAGCGATGTTCCAGCGCGAGTCAAGGTTTCGCCACTGGGCACCGGTTTGCTCAAGTTGTTGCAGCGAGGTTCGGTAGAATTCGACCGCGTCGATGTTAAGCGCCACGTTACGCCGCTTCGCCCGCCGCACGAGGTCGCGGTGGCAACGCGGCGCGACCGCCGTCGATCACCTTGAGCGCTACGCGATCTTCCAAGTTTGGCCGGAAGATTGTGAGCAACAATAGTGGCAAGAACCACGCCATATAAAGCCCGCCGCCGTACGGATGCCAAAACTGAGCGGCGACCATTACCGCAGCCGAACAACCGACCAACGTGCCGAGATTCTTTTGGGCGGGCCAAATCGCCAGCAGACCGCTGAGGATCAGAAAGCCAACTAAAATTGGCAAGCGATACACCGGAGGCCAACCCAATCCCCAAACGCCGCGCAGGTCGCCCATCGCGGGCATCATCACTCCATACATTCGCATCAATTGGCGGCCAAACGATTCGCCGTCGTTTATGTCCAGCATCGTCATCGTGACCAGTAGGCCCATCATGGCCAATAGCGCTCCCGCCACGCCGCCAACAAATCGCCCCACCCCGCGCTGCCAATAAAAACTAATCCACAGCGGCAACAAAAACAGCGGATAGTAAACAAGGCCCGCCGCGACGCCGAGGAAGAAGCCCGAGATGATTGGGCGACGATACGAGAACACCGCCCAAACCAACAACGCCGCCGGCAGCGCATGATCGACGCGACCAGTCGTTTGGGCCGTATAGGGAAGCAGCAGATATAGCATTGCACAACCAACACCCGCGTGCGGATTGTTGAAGTGTCGATAACCGATGCCGATGATGCCGGTGACGATGCCCAAGTGACTGGCGATCGCCAACACTCGCGCAATCAACACCGTGCTCTGGGACGAGGGGACCTCCGTGGTGCGATCGGTGCCAAAGATCGCGTCCTGAACTGGTCTCGTGGGGATCGTCGGCAGTAGATTCATCAGCGAATAGCCGGGGCCAAGCTGTGGCCCCTGTTCGATCTGCATTCGCGCCGTGCTGGTCAACACATTCGCCATCATAAAAACGAATAACCAGACGCCCAAGAACATCATCCCGCCGGTCGTCAAGTTCGGATCAAGCAGCGGACGACGAACCATCAACGGATCAAGCACCAATCGCAGCAAAATCAAAACTTGAACGCCGAGCAACCAGACGAAACCGTAACGTTCGACGCGCACCGATGCGAGCAATCGATCTGGATTGGGTTCGACGCCAGCCTGCGGATCGCTCGCCGTTATGTTTTCGTTAAGTGTGGCCGCCGATTCCAATACCGCCAAGCGACTGCGCCGCCCTTCATTAATCATTAGCAGTCCTGGCGCAAGCAAGATCAATAGCACAATGTCGAGGTTGCGGAGACTCCAGAAACGGTGAAAGACAAAGAACAAACCGATGGTCATAAACGACGAAAGATAGACCCAGGTGGCTGGGTCAGGTCGTTTATATTGCAGCAGTATTTCGCTCATCGTGTTTGCCGGAGCCGGAATTCGGCGCTCTGTCCGGCCCTTAAAATAGGCGGCAAACCGGTATTTTACCAGATACGGTGAAATCCGCGGCCCAGCTTGGAACGTCAGCGGGTTTCGGTCACGATATTGTGGGTTGTTGCAGTGTTCTACGACGTTCCGCCGTCGTAACCAAACGACGGCCGAGCGTCTTAAAACACTTTACGCAGATCCCATTTCCTGAAGTTGACAGTACTACGGTCATTCATGAACCAGCCTTCCAGCGCCGCGCCAAACGACATCCACGACATTGCGATGCGTCTGCGCCGCGACGTTTTTGATTCGATCAAGCAACGGCTCGTCGGCAAGGACGAAGTCGTCGAAGTTCTAGGGGTCGCTGTCGTTGCCGGTGAGAATGCGTTTCTGCTGGGACCGCCCGGTACGGGAAAAAGCGCGATCGTCCAAGAGTTTGCCGCGCGGCTTGCGGGTCGCACATTCGATTACCTGCTGACCCGTTTTACCGAACCAAGTGAGTTGTTTGGCCCCTTCGACCTGCGCAAACTACGCGACGGTGAACTGGCAACAAACATCGAAGGCATGTTGCCCGAAGCCGACTTTGTGTTTCTTGATGAGTTGTTGAATGCCAACAGCGCGATCCTCAATAGCTTGTTGCTGGCCTTGAATGAACGAGTGTTCCGGCGCGGGCGCGAACGATTTCCGTTGCCGATGTTGTTGGCTGTGGGTGCCAGTAATCGATTGCCCGAAGATGATGCTTTGGCCGCCTTGTTCGATCGCTTTTTATTACGAGTGCGATGTGACAATGTGCCAAGCGAGCGGTTGTCCGAGGTGCTTGATGCCGGTTGGCGGCGCGAACAATCGATGGAGCCAACGGCGACAATGAGTGTCACCGACATCAAACGATTGCAACACGCAGTGACCAAGGTCGATCTTGCTCCGGTGACCAATGCGTATTGCGAATTGATTCGTCGGTTGCGAAATGCGGGCATGGAAATCAGCGATCGGCGCGCTGTGCGTTTGCAACGCGTAATCGCCGCCAGCGCAATCTGCTGTGGCCGTAGCGTCGTCGACGTTTCTGATTTGTGGATCGTGCGTTACATTTGGGACACGCCGCCGCAACAGGAAGTCTTGACCGCGCATCTGGATAGCGTGCTGCAAGAATTTGCAACCACCGCAAGTTCCGGCGAAGATGCGATCTCACATCCGATGGCCGACCAAGGCACCGGCCCCGATCCCGAGCGGTTGATGACGTTGTTGGACGAGATTGCCGCGGCACCGGACCGCGCGACCGCCGCCGATGCGTTGTCATTGTTGGCCGCACGGATTCAGTGGGTTCAAGCCGACGAGGCTCGCGCCCATTTGCAACAGCGAATCGATGAACTGCGTCCGAGGATTCTGCAGTCGGTCGCGCGACAAGGATGATCCAACACGTGAAGCAAGCTTCCGCCAATTGTCACATCGTCTATGTTCAGATGACGCATGAGCAGATCCGCCGTAACGCATGGTCACGCTTGGACCAGATGGCTGAGATCGCATTTGAGCAAGATCATTTGTGGTTTCGTTTGACCGGCGACCCAGCCGAGATCATGCGAACTTCGGCGCTGCTTTCCGGCGTCACCTGGTTCGTCGTGGACAATCGCTTGGTCCGTCGCGGACACCGCGTCGCGGAAATGGCGATCCCCGATTTAGTCTGGCGACGGATTGGCGCGGCAACGAATATTATTCTTCCGGTGCCGCGCGTTGCGGCGCGAATCGATCCTTCGTGGCGCGTGCCAATGTCGCTAAGCCGCAGTGCCAACGAACGTCCCGCCGGAGCCATTTTGGCCACAATCGATGACGCCAGCGATTGGGTCCAGTCGGCTCCGCTGGTGCGTTTGAAGCCGCTTCGCTGGGTCAGCCGAGCGAATGATTGTTTGATTGTTGGCGAACCGCTGCCGCCTATTGCGGGTCGTTATTTCACGGTAGTCGATCGCGTGCTCGCACCAGTCGGGTTTGCCTGGCGACCGGCGGTTTCGCCAACCCAGTTGCGGCGCGTCTTTGTCGTCGGCGATGACCAGTGGCTACTTTGGGAATCGGATGACCAGTGGGGAACTATCGAGGATGATTATTTTGCGGCGCTGAGTCGCGCAAGTGTGCGGTTGCGATGAACGAGTACCTTGAGTCGCCCGACCTGGACCTGTGGCGTTTGGCCGAAGACGGCGATTCGTTTGTTTGGTCAGCGGACAACTCGACGATCGCCTTCCCAACTCAAGTTGCGACGATTCTGCAATCGCTGATGCAATCTCGCGGCGCGGTTCCCAATTTGACGGCGGTGCTGTTCGTTGTCGCGGCACTTGCCAAGTCGCATGACCGTATGGCTTGGCGAGCGCGGGTGCAATCGTTAGGGATTGGCGAGATCGATTCGACCGGATTCGATGGTGTGATCGACTTTCTTGATTCGCTGTCAAAGCTGCCTGAGGATCTGCGCACCGGTCCCGCCAGCGCCGCTGCGGTTCTCGGTTGCGGACTGGAAGGTGCTCGCCAATGGCTGAATGAATTGAGCGGTGCGGACGCCAACGCGGTGATTGATACATTGAATTTGGCGGCGCAGGATCGCCCGCAGATTGACGGTGTCGAAACGTGGTCAAGTCTGCGAATCGCAAATGAACGCCGCCGCCGCGTTTGGCAAACGCTGGTGCATTTGTCTTGCGCAAACTCGGACGCCGAGAGTCTACGCAATTGGCGGCGCACCGGACTAGCGAGCTTGCTGGAACCCGTCGAGCCTGCGGCGCTCGAGGTCCAACCGCGTGATCCGATTTCGCGTTTGGTGCAATCGATCAAAGATGATCCCGAACTGGGCGTTGTTGCTGCGATGTGTCATTCGATCGCTTCGCTGGTCTCGTTGCCGCGACGACCCAGCGATCCCGACCAAATGCCGATGGGAGGAGTTTCGGATGTGACCAATCGCGGCAACCCCGATCGTTTGTTGATGACTGAGCTGGCCGCCGAGCCGATGATGTTGATGGCGCGAATCGCAATGGGCCAAGCGTTGTACCTGCGCCGCGAAACCCCACCGGGCCCCGCGCCGAAGCGACGCCAAGTCTTGATCGAATTGAGCGTCCGATGTTGGGGCGAGACTCGCGTGAGAATGGCCGCGCTTGCCTTGGGTGTTGGTGTGGCCGAGGAACGGCGGGGTGAAACGCGAGCCGATTTCGTCTCTGTCGGTCAGCATCGGTTCGCCGCCGTGGCGCTCCATACACGAGCAGGTTTGGTCGAGCATTTGGAACAACTCGAATTGGCTGTCCATCCCGGCCGCGCGGTGGCGCGCTGGGCCAACGCCGTTGCGACGGTGGACGACGGCATTGAGCCAGAGCCCGAAGCTGAGCCGCTGTTGATTGTTACGGATCAAACCGACCGTGATTCGGATTTCCAAGCTTCGACTATCAAGCTCAAGCGTCCGTTTCTTGTTGCCAGAATCGGCCAAGATGGCAACGTCGTGATCCTGCGCCGCGGCGTCAGCGGTGATGACGTTTTGCAACGCATGTCGATGACGATGCCAATCCGCACGCCAAGGATTCACGTCAAGCATGATGATCGGTTGCCGTTGGCAGTCAGATTGCCGGTAACGCCAATCGCGTTTTGCACCGAACGATCGGATTGGTCATACTTGAGCACGCTGGATGCCAGCGGCATTCGCGAGCTGTGGTGCGTGACCAGCGACCGCCGCCTGCTGCATTGCACGCGCCGGACGCACGGCGGCGAAGAATTGATTTCGGCTTTGAATTCGAGTCATATCTTGGCCGCAGTTCGCGATGCGGACAGCTTGCGGATTGTGGTTGGCAGCACCGGCAACGCGGATCATTTGATCTCCGTGCAACCGCATTGCGCTGAGGTCACGCGCGTCACGCTGGCCAGTGCCAAAGGCCAAGCCGAGTACGCATTTGTCGGTCGATCACTGATTCGCTGCGTAAACGGAGTGATCGAAACGATTCGGCAAAGTGACGGTATCGTCACGTCGGCATTGGCACGCCGTTGGAAGCACGTCGGTTGTGGCTACCAACAAGATCCCGCCGGCACCATTTGGATGCCCGGAGGTGCCGGCGATAAGGATTGGGAAGTTCTGTATGCCGTGCCGAGCGGTGCCACAACGGGAACCGGTTGCGTCGTCACGGGGCCCGATCGTCTGGCACATTGGGTGAGCGATGATCTGTCACGGGCCGTACCCCTGGATGGCCAAAACAAAAAATCAATCTCGCTCGGGCCATCGTTGCCACGACTTCAGCGGTGCCGCGTATTGGCAAGCAGTGCGTGCCGTCAGCGATGGTTAATTGAAGCTTGGACGACTCCATTTGTCACGAGCTTTCGTCCCCCCTCGTCGAGCCAGTTGTATTGTCTCGACTTGAAGACACCAAAAGTTGAATTGGTCCGATCTGCGTTTCCGTTCTCGCTCCATTCGCTGGCTACACTTGATCGCGAAAGCGCTCAATTTGTCCAAGACAAGGCAGTTCGTTCGCGGTTCACGGGTATCGGATTTTCGCCTGCATTTCTTGTTTTAGGAACAGCGCGATTTCGTCGCGTTCGTCTGCAATCCGCTGATTCAAGCCCGCGACGACTCGTTGTCGCGCCCGACAACTCGAACTGCACACTGCATGAATTTGGGCGCAGCGAATCGGTCTCGACTCTGTACGGACCGAGTCATTGGACATTGCGGCGAGCCGTGTTGCCCGGCGGTTCTGCCTGGCTCGATTCCCGTGGCCTATTGCACTTGGAACGCGATGACGACTCGCGGTCGCTGGTGCTGACCCTTTGCGACAACCACGTCTCGGGATGGTTCAGCGAAACGGGGTTCTTTGGCCAACCCTATTTCTTAGCGGGTCGCGACAACATCAATCACGACATCGCCATTCCGTTACCCGTCTTGAATTGGTTGAACGAGTGGACTCACAAACGACGACATTGACGTTCGATGTGCAATTGAAAGCTGCATCGTCAACGCCGGGAATCTCAACTGCGGCAAACTCACCGCCAGCGGCAACGGGATTTTGCTTGATAAGCGAATCGCCATCACAATGGATCGAGGCGATGGGTCTGGCTGGATCAATCGCTAGCTACTACCTGGTTGCGAGCATTGGCGGCCATCAGCGCGGATTGATTGGATTGCCCCAAGACGATTCGCAACTTCATTGCCGCGTCATCGGCGTGCCGCTGAATCGACTCGGCGGCGACGCAGCCAACGCGAGCATTTGGATCGCCGGCGGTGCGTCGTGGGCACCGCCCGTTCCGCTTGAGTGGATTACCAAACAATTGCCTTGTGGCGAACAAATCACTTGCGCATGGCTGCCGCACTTCGGTCTGGTCGTATTGGAACCATGCGATCGAATTGCGATCGAAGATTTGCTAATACCGCCGCAATTGAACGAGCCCATTGGCACCTGGCAATCGCCACCCGATGCACCGGCGTGGCCCGATCGCTTGTCGGCGCTGCGATTCAGTGAACCCGTGACCTACGAGTCTGCATTCGGCACCGCGCCGGACCAAATCGGTACTCAGTTATCGTCCCTAGGAGATGCAAGCGACCCTGCGGAACCGCTGTTCGATAAAATTAAATCGTTCGTTTTCAAAAAGCTCGACAAGCTTGCCAAACCCAAACCGGACCCACCGCCAACGACGGTGCCAGCAAGTCCGACACCCGTGAAGCCCGGCAAGCCAGCCGGCGGGATTTCACCGGGTCTGTTTTCAATACTCGCTCGCGAAATCGAAAAGCAACGTCAGAAGCAGCTTGATAAATTGTTGCGAATGATCGCCATTGACCCCGATCGCGCGCTCAATTTCGCGATTCCGCTGGCTGGCGACTCGGCCTTTCGTGGACTATCCATTCCCGGCATGAAGCTGCTTTCGCGGCTGCCTGAGTTCTCACTCGGCGGACTTCTCGGTGGCGGCGGACCAGCCGATTTTTGGAACATTGACGCGGCGCGGTTGGCAAAACTGCACAAGTCCTACCGCGATCTCGCCAATCGCGAAATCGCCGCTGGACGCCATCGCCGTGCGGCTTACATCTACGCACATTTGCTTGGCGATTACGCGCTCGCGGCGGCGACGCTCGAAGGCTGCGGTGCGTATGCCGAAGCAGCCGTGCTGTACCGCGACAAGCTGCGCCGGCCGAAAGACGAAGCACGTTGTTTGGCCCTCGGTGGCATGTTTGAACAAGCTGCGATGCGATACCACGAGCTCAGCGAGTTTGAGCTCGAGGGCGAGGCGCTGTTGAAAGCAGGGCGTACCGAGGAGGCGATGTTGGCGCTGGAAAACGCGGTCCGAAGGCATCTTCACGCTGGCCGCGTGATGGCCGCAGCAGACTTGATCGAAAAGCGTTTTAATGACTCACCGCGGGCAATGGAATTGCTGTGGGCCCAGTGGCCGGGCGGTTCGCAGATTCTTCAGTGTATCGAGCGTGCGTTCGGTGAACTGGGGGAACATCAACAACACCAGGAAGCGTTACGTCGGATTCAACAGTTGAACTTGGCGGCTGCAAAGACCGATGCCTTGGCGCTGGCGCGAATCATGCATCACGTTGCCCTGCGTTACCCTGATCGTGACGTACAAGCCCGTGCGGAAGATCAAACTCGCGTTAACATTGCGGTTGATGCGGCGTCGATTTCGCCGATTGAATTGCAGCAACGAATCGCACTGCTGCAAAGTCTCAATCCGGCGGACAGCCTGCTACGCGCCGATGCGTCGCGATTCTTGGAGCGCCGAACGGGGCAGCGTCAACGGCAGCTTCCCAAGCCGGCTCGTCCATCGCCGTCGCATGAACCGCTGGCGATTCACAAGCCGGTCGCGTTGCCGATCGGCCAATACCTGCATATGACGATGATCGATCGCGAGCTATTTGCCGTTCGCTCAACCAAGGTAGCCACTTACTTCATTCGGTTTTTCGAGCCCGCAGACCCTGCGTCACCCGAACCCCGTTTTCGTTTGCAGTCGCCACATAACCTCATGTCGATGGTCGAGGAGCTTCCACCCAGTGGAGTTGTCGTGCAGCACCATACTACAAGACATCGGCTTACGATTGATTTTCCAATGCGAGACCTGGGAACTCAACCCACGTTGCTCGAAGGACGCCCACCTGGAGTCCAGTCGTGGATCGTACAACTTAGCGCACCCGCTGCGCTCCAAGGCTGTGATCGGATCGCCGCCACAGCATCCGATACCTGGTTTGGTTTGCGAGCCGGCGAAACTGAGCCAGCGCTCATCGTCTGCGACCAAGTTGGCCAGCAAGCGAGCAACGTAAACAGCATTTCCCTGTCACCTTGGCTAGATACTGACGATCAAACGTACGACTTTGTAGACGTTCAAGGCCCCACTTCGCATCATCTCGTGCTGCTGGACGACAAGCCAGTGATCGCGATTGGATCGACGCTGATTATTGATCCGCTGGGCAGCGATCGCATGTCGCAGCAGCTTCCCGGAAACATTCATTCACTCACTCTTTCCGAACCCAAAACTGCCGTGCGGATCGTTATTGCTCACGTACGCGGTCTCTCAATCCTGCGACGCGGAATCGGTTGTTTCGAGCTGAATCAAGTTTGCACCGATCGAACGTACGAGCATGCGTTGCTGATGAGCGGCGGACGATTGTTCGCCATCAGCGACGATCGGCTGTACCGATTCGCCCAAAAGAAGCGTTATGTATATCAGTGCATCGGAGAGGCCAAGCTTCGTCATGTCAAGAAATTGGCGCTACTAAGATTGTCAAAAGACTTCTGCGGCGTAGCATACGGCGATGGGCTAATCGAAAGGTATTAAGGTTGCAAATAGTGGATCTTGTTAAAAGAGCCTCGTGCTGCAGGATCTTTAACAAGATCCACTACCTATCGCGGTTGCCACAATTTGCAGACAGCAAATGCCGGCGCAACGCGTGCAACATCGATACCTAACTGTAAACCCAAATCGATATGGCTGACGCAATGGGAAACCGGAATCAACTTGTTTGCGTGACCCGAAAGAATCCATTGTCGATTGACCGTAGTCGTTTGCAACGCAGCAGCTCGCGCGATTGTCGCTCGTGCCTTGTCCATTACCTGCTGTGCGAGCGATACGACCTCGGCTTCGGAGACCTGCCAGCGATCGAGTCCAATCATCCGCGAAAGTCGAGCGGCTGACGCGATTCGAGTGCGGGGTTGTGAGTCGCAGGTGTCCTTGTCGGCTGCGTTTTCGACTGTCCACCCAAGCAGAATCGCACAATCATCGGTTGTCGCAAATCGCTCACGAACTACGGGAACCAGCGACTCGCGAAAATCGAGCGCATCAACGAGCGCACAAACCGGCGTGCGCCGAATTCCCATATAAACCAGTTCGCCGCGTGACAAACGATCGTGATCCGATTTGCTCTGCGTATCGACACAACCAGGCGAGACGGCGATCAAGTCAACCGTGGTACTGCCAACGTCAACCAGGAGTGACGGCGAATCGATCGTCGTCGATACCCAGCTTGCCAGCGCATGCCAATTCGCCGACGCAACGGCCAGCGGGTTTGCCTTCGCGGCTGTCGGCGATACAAACTGGCCAGGCAATGCGTAGAAACCAACGTTGCGAATATTCGATCGCCGAGCCGCCTGCGTGGTCTGGTCAACGATCTCGATGACGCCGACGCGGCGATCGGTGAACACGTCAGCCATCTCGCCGGTCATCGTCACGGCCCACGACGTGCATCTCGGCAAGCCAAAGACCATGTCAATAATTGCTTCGGCTAAGTCAGCGGGCTGCAGCCACATCGCAAACGGCATTGAGCTCGCCGCACCACAAGAATGATACAGCTTTAGATTGGCACCACCGAGATCGAGGCCCAGGCAGTGCCGCGGCTCATCAACCGTCATGTGGCACGGCCACGTCGTCGATCCAAACTCCGCCACTTGGCGTCCAGCGAACCGCGCCGGCTGGCGTTTTGCATTGCACCGGGCCGCACTCCAACCCGAGCAATCGCGCCGCAATGTTACCGGACACCATGTGCCGCAGTCCCACATAGGAAGTCGTCAACCGCGCGTTAACCTCAACGACAACGTCGTTACCATGATCCTCGGCCAATATTAAGTCAAACCCCACAAACCCCCGCGCAGCCGGTGGCATTGCGGCCAAGGCACGCTGGGCAAGCGCCGCAGCGCGACGTTGTTCGTCGTCAACCAGCGGACCGATGCCACCTTCGTAAACGCAGTTGCTCAACGATATTGATTGCGACACAGCCGGCAGCGTGACCATCTCGCCACTGCTGATAATTGCTGCGATCGAAATCGGTTCTCCCGCCACATAACCCTGCAAGACTTGTTCCTTCGTCGTCGCCGCCAACGCGTCATCAAGGTTATCCCAAACCGTAATTTGCTGAGTTCCACAACCATCACGAGGCTTGACGATGAACTTTGTAAAATCCTCCAGCCGACTGCGCGACTTAGGGTCATTCGCAACGTAGGTTACCGGATGAGGCACGTTCTCAGCCGCAAAAATTCTTGCCGTTTGATGCTTGTCGCCGGCGGCGCGCAAGAAGTCGCCTGAACTCGCCACCACATCGATTCCACCAGCGCGCAACATGCTCACCGCTTTGGCCAGCACGCCATTGCTTTCTGGCGCGATCACGATCGCGGCATCACAACCTTGTGCCGCACGTATCCATTGACCCCACAGCGGCAATTGAATATCCATTTCGTGAAACGTTCCCGACGGCAGCGGCGGACAAATCCGCGGATCGATTGCAATCGAAAGATCGGCTAATCGTGACACGTCATAGGCCAGCGCACTGAGCATCGCGCCACCTTCGGCCCGCAGCGACGGGTCAATTGATTCAGTCGGCTTGCGTCGCACACCGCCGCCGCAAATATACTCGCCAATGAAGACCCGCATGGCTTAAAAAATACCAAGCTGGTCGCGAGCGTCTTCGCTCATCATGTCTTGATTCCACGGTGGGTCCATGACAACCTTGACTTCCGCCGAGGACACTTCGTCGAGCCCCTCGATCGCCCCCTTCGCACCGGCAACCAACTGCGGACCGGCCGGACACATCGGACTGGTCATCGTCATATCGATCTGCACCGGGTGAAGTCCTTCGGCGTTGGCCTCATGGATGTTAACGACATAAACCAAGCCCAGATCGACGATGTTCACATACAACTCAGGGTCGATCACGGATTTAAGCGCTTCGCGAACTCTGTCTTCCGTCAATGTAATCATGTTCATTACTCGTAATTGCGAACTTGTCTTGCAATCGATGCACCCAACGCATCACGCACCGAATCAATCGTAATGCGGTCAAAGATTTGTTGGAAGAAGCCGGTCACAATCATGCGAGTCGCTTCCTCGCGGGTAAAACCACGGCAAAGTGCATAAAAAACCTGTTCTTCGTCGACTTTGGCCGTCGTGCTGCCGTGGGTACAGCGAACATCGTCGGCTTCGATCTCCAGACCGGGAATCGAATCGGCACGCGATCGCTTTGACAGTACCAAGTTGTCGTTACGCTGGTAGCCGTCGGTCTTCTGCGCATCTTTATCGACCTTGATCATGCCACGCCAAACCGTGCGACTTTGATCCTGCTGCGCCGACTTGTATAAGAAATCGCTCTTGCAATTCGGTGCCATGTGGTGCTGCAGGGTATGGTAGGCCAAATGCTGTCGGCCTTCCGAAAACATTACGCCGTTAACCTGACAGTTTGCCCCTGCGCCAACCAACTCGACCGTTTGATTTACTTTCGCGAAGCCAGAACCCATCGCCGCAATCGTCCACTGCAACGTCGCATCACGATCAACTGAAGCTTTCTGGTGCGCAAAGTGAAAAGTCTTCAGTCCACATTCCTGCAGATTGACATACCGCAAATGCGATCCGGGACGTTGTAACAACTCGACAGCTCCCAAGTGCATCCCGCTGGCATTATCACCCTCACTCGCCGATTCATGCAACACCGTAGCCTCGGCACCCTCATCGAGCACGATCAACGTATGCGTTAAGTCCGTCGCACCGTCGGCGAGCAATGAACTCAGGTGCAGCGGCTTGCTGATCACAACACCACGGGGCACGTACAAAAATTGGCCGCCACAGAAGAACGCCGTGTGCAATGCTGCGAACTTGTCGTAGTCGGTGTCAAACACCGAAAATAGAAAACGTCTGACCAGGTCGCTTTGCTCGGCGGCCAGTCGATCAAGGCTGCCAAACACCACGCCCTTGGCGCGTAATTCATCGTCGAGCGATTCTTCAATGACGACGCTGTTAACGGTCTTGACGTAACCGCCCAAGTCGACACCCGAGCTTAGTTGAATCCGCCCGCCACAGCTTTGCATTTCGCCATCGGGAACACGAAACTTTGCGAGCTGGAACAAACGTAGGTCCGTGCGAATCCATTCTTCATGACGCCGCGCCGGCCATTGCATTTGCTCGGCGTGTTGCCAAGCTTCGCGGCGCAATTGGACCAGCCACGCGGGATCGTTGCGACGTTGCAAGAAATCTTCAAATCCAACGGCATCAAAGGTAAGTGAGGCAGCAGTCGAGGTCATTTTCTCGGGATGATCGTTAAGGGAGTGGGAGCAACAAGCGAACTGCGTCGAAACGTTAACCGACGCTGCCTTCCATTTGCAATTGAATCAAGCGGTTCATCTCGACGGCGTATTCCATCGGCAACTCTTTGACCAACGGCTCAATGAACCCATTGACGATCATCGTGCTCGCTTCGGTTTCGCTGAGCCCGCGACTAAGCAGATAAAACAATTGCTCTTCACCGATCCGCGATACGCTCGCTTCGTGACCAATTTGCACATCTTGTTCACAAACTTCGATGTACGGATAAGTGTCGCTGCGGCTCTCGGGATCCAAGATCAACGCATCGCAAACCACGCTGTTCTTGCTGTGGTGAGCACCTGGCTCGACCCGAACCAAACCACGATAGCTGCTGCGGCCACCGTTCTTGCTGATACTCTTGCTGATGATCTGGCCCGTCGTGTACGGAGCGGCGTGAACCAGCTTCGCACCCGCATCTTGATGTTGGCCGCTGCTGGAAAACGCGATCGACAAAATTTCGCCGCGAGCTCCCGGTTCCATCATGTGGACCGCCGGATACTTCATCGTCAAACGACTGCCCAAGTTTCCATCGACCCATTCCATCGTCGCGTCGCCATAGGCATAAGCTCGCTTGGTGACCAAGTTGTAAATGTTGTTGGCCCAGTTTTGGATCGTCGTGTACCGACATCGCGCGTTGCGTTTGACAATCACCTCGACCACGGCGCTGTGCAGACTTTCGGTCGTGTACATCGGCGCGGTACAGCCTTCGACGTAATGAACGCTGGCTCCCTCATCGACGATGATCAACGTCCGCTCGAACTGACCCATGCTTTCTGCGTTGATGCGGAAGTAAGCCTGCAGCGGAAATTCAATCTTCACTCCGGGTGGAACATAAATGAATGAACCACCGGACCACACGGCGCTATTGAGCGCCGCGAATTTGTTGTCGCTCGGCGGAATTATCTTGCCAAAATATTCGCGAAGCAGTTCGGAATGCTCGCGAACAGCGGTATCGGTGTCGGTAAAGATGACACCTTGATTGACCAGTTCTTCCTTCAGCGATCCATAAACCACTTCGCTCTCGAACTGGGCCTTCACACCGGCCAGATACTTTTTTTCGGCTTCGGGAATACCAAGTTTATCAAACGTATCTTTGATCTCTTGCGGCACATCATCCCAAGTCTTGCCTTGGTGATCGGTGGGTTTGAGATAGTAGAAGATGTTTTGGAAATCGATCGCCAAATCGCCGCCCCACTCGGGCATCGGCCGTGAATTGAAAATATCAAGCGACTCCAAGCGGAAGTCGCGCATCCATGCGGGTTCTTGTTTGATCTCCGAAATCTGGCCAACGATTTCACGATCAACGCCCTTGCGCGCCTTAAACACGCCGTGAGTTTCGGTGCGGAAGTTGTACTTATTGATTTCGCCGATTTTGTCCGGCTCGGTGATGTCGATTGCCATGTTTGTGTCCCGTGAATCCCGCGAAGGGAAATGGATTAAAGTTTCAATGTGTGAGGTGGAAATCTATGACGCCGCGACTGCTTCCTTGGCGAGCATCTCGCGATTGGCCGCTTCGGCGTCTGGATACGATTTGCGAATTCGGTCGTAACCGCTGCGGTGCAACTCGGCGGCCAACTCATGGCCTCCGGTTTCGACGATGCGACCGCCGAGCATGACGTGCGTGTACTGCGGCGGATTATGTTCGAGCAATTTGTCGTGGTGAGTGATGATCAGCAGACCCATTTTCTCGCGCCCGATTTCGGCAATCGATTCGCTGGCCAATCGCACCGCGTCGGCATCAAGCCCGCTGTCGGTTTCATCAAGAATCGCAAATTTGGGTTGCAACATCGCCAACTGCAGAATCTCCGCACGCTTCATTTCGCCGCCGGAGAAACCGTCGTTGACATAACGCCGAGCGAACTCGGGATCGATACGCAACTGCGCCATTTTTTCTTTCAACTCGGCGCGAAACTGACGCATCGGAATCAGCTCTTCGCCTTCCTTGCGATCAGGCCGGCGGACGTTCGTCGTCGCGTGGCGCAAAAAGTCCGCCATCTTGACTCCGGGGATCGCCATCGGGCGTTGAAACGCCATGAACAAACCGGCGCGGGCGCGCTCGTTCGGTTCCATCGCCAACACGTCTTGGTCATCGAGCATGATCGAACCGTCAACCACCTCATAATGCGGATGCCCCATGATCGCCAAACCAAGCGTACTCTTGCCGCTGCCGTTCGGTCCCATCAACGCGTGCGTCTCGCCGTGGTTCAGCACCAAATCAACGCCACGCAAAATCGGCTTGCCGTTTACGCTGACCCTCAGCCCCTCAATCTTCAATACGTTCTTGCTCATCTTCTTCTTATCTTACTTGTTTAACTACTACTTTTACGAGTGACTACCAACCGGAGTGAATTGGCAACAATGATCACCGTCCAACCGACAACTGGTCAAATGGACCGATTCACCAAGTGCTTCGCTAAACATTTGCTCTTCCATCTTGCACAGCGACCGATCATCGGGATGGTCACGCAGCGTCGGATACGGACAGGCGCAAACAGCCAAAATTGGTAACCGCGAGGACTTCAGACCGACCACATGTACATCGGTGGGAACTTGGTTGATTGACAACACAGCGGACAGCGATCGCATTCGGTTCTCGAGGCTCAAGGGCTGCGAATCCGGCGAAATTTGGGCCGCGTACAATTGCCCCAATCGCCGAGCGATCGCCGTCACCAATCGCCGACGGATTGGTGAGTCTCGCATCGCCATGATTTCTCGCCACATCGCCTCGGCAAACACCGAAGTATCGGCACCGGCGTGCCTGTGGCCTGCGATCGTCAACACGTACCGAAAAATCGGTCGGCCTCGCCCCGCCACTATTTTCTCGCGATCCAGTAAGCCAGCCGCGTAAAGTCGATCGATACGCTGGCGAACCGCGGTCGCCGTAACGTCCAAGGCCGCCTTCAAGTCATCGATCGTGTGCGCTTGGCCGTCGCGCAGAATCTGCAACAATTCCGCGTCGCTGGAACGAACACCGTCGCTGGTGTGAACCGTCTCGGCTTGGTGGATTGTGTTGGTCATTTAAGTATGCGGGAAAATAATTAATGAAAACCAGTGGTCTGCGCCAGCCTAATTTTCGGGTAGTGGATCTTGTTAAATTCTGCGCACTGATGAGGATCTTTAACAAGATTCACTACCTCCAGAACGCAGTCTTAGCCGTCCCAAACCATTAATGTTCCGCGACGCTCCGCCGTCGTGAGCTCACGATGGCGGAGCGTCGCGGAACACGTTGAAGACTGGATGCTTGATCATACCGGACCGATTATTTTTGACAAGCCGCGATGTTTTTATTCACTCAGCTTTTATCTTCTTAATCAGTTCCTTGAGGTTTCGTGGATTCTGGCCTAAGTCCCCTTTGCCTAAACGCGAGCGACTGACCATGTTGATTACCACCCGGGGCGAAGAATTGCCGCCAGCGGCAGCAGCGGGTTCGGCGACAATTGAGACTTGAATGTCATCGCGAAAGCGAAACAGCGCGGTTTGCCGCACCAAATTGACGACGATGTGGGCGTCCGCCGCGTCCGATTTTGTTTCATCAATCCATTGCCAATTTCGTAGATCAGCGACCGACCTGCGGACTCGGTCGCGTGCCTGCGTCGGTGTGCCCTCCATTCGCAGTGGCTTAAGGTCCACCGACGACTCGTCGGTCCGCGCGAAGTTCATCGAAAAGTCGCGGCTCCAGTCGTCAACTCGCGATAGGATCACGGCCAATACAATGCCGACGATAGCCAGTACCCAGACCATTGATTTCAACCTACGCTGATGTGATGTCACCGCAAAGACCGTCCCTTTTTGACCAAGTCGAAACTGCCGCCGCGGCGCGTCACGAACCGCTGGCCGTGCGGATGCGCCCGCGTCGCTTGGCCGAGTTTGTTGGCCAAACGCACCTGATCGGCGACGGAAAACAATTGTCGCGAATGATCGCGGCGCGTCGATTGGGCAGCATTGTTTTGCATGGACCACCGGGAACGGGCAAGACAACACTGGCCAGATTATTGGCGATCGAGACCGGTGGTCAAATCCGCACGCTCAGCGCCGTTACCGCGGGTGTCAAAGATGTTCGCGACGCAATTGCCTGGGCCGAAGACTTGGTCGCCACCGGTGATCCGCCACCGATCCTGTTTATCGACGAGATTCATCGTTTCAATAAAGCCCAACAAGATGCGTTGTTGCCCGATGTCGAATCGGGCAAGGTGTCGCTTGTTGGTGCCACTACCAGCAACCCCTACTTCGCAATCAATCGTGCGTTGTTGTCGCGCAGCCAATTGTTCGCACTGCAGCCGTTGAGCGTCGCCGAGATCACGCATTTGCTTCGCCAAGCAATCGCCGATCCGCTGCGCGGCCTGGGGCATTATCACATCGACGCCGACGATGATGCGATCGAGTTCTTGGCCAAGGCGTGTGAGGGCGATGCGCGGCGTGCATTGTCGGCACTGGAGATCGCAGTGCTCAGTGGTGCTGACGCTGCGCTGGCGGTCAAGCTCGATGTGGCGGCGGCGCGTCAATCATTCGGCGACCAACAAATCGGCTACGACGCCACCGGCGACGATCATTACGACTTGTCCAGCGCGCTGATCAAGAGTATTCGCGGCAGCGATGTTGATGCGTCGATCTATTGGTTGGCCCGCATGCTTGAAGGTGGCGAAGATATTCGGTTTCTTTGCCGCAGGTTGGTGATCCTGGCCAGCGAAGATGTTGGCAACGCGGACCCTGCGGCGCTTGGCATCGCCGTTGCCGCAACCCATGCCTGCGAGTTCATTGGATTGCCCGAGTGCCAATTGACACTCAGCCAAACGGTTGCGTATCTAGCGCTGGCACCCAAGAGCAATGCCGCGACAATGGCGATCGGTGCGGCGCGAAAAGATGTTCGTGAGAGTCGCGTGTTGCCGGTGCCGGTTCATTTACGTGACTCGCATTATGTCGGCGCAAAACAAATGGGTCATGGAGTTGACTATGAGTACGCCCATGACCATGACGGCGGTGTTGCGGCGCAAGATTACCTGGGCGTCGATCGGGAGTATTATCAACCGGTCGAGCGTGGCTTTGAGGCGACCCTGAAAGAACGTCGCGCCGAACTGCGGCGGCAGTTGCACGGTGAGTTCCCGTCAACGCCACCACCGGATTAAAGTTTGAGTGTCAAATGAAAAACCCGGCATCTTTCAAGTTACGCCGGGTTTTTCTTCGTTTCTGAAATGCCAAGAATGCCTAAAACTCGGCACTCACGGTTTCTTTGCTTGCCTTGGTACCAAGCGAACCCCATAGTCCATACTGACTCGCCGCACCGGGTATTGATGGGGATGCACTGCTCGTGCCACCCACATTGACATAGATGGTTTGGCGTCGTGAGTTGCCCGCTTCGATCGAATCGGTCACAAACTTGACCGCACCGTCGGCCATCAGCACGTGGCACCCGCCTTGATGGCGACTGCTCGGTGGCAGCGAGCCTTGAGATCCGGCACCAGTACCCTGCAAACAGACTTCTCGGTTTGGTGGGAGAATCGTGCCGAAGCCTGAATAGGTTGGGAAACCACATGCCCACTTGTACCCGCGCCGCGCTTCGTTGCCTGTGATCGTTGTCCCCGCTACCCAAAAGCGAGGTCGAAGTGGGTCGATTTCCATCGTGTCTTGGCAGTACGACGGATTGTCATAAACCGGCAACTGTCGTGCTGCAGCGCCGATGGAGGGCGCTGTTGTGATGCTGCGATCGCCCAGGTCAGTCGCAATTTCGCCACCCATGATGGTGTTGGCGGTTCCATCAAGGATGTCACGGAATCGCGTGGCCATTCTTGGCACGAAGACCCCTCGGCAACTTTCGCGCGTGCGTTGGGCTCGACCTGTTGTTTCGTCCCAAACCATCGTCGTGCCGTTCCACGAGATTGGTCCCGAATTGGTAAAGTGCATCGCGTCACCAAGGCAGCCCGCATAATTTGTGCGACCTTGCGCGGGCAATCCCGTTCCGGGGTCGCTGGGGCAACGCAACGTGCTGACCTCGGTCACGAACGGAGGATAAGGATTCGTTCCATTGGCAGCCAACCCGCGATTCGCCCGCGGTCCCATCGCCGAGAACGTCCCCATCAAATTATTACGAAGGGGCGTGCTGATTTGCTCCCAGAGCGCTTGTTGTTCGATGAACGGGGTGATGCCGACCAAAAAACTGAGCTCCAGGCCGTTGTCACCGGCGGCAATCATTGACGGCGTTGCGGCTACGTCTCCAGCACCCGCCATGTTACGCGTGCCGCCCTGTTGCATCGGCAACTGGTTGTAAGCGGCGTGGTAGTTGTGAAGCCCAAGGCCAATTTGTTTGACGTTGTTTCCACAACTCATTCGGCGTGCGGCTTCGCGCGCCGCTTGTACCGCCGGCAGGAGCAATCCCACCATGACACCGATGATCGCAATGACCACCAGCAATTCGACTAACGTAAAACCATTTCGAGTGCGCATACAGATACCTTGTCAAAAGGACGAGCAAGAAAGAACAAAGAACACCGATTATCAGTCCAGCGGCAATGCAGCGGGATCAATCGGTGGGCATATCGGCGTCGGCTGCATCTTGCATTTGCTGCGGCGTCATGGTTGGGTCGACGGGCGTTTCGACAACCTTGTTGCCGCCGGTGTCGCAACCTGCTGCGCAAAAAACGAATAGGACGACTGACGTCATCAATATGGACCGAAGCATTGGCAAGACCTCCAAATCAGAAAATTAGAAGAGAGCACGAACCGCCAGGAAGAACCCTGTATTCAATATGTATAAGCATCGGCGTTACGTTGTTCAACGTTGAACGCAAAAAATCTTGTAAAATAAACCGAAACTTCGGCTGCGGTACGATTACCAGGCTCGGTCCAGTTCGTATTCGCTGATTTTGGTCTCGTATTGCAGCGTTTGAGCGATATCGTCCAACCCGTTTAACAAATTGTGACGACGCGACGCATCAATCTCAAACGATCGCTGAAACCCAAACTCGTCGCCAACGGTTTGTGTATTCAAATCAACCGTCAAGCGGTAACCAACGTGCTTGGCAGCGCGGGCGAACAATTCATCGACATCGGCTTCGCCGAGAACGATCGGCAGAAATCCATTCTTAAACGAATTGTTGTAAAAAATGTCTGCGAACGATGGCGCGATGACGCACCGAAAACCGAAATCATCCAGTGCCCAAACCGCGTGCTCGCGACTGCTGCCGCTGCCAAAGTTTTTTCTCGCCACCAAAATTGAGCTACCGGCCAACTCGGGTCGGTTCAGCTCAAAATCATCATTGTCCGTCACGCCGTCTTCGAGAAACCGCCAATCAAAAAACAAAAATTGACCAAACCCCGTTCGCTCAATCCGTTTGAGGAATTGCTTCGGAATGATTTGGTCGGTGTCAACGTTGGCGCGATCAAGTGTCGCCACCAATCCGGTGTGAACGGTAAAGCTTTGCATGTTTTATGAATCGTTAGATTTTGTAGGACCAATCTCGGATATCGACGAAGTGACCGCGAATCGCAGCGGCGGCGGCCATCGCCGGGCTGACCAAATGCGTTCGTCCGCCTTTGCCTTGGCGACCTTCGAAGTTGCGGTTGCTGGTGCTGGCGCAGCGCTCGCCGGGTTCGAGCTTGTCGGGGTTCATCGCCAAGCACATGCTGCAACCCGCTTCGCGCCAATCAAATCCAGCCGCCTTGAAAATCTTATCGAGTCCTTCGGCTTCGGCCTGACGCTTCACCTGGCCGCTGCCTGGTACGACCATCGCGTTAACCTCGCCCGCGACACGATACCCATTGGCGACTGCGGCAGCGGCGCGTAAGTCTTCGATCCGCGCGTTGGTGCAACTACCGATGAACACACGACTGAGTTTTACATCATGCAGCGGCGTGCCAGCGGCCAGACCCATGTATTGCAACGCCAACTCGGTTGACTTCCGTTCGGTGGCGTCGTCGAAGTCGGTTGGCGACGGAACCCGCTCATCGATGCCGCGAACTTGGCCCGGGTTGGTGCCCCAGGTTACCTGCGGCTGGATGTTAGTCCCTTGATAGGTTTTCGCCAAGCCATATTTCGCGCCGGCATCGCTTGGCAATTGTCGCCAGCGCGTAACCGCCATATCAAACGCATCACCCTGCGGTACCTCGGGGCGACCCTTGAGATAATCATAGGTCGTCTGGTCGGGGGCAATCATGCCGGCTCGGGCACCCGCTTCGATTGACATATTGCATACCGTCATGCGTTGTTCCATCGACAACGAGGTCATGCAGTCGCCGGTATATTCGATAACGTAACCGGTTCCGCCGGCGGTGCCGATTTGGCCAATCAAATACAGGATCATGTCCTTGGCCGTGACGCCACGCGGTAACTTGCCATCGACGCGCAATTCAAATGTCTTGGGCTTGAATTGAAGTAACGTTTGCGTCGCCAAGACATGCTCGACTTCGCTGGTGCCAATGCCAAACGCGAGCGATCCGAACGCACCGTGGGTCGCGGTATGACTGTCACCACAAACGATCGTCATGCCGGGCTGCGTGTATCCGTTCTCGGGGCCGATGACGTGAACGATCCCTTGGCGAACATCGCCGATGTCAAACAACTTGACGCCAAATTCGGCGCAATTGTTTCGCAACGTCTCAATCTGTTTGCGGCTGATCGGATCGGCAATCGGCAGACTGCGGTCGCTGGTCGGGACGTTGTGGTCCGGTGTCGCAATCGTCCGCTCGGGTCGACGCACTTTGCGGCCGCCCAGCCGCAGGCCATCGAAGGCTTGCGGGCTGGTGACTTCGTGTACCAGATGCAAGTCAACATAGATAATGGTCGGTTTGCCATCGGGAGCCGCCACGACGTGCGATTCCCAGATTTTGTCCAGCATGGTTTTGGGGCCGGACGAGGAAGCGGATGAAGCGGACATCGATCAAAGGGAGCTAGGGTGAAAAACGGATTCGCGGCCACTGGCAACGTGGCACCACGGCATCAATTCTAGGCACGCGCGGCGGTTATTTCCAGGACGCTCGCTAGGCGACCGGTAACGTATCGATCTCGGTGGCGTCCAGGCTGCGCCGAATCTCTTTGCCCGCTGACCAATAAAACGCCACGCCAATGATCGCCAACACGATTTTGACCACTTCATAGACCAACGCCACAAGCGTTCCCGATGCGGTTGTCGGCGGTGATGCGATCATCCGGTACAACCAATCCATCGCGGCCTCCATCACGCCAAGGCCAGCGGGCGCCACCGGCAGCGCCGCCGCCACGTTCGCCAGCGGCACAATCACCAGGTGGTCGGCGAGCGACGGGGGACTGGCGTACAAACCGCGAGCGATCAAAAAAATACTAACCACCAGCAGCAGATGAACCGCCAAACTCAACGTCAATGAAATTCCAAACGCAAACGGATGCTGGTGGAACATCCGCAGCGGCCCGGCGATTCGCTCGATCAAGCCACCAATCATTGGCCACGTTTCGGCCCAACGAATCAATCGATCGATCGGCTTGCCGCCCAAGATCAAAACGGCGACGACCGAAAAGCCGACCACCGCGAGTGCGATCGCTGCTTGACCGATGCGTTTGATGTCTCGATTGCCTTCGATCGATGGCGGATCGACAAACGCCAACGCGATAATCACCAAGAGCACCAACCCCAGCAATCCAACACCACGATCAACCACAACCGAAGCGATCGCTTCGACGCGTTTACCGGGGCTACGCTTGGCCAAGAAAATTGCTTTGAACAAATCGCCGCCAACGCTGCCCGCCGAAACGAAGCTAAGCAAAAAGCCAATCGCACCCAACCGACACGCTTCGATCACCGAAATCGTGATCCCTTGGCAGCGAACCAACAACCACCAGCGCACGAATGACAAGGCCATCGCCGACAACGCGATCAACAATGCAATCGCCAGCAACCCATAGTTCTTGGGCTGATCCTGAAGTGCTTGCCAATCCTCTGGCTTCATGCGCCACAGCAGCCAAGCGATGATTCCCGCGGGGATGGCAAACTTGGCCAATGCCAGAGCAGTCGTTGTAATCTTGGGATTCATCGCCCCAAGGATAATTTCAGGGGCGAACCAGTCCAACGTCTATTTGGCGGTTTTCCGTCGGTTGCACTGGCGGAGCGGCCTCTTGTAACGTGACCCCGCGCTCGGGATCAATCACCAAGATGGAAAACCGCTGCGTCGTCGCCAAATCACCGGTGCTCAGGCTGGCGTAATCGAATCGACCGCGCAAATCGGTATAGCCATCCTTATAGAAGGAAACGCGGCCCTCTTGGTGTCGCGAGTAAACCTTCACATAAGCACCCTCGACCGGTTGGCGATTGGTTGAGTCGGCAACCTGAATTTGGCCAAACCCTTCGGACACATACGCGCTCAGCGTGCCGCCGTAATAGAGCGTCGTCGACCTCGCGGCACCGGAAATGACTTCGACAAGCAGCGTCTGCCGCGCCAGTGAATCGTCGAGCTTCCAACTGCGGACGCCATCTTTTGACTCCAGCTCTAGTGTCTCGCTGCGCGTCGGCTGGATCATCGCCATCGTGGCCAAATCGTCGCGCACGAACGGCGTCTTGCTGAACAACAGTTCGAGGTCAACCGCATAAAGGTTTACTGTCGCTGCGGAAGCATTGCGATGCTCGATTCGCAGCGAACGACCGTCCACGTCAACCTTAACGAACGCTTCGGTTGTGGCCGATGCGGCATTTCGTTTGTCGCGATCAATCACGGCCAATTCGCCATCGCCAAATTTGACGCCACCGGACGTGTCTTCGGACTTGACCATTTGCGAACCACCGCGAAGCTCATTACGTTGGCGAAGTTGGTCGGCCATGGCAACAAAACGTTCGCGCCAACGTGGCACCGGATGTTCGGCGTGAGACTGAGCCACCTTGCTTGCCATCTCATAATCTCCGCGATGCAGCGCCAAATAACCCGCCAAATAATCGTACTGCAATTGCGATTCAACTTGCCCCGCGTCGATCTTGGCAAAGCGTGCGATCGCTTCTTCAATGCGATTCTGTAGGATCATGTAATACACGATGGATAACCGCTGCGTCGGATTCGTGTCACGCTGATATGACAAGACTCGCAACAGGCCAAGATATTGTTCTTTGAACGTAGGATTAAGGATCTCCGTTTCGCTGCGTAGCGGATGAATTCGCCCTTGGACGAGCGGTGAGTATTCAAGAAATTCATACATCCGACGATCGATCGGAATGACTTCAAGTAAGTCGCTTCGCATCACCGGACCGACGGACTGGACGAGCGATTCTTGTTGCGTGAAGAAGACTTTCATTCCGGACTGGTCGCGATGGAACAACGCATAGCCCCAGAGATCCAGTCGCGCGATTTTGTCGGTGGCCAATCGCTTGGTGACGACGTCGTAAATCGACCGATCTTTCATGCGGTGGGCGACCAGGCCCAGATCGATTTTGCGCAGGTTTGCTTTGGCCAGGAACATTTCGATCTTGGTGGCGTCACCGGCCGCAGCGACCGCGGGCCATGATTCTTCGTCCAGTTTGCTGGGCACGGCGACGACATTGAAAGTTCGTTCGGTACCGCGCGCTACCACGCGGCCATCGCTACCCACACAAACCGGGTAATGAAGGTAATCGCCAGGCTTGGGGAAATAGAACGAATACTCGATTCGCTCGACGGCGTAAGGTTGCAACACGACGGTGCGGCTGTCCGTCGCCTGGCCACCGGCCAAAGGCAAACTGCCCGCCGGGATTTGCCACAACAAGTCGACCGTTTGTCGCTGGGGCGTTGGATTGGTAACAATCACGTCGCCACGATAAACATGATGAATCACATACTCGCTTGGCGCGACCGGTACATCGATGCTGGAATCATCACCGGCGGCCAAATCGGTAAACCGTTGACCAACAAGCAACGCCGGTTCACCGACAACGGGCTCCAGCTCCACCAATCGCTTGGTGACGATTGCAACGGGATGCACCGGAGCGAACAATGCGTCATCGACCGGCAGTTTTACGTCACCACCATCAAGCGGCAAACCGCTCAAGGCGAGCGCCGTCAAGACGGCGTGACGAGTTTCGATGGGTCGCAGCAGTTGTTCGTTGGTGGCAAACTGCGCTCCCTCGTCGGCGACCAGCGACTGGGCCAAAGCCAGCCAGAATCCGTTGATCGGAATCAACTCGGGGTTCTGTAAGTTGTTGTCGTTAACTCCGCCCATCGTGGTCACACGGATTCGATCCCATTGACTTTCGGCCCACTGCTTGGTGCCGTCCAGGTTTTGATAAAATGCGATTCCACTATTGCGGCCGCGACGATCAAACATCAGTTTGCTGAGCATTGGCACATTGGCCTCTTTCTTGTCGCGACTGAGACCCCGCATCGATAGCTTGCGCTCGGCACCATCAGCAGCTCCGCCACCGGCGACACCGCCCGATGGTTCGGCCATCGCCATACCGAGCGACGTATCTCCCATCGCAAAAAAGTCAGCGGATTCAGCGGGCACAGCGGCACCGAAGTTCATACGGCCATTAGCTTGTTCCATCATCGCCTCACCGGCGAGACCTGATTCGACCAATCGACGCAGCTCATCGGCATCATCGGGTCGCATTTCTCGCCACTCGCGAAACTCGCGCACGACCGTCGGGGCCATCGCCGGGATCCGTTTGGCGAGCAACACCTTTTCGACGGCGGTCAGTTCGCGGTATTGCCACATTTGGGTCCACGGCGTTAAGTCGTTGCCGAGCAAATAGTGATCGATAAACTGCTTCTCGGCTTTGTTGCTGAGGTACGGTCTGATGATCGCGTCAAAGAAGTCGCGGTCATGCACCGAAAGGAATAAGTGCAATTCGTGACACGCCAAGCGACCGTACAACGATCGTTTGCCGTTGTCATCGAGTGTGTGCCAATTGGCGATCGGCAAAAATTCCTTCAATCGAGGATCACTTTGCAATGTCATGTACAGACGCATCAGGTCCGGGATCGATGAGTAAAGCTGAAGCTGCGCGGTGCCGAGCGATTTGAGGTCCAGCGGTTTATCAGCCGACGCGATGACGACGCCGCGGGCGAATGCCATCGCTCGTTTGGCATCTAGCGACTTGGCCAATCGCAGATCAGCGATCTTGGTTTCGACCAACGGCTGAGTCCATGTGCGAGAAACCACCGCCAGCGGATCCGCGACCACAATCTCGACAATCGGCATGCCTTCGACCACATCGCGTGGAATGGAAACATATCCTTGGGCGTCGGGACGAAGATTCAGCGCCACGCCGCCGCTATCGCTGAGGAAGTCATAGTCCGCCAACAAGGTCTCGGCTGAGGCGCGATGCTTTCGCCCCAGCGATTCGGCTTCCATCATCGCCGCTTCGGGTCTGGCAGCGGCCATTGGCGCATCACCAGCGGCCACCGTTTGCGACTCGTTGTCGGTCGAGCGCGTTTCCCAAGGATTCAAAATCAAACCAGGCTGGGGCAACATCACGCCGGGATACTTGGCGGCGTATTGGCGTCGCATCACATACTGGTACTCTTCGCCCAGGCGCAGGTCGCTGATGTAACCACTTGTCGCGTGCCAAACGCCGCGCACGCTGCCGCTTAAATCTGGCAACCGCAGCGCGCCAGCGACCGTGCCGGAGTCAACGTAGCGGCGCACCAGCACATGCACCCGCGTCAGCGGTCCGCTGCCGCCGACTTTGACTCGCAAGCCGTCGTCGCCGGAAACGATTGACTCGATCGCAATTTCGGATCGGGGCGCAAGTTCGAGTTGACGCACTTTGCCGATCGCGACGTTGCCGAGAACGGGTCCGTCGGTGACAGCGATCGTAATCTGCTCGCCCGATTGCAAGTCGTGTAGTTGGTAGTTGCCTGGCTGCAGCGACGAAAGCGTCAGCGTGCCATCGGCAACCGTCACCAACGTTGCCACGTCGACCGCCAAGGTATCGTCACCACGCAAACCCAGTAAGCGAAAGCGACTGGATTCCGCATTGGTTATCGGTAACGGCACCTTTACATTGGTGCCGAAGGTGACGTTGATCGATGGCGGCCAATAAGCGTCAGCGCTATTTAAGTCGATGGCATGGACGCCGCTGTCGTCGGCAATGGTAAGCGAATCGATGCCGCCAAGTTTCCCAAGATTGATTCGGCCACGTTCATCAGATTGCAACAGCGAGTACACCGGCGTCGTGCGGACCGACGGATTGAGCGTAATTTGGATCGATTTGGCAGCGATCGGTTCGCCACCGCGACCGCGCGTTTCGATTACCCAGCTGTCTCCATCGCGAGTCAGGTGCGCGGTGCTGGTGTGCGTTGTCCGCCGAATCGTGGCCACGTCCCAGTCTTGCGACGCGCGCAGATCGCTGACCTCGTTCTTGGCCAATCCACGAATTTGGCCGGTCAACTCGACCTTCAGATTGACTAACCGGGCCGGCACGCGCAGCGAAACGGTGATCTCGCGATCTTGGTCGAGTTCAATCTTTTCGTATCGCCGAGTGGTCGTGACTCCGTCCAGGTCGGTCGCTGTGGCGATGATCGCGGCGGACTGAAGCAGCGTGGGATCGATCGGCTTACCTGACATCAAGAGCCGAGGTCGAATCACTAGGTCAGCTTGCTTGCCGCTTTGCAATTGTTGGCGATCGATAAGCATCGCCGCTTGCAAAGCGTAGGATTCTTTGGCACTGGCAAGCTGCAGCGGTATCGCCAGATCGTTGTCTTGCAGCACCGCCGTGCGGACGGCAGCTTGGTCGCTGGTGGGCACATCGATTTCACCGTTCTCGTCGGCGATCAATTCGCGACCGGCGATGACAAGCTTGGCACCGGCAACGGAACGACGATTCTCGTCAATGGCCGTCACCCGCAAGCCGCCCGGAGACGCCGTCACCGTCGATTGCAACTCGCCACGCCGAATCATCGCACGAGCACGCAGTCCACCGCCCAGCAGGTCCACGATCCAAACTCCGCGACCTTTGATTTCAGGAAGATCAAGCGTTTCGCGATGGCGGCGAGTCGGTGCCAGTGAGTAATCGATTTGTCGTTGGTTGGTTGGCACCAATCCATCCAAATCGATATCGGTGTCAACTTGGTTTTCGTGCGTGCGATAGTACGACGCCGTATTGATGCGATAAATCCTCACGACCAGTGCATCGACATGCTTTAGGTCCAACAGCAACTTCGACGACGACTGCGCATCATGGATTCGCGGATTGGGCGGTGCAAGCGTCAGCTCGATGCGATCGCGCAGCGCTTGGCGACGAGCGGGATCAAGCATCGCAAACCATCGATCCGCAGGTTCGATGCCGGCGAGCAATTTGGTTTCGGCAAACACTTGGCGCAGGTAATCGGGCCGCAGCCAAGGGTCGAAGGCCGCCGTCGAGTCGGCATCCTTGAGGAAGTGTTCCAGGTGAGCCAACACGACGGGTTGTTCGTCGTTGATCGCCGGAATCATGGCCAGCGGGCCATAGTCTTGTGAAAGTTGTGCGACCGCACCGCGACCTTGGATCAATGGCAGGGGAACAAGTTGACTGTTGCGCGGCAGCTTGAGGTATCGCAAAAACAGGTCGCGATCAAAGTGGCCGCGCTCGAGATTGGCTTGCAGTCGCTGAAAAATCGTGGCTGCTTTTAGCGAAATGTAAGCATCGGAAAGCGTTGAAACGTATACATCGACGCGCTGCAAATAGGCGGCGCGAACGTCGGGTTGTTGCCGCATGTCTTCGTCGGCCGACGGACGCAAGCGTGCCAGCACCGCGTTCACCAGCGCCTCGGAATTCGCGATGTTGGGCACGGCTGTGGCGACCTCGCGCAACTCCGCCAACGTCAACCACGAATGCGCCGCTAAGTCACCGAACGATTGCTCCTGGGCGCGACGGCCTTGCAGTTCTTTTACCACCAACTTTGCCGCCGACGGCATCCACGGGCCATTCACGCGGTTGAGAATTCCACGAATCGCAGCCTGGGTTGCAACGGCGTTGCCGCTGAGCACGCGATCGACATAGCGTCGCAATCCTTCACGGCTCAATTGTTCCAGTGACACGTCGTCAATCAATCGCTGCGGATCAATCAATTGGTTATCAAACGTCGAGGGGTGCAATCGTTGGCCGACCGTCGTGGGCGCGGGATGATCGAACTCGACGCCAAGACGATTCTTGAAATAGAGAGTCGTGCGGTCAGGCGATTGGGAATATGTCAGCAAACGTTGGCGGTCTTCGATCGATTGCAGCGACTGACTACCAGCCAACATCGGGTCCGTTTTCCACTGGGTCAGCAGCGCCTCGGCCTTATCAAGTTCACCGGTCAATTGGTGATTCAGGCAGTGATAGAAATAGTGTTCGGTTGATCCGGGGATCAATTCGGCGAGTACCGCAGAACGGTCGTTGGATAGCGCCAGCCGTTCCAGCCAATCGAGCGATTGTCCTTGGCTTGCGTGAGGCAAAAGTGCGCCTGGCATGCTTAACAGGGTGGTCATAACGGCAAGGTGAGTGAGTTTCGGCATGATGACAAGGTCCGAGGAAGATTTGACGTTAGGCTCGTACGTGGAAAAGGGTACGCCGTTGACAACGAATGAGTGCGAGTTTTCTTAGGACGCAAGTTCCGACCGCAGATTCCACTTAACCGGTGATTTCGTCATTTTCGGAAGTTCGACCGCGAAATACAACCGTTGACGTGTTTCAGGTTGCCAGCGGCTAACCAATTGGAGCCTAGAGTTTCGCAGCATGTTCTACGACGCTCCGCCGTCGTAATGGAACGGCGACGGAGCGTCGTAGAACACTGAGTCCAAGCCTCGCCTTAGACCTTCTAGCCACTAACCCGTAATTCGTTAATGAACATCGTGCCCAAAAAGCGTACCCTGCTGGCCTTCGTTTGTGCCTTCGCCGCAATTGTCGGCTGTGGTGGCGGCGAATCGTTGGATTCGCTTGTTGCGGCGGCTAAAAAAGTTAACGTGGACACTCTTGCGGCAGCCGACCAAGGTCAATTGTTAGAGGAAGCGGGCGTGGCCGGTGCCTCCGAGTTGCCCTATCCATCGCGTTCAAATCCGTTCACGTTCGTGGGTGAAGAACGGGCCGCGACGGAGCCTAAACCAAATGAACTGTCCGATATTCGCGTAATCGGGTTCGCCCAGGTCGGCCAACCGCGCGTGATGCTGCGACTGCGAAACGAAACGCGATCACTGGCCGTTGGTGACAAGAACAGCGGCGTCGAAGTGCTTGAAATCTCGCCGCCAAATGTCCGTCTGAAGCTTGCGAACCTGACGTGGAACGCATCGATGTTTGATGAAAAATCAGTCAAGTAGCGAGTCTAATCGTCACCCATTTGATCGCGTAATTGATCGCGATCGTATTCAATCAACGCGTCCGTCACCGGCCCGACGTTTCCGGCAACGATCTGATCGAGCTTGTAGAGCGTCAAATTGATGCGGTGATCGGTCAATCGGTTTTGCGGAAAGTTGTAAGTACGGATACGTTGACTGCGGTCACCCGAACCAATCAAGCCTTGTCGTGTTTCGGCGCGCTTTGCCATTTCTTCTTCGCGTTTCTTTTCATAGATACGCGTTTTCAATACACGCAATGCCTTGGCCAGATTCTTATGTTGGCTTTTCTCGTCTTGGCATTGCACAACGATCCCGGTTTCGTGATGCGTCAAGCGGATCGCTGACTCGGTTTTGTTGACGTGCTGGCCACCCGGTCCCGACGCACAGAACTTGTCGATGCGGTAGTCTTCGGACTTCAAGTTGACCTCGACGTCTTCGGGCTCGGGCAACACCGCGACCGTCGCCGCGGACGTGTGAATACGACCTTGTGTTTCGGTTTCAGGAACACGTTGAACGCGATGCCCGCCGCTTTCATATTGCAATTCGCGATACACACCTTCGCCTTCAAGTGTCAGCGTCAATTCTTTGAAGCCGCCCATTTCCGTGGCGCTCATGTCCATGATCTCGGTCTTCCAACCTTTGATTTCGGCGTAGCGACGGTACATCTCGTACAAGTCCCGAGCGAACAGCGCGGCCTCGTCGCCGCCGGTGCCGGCGCGAATTTCCATAATGCAACGCGTGCGGTGGCTGTCTTCGCCGCCGACCGTCATGGTCAAAAGTTCGGTCCAAAGTTCTTCGCGTCGAGCACGCAAATCGATCAACTCCGCTTCGGCCATTTCTCGCTCTTCGGAGTCAGCGGCACCGTTTGCCATGTCTTGGCAGCCGCGAATATCGCCCACCAATTTTTTGAACTCGCGATACTTGGTCGCCAATCGCATCAGCCCACCATGCTCGCGCGCGATCGCGCTGACGCGGTTGCCGTCGGCCAACACATCGGGGTCCGACATCTCGCTTTCAAGCTGCTCGAAACGGGCCAGCCGTTCCTCCAAAATGTCTCGAATTGAACCGCTCATAGATGGACCGCTTTTCAAACAAAACCAAGAACATCAGCCACGAAAAAGAGTGGCCGGGGGGAGAATTTATCGTCAAAATCCAAATGGCCTGCCGACACTTCGCTGCGAAGTTCGGCAAGCCGGAATTGACGTTGTGACAGAGCACAAAGAGAAGATGAAGTCGCTACTTCTTGACGGGCTTTTTCTTGGCAACGGTCTTCGATTGCAAACTGGCGTAGGTTCCTGCAGCAAATTTCTTTTGGAACTTGTCGATGCGGCCGGCGGTATCAACGAATTTCAACTTGCCGGTATAGAACGGATGGCATTCGCTACAAATGTCAACCTTCAACTCGGGGCGAATGCTGCGGGTCGTGAACGTTGCTCCGCAACCGCAAGAAACCGTCGTCGCCTGGTACTTTGGGTGAATGCCGTCTTTCATTTTCTCTATCGAATCTTTGCAAAAGGGATCAAAACCGTTGGCTTCGTACAACAGTTGGACGGAGCAGTGTATGCGCAAAGTGGGTTTGGATTCAAGGGTTTCTGGCCGGTGATTCGTTCGATTGGGCGGCTTTCTCGGGGCGATCGTTCCAAAACCGCACCAGCAGCGTGTCGATCACCAGTTGGCCGACGTGGTACATCACCATCGGCAAGACGCTGACGCCGCAACTCAGGGCCAATTGCAGACCCACCATTAGCGTTTTTTGCCCGCCGGAAATCGCCGCTCCGATTTGTTGGGGGCGGTCTCCACCGAGCAATCCGACGGCGAAATAGGCGATCGCGACCGCGACGACATGCACCGCACAAGCGATCAGCCCGGTCGCCAAAATCTCACCGCCGCCGCGCCAATTGATCGCGGGCATCGATTCCGCCGAGATCACCGCTCCGAACAAAACCATCAGCAAGATTCCACACTGGCAGACCGCGGCAAGTCGTTTTTGATGGCGATCGGCCCAGGCGGAAGTGCCGAAAAGCCGCAAAACCTGGCCACCGACCAACGGCAATACGACTTGCAGCAACAAACCTTGCATCTGGCCACCCAGCGGCGTTTCGTTGCGATGGTCCAGCAACAACCACAAGCCCAGCGGTGCGACCAAGAAGCACAGCAGATTTGTGACCACGGTCGTCAACATCGCAATCGCATCGTCTCCGCCTGCGGCGCGGGTCCAAACCGATGCCGACGCTAATGTGCAGGGAACCAGCGCCGCGACAACCAACCCACCGCCGAGTTCCGGCGAAAGCCAACGCAGCGGCGGCCACGCCAACAGCGGCACGACGACGATATTGACCAAAATCGCAATGATTGATGGCAACGGATATCGCACGCTGGCCGCGATCCGGCTGGGGCGAAGCGTCCAACCCATCAGCAGCATGACCACAACCATAATTGTGCCGCGGAGTTCGCCGGAATGGGCCAGCGAACCCAGCGCGACGTGATAGCGAAACCCAACGACGACAAAGATCGCCAAGAAAAGCAGAAACCAATGTCGAGAAAACAGCTTCCACACGTCGCAGATTACCCAAACGCCCTATCGGCAAAAAACGTGTGAAACTAAGATTCGGGGCAGCCTCAATTGGCACCCCCGTCGCTTTTTTCACTTGCTTCAGAACCACCCCCGCTATGCTTCGTTATTGGACCGCCGGAGAATCGCACGGTAAAGCACTGCTGGCGCTCGTCGACGGATTTCCTGCGGGCATGATGTTGGACGAAGGACCGATCAACGTCGAATTGCTGCGTCGCCAAGGCGGCTATGGTCGCGGCAAGCGTCAACAACTCGAAACGGACACGGTCGACGTGCTCAGCGGTGTTTGGCAAGGCAAGACTTTGGGCAGCCCGATTGCGCTCCAGGTCATCAATCGCGACTACAAACTTGAACGGCTCAAGGACCTCGAACGTCCGCGACCGGGCCACGGCGATTTGACCGGTGCGGTGAAGTATTTGGGCAGCATTCGCGGTGTGCTGGAACGTGCCAGTGCGCGCGAGACGGCCGTGCGTGTGGCCGCCGGTGGATTGGCGAAGCAATTGCTGCATGAATTTGGCATCGAAGCGATTGGCTATGTTGTCGAGCTTGGCGGTTTGCCGATTCCGGTGCCGCCGGGGTCGGTCCAGGAGCATCGCCAGATGCGCGACGCGTCGGTGATTTATGCGTTGGACCCCAGCCGCAATGACGAGTTTCGCGCGTTCATCGATCGTACCGGTGATGAGGGCGATACGCTCGGCGGCATTGTGGAAGTGCGCGTCGAAGGGCTGCCGTTCGGACTCGGTACGCATGCCCAGTGGGATCGCAAACTTGATGGTCGCTTGGCTCAAGCCGTGATGGCGGTGCAAGCGATCAAGGGAGTTGAAATCGGCATGGGCTTCGAGGCGGCGCGTCGGCCCGGCAGCCAAGTGCATGATCCGATTCAATACGATGCAAGCCAAGCTGATTCGGCGAACCTCGGCTACAGCCGTCCAACGAACAACGCCGGTGGGCTCGAAGCCGGTATGACCAACGGCCAACCGCTGGTGATTCGCGCCGCGAAAAAGCCGATCGCCACGCTGCGCAAGCCGCTGGGTTCGATCAATTGGGAAACCAAAGAACCGCAACGTGCCGTGTATGAACGCAGCGACGTGTGCGCGGTGCCGGCGGCCAGTGTGATCGTCGAGGCAGTAGTCGCGTTTGAGATTGCGGTTGCGCTGGTTGATAAGTTTGGTGGTGATAGTGTGACCGAGATGAAAGCCCGCTATGAATTGTTCCAGGAACTAGCGCGAAAAGTGTAAATTGGAAAAAGGTGTCGGACACCTTTTTTCACTCAATTGGAATGGGAGCTTGCAAGGATGCATGAACGAACTCAACGCGCCGTCGCGCGGCTGTTGTTTGCGTTGCTGTGCGCCTTGCCAACGCTGTTGACTTTCGTCGCCGTCGTCGTTTCGTTCACACCGTGGTATGTCAATTACCGGCGGCACGAATGGGAACGCGAACTATCGCGACGGATTGGATTGAGTGTCGAGATCGAGTCGCTCGAGCACCCCGCACCGGCGACGGTGCGGCTTGGTGGAGTCAGGTTGCTCGAGCCCGAAACGCAGCGCGAAGTCGCGCGGGTTCATACGGTCACTTGGGTCACGACAGCGGACAAGTCGGCGCTGCGATTGTCACAGCCTGAGTTGCAATCTGCGATGTTGCCCTACACGTGGCGAATGATCCACGAACGGTTTCTTTGCCAACCGGATTTGACCGATTTGCCAATGCGGATGGCAGCCGATGATTTGACAATCCACAGTTCGACGGGACCGCTGACACTGCGCGACGTGGATGCTTGGCTGCGACCTGCGCCGGGACGAGTTGAAGCGACGTTCCAGGGCGTGCCGGCGTCGCGCGACGACCAATCCGCGTTTCACATTTCGGTCGTCCGCAATCGTAACTCGAAAGGTCCAACAACCGATTGGACGATGAAGAGCGGTGACTTGCCGCTGGCCTGTTCGGCGCTGGCCGACTACTTGCCGGTCTTGAAAGCGCTCGGTCCCGAGGCGACGTTTCAAGGGATGATGAAGTGGCAAGTCGACGATCGCGGTTGGGCAATCGACCTGGGCGGATCGCGCTTTGACTTTGTCGATCTTGGTACGGCGATGCAAGACGTTCCCCATCGATTAACTGGCTTGGCGACAATCAAACTGGATCGCTGCCAATTCGAACCGGGCACGTCGCTGGATCTTTCGGGAACTTTGACCGCCGGTGCCGGTTTCGTTAGCCAATCGTTGATGCAATCATTGGCCGACCAACTCAGCTTTCAAGTCGCACCCATGATACCCGGCGATCAGCGAGATTGGCCGTATGAAACCCTTGCACTGCGGTTTGACTTGTTCGGTTCGCAAATGACGCTGGCCGGAATTTGTCACCAACAACGCGGCTGCGAGCAATTGCCCGAAGGAATCGTCTTCGCTGGAGGACGTCGGGGGCTGGCCGCTTGTGCGACGACGACACGCTCGTGGGTTGGATTGATGATGGCGATATGGCCCGACCAAGCGGAGAGGTTGCCGATTTCAACACAAAACGCTTGGTTGTTGCCACTGTTACCCGCACCACCGCCAACGCTGAGCGTCGAAGACGCCGATAGCCCGCCCAGACCGCGAATCACCGACGCACGTGGGCGGCAGGATGGTCCCGGTATTGGCCAACCCGAGTAAATTGCTCAGAAAAATCGGCTGAAAAACCGAAACAAAATGGAAAAGAAGTTGCCATTTATGTTACGGTTCGTCGTCCAAGCATGACCTATCAAATTCGCTACCTCGACTACCCGACGGTTTCAGTTTCGTGAATTTCCGCCGCTGGTTGCAATTCGCCGATCGACCACAATCTCACATGGTGAGCCGATGCTCGCATGCGCGGAGGATGCAATTCGAATGTCTTGAAAGTCGCGCGATGCTGGTTTCCGAAGGCGAGGTGTTCAACTTATCTCGCAGCTTCGATGCCACCGGACTGCTTGGCAACGTCTCGTCGACAATACGCTGGGGTGACGGCACGGAGTCAGCGGGAACCGTAGTCGGTGGAAATACCATCGGTGGTCTGCGAGTACGATTCGATTACTCACTCGATTCGACCGGCTTCTTCAACACACCCATCCGCCGCACCGTTCTTGAAGCGGCCGCGGCATCGGTGTTGAGTCGTCTGGGTGATTCGTTATCGGCCATCTCACCCACAGGCACCAATACCTGGGTGGCTTCGATATTTCATCCCGCCACCGGCGCAACCGTCAACTTTAACAATCTCAATATTGCCGTGAACGAGTTGGTGGTTTACGTCGGTGCGAGAGAATTTGGCGGTGCGACGCTTGGCTCGGGTGGGCCAGGTGGTGTCAGCGCAAACGGCACAACCGCGTGGCTCAACACGGTCCAGAGTCGCGGCGAAGCGGGCGCGCTGGCAACGCCGCGAACCGACTTCGGCCCCTGGGGCGGTTCGATTGGTTTTGACATTTCGACAAATTGGTACTTTGGTCTTGATCAATCCTCGCTCGGGGCCAACCAGCAAGATTTCTTCACCGTTGCAGCACATGAATTCACGCACCTGATCGGCTTCGGCACCTCACCGTCTTGGACTGCGTTACTCTCCGGTAGCACGTTCACCGGTGCGCGGGCGCGGGCGGCTTATGATCCAGGTGGAAACGTTCCGCTGAGTTCCGATCGCGGACATTGGCTCGAAACCATCACCGACGGCGGTCGCCCTACGTTGATGGGTCCTGTCATTAACGCCGGCATTCGCGATATCGCGACACCGCTCGACCTGGGTGCCCTCGACGACATCGGTTGGGAGTTGGTCGCAACTCAATCGACGTTGACCGCCCAACATGTGTATCCCGACAACAATACTTTTCCGATCTCGATCACTTACCGCGGCGCAACGGTGGGCGAAATTACCGATTCGGCGCTCGCCAATATTACCAGCGCCGTTCCGATCGTGACTGCGATTGGCAATCAAACCGCCGTTCGTGGACAGCCGATCTCGCTGACCAACATCGCGACCATCAGCGACCTCGGCTTTGCCAATCCTCGCGCCACACCGCCGACGACCGAAACTTTCGTTTACAGCACTAATTGGGGTGACGGTTCGGCAAGCGACACCGGTACCGCCACGATTGACCGCGTCGGAGCTATCAACACGCCTACGCTGGCTTCGTTTGATGGCACTCATACTTTCCAATCCGCTGGCACATTCACCGTGACGCTGCGTGTCACCGACGATGATGGTTCGGCTGCGCAAAGCACCTTCCAAATTATCGTCGGCGCGCCTCCGGTGATCACGTTGGAACTCAATCGCAATTCGTTCGCCGAAAACGCAGGTGCATCAGCAGCAACGTTGACGATTCGCCGCTCGGCACCTGCAGCAACGACGCCCGTGACGATCTCGCTGGTCTCCAGCGACACCAGCGAAGCGACGGTGCCGACGACGGCAACGATTCCGGCGGGTCAATTGTCGGCGACGGTGCCGGTCGCCGCCGTCGATGATACCTTGTTCGATGGGACTCAAAGCGTCACGTTAACCGCTTCGGCGGGCGTTTTCGATCCCGGCACTATCGCACTCTCGGTCACTGATGTTGAAACATTTCTGGTCCAAATTACCGCGAACGAAATCCTGGAAAACGCCGCTGCCGGGTCGTTCAATTTAGCGATCACCCGCAGCAACACCGATGTCACGCAGCCGTTGATCGTGAACATCGGCGGCAACGTAGCGTCGCAAATCAATTTACCCACCACCGCGATGATTCCCGTGGGCAGTCGTCAGGTGCTGATCCCGGTAGTGCCGATCAATGATGACGATCCCGAACCTGATTTGTTGCTGATCTATACAGTCACGGCGACGGGATACCAAAGTTCGCAGGTCGGTTTGATTTTAGCCGACGATGAGCAACCCTTGTTCCAAAACGAAGCCGATTCCTTTGATGCCAGCGGCGATGGAGTTGTGTCGCTGCGCGATGCCTTGGTGATCATTAACTTTCTTGCGCGTCGCCGTGGGCAAAGTGCGACCCTGGACCCCAAGACCGAAACACCCAACGGCATTTTTGTGGATGTCAACGGTGATTACCGCGCCACACCGTCCGATGCGCTGCGGATCGTCAATGAAATCGGTCGTCGTCGTCGAGAAGCACAATCATCGCCTACTTCACCGATGGTAAACAGTTCGACCGCGACGGTGTCCAGCCGCCTTGCGCCGGTGATTGAAATCAAATCGACGCTTGAGCAAGCGAGTTTCGACGAAGCGATTACCAGTCTTTTCTAATTTCATGTCCTGGGTAATTTTGTGGGTTGTGAGCGGATTGGCGCTAGCCGCCGATAACGCGAACCACCGGCGGATAGCGCCGTACCGCTCACTAAACTTGTCGCAGTCCACAAAGACCAGCGTGTTCACCGCAGCACCTCAAGTTTAAGCCAGTCCGTCGCCGCGTCGGGCCATTTGTGAATCACGCTGTCTTTTCGCGATGTCGTTCCATAGCCATGACCACCGGATCGATAGACGTGTAGCTCGGCGCTCACACGGTTTTCTTTTAGATCAATGTAAAGCTTGGCCGCCCCGGTTGAGAGCGCTCCGGTATCGTCGTGCGTAGAGACAATGAACATGGGCGGCGTCCGCTTGCTTACTTGAATCATCGGTCGCAGCTTGCCATCTTCGGCTTCGATTTGCCATGGATAGATCAGCATCCCAAAGTTGGGCGAAAAGGGCTGGTCGTCGATCTCATCAATCGGCAAATAAAATGCATCGGTCGCCGTCAGATGTGCCGCAGCGGCCTGGCCACCTGCGGAAAATCCAAGCACACCGATTCGTTTAGGATCGAGTCCATATCGCGCCGCATTTGCGCGTACCCAACGAACGGCGCGCTGGGAATCCTGCACTGGCTTCCTCCAGGCATCGTCGGACTTGTCGCCGCTGACGCGGTAATTGAGAACGAATACGGTAATTCCCAATTCATTTAAGAACGGTGCCGCGTCGGTGCCTTCTAAATCGGGGACGGTGTACGAAAAACCGCCACCGGGCAAGATCACCACGGCGGTACCACACGGCGTTGCCGGTTCAAGCACCGCCATCGACGGTGACGTGATCTGTTCGACTCGGGTAATCGCTTCGGCGGGATTGCGCGGCGGCAACGTGGTACCAAGTTGCTTTGTCGTCTCGTCAGGTGCTAGGTCGGGCCAAATCGAAATCGCAAACGACGGTGCGTTTGGCTTGGTCGGTGCGTCTTGGGCGGTGACGGTCTCATGCCAAACGCCGGCAACCACAATCGACAGCACGGCCAGAGTTTGTATCAAACGACAAGCAACGGTTTTGCAACAATAAAGCATCGGTGTCTCGGGTCACATACGGATTGAGGGGGATCGGTTTCAAAGCCCAATGATACTCGCTACTTCTTGCCCAGCGCTCGCTTGGCGGCAAAGAACTGCGTCAAGATTTGACCGCAATCCTTGGCCATCAACCCACCGAGCACATCACACTGGTGATTCAACCGCGCGTCGTTCAGGAGTTGATACATGCTGACCACCGCACCGGCTTTCGGGTCCGGCGCTCCAAAGACAACTCGCGGTATTCGTGATTGCAAAATCGCACCGGCGCACATCGCACAAGGTTCCAACGTCACGTACAGCGTGCAGCCTTCGAGTCGCCAATCGGCGAGCGCCGCAGCGGCCTGCGTGATCGCGATCATCTCGGCGTGCGCCGTTGGGTCGTTCAATTGTTCGCGACCGTTGTGCGCCGATGCAATCAACCGGCCATCACATACGATCACAGCACCGACGGGCACTTCGTCGCGCTCCTGGGCGTTGACTGCTTCGACGATCGCCCGCTTCATCCAATGTCGGTCGGCGTCTTCATCGTTGTCAAAATCAAGCATCACTTCGCGACCTGCTCGAGTTCACGAACGACAAAATTCTTGATCTCCGATTCACACTGAAACGCTGCCACGCCAACCGGAGTGGACTCTTCCATCTCACCGCGAATATCGAACACATGGCCAGCGCGATCGACATCGATAATTTCATCGTCATCAAGCCAAGCTGTGATCTTGTCCGTGGTCACCCGCATTCGAATCCGATACCAACGGTCCTTTTCAAAATTTTGGATCATCATCGTTTCGTTATTCGAAGCATCGAGCCCATCGATACACGAAATACCCACCAGCGAACCGCCCCACCCGCCAAGCACCAAGCTGCATCGCTGGTCCTCGACCGGCAACGTTAACCCACAAAAGAAATCGAAGCCACCGGTGCGTCGAGCCTGGAGCGTGACCTCGTAGTTGACCTTGGGAAACTCTCCTTCCCAGCGAACTCCCGTCAAAGGATCGCCAAAGCCCAGTTTCAACACTCCGTCAATCATCTCGATGGGGCCATCGCCACCGAAGTGGGAAGGCTTCCAGGACGAGTCGGCTTTGAACACAAACTCACCCTTGCTAGCGGCGACGGGTTTTGTCTCTGCCTGCGGCCCCTGGGAGTTTGCGAAATTTGCGCAAACAATGCCGACAAAGATTGCGGTCGTGATACGATAAAACGGTCGATTGGCCATGAGGTGTTGCCGGTCACTGGTCGATTAAAAGGAGGTTCGCAATTCAATCACAAGCTCTTATTCTAAGCGATCTCGATGCGCCCGTTGACACGATTTTCATTGTTCGGTGTGCGGCTGGCAACTTGTGTGTTGGTGGTCTATTGGCTGGCAATGTTTACCGGCACGCACATTCCAAAAGTTCCTGACATCGGCGTTCGCGTGCCGGACAAGGTGTTGCACGCATCGGCATTCTTTGGCCTGACCATGCTATTGTGCTGGGTGATTCAAACTCGCCATAGCGTTTGGAAAAAATTTGCCATCGCCTTTGTTTTGGCAGCACTTTACGCGGTGTTCGATGAGTTTACGCAAGGCTTTGTCCGTGGGCGTTCGCCCGACGTGCGTGATTTTGCCGCCGACATGCTCGGCTGCATTGCGGCGATTGTGCTGTATGCGACGGCCCGCAAATTGATACCGGCCTGGACAGTCAACGAGCCCAAAACCGATGCCGACGACGATGCTGACACGTATCGCGTATCCAGCCGCCTAGCGACCGTCCCGCTGGCTTCGCCAAGTCGCCAAACGGCTCGCAGTTCCCGGGACTAAGCGGATCGCATTTTCGTGGTAGATCTTACGCAAGACATCGTCGGGCAATTTAACACCATAGATCGCCCACAAGCCTTGCGGCGGCGGAATCTTTTCACTGTAGGGAAAATACTCGTCGTGTGTTTCGAGAAACCGCCAATAGTATTCCAGTCGCTGCGCCGGCCAGGGTCCATCCGTCCCGAATAAAACGCGATCGGCGTACTTGATCAGAAACTCGCGCGACGTAAACGGTTGGCGTCCCAGTTCGCTGATCCGCGATGAGATGTCGAGATATAGATTCGGATACTGGTCAAGCCAAGCACTGACGATGGCCAAGTCTTCGCTGCGGCTGGCCATGTGGGCACCAATAAAATGGGTTCGCGGATGTCGGGCGATCACGCGGTTGCGAGCGTCGAGTAGTTCATCCAATCGCGGGAACTTGGCGTCATGAAAACTCCAATCCGGATGTCGGCTGAGCTCTTCCCAACGTTCGTTGGTCGCATCGATCGGCTCAAAGAACGCCGGTGGATCGCCGGTATGAATCAATACGGGAATCCCCAGTTCGCCGCACTTAGCCCAAATCGGATCCCAGCGCGGGTCATCGATTTTCATCAGCGATCCATCGGGGTTGGTGTAACCCAGTCCAAACTGTTTGAACACTTTCAGTCCGCTGACTCCGCGCGCGACCGCTTGGCCAAGTTGCTCGGCGGTCCGCTCCGCAAAACCTGGGCGCTGGCAATCCCAGGTTGCCGGGTCGTTGGCTGCCCCCGCACCGCGCCAATTGACGTTGGCAAAAATCGCAAAGCGGTCGCGATATTTGGTCCACAAGAATTCAATGTGACGGTCCAGTTGGTCACCGAGCTGGCCATCGAGCGAGACGCTGACGGCAATGTTGTTCCGATCCATTGCGGCGACGTAATCAATCAGCATTTGCTGGTTGTGGCGCATTTTGTGCAGGAAATGTGTGTGAACATCGACCACCGGCAAGGACGCCTTTTCCAACGGGGTTGCCCGTACCACCAACGTGCTGTCGGGCCTGAATAGCCGTACCGACAAATCGTTGCCGTGGCGTCCGTCCGACGCCGACGTGTTACCGGCAGCCACCTCGGCGGGTTCTTCCAGCGGTGCGTCGGTCGCTTGTCCATTGGCCATTGATGCGAACAAGGTCACCGTGATAAACGTTAGAATGCAGGTTGGTCGCATCAAGGAAAGCATCGCTCGTGGCAAAGAAAGAGACAGTGGGGATCGATCAAACCGAACAGCAAACCCTTGGCGACCAGCAGGTTTCCGAGGATCTAAGTCTTCGTGCGACAACGCCACCAGCGATCTTGCCGGGGTATCGATTGGAGCGTTTCATTGGTTCGGGGACGTTCGGCCAAGTTTGGTATGGACGCAATCTGAATACCAGCCGCCCGGTGGCCGTCAAATTTTACCTCCATCGCGGCGGCGTGAATTGGTCGCTGCTGTCGCGGGAGGTAAAAAACTTGGTCCAGCTTTCCGCCGATCGGTCGGTGGTCCAGGTTCTCGATGTCGGTTGGGACGCCGAGCCACCGTACTATGTGATGGAGTATTTGCCGCGAGGATCGCTGGAAGATTTGCTGGTTTCGCGTGGGCGGCTGTCGATCGACGAAACGGTTCAAATGTTTCGCAAGCTCTGCGTGGGACTGAATCATTGCCACGGCAAAGGCGTTTTGCATTGTGATCTCAAGCCCGCCAATGTCTTGCTTGACGACGACTTTGATCCGCGATTGGCTGATTTCGGTCAAAGTCGCATGTCCAGCGACCAATCACCATCGCTGGGGACGTTGTTTTACATGGCACCGGAGCAAGCCAACATCGATGCTGTGCCCGATGCTCGCTGGGATGTTTATGCGCTGGGCGTGATTTTATATCGAATGTTGACCGGCAAAGTGCCCCATCGCAATCAGCCGCTGATCGAAAAAATCGACACCGCCGGCACTCTGGGTAAACGGTTGGAACATTACCGTGACGCAATTCTGCGCGATGATGTTCCTCAAGAGCATCGAATGCGACGCGGTGTTGATCGGCTGTTGGGCGCGATTGTCGATCGATGTCTAGCGCCGGAACCGGCGAAGCGATACGCCAATGTCCAGCAAGTGCTGGCCGCGCTCGACCAGCGCGATGATTATCGTAGTCGCCAACCGTTGATGCTGTTGGGCATTGTGGGGCCGCTGTTGTTATTGGCGGCGACGAGCATTTTTGCGGCGCGAAGCATTACCGGTGCCAGCAAGAATGCAACCGAAGCGCTGCGCACCGAAGCTCGCGGCAGCAATCAATTGGCCGCCAGGTTTGCCGCGAGAACTCTCGAAAACGAGTTGCAGCAATACTTCGTCGCAATTAGCCGCGAGGCGTCATCATCAACGATGAGGACCACCTTGGCCACGGCTCTTGAGTCACCCGAGTTGACGGCGCTGCGCAGTAAAGTCATTGAAAAAAACGAAGGCGATGTTGCGAACTCTCGAAACGATTTTCTTGCCAATCCCGAGCGTGTGGCACTGGACAATTGGCTGCGCGATCGTTTGGCTTTATACACCACGGATACCAGCGGCGGGCGTCCACGTTTAGCAACGATGTTCATTATGGATACCCGCGGCACGATTGTCGGAATTGCGTACGACGAACCGGTCACGCAGGACAAGAATAGCGCCGGCAAGAACTTTGCTTATCGAACTTACTTCCACGGCGGAGCGAATGAATTTCCGTCGAGCACACCGATCGAAGCAATCAAGCCACTGGATTCGCCGCGCTTGTCATCGGCATTTCCCAGCACCGCGACCGGTATGTGGAAGGTTGCCTTTAGCACGCCAATTTATCTTTATCCAGCCAGTACCGATGACGAAGAACGCGAAGTCGTCGGTGTGTTTGTCGCGACCACGAATCTGGGTGATTTCGAGTTGCTGCGCGGCGACGAAAAAAGCGATCAAGTCGCAGTCGTGATCGATGCGCGAACGGGACCGTTGCGCGGTACCGTGTTGCAACATCCGCTGATGGACAGTCGCCGCATTGCTGGTGAAGCGATGGCTGGCGAGCGATTTCAAGTTCCCAGCGAACTGCTCGATCGGCTCGTCGCTGGCAACGACGTTGATTACGCTGACCCGCTTGCCCAGGCCGGTGATGGTTTGGCGTTTGCCGGCTCATGGCTTGCCGCCGTTGCCCCCGTTGCGCTGCCCCAGGCCGACGATGTCGTGACTCCCGGCGGCGACACAATGGCAAACACCGACATGTTGGTGCTTGTTCAGTATCGTTTGGCAAAAGTATTCGAGCCGGTCGGGCGAATGAAACGTCAACTATTGGTCGAGGGGGCGCTGGCGATGTTGTCCGTCGTGCTGGTCACATTCTTAATGTGGTATTTTGTCAACCGTGTCACCGGGCGAACCGAACACAATGATGCACCGGAAGAGTCGTCGCTGCCTAGCCATGCCGCCACCATCGAATTGAAGTAACAGTGTTCTACGACGCTCCGCCGTCGTCTATTTACGACGGCGGAGCGTCGTAGAATACTGCGCACGAAGCCGAAAACCCAACTTGTTTTTTTATCCAGCAGTCCGCCGCTGCCTAGTCGCGAATACCAATAAGCCGACAACCGTCACCGGAATAATTCCGTACAACATCGCGTTTAAACACAGGCCCAGTCTTGCGTCATTCGCCGCGTTGAGAATCAACTAGATCGTGTAAGCGGAATAGTAGCCGAGTAGCAGCAGGCCCTCGTCGCGCTAGATGATTCGACCGGTCAGCAGAATGGGCAAAGCAATGACGGCCACCGCGATCAGACCCGCAAGTCAAAACGGATTTCCTGCTCGTTGACCTCAAGAACCGACGGTGCAACGGTCGTCGCCAGTCCAAGCACGCCCATGAGGTTGAATACGTTGCTACCGATGACATTGCCAACCGCGATGTCGCGTTCGCCTCGCATTCAATATCAAGATCACCAAGCCAACAATGATGAAGGCAAGATCTTCAATCAGCCGTGCCACCATGGGACGGCGGCTTAAATCGATGGCTGTATTCTTACTTTCGAGGCTCGCCGTCGCGGCGGTTACTTTGCGACTCAGAAAAATCTGGCCGATGATGTAGGCAATCAATCCCGCAGAAAGAATGTAGCCATCAGTCCGTCCGAATTTACCATCCAGCGCGATGACGTACACCGCAAACGACGTCAGGATGAGAAGCGGCAGATCGATACGAATTAATTGCGGTGCCACCACCAGCGGTACGATTACCGCCGATATACCGAGAATGAACAGCACATTGAAAATGTTGCTACCAACGACGTTGCCCACACATAGGCTGGCGATGCACCACGCACCAACAACTCGGCAGCGACAATCATCGATACCAAACCGGTGACAAACAAAACTATCGACATAGCGTCGTCCAAATTCGTGGTTGCCGCTGAATCGCGGCAGCTAATTGTTCGCGAAAAATTTTGCTGTTATGGCGTATATCAACCGGCAAAGAGCGCGGATGAATGCGAATGTCACTGATCCGCTGCGTCAAAGGATTTTGAGTCGCCATTTCCACCAGCTCTGAAACTAATTTTTTATGCGCGAATACTGATCGCGGCCGCTGCGCCGCAATGGGTTCGGCAACAATCACGGGCGTCTGCTCATTGAGTTGCCCGCAACCAACCAACGCACAACGATAGATCGACGGATGACCATTAAAAATGGCTTCGCACGGTATCGTGAACCAAGTTTTGTTGCCGGCAATCACGCGGTGGGCCTTGCGGCCACAAAACCAGAAACGATCTTCTTCGTCGATGTATCCAACATCGCCCATGCGATGCCACGTCCGCTCGCCGTCACGCACTTTGTGGAGCGCGTTTTGGTCGGCACGGATGACGTATCGTTTCGTCACCATCGGGCCGCTGACCATCAGCTCGCCAATCTTGCCATTGGCCAGGGGCACCGTCTCATCTACTTGTTCAATCGGTCCATCGTCGATTGCGATCACGCGCCACAATACGCCATCAAAGCGAGTTCCGACGCAAACGCCCTTGCCCTTGGCCGCCGCCGGACCGGTTTGAGTGATGACTTGTCGTGACTCAATGGACGCAATCGGCAACGCTTCGGTCGCACCATACGGCGTGACGATGTCGGCATCGGCATGAACGATTGTGCGCAGCCGCGCGAGCGTCGACGCCGGCACCGGTGCACCGGCGGATAGCACGCGACGCAGCGTTGGAAAATGGTTGTCCGTTTCTTCGCACCAAGAGACCACGCGGTGCCACAGCGCCGGCGAGCCAAACGCTTGGTCAATTTCCCACTGCGTGACGGCCTCGTGAATGCGTCGCGGATTGACACTCGCTGGCCGCGTCGGGTCCATGTCGGGAATGATCGTTGTCACACCCATGACGTTGTCAAACAAACCGAATAAGGGAAAGCACGCCAGGTCGCGAGTCCCTGGCCGGATATCGTATCGCTGGCGAATCAAATCGACTTGCGAGTTAAACGTGCCGTGCGTGTAAGCGACGCCTTTGGGTGGGCCAGTGCTGCCGGTTGTGAAAATGATCGCAGCGTCGGTATCGTCGCCGACGGGCGGTAGCGGAATCGTCTTCGCCGTGCCTAGTGCCGTGACCTGCGACAGCGTTTTGCCGCCCCAAAAGTAACGCCGACCGATGGTGACATTCCACTTCGCGCGGGCAAACCGGTGACGCAGCAATCGCACCACCGCCTGGGCCTTGGGAATGCCAACAAACCCGTCGGGTTCGGCTGCGGATAGACCATCAATCAAGTGGCTGCGCCCGATTCCGGGATCGACAAGCACGACCACAACGCCGGCCTTGAGCAATGCGAACGCCAGGCGAATAAACATCGCTCCAAACGGCACCAGCATGACGATTCTCATGCCGGGTTTGATTCCCCAAGCAATCATGCCCCGCGAGATTGCGTCGGATTGGTCGTCGAGTTCTCTGAAAGTAGTGATCGCATACGATCGCAGGCCATCGCGACGGACCGGACCGCAGGGCTCGGCGATCGCAATCGCGCCGGGAACTCGTTTGGCCCATTGTGATAACCTTGCGGCAACGTTGCGGCCCACAACGCGATCGGCAAAGTCATGCTCGCAGATCGCTTTGTCGGATCGGGTCGACTCGTCAGCATTCATGCCAACACCGCCGCGATCATTTTCTCGGCCAAATTAAATGCGAAGCATGATTGGGCACCTTTCCAGCCCGGCACGCCGTTGACCTCGACGACAAGCGGTGGCCCATCGTCGTTGTCAAGCAAGTCGATCGATCCGATGCTCAGCTCCATTCTTGCGGCGATGTTTTTCGCCAGCAAAATCTGCTCCGGCGGCAATTCAATCGCGTCACACTTGCCACCGTTGGCGACGTTGGTCCGAAACCCAGTGGTTGCACTTCGCCGGACCCCGAACACTTCATCGCCAATTACCAGCAGCCGCGTATCGTGTCCGCCCGGTGGGATGAATCGTTGGACGTAAAGCACACTGGACAATTGTTGCAAAGTCGAGAACGTTGTCCAAGCCAATTGTTCATCGCGCACACGCATGACGCCGCGTCCTTCGCCACCAAAAATCGGCTTAACGACAACATCGCCGCCGAGTGACGCAAACGCCCGCATCGCCTCGCCGCGAGATTGCACGATGATCGTTTCGGGCACGGGCAAATCGAGTGACGCAACCACCGCCAACGTCGCATATTTGTCGATCGCCAACTCCAGCGTCTGCGGTGAATTCACGATCCGAACGCCCGCCGCAATCGATGCGTGCAGCGTTGCCAAGCGAAACAAAATTTGCTCCATCGATCCCATCGGCATCGTACGACAGAGCACCGCAGCGAAGTCCGCGAGTTCGCCTGCTGAGCTTGTGACACAGTGCCGACCGTGATGATCAATTCGCGCGGTCAAAGTCTCGTAATCGGCGTATTGCAAATCACGTCCGTGCTTAGTCGCGGCGGTGCGTAATTGGTCTGCGTGCCAACCATCCGCGGGGCCCAGCGCGAGCAGAGGTCGTGGGCTCATGCGTAAAACGATTGCCGCAAGACCGTCGAATTGAGCGAACCAAATCGACGCGCAATACCAGTTCGTCGATTGATCATCGTGACCACGGCCGGGCTGAACAACAGCGGATCGACCTTGTAAAAGTCGTAATCGTAATCTTTGAAAATCGCCGCGAAGGGACGACCATAATCGCGCGACGTTTCGCTCGGAACTTTGTTTGCAACCGCGTCGACAGCCGTTTGATCGCAATCGACCCACAGCGTCACGCGACCGCCATACAGAATCGCATCATTGGTGCGACCGATTCCGGTGATCACGTCGCTCGGTTTTGCCGGTGGCGGCAGTGGCGCACAGCCAATTGCCGAGTAAACGCTCGCGACATCAAACTCCAACGCATGCAACTTGTGCATCGCCGTCTCGATACTGCGGGCGACGACTTGAATCGATCCAACAAGGCTACCCGAGGGTGCGACCGCGACGGCGACTTGCGACGGTTCAAGCGAAGTTTCGGTGGCGATCATGTCAATCACCGGCGGGGGCGGCAACTCGGTCGCTTCAAGCACACCGGCGATGACCGGCGATGGTTCATGCAACGACAATTCTTTGAGCATCTGCTCGCAACCACGAGTCATTCGCATCGGACCGCTGCCCATCGCGAAGTATTTGTCCAGCGTCACCGGCCAACCCGCATACTGGCCACCCAAGCACGCCTTCAGCGGATTGTCGGTTCGCACCATCACGCCACAATCGACCGCCATCGTCTCGGCATTCTCGCTGCAGATTGAAACCTCCGCATTGTCACCCAAACAAACTCGCGCCACCATCAACCCGGCTGCGATGGAACCGGCGACGTTGATGCCGGCATCGATCACCAACGTGCCGGCGATCCGGTGCGGCATGATGCCCAACCGCGTAGCGTTGTCGCTCATCGATTCAAGCAAACGATAGCTTGCTAAATTCAACATCTCCATCAGATCATCGCTTGCTTTTCGGCGGTCAATCGTTGATCGACCTCGTTGCTGACAATCACGCCATAATTGATCGCACCGAGCCAACCGCTCATGATGATACCGACGCTGCCGGCGTGGTACATGCCTTCGACTTGTTGCGGCAACGATCGGGATACGGCCAGGCCTTCAAACTTGGTTCCAAAGCTGGCCCCCAGTTGATGCCGGGTGTAATGATTAAACGTTCGCGGCGTCGCGGCTTCGACCCATTCGATTTTGTTTCTTGCATCCGGCACATACTTTTCTAACGAATCAATCGTCGTGTCGATTAATTCTTGTTTGCTCGCTTCGTATTCTTCGTCAGAAAGACTCGACCAATCTTCCCAGCGGGCGTTCGTGCTACTGACCACTGCGTGTCGTCGTTTCTTGCCCGGGCGAGTGCGAGGGTAGTAGAAGCTAAACGTGCGACTGGTGATGTCGCGGCTGAGCAACAGATCGGTGCGAAATACCGGAGCAGTGCTGGTGAACAGCAAGTCGCCGGTTGACTCGTCAATCTCGACCTCCGGTTTCATCGCCATGTAAACCTGCGTGCTGCTGTTGTTCAAGCGAACCGCCTCGGTCTGTTCAATGAAGTCCGCTGAAACCGCCTCGCTGCCTAGCAGGTCCAACACCGTGGTTCGCAGGTTGGCATTGCTGACAACGGCGCGACAACTAATTTCGCGGCCATCAACGACAACCGCATGAACGCGACCATCAAGGACTTTGATTTGATCGACACCACAGCGAATTCGTATGTCGACGTGGTTGGCTTCGAGTTCCTGTTTCATACGCGACACCAAATCATCAGTGCCGCCTTCGTAAATGAACACACCCTTGCTCATGAAGTTGCTGAAGACAATGCCGTATGTGATGGCCGGGTCTTCGAGTGTCGATCCGTTGGCGTAGGTGATCGGCTCCATCAACAAGCGAATCACATCTTCGCGACCCGGAAAGAAACGATCGAACAATTGCCTCGTCGTGGTCGATTGATCGTCGTAAAAATTCATTCCCCGCGCGGTGTCAAAAAAGCCATTGACCGCCGCGGGTTCGATTCCGAATTGCGTCGTCAATAACTGCGTGAAATCTTCTCGGTTGAACGTCGTGGTCAACGAAAACATCGGGTTGTCGAATCGAATGTTTTCAAGTTGCACGATGCGATCAGCAATGTCGCTGTTCCAATATCGCCGACACGACTTAATCATGCCATGCGGAAATCCGTGAAGCGAGACATCGAAAATATGGCCGCCTGGACGCAAGAACCAAGTCGCTAAACCGCCAAGCTTGTAGTGTTGTTCGAGCAATAGCACGCGATGGCCGGCACGCCCCAAAATGTTCGCGCTGGTCATTCCGGCCAAGCCGCTGCCGATCACCACAACGTCGTATTGGTCATCAATGTCTTTGAGAAAATCCTTGGGCATCCGAAATCCGCAAATTTCCGCCGTGGCGGATGGGTTCAAAAAGTTTAGTGTTTGAGCAATCAATAAACGAAAGTTGCCCGATAGTTTAGCAGTCCGGCAAACCTTCGACGATTGGCCAATCCGCCAGCATCAAAGTGGCCCGACGTCCGGTTGCAATTCGGCAAAGACGCCAAAAATGTCGGTTTCGGGTGCCCGATCTCCATATAACAGCAATGATCCTCCGGAAAAATGACGCTCGTCAAAAATTCGCAAACTTTGCCCCGCAGGGACGACTACCGTTTGTTTTCCAATGCCGGTACTGACCAGCGAATGCGAACCCCGAAACACGTCGCGAATCTCATCGGCCAAAACCGTGCCGCTGCGTCCGGTGACGCCTTCATGGCGGACGATCACCGACATCCGCCACCGATCATCACGCGGGTCTTTCATCACCCGCACCGTGACAATCGATTCGCCCTCGAGCAAAGCCTGAGCGGAGAACCACTCGGGCTTATTGGTCGCGTGCAACCACACGGCGCTGTATGCCACGCGATACCGCTGCTTGAGCGGAACACGAACTCGGGCTTGCCAAACAAGCGGCTCATCGCTGGCGATCCGCACGGCGGCGACTTCGCCGGTGGAGCTCGGTTCCAGATATCCAACCTCGGCCCGCAACAGACGTAGTGCTGCCTCCGCAGCCACGCGCCGCTGGTAATTGAGCACGAAACCAAGCGACAACGCGACCAGCGTAACGACCAAGAACATCCGGCGCAGTGAAATTTGCCACATCATCCCGGGCCTCGTTGACTGGCGTACCTTAACACCGCGCCGCTCGGTAAACCGCCAATCGGGTTCGACAATTCTTCGATCAACGCGACCGGCGCGGCGAGTGAACGGTTGACCGCGCCGCCGCTGCGAATCGTATCAATCAACTTGCTCGATCCCAGGTTATCAAAGAAGCCAGCGAAGCCGCTTTCCCCAGCGTAACCGAGGCCACCGCGCATTGCCAACTCGATATCGGACCACTGGCTCACAATGCCAGTCGCAAGCGCCTCGGCCGCTTCGATCCACATCGGAATGCTCAACCACTGGGTCACCTCGTCCAACGTCCAAGTGTGCGCATCACGCTGGTACTTTGCGACCACGGCGGTTGCCTTGTCGCATAATTTGGTTGCCGCCGACGAGTCATAGAATCCACCGCCGTGCATTGTGCCCAGACGCCCGGCTTTGATCATGCCCGGCAAAATCGGTGCCGGATCAATTCGCTCTGGAAACGATTGCCAAAACACGCGGCCTGAATCAAACGCGGTTCTGACTCCAATCGTGTCGATCAGTCGCAGCGGTGACATTGGCATACCGAACGCACTCGCGGCATCGCCAAGCATTTCGGAGCTGGCACCTTGGCCAAGCAACAACAGCGCCTGGTTCAAGTACGGTGCGAGCAACCGATTGACCACGAATCCAGGACTGTCCTTGACCTCCAGCGACGCTTTGCCAAGTAAAGATGCGTGTTGTTGGCACGCCATGGACGTTTGCGGCGTGGTCGCCGGCGACGCAATCAATTCGACAAGCGGGCGTTCACCAACCGGCATGAAAAAATGCATTCCACAACAGCGTGTGTCTTGGCCCATGCTCGCGAATACGTCCGCGATGCGCAGGTTTGACGTGTTGCTCGCCAAAATAATGTCCGGCCCAAGAGTGGCTCGCGCCTCGCGAAACAAAGACTGCTTCGCCGCCAGGTTTTCGCTAATCGACTCGATCAACAACCCAGGCGGCTGGAGCGGCGCGCGTCCCAGTGTCACCATCGATCGACCGTTAATCGGACAATCGACGCTATTCTCCCCGAAGTCAACGTGACGTGATCGCAACCAAATTACTGCATCGGTCAATGCTTCAGCGCGACCGTCGACCAGTGCGACGTTCATTCCCGCGGCCAAATGCGAATCGGCAATGGCTCGACCCACGATCCCCGCACCGATCAAATACACGCTGGCGTTCATTGATTTCGTCGCCGCTTGGCATGGCTGCGGAAAAAAGCATCTGGCCCTGCTTGTGCGAAGCACCCGACGGGCCGGTTCTCAGCAATTGGGGTCAGACACTTTTTTCCGCCGGTTGCTTGGCTATTCGCTGGGTTCGGCATCGCGGTATGTTATGGTTTTTGGAAAGAATGATGCACCGCATAATCGCTCGATCGATCGCTTGTCTGCCGCTAATCTTGATCTTCGCATGTTCCAGCACGTCAACAGTCGCGCCGCTAAGTGAATCGCAATCAAATGCGACAACCGGCCCCGTTTCGATCGTCGTTAACGATGGCGAAAGCAAGGTTCAGTGCGAAGTCAATAATGTTGCCGCTGGGACAACGGTCGAGCAAGTGATGCGACAAGTTGACGATCCGCGAATCAAGATTAAGATTTCCGGTTCCGGCACCACGGCGATCATTACGGCGATCAACGACCTGACGAATTCGGGCGGCGAGGGTTGGATTTATCGAGTTGACGGTAAATGGGCCGATCGCGGCATGGGCACGTTCAAGTTAACACCGCCGGTCACCATCACCTGGCAACACGGCGACTTCGCCGAAATGCAGCCGTGATGGCACCATCCGAAGTTGCTGTAACTAGGTTGGGTCTGAACTGGAGGCGAATACCGCTAACGGCCGAACATGAGCTCAATGCCAATGAAAAGGTCCATCAGACTTTGTCGTGGATTTGCCTAGGAACCCGGATTTTGGAGGCATGGCTCCCGTGTCCAAAAGTCGTCGCGATGGAAGATTCGAGAAAGTCGCCGGCGGGTATCCCGTCGGCGACCGACGAGCACCTTTGTCGCACGATCGACCGGGCTATTCCTTCCAAAGTTGCGTCCCCGCAGAGCTTCAGTCCGCCTCACCAGGCACGTCCATTGTACGGCACAGGATCGTCCTTCAGTCACTTTGGACAGGGGAGCCATCCCTCAAAAAATCCAACAGCACATCCTGCCTATCCACGATAAACCCGGATGGACCACAAAATATCTCCATCGTCACCATGACTTTGATAGACGTTGTCCAACGCCCCGGTGATTTGATCGTCGTCGTGCCGAGCGACAAACTCTGCCAAGGCACGCGCGTAGAACTGGCTACGTGAAGTCTTAAAGCGGCTTGCCAATCGATCAGCATCGGCAAACAAATCATCAGGAATGGAAACGGCTGCTTTCGTACCCAGAGTATGCATGCAAAAACGAGGCCCCGTCAATCACGAATCGATCGGCAATCCATCGATGAGGAAAAGGTGCCCAGGGCAGGGGAATGCCAAGGAACAAGATGGTGACGCCTAACAATCAGCGGCAAGACAGAGAAAGCAGGGGGCTTTGAGTAGAATGTGGAAAGTTGATAGCTGTACGATTTGTCGGTGGCACCAACCGTTCGTCGGCACCAACCGTTCGTCCTAGCTTCTGTGATGCTGCAGGACATCGATTGCTGTCGCGTAGCGGCATTGGATGGTATGGCGGATGAGAATGACGGAAGGGGTTTGGATAGTCGCACAGCGACGGCTGAATGTTACTCGCCGCGGCAAATACCTGACAAATTGAAGATGTTTATTTCAACGAATGTCGCTCGCTTGCTTGTCAAAATCCACCCGATTATCGGAGTTCGTTTCCCCCTGATGGCGGATTTGGGTTAAGTTCGGGTGCGGTGACCGGAATTTTCGTGTGGCGCTCCCGCGAATCCTTTAAATGGCGGGGACGACCGTCGCTTATCCCCTGCTCGACGCCGTCGATTCAATTGCCAGGTTCTAAAAAATGAAACGTCCAAACAAACGTCATACCCTGCGCTGCGAACGACTCGAATCACGCCGACTGCTGGCCGCCGTCCTCGACATCCAGAATCCCGATATTCCCGGTGGCTCGGGATTCGCGGGACACGTTGATGAGATCGTTGTCGATTCGTTTCATTTGTCGCTCAGCGATGCGACTCCGGGAGCCGCTGGCGGGCTGCAGGTCCAAGACTTTCGCGTTCTCAAACAGTTCGACAAAGGCACGCCTGCGTTGATTCGCGAATCAACAATCGGCAAAAGTCACGAAACGGTCAGTTTCAACGTGCTTGACGCCAATGGAAACGACGTCTTGACGATTGACTTGGATGACTCGCGGTTGACCGGTTTCGCAACCGCCGATGACGAATCCAACAATTCAAAAGTATTCGAGGATCTCGCGTTGAGCTACGCCGGCATCAAGATCGGATTCAACGAGTTGGATACCAAAACTGGCAACGTCACTAGCAAGCGAGACGCCCAATGGGACCTATTGACGAATAAGTCGAAGACTGCCGCAGGCACAGGCTTGGTCACAACACCGCTCGCCGGCGGTGCGTTTCTAACGATTGCCGGCAAGAACATTGCGATCGAGCAATTCGACTGGCGGGCCGCGTTGCCGGTCAGTTTTTTCGGAGAGAATACCTTCATCGGCGATGCTCTCGGTGGTGATTTTGCAGTGACTCGCAAGGTCGACCTTACCACGCCAGCCATCTTTTCGTCTTTGGTCAGCGAGCAATCGCTCGGAGAGTCAATCAAGCTCAGCGACCAGCGATCGGTCAATGGAACCGATGTGACCAACGTCGAATGGACCATTTACAATCCATTCATCACGACCTTTGATTTGGCCGGTGGCAGTGATTTAACGACCATCCGGAACAGCTTCTTCGTATCGTATTCGAAGGTCGACTTCAAGGTCACGCCAATCACGGGCAAGTTCATCGGCACACCGACAAGCGTGTCGTGGGATTTGGCGCAGAACACTGTCACCTCCGCCAGCGGTTTTGGAAACAACAAAGTAACCGGCACCGGCAATACGATACTAACTCTCCCCAACGGCGGAGCACAATAAAACTCGATTCGTTCCAGTGGTCCGAAGCGACTCAATATGATCATTCCGGTGCTGGTGGCCTCGGTGGTGATGGCGGTCCTAGTACATTTGGCGATTTCAAGTTTCAAGTCCCGTTGGATCAATCCAGTCCCGGTTTGATCGCGACGTTGGCGGACGGCAATGTGGGGAAATATGTTGTCACACGTCCACTGGACGCAGAAGGCAAAACGTTCGTGAAATGGGATCTGTCCGATGCCTATGTCTCCGAGTACCTGGTGGCCGGCGTTTCGGAACCGGGCGTCGAACCAATGACAGCTTTTTCGATCAGCTTTGCGAAAGCGGAACGCACTCAGGTCAATGTGAAAGCGGACGGAAAGTCATTGGAGACGCCTGTGGTCGCGGATTGGAGTCTTCTTGCGAGGGAGGCTACAAAGACGGCAGGATTTGGATTCACGACGCTCGACAAGCCGACGCTCGAATTGACATTGAACGATGGTGGTAAGGCGAGCGATGTATCACTCGATTCTTTCAGTTGGTCAGGCCAACGAGACGAATCCGGTGCGGTGCCTGAACTCTTTAATGTGCTTGCACCGCTTGGCGTCCACTCGTCAGGACTTTTTTCGGCGGTGGCCGGAACACGTTTGATCGATAGTGTTTCGATCAAGCGACATCAAGCGATCAATGGAACGAAAGTCGAACTGTATCGTTTTGACTTGTCCAGCGTCGTGCTGACCGACTACACGACCACAGGATCAAACACAACAAGTTCTGAGGATCCCGAATTCTTTACTATCAATCCGCGAAAGGTAAAACTGACGACGTTCGAGTATGACAAAATTGGTAAACAGACCAGTTCCAGCTTCTTTGAATGGGACACCCGCGACAACAAGACTGACGGAAACAATATCGGCAACTTGGGTAACCAACCTAGTGCGAACGTGAACACAGAAAACAAGCTGCGATTTGGCGATGGATCAGCGATTGACCTGGACTCTTTCGACTGGAATGCGGAGCTGCCGGTCGCGCTGCCTTCGCAATTCGGTCAGCGTAAAGTCGGCCAATCGAGCGCCGATGATTTTGTCTTCGTGTGGCAGGGCGCGCCGTTGACTTCGCACCTCCAAGCCTTTGTCGAGGGCAAAACAGCGGTGACGCCGGTCGAAATCGATACGTCGATTCTTGATAGTTCGATGGGTAAGTTGGTCAACTATGCGAATTGGGATTTGAACGGAAAAATTGGTTTCAACAGCTTCGAGTTTATTGACTCTAAGCAAGCGCATATACCGTTCAACAGTTTTTCGATCAACTTCGACGAAGCCGATTTGCAACTGAATCAATTTTCCAATGACGGGACATCAAAAGTCACCAACAAGACGTCCGTCGATTGTAATTTGCCGACTCAGTCGGTCACCAATGCAGGCGATTTTGGTTCGTTCCAGTTCGACCCGCTAAGTTTTCCGAAAAGTACGCTGGAGGTGAAAAGCGCACCCAATTCGCCGGAGCTAAAAGTGTTGGCGTATGTCTGGGAAACGTCCAATCCCGTCGAACAACAGGTTGGGCTTGGAAAACTCAGCGATCGCCAGGGCGGCGGACGAACCGAGTTTGCAGTCCTCACCGAATACAGCGAAACCTCCGCAGGCTTCATCACTTCGCTGGCACAAGGCTCACTCATCGACGAACTGAAGCTCACCTCCTGGGACTTCACCACCAAAGAACCCAGACCGTTCCGCGAATGGGACTTCAGCGATGTTTTTATCAGTAGTTATTCTGTCAGGCCGGCCGACGGTAACGGCCGAGGGATCGTCAGCTTGACGCTCGATATCGGACGCGTTGTCTCGACAATCACGACCTACGAAGATAGTCTCGGTTCGGCGCTGGCATTTTTGTCCGTTGGCCCCGCAGCACCTGCGCTGGAAACGACGATCGCAACCACGTTCACCAGTTTTGTTGATTTCGTTTCGCCGCCAGCATCCACGGGCATTCCTAACGTCCAAGCGACAGATCTGGATACGACCACCGTCGCGCTACCCAACTTCTTTAGTGACGAACAAGAGTTGGCGGTCGATTTGACCTACTCATACAACATCGATACCAATCCCGGACTGTTCAATAACGTTAGCATCGATGCAAATAAACAATTGATCCTCCAGCCCGTAGCAAACCAACCCGGAACCGCGACGATCACGGTTACCGCGACCGATGCCTTCGGTTTAATTGCCAGCACAACGTTTGACGTGACCGTGAACAACACGCCGCCCGTCGTGACCGCGATCATTGCCGGTTCGAGCACTTGGCTTGGCCCCTTCATCGACGCCGTTGATGGTAGCGGCACCGGTGCGGGCAACGGACTCGGTTATGAACTTGTCCCCAGCCAAACAATCGCCAGCACCGGAGTGGATCGGATCTATATTCAATTCAGTGAATCGGTCAATCAATTCAACGCGTCGAATGTCGTTTTGTTCGGAGCCAATGTGTTGGACTATGCCACGATCGCAACCGTATCCTATGACGCCACGAACAATCGCGGGATCATCAGCCTCGCGTCGCCGTTGGCCAGCGACAAATTGCGGATCGGGGTCTCGAACTTGGTCGCCGATGTAGCCGGCGGTACACTCGGCGGCGGCGTGCTTGATTTCAGCTTCAATGTGTTGGTCGGTGACGCCGACGATGATGGCAACGTCAACGGTGGCGACTTGTCGGCCTTCGCTGGTGCATTTAATCAAAGCGCCGGTGGCGCGAACTATAACCCGCGCGCCGACTGGAACGCCGATGGCGAAGTCAACGGTGCCGACTTGACCTTTTTTGCGACTCAATTCAACCAGTCATTACCCGCCAGCAATCCGCCGCCACTGGACTTCGGTCCTAGCACGTTGTCATCGCGCCGACTGGCAGCACCACCCGTTGATAAATACTTCAGCGGCTTCGATGACGAGCGATTAACACTACTCGACGCGATTGATTCGATCATCTAAGCAGGTAGGCATGTATTCGTCGGTGCATTAAGCAATGAGCGTTAGCCCGGTTATTCCAGACGCTCCGCACCAGCCTAGACAAAACTGGGGCTAACGCCCAAACGGCTAATGGAAGTGAACTCTAGTTTTCAATCCTGACGAATCACTGGCTGGACAGCGACAACTAGTGCAGCGTTGCAGTTAAAAATTAGGGATTGACTCGTGAGCGGTTCGGCGCCAGCCGCCGGTAATTCACGATATCGGTCGCTAGCGCCATTCCGCTCACAAACCTAATTCTTAGCAGTGGATTTGTCGCTCTTTACGAGCCCGACAAGCGGAAGCAGACAAAGGTGTCAGCGACGGTCTTAACTTTGGTCGATACTTGATTTCAAAACATTTTGAAACTCCTTTCCGATTGAGTGGATTCAGGGGTACCTTGGGGCCAGCCCCAAACCCCGGGATTTTCTTGGCATGGCTCCGGTGTTCAATGATGTTTTGTTGCTCGTCTCTGGGTAGCGAACTATCTTCTCGATGTTTGGCGAAACGAAGCGGGCTCTGTGGGGAGACTGACCTGTGAGGGATACCCAAGTCGACGGTGCGTCAATGACGTTCATTCGGAGCGTTTGGGTTGGCAACGACTCAGACACTCATTTTGTTTTGCCACATCTGATCTGTCTTGAGCAGCAGATTCAAGATTGTGATGAACTTTCGCATGCATGCCACGATCGCCACCTTTGACGCTTTGCCTTTCGATTTCAGATGCGAGTAGTACGCTTTGATCGCCGGATTGTGACGGATCGCCACGATCGTCGCCATGTAAAGCACTCGTCGCACTTGGCCTCGTCCTCCACTGATAAATCGCTTGCCGGACTTTTTGCCAGAGTCGCGATTGATCGGTGCCACGCCGACCAGTTTGGCAATCTCACCGCGATTGAGCTTACCGAGCTCAGGCAGCTCAGCGAGGACCGTCGAAATCATCACCGGTCCAACTCCTTTGACCGAGCCCAAGACTTCGATCAGACGTTTGTTTTCGATGTCGGTCTGAAGCATTTTGGCAAGTTTCGAATCAACGTCATTTGAACGTGGACGAAACTGGACACAAAGACAACGGCGATAAGATGTGGACGTGGTGCTTTCGAGCGTACCTGTTTACTGTCTTTAAAATCTCGCCCAGTCGCGGCAGCCAAGTCCTCGTCGAAACGCTCGGGGCAGAGTTTGATGGAGTGATCGGCTGCGACTACTTCTCGGCGTAGCGCAAGTTCATGAAGCTCGACGGGAACCTCAAGCTTCAGTTTTGCATCGCGCATTTGATCCGCGACATCAAGTTTTTGTGCATCCATCCCGACCTGTCCAATCAAGAATACGGTAAGCTGCTTCGAGAGCATTGCCGCAAGCTGTTCAAAACGTTCGCCCGCCGCGATGAATTCGTAAGCGAGGCCAGCTTTCGTCAATCGCTGGAGCGAATTCGCGATGCAATCATCTGGGACGCTACGGTCGAACAGCCCGAAACGCAGCACGCCGCCAACCTAGCTGAGCGGTTCTACAATCACTTTGAAGACTACTTCCGGTTCATCAGTGATCCAAACATCGGCCCGACAAATAGCTTAGCCGAACAAGCGATTCGATTCGTCGCGACCCACCGCCGGATGACGCAAGGCACACGCGGAGAAATGAGCAAGCTTGGTTCGAGAGAATCTGCACGGTTGCGGTAACTTGCGAACAACAGGGTCGCGACATCTTTGACTATCTTTGCGAATCGGTGGCATCGTTCTTGAATGGCCAGCCATCACCGAGTCTGCTTCCCGCAGTCAACGCCGACACATCCTAAGTTAAGAATCGCTGTAGTAGTGCTTCGCCTACAACATCCAACCGACGTCCTGGCTATCGGTACGTCGATTGTGCGACATAGCGGCGCAACATCGGTCACTGGTGTCATGCCTAACAACCGTTCAAAAACGAAGTCCGTGAATGGTTACGGCAGGGTTTGGTACGTGGTGCCGGTCGGCGGTTGTGAAGTGACGAACGCGGCACCGACCGAACCGCTTGCGGCAAGCAGGACGAGTGTTTGTTCGGGACGTTCCAAACGCGAGATGCCCGGCAACAAAAAGTCTTCGTTGAAGAGGAAGTATTGATCCTGGTACAACGTCGCATTCGGCGTGTAAGTCAACGTGCCATCGAGCTTCGCGGTGTAAGTGCCGTAGGTGTAGCCGCCATCAATGTCGGCGATCGATTCTCCCGGCAATAAGGGGTTGCCGTCGGTTTTGAGCAGTGACGTGTAAAGCGTTTCGCCGGCTGCGGACACGGACGCAGGTCGGAGATCGAATGTGATGCCACGGCGATGCGAGCCGGAATCACGAAAGTCGTCATCGACGGTATTCGCATTCCTGGCGGGAAGCGACAACGAGACAGTGGCAAGGGTTTGATTTCCGCGCATCTCGGTAACGGTAAACGCAACCGTTCCCGTTAGTGGTGAGGCCGTTAGCAACGACACATCGCGCAGGTAAAGGCCGCCGGTGTTTTGGTCGACGCTGACGACTCCCTGGGGCAAGGTTCCTCCAGTTGAATTCAACACATAGGTAAGCACATCACCCTCGGCATCAAACACTGGCAAACGGCCGATGTAAGAGCCCGTCGTCGCAAGGCCTGGCAAGTCGAGGTCGCTCGAAGAAAAGACTCGCGGAGCAAAGTTGATCGAGCCAGGCGCGGCGGAAGGCAAGCTCTGGTTGAAATTGCTGGCGAAGAATGACAAGTCACCGGCATTGACTGAACCGTCGGAGTTCCAATCAGCATTGTGATTGAACGTCCGTTGACCGAATGACTGATTGACCGCCGATTAGGTCGCCATCAAATTCATCAATCAGCGCCGGCGTCCAAGACGAATTCGCCGCATAGACCGCAGCAACTTGCGGCGGGGTTTGGTCCGCAAGCGTTGCGAATAAGCGCCGTTGCTCAAGCGATTCAATTAGCAGTCGGCGTTTACGGCGTGTGGCTTGAACATTACGTTGGCACCTGAAAAGCGTTCACCGAACGAGCCCGACCGAGGCGAAAAGAAACGAGACTCGAACAATCTCAATCGGTGCGGCAACCCGCAATCCCTCCTCTGGGTAAATTTTGCGTGAAGAGGTTGTGAGCGATGTTGCGACCACGAAATGAGCATCGCTTTGGCAAGCATAGGAGCGGTGCTGGCGCGCTGGAAATCATCGGCGTGCTTGGCGCTGGCTGCGGGGGGATGCGGTTAGACAGTCGCGCTGGTGACGGCTTGAATCTGCTTTAGAAAGATGGCGAGCGATGCGGTGCGTTCGTTGAGTTTGGGGTTCATCGCCTGCATGATGGCCCGGCACAAGCGCGGGTCTAGATTGGGTCGAGCGGCGAGCAGATCCTTGGGTGGCGATGTGTCGTGGTGCAGCGCCGCGCGGCCGTTGGTTTGTGACGCCTGCCAGGGAAATTCGAAGGAGCAAAGGCAATAACAACTGACGCCAAACGAAAAAATGTCAACTCGTTTGTCCGTGACCCGGCGGCGAACAATCTCGGGTGACATATACAACGGCGTGCCGGTGCGATTGCCCGCCGCCATAAACGGCGGCGTGGCAGGCACCGTCAAGCCAAAGTCGATCAGTTTCAGCCCCGAAACATCGGGCACACAAATGTAGTTTCGCGGGCAGATATCGCGATGGATGAATTCACGTTCATGAACGTAGTGCAACGACTCGGCCATGTTGCGAATCAGGTCCAGGCGGGAGTTGGTGACGGCTTGTTCGTTGCGGTCGGCAATTACCTTTTGCAGTGATGGTCCTTCGATATATTCCATGATGAGAAACGGCTCGTCCTTGGTCGACATGCCAGCTTCGTAGGTTTCAACGATCAGCGGGTGCCTCATGCCCAGTGCGATCTCACCTTCGGTGGGCTTGTTGAGTCCTTTGAATCGCGCCTCGAAGAATTGGACCTTTTCGGCATCACACAATTTGACGCCGACGACCTTGCCCGACTCGTGGTCTTTGGCGACGAAAAAATTACTCATCGTACCGCTGACGCTGGAGCGCAATCGCTCAAAGCGGCTCTCGATATTCACCCTGCCGCGCGTCAGTCCCGGATTGGAACTGCCGGCGAACATTGAGCGAAATGAGTCTAGTAGGCTCATCGCAGTTCCTCACCGGGGACACATCGCTGGCAACGCGAGCGCTGGCAACGCGCGCTTTCGCGACGTTGGCTATTTGCCGCAATAATCGATGGAGCGGGCAATTTCGCTTTTGAGATTGTTGCGTGTGACAATGCGATCGATGTAACCATGTTCCAGCAAAAACTCGCTCGTTTGAAACCCTTCGGGTAACTCAATTCCAATCGTTGCCTTAATTGTTCGCGGTCCCGCAAAGCCAATCAACGCCTTGGGTTCGGCGAACACAAGGTCGCCCAGTGACGCGAAGCTGGCTGCCACACCGCCCATCGTTGGATTGGTAAGCACACTGATAAACAGCCCTCCGGCTTCGTGATACTTGGCAAGCGCCGCCGACACTTTCGCCATCTGCATCAGCGACAAGATACCTTCGTGCATTCGCGCACCACCACCACTGCCACTAATGATAATCAGTGCCAGATTTTGCGCCGTGGCCCGTTCGATCAATCGAGTCAATCGTTCGCCCACGACTGAGCCCATGCTGCCCATGATAAAAGCCGAATCGGTGACCGCAAACGCCACGCGACGGGCACGAATCATGCCGGTACCGGTCAACACGGCATCGGTCAGCCCCGTCCGCTGTTGTTCTTCGACTAACCGCGACGCATAGGGCCGCCGATCGGAAAATTCCAGCGGATCGGTGGGCCGCAAGTGCTCGTTCATCGGCTCGAACGTGCCCTCGTCAAGAACCTGTGCCACCCGCTCGATCGCCGGAACGTAAAAGTGGTAATCGCACTTGGGGCAGACGTTTAATCGGCCAGTAACTTCTTTGCGGTAAACCGAAGCGTTACAACCCGTGCATTTCAGCCACAAACCTTCGGGCACACCGCGTTTCTTGGAAACCGGTTGGCCATTGGTCGCGTGGACCCCAGCAACAGAATCAGACTCAACAGAAGACATAGCAGTCGGGTAAACGATGATGGCAAGAAAAAAACCAATTCGCAGTCTAGCCAATCGACGCCATGAACGCTGTAGCAAATCGCCGCTGGATTTATTCCGCTGCGGTTAGGATTTAGAACGCGAACCAGACATAAATCGCGACAACGGTACAAACGAGCCCCACGCCGACGGGTACAGCTTTCGGCCAAGTTTCGAGCGCCACGACTGCTTCGGATTGTGGTTCGGTCGGCTCGTCGGCAATCGCACGCGGTGCAACGACGCCGGCCAACAGCATCGCACCCACCAGGATTGCGAACACCAGCCCGAGAAAATGGAAATCGTGCAGGGCCGCTAGGGCCGGAACCTGAGTGGGCGCAAAGTAGACCGTGGCAATCAGCGCCACACCGGCGACGAGCGCCAAGTTGGCGGCCCACGCGGGAACCCGCTTGGTAAACATTCCGATCAAGACGACCGCGAAGATCGGTGCGGCATAAAGGCCGTTGAGTTTTTGCAAGTAGCCAAAAATGCCGTCTTGGCCAGCAAGTCCCGGTGCCAGCGTCATCGCGGCAATTGCGATCACGGTGCCAAAGATACGTCCGAAATGCACGACCTGCGAATCCAAAGCAAGCGGCCGCACGTAGCGTTTGAAGACGTCAAGACTGACCAGCGTGACGACCGAATTGAGCACGGAGTTGAACGAACTAAGAATCGCTCCGACGATTACCGCGGCAAAAAAACCGGTCAGCGGCTTGGGCAACACTTTGCTGACCAGTGCGCCATACGATTGATCCTTCTTGAGCAAGAACAACTTGTCCGCTTTCCACTGCTCCGGTGTCATATCGCCAATCGCAGCGGGCTCTTTGGCAAGCAGTTCGTCGTAATCCGCGGCCGCTCGATCGCTGAGCAACGCGGTCCGTTTTTCGCTGAACAGTTGGCCGTTGGAATCGAGATGAAAGGCGACAATCCCCGGCAGTACCAGCATCAGCGGCGCGAGCACCTTGAAGCATGCGGCCAGCAGAACTCCTTTTTGACCTTCGGCGAGGCTCTTGGCCGCGAACGCGCGTTGAATAATCTGCTGGTTTGTTGTCCAGTAAAACATATTGAGTAACAAAACGCCGGTCGCCAACGTGGGCCATGGCACTGACGATGTCGGCGTGCCCAACGACTTGAATTTCTCCGGATGCGATTGACGCAGCGTCTGCAACCCTTCGAGCGCGCTTGTGCCGTCAATTGCCTTGAGCGACAAGTAGGCAATCAGTACGCCACCGCTTAGCAGTCCAACGCCGTTGAGCGTGTCGGAAACCGCGACGCTGCGCAGCCCACCAAAGATTGCATAGATCGAACCGATAATGCCAATTAACCAAACCATGCCCCAGAGCAATTGTGTAGGTGAAAAGTTGGTGGTCTCTGGCAGATCGAGAATGCCGATAACACCCGTCGCACCGGTGTAAAGAATGATCGGCAAGAGAATCAGCGTGTACGCGCTGACGAAAATCAAATTCGTTAGCACGCGAGTGGTGTCATCAAAACGTCCCGCTAAAAATTGGGGTATTGTTGTAATGCCTTTGGCGAGATATCGCGGCAAGAAAAACAACGCCAGCATTACCAATGAAATTCCCGCGACAACTTCCCAAGCCATCACGCAAATTCCGTCGGCAAACGCGGCCCCGTTGAGCCCGACGAGTTGTTCGGTCGAAAGATTGGTCAGCAACAGCGAACCCGCCACGACGCCCGCGGTCAGGCTGCGACCGGCAAGAAAATAGCCGTCGGCGGTTTGAGTTTCTTTTCCGCGAGTGATTAAATAGGTCAGCAGCCCGACCAAACCGGTGAAGAAAACAAAAGACAAGATGGCGAGCATGGAATGGACCGCTGGGGGTGTGGTCGAGGAGGGGAGGAGCAACTACAGCGACGAAAACGGTTGACGGGCAATCGTAGTCGCTTCACAGGTCAATTCGCAAGCCACCGCGATCGGCGCTTGCTCGGCAAGCATCCATCAGTCGTTGTGTCTGCATCGCAATCTCAGGCCAATGGCGGTTTGTTTGTCCGCTGATGACCAACTCGTTCATCGCCTGGATCATCTGGACTTCCTGCGACAAACGTTCACCGCTGGCATATTCGGCGACCGCGATTCGCGACGCATGGCGACGCATATTCCAACGACAATTGTCGATCTCTAGCACGTTTTGATGCGCCGAAAAAGAAACCTCGGCATCGTAGAACGGCAAGACAAAATCGCTCAGGGTCAGGTAACCGCCGCTGCCCGAGATGGTCGCCAACTGTTGATTTTCAACCAAGAACGAACAAAAGAAACCAGCCGAAGCACCGCCGGCAAAAAACAACTCGCCGCTGAGCTCACCGGGCACGGGCGATTTTCCGCCGGCGCCCTGCAGCGTGCGATGCGTGTGGGCAATCACGCTGGTTGGCATTTGGTAATTCATCACCCACAACGTGAATCGCAAGCAGTACCAGCCCAGGTCGCCCAAGCATCCCTGTGGTTCCAATTGGCTCATCGCGCGGATGTTTTCCCGCTCGAATTGCTCGCCACCGGCAAACGAAAAATGAGTGTTGATGCGCCGTACCGATCCTATGCCACCGTCGCGATTCAGTTCGGTTCGCAGGCAACTTAATCGCGCGCTGTGATTGAACATCACGCCATCCATGAATTGCACACCACCAAGTCGGCAAGCTTCGATCATTTCCGCAGCGTCGGCGGTGGTGCAGGCAATCGGCTTTTCGCAAAGCACATGCTTGCCCGCCTGGGCTGCCTTGATAACCCATTCCTTGCGGATCGCCGTTGGCAAGGCGATGTAAACGGCATCAACATCGTTACGACTGAGCAATTCGTCGTAGCTGCCCAGCGCCGCCGGCAACGGTGAGAACGGAACCTCCGCGGCGCATTGGTCAATGAACTCGACCGCTTTGGCATGGTCGCGGCTGGCAACCGCGGTCAACGTGCCGCCAGGGCTGAGCGCGATTGATTTCCAATTCTTGCGGCTGATCGCGGCGGTGCTGAGAAAGCCCCAACGACATCGGTCTAACGTCATGTTGAATGTAAAAAATCAGGGAGCATTTAACACGGCATCGATCCAAACCAAGCGATGGTCGCTGGCGTGAATCCAGCGAGATTCCGCTTTGTCCTTGGTGGGCCAAAAAACGTTTGCGCCGGTAACCTGCAGATCACTACTTGGCAGCACGTAATCAACTCGCAAGTGACCAACCGACCCAAAGTCCGCTGTGTCACATCGCTCGTTCGCCGGTGTCGTATCGTCAGTTGACAATCGCTGAGGTTGTGGATCAGTGATTCGCAGATGGTCGAGCAACGAACGAATCGCCTCGGGACGGCTGCCGCCTTCATCGGGATCACTGTTCAGATCACCCATGATGACAAAGGTCGCGTCGGAGTTTAACCCACCACTTACACCAACGTCATCAGCCAGCGCCGTCGAACCCTCGATGTAATGTTTCCAAAACGCGATCTCGTCGTGGTTTCGGCAGCCATTGCGATCTTCGGGACCATCAAACACCGGAGGTGTCGGATGGCTGGCCAAGATGTGGATCATGCGACCACCAAAATTGATCGGTACGTCAACGTGGTTCTTACTGGAGAGCCGCAGCGCCTGCCAAAGTTCATCTTGATAATAGGACCGTCCATCGCTGGGATTCATCGGCCGCAGTGCTCCGGGAAGCTGCGACCAGGGGAATTTTTGGAATGTCCGAATCGAATCTTGTTCAATGGGAAAGCGGCTGAAGATGGCAAACGCATATTGGCCTGGGTAGACACCATAACCCCAGGCATCGGCAACCTCTCCCATTCGCGAATTGGCGTCTAAATCGAGCTGCGAATCGATGCCGGTATTGGAAGCCGCCGAGTAGACATACGGATAAATGACCGGCTCAAGTTCACCGCTGCCGACGGCGAAGTACAGATCACGCAGCATCGTTGCGGTGCTTGCATCGGGCTCGTAGTCGATCTCGTTGAGCAGCAAAATATCGGGTCGCACGGTTTGCACAATCGCGGCGATCGAGCGAGCTTGAGAGTCCATGCCCGACTTTAATCGATCGGCGATCTCGCCGGATTTCTTCCCATACAACGAGACGTTGTAGGTCGCGATTCGCAGCGACGCGTTTTCAACGCCAGCCGGTTGATCGCCCGACGAGGGAACCGGCAATGCCAAAATCGATGCCAACAGAAGGATGACGAAACCGAGACGACAATCGAGCATGATTGAACCTATCCAAATCCGGTGCACTAGGAATGCCAGCGGATTCAGATATTACCACAAGTCGCAAGTCGTCGGGGCATTGCTTCATTTTCGGATAGTGGACTATTTCCAAGCGTTGGCAACATCACGAGCCAGCAGATCAACCCACTCGTCTTGCTTGTCGTCGTCGTCATCAAAGCCAAATCCTTCGCCGGAACCACTGCTCGACAAACTTGAAACGGTCGGCACCACGCCCTGACGGCGGCTGCGAACTTCTTCCAAAGCGCGGTAATTGTTTACCGGCGTCACGCCCGTTGACAAGGTTTCGGTTGGCAAGGGGGCGGCACCACCAGCCGCAGCTTCGCGGTTGCGGCGGCTGATTGTGTTGATGACGTTCAGTGCGTCTCGTGTTGTAACCTTGCCATCGCCGGTAACGTCAGCGAAGCGCCGGATTGCCGAAGTGCCCGCTTCGCCTTCGCCGCGACGAACTTGAGCGATTTCGTTAATCACAAACAACGCATCCCGCGGCGTGATCAGTCCATCGTCGTTTACGTCAGCGGGCATCAGTGCATTGTGCAACGCCCGTTCGCCGCTGCCGCCACCGATCACAACTTCGAGTACGTCGTACCGAATCTGCTGCACGGGCACAGGATCAGGAGGTTGGAACAGCAACGATTCACGCAGCGGAATCGAATCAACCGGGCCGGTAACAAACCGTCCGAGACCAGCGGCAGTGGCTTCGAAGAACAGCGTCGCCAGCAACACTGGTTCGCCAGTCAGCGCCGGGTTTGGTGGATCGTTGCTCGGATTGCTGTCCGTCACAAACGAGCCAAACTCGTCGATAATTCCAGGACGGCTGCCGATGCCAAAGGCACCGATAAGTCCAAAATTGACACCAAAAATCACATCAAAATCGAAGTCGTCGTCGGTGATCGTGTTCGACGGCGTGACCACTCCAGTGCTGTAAAGAATGTCGGCGAAAGCCGCAAACACACCGAGCGGATTGGCCGCCAGCGGAGCGCGCAAATCTTCGACAAACACGTCCACACCGAAACGCGAACCTACGGCAATCGGGCCCGTGCCACCACCAACGAGCCGCAGATCAAAGGCGATCAAGTCATCGGCAGCAGCATCGCCAACGGTCAGCGTCACCTCAGCCGAACTGCGAACGCCATCGAGCGTGACGATCGAATAGGAGAAGGAATCAAAACCGACAGCCGATGCGTCCGGTGTGTAAACGATCGTGTTGCCAGGGCCGATGGTCGCGACACCGCGGGTTGGTTGGGTCAGAATTGCGAACTGGTCAATCACACCGGTGGGGCCGAGATTGTCATTCGCCGTCACGGCCAGTGTCGCACCGACACCACCACGAATTTGAGCGCCGTTGGAATCGATCCCATCGGGGAATGAATCATCGACCGCGGTGGTAAAATTGGCGTTGGAAGGAACAATGGTCAATTCATTCGTACCAAGCCGTAGCTCGTTAATTGCGACAGCCAATTGGCGATTGAACAGTGATGTCTCGTTCTCAGGCACGTCGGCTGGATTCGTCGCGAACACCGCGATCCCCGGCGCGTTGGCCACCATGCGGACGGTGAACAACTCGATTGCGCCTTCGCGCCCGGGAGCGCTTTGATTGAAGTCGCGGTTTGAACCGACGTCGTTGAACAAGCCGGGAGTGTTCGCATCGCCGGTTTCAATGTCGAACGAGCTTTGGAACTGGGGACCAAACTCGATGTCAAAATTAAACGGCGGGTTGGTTGTCGCGGGCCGAGCCGAAACCAATTCGTCGGAATACAACAAGTCAATGAAGGCCGAGAATACGCCTTGATTCTCAAGTCCGAACCGCAAATCCTCGACCGTTACGCGAACCAGGAACTCGTCGCCGACTTGAACATTCGTGATCGGTGTGTTGTTAAAAACATCAAAGAAGCCGACGGCGAAGCCAACGGCATCATCGTCGAACGATCCCGGCAACAAGTTGACGGTCACGGTCGCGGAGCTGGTGTTGCCCGCGGTGTCGCTGATCGAATAGGTGAACTCTTCGGTGCCATTGAATCCCGGTCGCGGGGTATAGCGAATCGATTGGCTGCCACCGGTCAGTGACGTTAGCCCACCCTGCGTGCCCGGCGTGACCGAACTGATCGTGACGCCACCCAAGCGGCTCGGAATGTCATTGTCCAACACGTTGATCGCAACATTGTTGGCACCTTCGTTCACCGAGAACGTGTCATCGATGGCGATCGGCACGTCGCTGAGGAACGTCACCGTGACGGTGACCCGCGCGGTCGCGGTTTCACCGGTGCTGGTGCGAACGGTGTAGTCAAAGAAATCGCGACCGGTAAAGCCATTGGGCGGTGTGTAAAATACCGAGCGTCCGCCTGGCGCGATGGTCAGGGTACCCACGGTCGCCAGACCCGGGATAAATCGATTTACCGAGATGATCGTCAACGGGCTGGTCGAGGTCTCGAAGTCGTTGTCCAGCAAGAACAGTTCGGTGGCTTGACTGTTGCGAGTGACCGTGGGTGAGTCGGGATTGGCGATATTGGCCGTGGCACGAACCGTAAACACATGGTCTTCGACTTCGCCGGTGGTCGCTTGACCGCCGATGCCCAAGCCTGCGGTTAAGCTGTAACGAAATCGCGCGAACAAATTGCCCGGTGTCACCGATGCGGGAATCGCAATTGGATAAACGCTGCGGCCCGTTGTGTCGTCGCGCAATACCTGTTCGCCGGGATCGTTGAAGTCACCGTCGCGGTTAAAGTCGAACCAAGCTTGCAGAAAACCGGTTTGGTCGGTGGTGTTGGTGAGCGTGATGCCAAAGTTTGCCGTGATGCCGGGGCTGATAACCGACAGATCAATCACGCCATCTTCGTCATCGACGATCCCGCCGCTGGTGCCGATCACGCCAACGATGTCATCGCCATTGGCCAATGGTGAAGGCACGCCATTGATTTCGCGATCCGGTGCCGAACCGAGTGACAAGCCGGCCAAGATGCCGTGACTGGGGCCACCGGCGGCGAGCGTTGTCGCGTAGGTGTCCGGTGCGTCACCAAAGTCAAGATTGGGACGATTGCCAAAATCGAAATTGTTGCCCAGCGAGGTGCCGTTGAATATGACGATATGTTCGCCACCGATCGGGAACGTTTGCTCAAATCCCGGATCAACGACTTCGCGAATCGTATAGGTTCCTGGCCCAGGGAAATTAATCGTATAACGTCCTTGAGCATCAGTGATGCCGCGCGGTTCGCCAAGGTCAATGCGATCGTCGCCATCAAGGTCAAGATAGATGAACACGCCGGAAATGCCTGGTTCACCCGGATCACGGAAGCCGTTACCGTCAAGGTCAGCGAACTTGACCCCGGTGATGTCGGCGTTGACGCGGTTAAATCCAAAATTGATGTTGTTCACGCCGCCGCCGTTGACGGTCACGACTTGGTTCGCCGTGGTGCCGGCGAAGCTATTGGGCGCTACGGCGATAACGGTCACCGTCGAGCCAGAGCCGACGGCGAGCGAGTAGTTGCCGGATGAATTACTAACTGCTGAGGTGTCACCCGCGTCGAGCACGCCGTTGTTATTGCGGTCAACAAATACCGTGACACCCGCCAGTCCGGTCTCGCCAGAACCAAGCCGACCATCACGATTGGAATCGGTGAACACTCGGCCTGTGATCGATGTGCCCTGCGTACCGGTCGCTAGTCCGAATGCCAGTCCAGCCGCGACGTAATTAAAACCGATGTAGCCTTCGACCGGATTGTATTGATCGCGTATTGGAAACGGAATGTTGACGTCATCGGCAGTACCAAACACACCATCGACACCCAATTCGTAGTCGTCTACCAGCCCAACGTTGGCGTCAATAATTGAAGGTACAGCATTCGGTAATCCGGTGACTCGATTGGTGTGAAAAATGCCGAAACTGTGGGCAATCTCATGCGAAACCGTTAAGGCGATCCCCTGAGCGGCGATTTCAGATCGGCTTGAGGTGACCGAAATCGGCAAACTGAGCGAGTCGGCCCCAATCTGATCCAGGACGACGAACACCAACTCCGAGGTATCAAAGTTACCGACGTCAATGCCTTCGCTCAAACCATAAATTCCAGGGGCAAAGCCGAAAGTCGCGGCGCTGCCGCCAATGAGCACTCGCGTCACGTTCGGCGCGAAAAAGCCGGGGTCCGCGTGATCGCGGCTGTTGAGAATGGTGACGCCGAATTGGCCGGCGATACCGGTCTGGTTGAAATTGCCGTTGCCGCCGTTCTGGGTAATAAACAAGTTGTAATCTTCGCTGACTCGCTCAACGATGCCATCGATCAACTCGTTGGTCAGCCGGTCAACTGCCGCTTGCTGAGCCGCAGGTCCAACGACGGGAAAATTGAAGCCCAGCAAACCCAACGAATCCGCCAAACTGGGAACAACTACCGTACCAGTTGTCGGCAAATTGAAAATCTCATCGGGACGGAAGAAAATTGACGGTTGAACAAACTCGCCATCGAAATCGAGGAACACAATTTGTTGCGTCCCAATCGGCTGGCTTTCTAAGACCGGTCGATAGACACGCAGCCCCAATGTGTAGGTGGCACCGCTGATCTGAAATCCGCTGGACACTCGTATCAAGTAATCTCCGTCAAACGGCACAATTTGTGCCCCGACGGTGTTCCCAACCGTTTGCAATGGCGAATTCGCTGGGTAGGTAACGGTGGAGCCGTTGTTCAACTGGGTGCCGAACCATTGGCTGCCATTGGCGAACTGGATGTCAAAGCGACCGATGGACCCCTGGCCGGCAATATCAAGAATATCACCGGCCCGCAGCGTAACGCGATAATAGTCGATGTCTTCGACCAACTGGCCCGACAATGAGCCGTTCGAACTCAGTGGCAGGCTGCCGGTGACGTCGATCGTATCTTGCTGGCCCGAGCCAGTGCCCAGCGGCAAGCGCTCGGCGGTCTGGATCGTGTCGTTGACGCGCCGCTGGCTAAAGCTTTCCGATTCGGCGAAGAGAAACGAAGTCACCCCCGCAGCACCGATATTTCGCGGCGTTACGTTGTCAACCAAGTCGGTAGCCATCAGTTGCCGCGGTTCCAGGTTTTCGACCAGCAGCCGCCGACGCCGTGTTGACGACTGGGAGGTTGCCTGTCGCCGTGGATGGGATTGCGAGGTGCCTCGTTTCACGTTCTTGCTCTCGAAGGGGCCAGCGGTCGGGATGCGGTCTGTATTGACTTCTGAGTCATGATTCATTCAAGCGCTAACGCATTTTGCGCCTGCTGTGACGCGATTTTTGCCGTTGATATGACTTCTGGAACACCCTGGAACCGATCGAGTTTATTTCAAACTGGACCGATTAGGTGTTCCGTGGCGGCTGGAAAAGCAGCGTGGTCGATTCTAGTTGCGCCAAAACCGATGTCAACGAAACGCAGGGGCTGGGACGCTTGGACCGTAACAAAGTTCCCGGTGGTCGCACTGAAAAATCGACACAGGCGGCGCAATGCGACTGTGGAAAGCCGAATCGGCGGGTCGAACGTGCCTTGTGAAAAGCTGAAATGCCGAGTAGCCGGCGCAGTCATTGAACTGCACCGGCTAGTTCGCCAAGATCGTTGGGCAGCAACCGACCAGGCTACCAAATATATTCGGCACCGAACGAAATACCTTGGATCGTCAGCGAGTCCAGGTCAATCGAATTGAGCGCCGTCACAGGTACGCGGTCGGCTCGTGGCAAGCCGTTGTTGAACGCTTGGTCGGCGACATTCCGGGCATGGGTAATGTCGTATCCGAACGCCACATCATCGACCGCGAGCACGTAGTATTGCGTTCGCAGCGTCCACGAATGGCTTATTCGGTAGAGCGCCGTGGCCTCGAATTCGCCCATCACGGTTGACTTGTTATCGCCATCTTCGACGACCAGCGAGCCAGGTGTCGCAAAGGCACCGAGCGAATTGGATTCCACGACCAAATTGCGGTCGACGTTGTTGTTGAGTACGCCGACCTTGGCCCCAATCCCGAGATTTACACCCGCGATCACGTTCCACCACAGGTCACCACCGCCCTGGACGCCAAACATTTTATTATCAACGCCGTTGAAGGAGTTGAAGAATCGCGGCAGGTTGCCATTCTCGGTATTGTCGTCGGCACCACGAATCAGCAGGTCAAAATCGTCGTCGTAGCGGAGGTATCGCAAACCAACCAACCAAGAACCTTGATATCGACAATTTTGCTCAACGGTGCGCCGTCGGTAGTTCATCTCAGCACTGTGGAACGTCGAGAAAGTTCGGATCGAGTGACGAATCGAGCGATCGGTATCGTCCTCTCCGCCAGTTGGTCGGGTGCCAAAATTTGACAGGAACGAGAACAAGTCACCGTTTGTTTGAATGATGTCATCCGACGGATCGAGTGGGTCGGCACCGGGAAATGTAACCGTCGTGATCGAGTTTGTATTGACCGAAGCCGTATCTCCCCATTCTTGACCGCCCAAGTAGGTGAACTCAACGTTTCCGCCGGCACCAAAAATGAACGCGGCGGAAATTCGCGCTCCGGCTTCAAGGTCTTCATCGTCAGCACTGTCGCCGAACAGAACTGCGGTGCCAGCCTGGTTTCGCGTCGTCAGCACGTCATTACCGGAGCGTGACGTGCGTCCCAATAACATCAAGTCAGCCGAAACGTCGTACCAACGTTGTGAGCATCGTCCGGCTTCGCCGTAGGGCATCAACGATCGCAAACATCCCGCCAGCGCTCCGGCAACCGGACCACAGCTTCCGTTGCCGCACAATCCATGGCCGAGAATGCCGCCAACACCACCGCCGCAACCGCAAGCTCCGTTGCCACAGGCACCCGAGCCGCCGCAACCACAGGATCCGTCGCCGCAACCGCCATAGCCACATGCTCCATCGCCACAACCGCCGCAGCCACTTGCTCCGTCGCCGCCCATTTGACAACTGCCGTCGCAGCCCATTTGGCCGCAACCGCCATCGCAACCGTGCATTCGTGACGAAATGGGACCGCCGGGACCAAAGAAACTCGCCTGTTCGACAGCCGAGTAGTATTGATCTGGCGACGGCATTCCTGCCGGTGCCACGAATCCGCTGGCCGCATAGTCGGCTTCATACCCGGCGGTGACTGCTTGCGCCTGGGTCAGCCCCGGCAGGCAAGCGACCAGCAACACGGCAAGTGCCGCAGACTGCGGCGAAAACGCCGCTGAACTGGAACGAGTTAAGGCCCGCATGGTTGCCGGCAACGGTCGCGACTGACTAATTTTTCGATTGTGCATCACAAGCATCTCCGCGGCCCCGCCGCCGCCCTTCGTGAAGGCCGTGTGGAAAGGGTGGCGACGACGAGCCAAGCCAGGACGCATCGCATCCGGGCCAAAGCATCGCCGTTTCCCCCCTGGCAATACATTGTCAAGCGATCGGAAAAATCGCTTCCGTCGGAGTTATCGGCACAATCGGCCCTGAGGTTTGCTCAAAGCCGGCGGGAGTGTCAGGAAAACTTTTTCGGTTCTGCCGGTTAAGCCGCTGGTCGCGGGCGTTAGACTGGAGCAAAAAGACCCTTTTGAAACGTTGCCAAACACGATGACAGTTTCGCCGCAACAGCTTGAGGAGGCCTTTCGCAAGGTGCAGCGGGGTGAGTTTGCGCCAGACGAAGCGGCCCGCTGGCTGCTTCGACCCGCCGCCGTGCCAGCTCAGCCAGGGGCCATTTCAATCGCGCAACTTTTGGAATCGCTCGGCCCACCGCCGATTTCGATTCAGCAAGATTGGAACCGTCAGCTCGACCAATTGACCGCACAGTTTGAACAGGCGAACGGCTGCGGATTGCCTGACCTGACCACCGCCGACATTTTTGTCGACGACGACAACCGGCTGACGCTGGCTCCGCATTTGACCTCCGCCGGCCCAAAGCCGATGGTGCCAGATTCGCTGCCGCTGCCAGACCAACTTGTTGTTAACCCGGCTACGCAAGCGCAGCATCAAAGCCAAGCCCGAGCGGCGGTCGAACCGCTGCGGACTCGGCCACGCTGGTTGGTTCCCTCACTAACGATCGCCGCCGGAAGCATTGCCGTCGCCATCGGTTACGCGTGCTTGCCGGCAACGCGCATCGAGCCGGTTTCGCAGGACATTTCGCAAGACAAAACACGCCAAACTCGCAGCTCGCCGGTTGAGACCTCATCCGCAGCTCGAACAAGCCTCCCTGCGCAAGCGAGTGACATTTCGCCTGACAAACGCGCCGGCGCAGCGGCAACCGCGCCACCACCCGCCAAACCACGCGGCATGTTGGGCTTGGATTCATTTGCCGGCGGCGACTGGATATCCGGCAACGAGCTGTTGGCTGGTGGCGAACCGACAACAAGTTTTGAAACAACACAACCGACGATCGACCAAGACGCTGACGATAGCGTTGACATTGCCCAGCCGACCGCCCAACCCGGCACTGCGGCGGCGGGCGGTTCGCCCGACCTAAGTGAATCCGAAACCGTCGACTCGCCCACAACCGAACTCGCCGCATCAAATTCGGTTTCGCTGCCGCCGTTGCGCTCAGCCAAAAGCTCACCTGAAGAAACGCCAGGCTCGCCAATTCTCGATCATCCGGTCAAATCGCTGGCCTTGTTGTTTTCAGGCGATTCTCCGCTCACGTTGATGCCCAGCGACGACGGTCAAAACTGGCTGGTCAACGACGCGACGGCAGCACAGCCGATCGCCGCGTTCTCCACTAATGCCAACCAACTGTCGTTTCGGTGGCTGGAGGCGTCGGCGCGACACCCGGCACAACTCGCGTCCGCCGCCTTGCGATTCACTCATCCGGATGGTACCAGCGACGTGCGTTTTTTGCGCAGCTTCGTCGTCGCGCGGCCATGGCCGATTGACGTGTCGGTTAGCGATGCCAAAGCCGCTTGGTCGATCGGTCCGGCACCACCGATTGAATCAGCCAAAATCGATGTGCAGTTTTTGTTGCCGCCGACAGTCACCCAAAAGTGGATTGAAGCTCCCAACCCAAATCAAGTCCGCACCAATGAATCGATCGTTGAATTCGCTCTCGATAGCGACTCGTCGATCGCCATCCGATCGCGAATCGAGATTCGCACCAGCGGCCGCATTCGGTTGCGAGTGCAACATGCGGCGAGACTTGATGACAACTTTCCCTGGCAGCGGATCTCCGGCGATGCTGTCCGCAATGGCCTCGCTCAAGTGACCGATCAACTGCAGTATGCACAATCCGAGCAAGCGAGCCTGCAGTCACTTTCCTATCGCGCAAGCGCAGGCGAAAAACAATCACTGAAATCTCGTCGCGAGTTGATCGACTCGGTCGTGCCAAGGTTACAACGGCTCAAATCGCGGTTGAATAAATTTGACCAACTGCTGAGCCAACTGAGCAACACGGCTGAGCTCACGATCTCGATTACCGTCCAGTGGCCTGCAGGCTCGTCGCTACCGCAGCAAACCATCTTTGCGATGAACGCGGCCGGTCCTTAGTTTGATCTCCCAGAGTAGAACAATAGAGAAGAACAATTGTTCTACAATAAGTGACGTTGTCGCCCCAAGTTTGCGAACGTCGAACTAAGAAGGACAACAGCCAAGACGACGCTGAGCAAGATTACCGCCACGACCAATGGGTGGACTTGGCGCAGGCGGCGGAGGAGTTGCTGAGCGCGACTGGCTTCCTGGCTGCGCTGGATCTCGATCCATTGATTGATCGGTTTGGCGGAGTGCAGTGTATTGGTGCTCCAAGACTCCGCTCGTTCCCAACCATCCGCTGTTCGACGCCAACCGACTGGGGCGATATCAACCACATGCACCGGAGCGGATTGGCTGGTCGCCGGTTTCGGTTTGGCGATTAAGAGACAACCGCATAACCCAGCCGCAATGGCCAGACGCAGCGCGACCGGCGGCAGGGAAACATCGAAGCGGGAAAGCGAGTTTTTCACACCTCTCAGCTACCGCAAATTGCGTGTCCAATATGATGCTCGGCGGTTTTATCAGGCAATTTAGCAATGAAAACCCGGTAAATAGCACCTTTGAATAGGAAGTCGAAGTCTTGCGGTAGGTTGCGCGACGTTGCGTTTTCGCCACACCCGAAACCATTTTGCCACACGCTGCCCAAGAACGAGTTTCAAGACGGCTTCGCACTGTATTGTGACCTATAGTTGACTTGATCGACCATCCCATACAGATATTCACGTCTTGCAGAGATAACGGTTATGACGACAGCGACCCATTCGCAATCATTGGAAGAACTGTTCAACGACAAAATGTTGCCAGCGCTTCCCAACAGCGCGATTTCGTTGTTGCAATTGTCGCAAAGCTCAGGTGCCGGGCCGGCGGAATTCGCGCGACCGATTGAAGCCGACCCGGGACTGATGGGCCAAGTTTTGAAGTTCGTGAACTCCTCGTACTTTGGGTTCTCACGCGAGATCACCAGCATCCAGCAAGCATTGACGTTGGTCGGTACTCGCGCGATCACGAATTTTGCACTTTGGAACGCTGTCTTCAGCGTGATTCCGAATCCAAAGTTTGGACCGTTTGATCTCAAACGATTGTGGCAAGATTCACTCCGCCGTGCGCTATTGGCTCGCCGACTTGGCAAGGCGTTGTCGCTGAGCGAAGCCGAAGATCTGTTCGCCGGTGCGTTGCTACAAGACATGGCGATTCCGCTGTTGCTCAAAGAACTGCCCGAGCAGTATCAGCAATTGCTCGAACGTCGCGTTGCCGAATCGCGTCGGCTCAGCGGGCTGGAGCAAGAATGCTTCGGTTGGGACCATGCGGATGCTGCGGCGCTGTTGGCCGAACGTTGGAAACTGCCGTCAAGCTTCGTCAATCTCATTCGCAATCACACGCAACTCGAAGAACTGCTAGGACAAGGCCAAGCGGCGCGCGGCGGCGTTTGCGTTGCCTTGGCATCGCTACTACCCAGTTGCAATGATGACCAGTGGGATGAACAAGCGACTTTTATTGACGGATTCAATCGCTTGGTAGGTGTCGCTGCGGTCGACCTCAAAGCATTACTTGGGCAAGTCGACGAGGACGCCGCAAGTTTCGCTCCGCTGTTGCGATTGCCGGCACCAAGTCAGAACCTATCGCAATTCGTTTAACAACGAGTCCATCGTCGCAACCAACGACTTCACTGCATCGACGCTGAACTGGAACGCGGCCTGTTCGGTTTCGGTGAGTTCCAGTTCGATGATTTTTTCGACGCCGCCGCTGCCCAGAATCACCGGAACGCCGACGTAATAGCCACCGACGCCATATTCTTCGTTGCACAAAGCGGCGACGGGGATCAAACGTTTCTTGTCGCGAACGATCGCTTCGACCATCTGGGTACAGGCTGCTGCCGGTGCGTAGTAGGCGCTGCCGGTTTTGAGCAGCGAGACAATTTCCGCACCACCTTTGCGCGTGCGGTCAACGATCTCGGCAAGCCGCGCCGCCGGAATCAACTGCGTCACCGGAATGCCGCCGACGCTGGTGCAGCTTGGCATCGGCACCATCGTGTCGCCGTGGCCACCCATCAACAGCGCGCTGATGTCCTCGACGCTAACGCCAAGTTCCATCGCTAGGAAGGTTCGGTAGCGAGCGGTATCGAGCACACCGGCCTGGCCCAGCACACGCGACGATTCAAAACCGGTGACCTTAAACATTTGCTGGACCATCGCATCAAGCGGATTGCTGACGACGATCACAATCGCATTGGGGCTGGTGGCTTTGATTTGACCGGCGACGCTGGTGATGATCTTGGCATTGGTGCTCAGTAGGTCATCGCGGCTGATCCCCGGCTTGCGCGGAATTCCCGCGGTGACAACGATCACATCGCTGTCCGCCGTATCGGCGTAATCATTGCTGCCAATCACGTTGCAATCGAATCCCATAATCGGCGAGGCTTGCATCAAGTCGAGCGCCTTGCCACGCGGCATGTCTTCGGTTTGGGGGATGTCCAACAGCACGATGTCGCCGAGTTCGGCGGCGGCACACCAATGAGCACAGGTGGCACCAACGTTACCGGCACCAATGATCGAGATTTTTGCGCGGCGCATGTTCCAGTTTGTCCGTAAGGGGTTTTGTCAGGGGGGAGTTGCAGCCGATATCCTCAGCAGCATCTCCCAGCGGTCAAGTGGAGGTGTTTTCGCTGGGGCCACTTAAAACTTTCTCGGGCAAGCCTTGCCTCTGCTTTCGTTTCGCCTTCGCGTCGTTTTTGGCGGCGATCCAGCCACCCACAATCGCCATGAAAACACTGACAATCGTCAATCCGGCGATGTACCAACCCAATCGCGAGACGCCAATCACGTCGCCCGCCGCGGGTTCGCTGTCTTCGATCCGGGAGGCGACGACCAGCGGACCAAATTGATTGCCAGCGCCGAGCCGATCCATAAATTCACTCTCGTAGCTCCACATTCGATAATAAATTCCCGCGACGGTGATTTTGGTGCTCAGCAGGGCGACATCGACGGCGGCAAGGTTGCCTTGAGTCGCTTCAATTTTGTCGACCACGACCTGCGGCAACTCGCTGGCCACGATCGACACGGGATAGCGATTCTCGAAAATCGCCGGTGGCCCGTTTTTGTTTTCGATCTTGATCACCACATTCTCAAGATCGCCCAACGCATCGATTTGCCAGTAATGATCGTCGCCAGCGCGAACGCGAGTCACGCGTACCGTTTGCACCGTAAGCTCGATGTAGCGGCCGACCAGCGCGGCTGAGTCTTTGAGTAACTTCGCCGCGGGCAGCTTGGTTGGCGTGAAGGTGTCAACCGCCGCGCCGTCGCTAGGCACTGGCGTCGCAAGCGCTGGGGCCAATCGCAGCAGCGGATAAAATGCGGCGGCATCATCGCTTACCAGTGGTTGGCGATCACGCTGCCGCACTGCGTCGAACAATGACACGTCAAAACCCAGTTCACCAAGCCGCGTCCACTCCGCCGGGACCGCGCTGTCGCTTGGCGGAAACCAACGCATGCCCGCCGCTGCGATGACTGCGGTGGTCGATTCGATTGAGCTGCGAAGCAACACGCCGCTGGCCGTCGTCGCTCGATCCGACGGCTTGGAGTCGCGTTGTAACCAAGCCTTGGGCACCGCTGACGTGAACACAATCACGGGCGAGTCGTTTGCAGCGGCTGGTTCGACCTCGACGCGGAACAACTCCGCGAACTCGAGCACATCGGCCAACTCGTCGGGAAGTTTCCAACGCGCGATCTTCGTTGCAACGCCGCTGACGATGACCCAGTCGCCGACGGTTGACTCCGGCCACAAAGCACCTTCGCCAAGCGAACCACCGCGCGCCAATCGATTGACTTGGAACGTCAACTTGGCGGCCTCGCGACCGGACGGTTCATCGCCCGTTGACTCGGCCCAACCGGCGGCGGTTTGGACTCGCGCCGAATCAAAGCCGCTGAGTCGATCAAGCACCGCTTGGGCGCGAACTGCCGGAGCACCAAAAGCTACCAACGCAAACACCGCGCCGATCATGAGCACAAGGCTGGTGCTTTGTTTGTAGAACGGTTGTCCCCAAATGTTTGGGAACGCACGAACGGCTGGGGACAGCCGTTCTACTATCGCCTCAACGCGAACAACAAACTGAAAAGTAGCACTTGACACTACTCAGTCTCCCGTGGTGGGGGCAATGTTTGCAGCGATTGAAACAATGCATCGCCCGGCGGTCGGTGCGATTGTCGCAAACGAGCCAAACGCCGCGCCGTCACACGATTGGCCAACATGATTGCCGCCGCGACCGAAAAACCAACTGCCGCCGCGATTGCCAGTAACATCGCAAGATTCGGTTGCCAATCGGCTTCGTTGACAATGGTGTTGGCGGTGATCGGCGCAGGCAAAATCAATTCGCCCACGATCGCCGGTGCGACTTCGGCACCGCCCTGAGACCGAAACGCTAGCCGTTTCAAGAACACACCATGCAGGTCAACGAGCGGCCCATCGGCGACAAAATCTTGGCCATCAAATGCCGCCACGTCATCAGGAACTTGTCGTGAATAGAATGCCACAGGACGTTCGCTGCCGTCGCGCGGTTGCAGCCACAATTCGTAGTAGTGCTCTACGCCAAATGGATTCACACTGGCACGGCGGCGGGTAGCCCGCGCGATTCGCCCGCGCATTGCAACCGCTTTGCCCAAGTAGGAATCGGATTGTTGCAACAAGTTGACAACACCGACTTGGGGGGCAATTGCGCCGTCACGATCGATCCAATCGGAATTTTCGAGCAACCGATAAAACGCCAACTCATCACCCTTGCGCCAGATCGAACCGTCGTCGATTGAGTCCAAATAGGTTTTGTCCAGCGCGGTTTGTAACCGCGCTAAAGTCGTCGCGTCGGCCAGCAGATTGGATTCCGCCAGCAGGTCAATGGATTCACCAGCGAGCGAAGCGTTGGCGGCAATTATCGTCGCCAGGGCAGCTTGCGATTTGTCACTGCTTGGCACCGCATCGCGCCGCGTTGTCGCCAGGTAATCGGTTAGCTGATCGCGCTGGGCAGCCGTTAGCAAAGCCACGGTTTGCGTCAGTGATTGCGTGTTTACCAGCGATTTGGCAATCGTTGTTGCAACCGCCGAATTGGTCGCCAGCGGTTTGGCGACAAGCCTCGCCGGCGGCTGATTCGCAAAGAACGGCTCATAGAATTCCGGTTTGCCAGCTTGGTTAATGACTACGATTGTCAGGACGAGAGCTAAGCCCAGTCGCATCAGGCGGCGATATGGCGATGCAGGGGCCGACGATCGGCCGCGACTTTCGCGCTGGTGCCGTCGGTAAAGGTTGTCTTCATGAAGGTTAGTTGGAATTCTCACGGGGCCGCTTGGCTTGAATCCTGACTGGCTCGCTCTTACTCTGTTAATTGGCTCAATGTAGTCTTTTACGACTTATCAATCGCCGCAACGCACCAAATTTTTGGGCATCCGTCATGGTATTGCAGCAATCACGATCGTTTTACCGACTCGCTCTTGTCTTGTCCGTGATCGGATTCCTGGCCTTCAAGGTCAAGATGATTTCAGCGGAAGAACCGGCGCGCGAGTTCTTGGCACGCCTGCGAACGGTCGGCTATTTCGATACCGCGATCGATTACCTGGATCGGGTCGACAAGTTGCCGGGGGTTGATGCAGATTTGGTCGACGCGGTGCCGTTGGAAAAGGCCCAAACTTACATTGATGCGGCGGTAGCATCGCGCAGTGCCAAAGACCGCGACGCTTTTTTTGTTTCTGCGACGGACCAATTGCAAAAGTTTCTCGAGCGTGGCTCGCATCCTCGCCAAGCCGAAGCGAGACTGCAGTTGGGCAAGTTGCAAATGCTGCGTGGTGGCCAGTTGATGGCTGCGCCGCAGCCCAGTGATGAAGTTCGCGGTGAAGCGCGGCAGTCGTACCTGGAAGCGGCTAAGACGTTTGATGCGATCGTTGCGAATTTGCGCGAAACTCTCGAATCGATGAAAGGCGAGCGGATCGATGCCAAGAAGGAGCCCACTAAGGTTGCCCAGCGGGATCAATATCGATTTGAATTTTTGCAGGCCCAATTGCGCGGTGCCGAAGCACGCCAGCTGGCCGCCAAGACCTTCATCGATCCGGCCAAGGATGGCAAGGCGCTGCTGGAAGAATCACTCAAAGCCTACACCGACTTAAGTGACAAACATTCTGGTTTTGTTCAGGGTGCGTTGGCGATGACTTTTCGCGGCCAAGTGCAGACCGAATTGGGGCTGACCAAAGAAGCGATCGATAGCTTTCAGCGGGCGCTCGAACAACCCGAAGTCGATCCGCTGCGGGCGTCGCGGCTGCAAGCGGTAACCGGCCTGGTCAACCTCTGGATGACAACCAAACCAACGCGATTGAAGGAAGCAGTTGCCCTGGGCCAGCGCGCCGTTGATGCGGCGCGTCCCAACGAGAAGCGAGCTCAGGAATTGATCGACCTGCAATTGGCACTTGCCCAAGCCTACCTCGCGGCAGCCGATGAATTGAAGACGACAAGCAAGAAGCCCGGCGAGGAAAAATCGGCCCGCACCAACGGCCGCCAAATGCTGTTAGCGATCAGCAGGCTGCCCGGTACTCACGATCAAGCGGCGAAAGACATGCTGGCGAAACTCGGGATCGAGCGTGATGAAACGTCGGCGACGCCCAAGTCAAACGCCGTCATCAAGAGCCTCGACGATGCGCTCAATGCCGCGCGCGAGTTGTTGATCGCGAATGAAGAACTAACCAAGATGTCGCAGGCTGGTGACGACAAAGCAGACTCCGACGAGTCGGCGGCGATCGACGAACAACTTGACCAAAATCGCGGCGAAACGATCGATGTGCTGCGCCGCGGCTTGGCGATTGGCAGCAAAGACATCGACCTTTTAAACCAGGCCCGACAATACCTGGCCTATGCGCTTTACCAGCGAGAAATGTTTCACGATGCGGCCGCCGCTGGCGAATTCCTGTCGCGCACCGCACCTCGTGATCCCAAGGGGCTCAGCGGCGGACTGGTCGCCCTGTCGTCGCTGCAAAACCTGATTCAATCGACCGCTGATGACGAATCCACGGGGCTGGTTCGCCAGATCGAATCGCTCGGCGGATACCTCTCGTCGACTTGGCCCGACGATCCCCAAGCCGCCGCCGCCAAGGGCATCATGATCCAGTTAGCACTCAAACGCGATCGCTGGGACGATGCCAAAGCATTGCTTGCCGGAATGACCGAGGGTGACGAGAAGGCCGCCTTTAAGCGATTGATGGGCCAATTGATTTGGAACCGATCATTGCTGCTCCGCCAAGAGAACCAGATGGATCAAGCCGACGCGCTGCTGCCCGCCGCGGCCAGCGAGCTGCGCGAGGGACTGGAAAAAATGCCCGGCAATCTCGTCGGCGTTGAACCGCTGCAGGCTGCCTTGGTGCTGGCCAAGGTCGAGCTGCGCCAAGGCGACCCCGCGGCGGCGCTGGCCGTTTTGGATCACCCCAAGTACGGACCGATCAAGCAAGTAAAGAAACAAGGAGATCCCGTCGATGGATTCGCGTCAGACCTTTACAGCGCTGAACTGCAGGCCGTCGTTGGCGTGATGACGACCGACGGCAGCGACACGCCAGCGCTACTGAAGCGAGCGCAGCAGGTAATGGGCCAATTACAGACCAGCGTCAAAGGCAAAGAAGATGCCTCGGCGCGGCTAGTGAAAATCTATCTCGGCATGGCGCGAGACATTCGCGAGCAACTCGATTCCGCCACACCCGATCGGAAAGCCAAATTGATCGGTGCGTTTCGTGTGTTCCTGGAATCGATTGCCAAGTCGTCAAATGATCCCGCCACGCTGCAATGGGTCGGCCAAACTCTGATGCAGATGGGCGAGTCTTCGATGGAGCCAGGTCAACGAAGCGCCCAAGGCCAAGCAAAGGATTTATTGGCGACATCGATCACGACGCTGAGCGACTTGATCGCCAAACAGGGCGACGACGCGGCGCCGGCGCTGAAGTACCAATTAGCGCGGGCCTATCGGCTCAGCGGTGAGTACAAACAAGCAATCGATTTGTTAGAAGGAGTATTGAAATTGAATGCGATGATGTTGGATGCACAAGTTGAAGCCGCAACGGCCTACGAACAATGGGCGGCGACCATCGATCCAAAGTACGCCAGCAAAGCTTACGACGCTGCGCTTTTGGGTGCCCGCCCAGGCGAGGGCGGTAATGTGATTTGGGGTTGGGGCCGGGTCAGCAAGCTGGTCAGCGGTCGCGAAGAGTTTCGCGATACGTTTTTTGACGCCAGATACCATGTGGCGTTATGTCGTTTTTTGTCGGGTAAGGCCACCAAGAACAACTCAGTTATGGAAGCCGCGATGAAAGACATTACCCAGGTCGCGGCGCTTTACCCCGAGCTTGGCGGGCCAACTAAGCATGCGGAGTTTAACTCCTTGATGAAACAAATTCAAAAAACTTTGGGCAAAAAGGCCGACGGCTTGCCGCCGCGGGAGCCAAAGGCCGGTTAAAGTAGCGAAGTCGGTTGATTCGATTGCATTCTGACTCTCATCGAAGAATTTTTGCCTCATGTTTGGTTTGCCCCTACGACGAAAATTGCCAGCCGCGATCTGTTCGTTGCTGTGGCTCGTCGCCGGTACAGCGATTGCTCAAGTCGACCGCGTCTACTTGAAAACCGGCAACCCCGTTTCGGGCAAAATCGCCGACATGAAACGCGAGGGCGTGGTCGTCGAGTCGGGGTCAAACAAGCAAAACGTGACGGTTGATTTGATCGAGAAAATTCTTTTTGAAGGCGATCCTTCGCCGCTAACGAAAGGTCGCGAGTTCGCGCTCGATGGCCAGTGGGAGCAGGCGCTCGACGAGCTTCGCCGAGTTGATTTGTCGGGAATCAATCGCGAGATGGTCAAAGCCGACGCGATGTTTTATACAGCCAAAAGCGAATCCCAATTGGCGCTGGTCGGCCGCGGCAGTACTGCCGAAGCGATCAAAAAAATGCGAGCGTTTGTAGATGCGAATTTACAGAGTATTCATTTCTTTGGGGCGGCGAAAACACTCGGCGATTTGGCGGTCGCAACCGGCAATTACGACCAAGCGACCAAGTATTACGGAGCGCTTGCTCAGGCCCCCTCGGCAGACTTAAAGATTGAATCGGTGTACCTGAGCGGCCTAGCGAAATTGCGCCAAGGTAACGCGGCCGAAGCCCAGACGGATTTTGAGAAAGTAGTGGGAGCAAGTGTCCAGTCAACGACCGCTTTGCGATTGCAAACACTTGCCAAGGCCGGTCGCGCCGTCGCGCTGTCGCAGCAGGGCAAAGGCGACGAAGGTCTCAAGCTTGTCGATTCGTTGATTACCGAACTCAACTCCGCCGACTCGGAAATGGGCTCGCGGATTTACAACGCGCAAGGCGCGAGCTTCGAGGCGACCGGTGATTTCCAGGGCGCGGTGCTCGCTTACTTGCGCACTCATCTACTGTTCTCCGGCCAAGCCGACGCGCACGCCGAGGCGTTGTCAAAGTTGATTGAACTTTGGCCCAAGGTTGGCAAGCCGGATCGAGCCGCCGAGGCACGCACCGAATTGCAGGAACGTTATCCTGGCTGGGGCAAATGATCGTTGCTCACGCACCCCAACATCGACTCAAATTCAATCACCAAAAAACCACTTTAAGTACCGTTAGGAACGCTAATCACATGAACCATGTCACCTCACCGCGCCGTCATCCAATGTGGTCGGTCTGCGGTCGTTATCTGCTGGCCACGATGCTGATGATTACCATCGGTTCAACCGCGTTTGCACAAGATGATGCAGCCGAGTTCGGCGATGCCCCCGCCGAGTTTGAGGCTCCGGCGGCGGCTGACGCACCGGCGGATCCAGCACCCGCTGCGGGTGCTGGTGACACGGCGGTCGTGGCACCGAAGAAAGAAAGTTTGCTGATGTGGACTATCAAGTCACTCGGCTGGCCTTATGTGTTCGTGTTTCTGGTGATGTCGTTCATTCTCGTGTCACTGTTTGTGATGAACATGTTGGCCGCGCGTCGCGATGCCTTGATTCCCCAGGAATTAGTCGACGGGTTTGAGCAAAAACTCAATGATAAAGAGTTCCAGGCCGCGTATGACTTGGCGCGTGCTGACGAGTCGGTACTTGGCCAAGTTCTATCAGCCGGACTGGCGAAGCTCTCCCGCGGGTACAACAAAGCGATCGAGGGCATGCAGGAAGTGGGCGAAGAAGAAAGCATGAAGCTGGAACACCGACTTAGCTACATGGCGCTGATCGGCAACCTTGCACCCATGGTCGGGCTATTCGGCACGGTCCAGGGAATGATCGCATCGTTCCAGGTCATTGCCAATGGAGGCTCAACGCCGAAACCATCGGATTTGGCGGGCGGGATCTCGACGGCGCTCTTTACGACGCTGGTCGGTTTGGCGGTCGCGATTCCCGCGATCGCAGCCTACAACATTTTGCGCAATCGAGTCAGCCGGTTGTTGCTCGAAGTCGGTGTGACGAGCGAAAACTTGATGAGCCGCTTCGAAGACTTCCAGCCTCAAGCCTTGAAGAAGTAAGCATGAAGGTTGTCTCCAAGAAAGTCGAAATGGTCGAAGGCGACATGACGCCAATGATTGACATGGTGTTCCAATTGATCGCTTTCTTCATGGTGTTGATCAATTTTTCGCAAAGCGAAGCCAACGACCGCGTCGTTTTGCCAAACAGCCAACTGGTTAAACCACCCGAAGCTCCGCTGGAGTTTCCGATTGTGTTGCACATTGCCCAGGACGGTTCGGTAATTTTGGGCGGTACCACGTACACCGCTGAAACCCTCAAGCTCGGCCTCAATCAAGAACTAAACGTCATCGCTGCGGAAAAGAAAAAACCGCAAGATGCGAACGTCATCATTCGTGCTCATAAGGACGCGGCCGCCGGTGACGTACAAGAAGTGATTCGTGTCGCCCAGGAGCAGAAGCTGGAAAAGTTTGCCTTGCGCGTCAAGGAGGATCGCTCATGAAGATTCGTAAACGTGGTGAACCGGCTAAGCAAGAATTAAATATGACGTCGATGATCGACGTCGTTTTCTTGCTGCTGATTTTCTTCGTGATGACGTTCAAAATCGTCGAAATGGAAGGCGACTTCAGCGTCAAAATGCCGTTGGCTTCAGACAAGAGTGGTGCGGTTGACGACACCGAGTTGCCACTCAAGCTGCGCTTGCGAGCCGACGACAATGGGCGACTGGCTTCGATCGCAATGAATGAGGTCCAGCTTGGCACTGATTTTGACGCGCTGCGAAACACGGTTGTCGGACTGGTCGGTGGCACACAGCCCGGCGAAGGTTCCGAGGGCGGTCCCGAGGTTGAAATCGATACCGACTACAACCTGCGTTACGAGTACGTGATCAACGCCATCACGGCGGTCAGCGGCTACAAGGTCGGCGACGAAACCGTCAAGCTGATCGAAAAGATCAAGTTCGCAAAACCAAGACGCTAAGCGCGTGGGTGAAACTGCTTGTGGATCTTTTTGAGCCGCGAGTGTTCGACGTGTGTATAAATCTGCGTCGTTTGAATACTGGCGTGCCCCAGCATCTCTTGGACTTGTCGCAAGTCAGCTCCCCCGGCCAGCAAATGGGTCGCGAAGCTATGCCGTAGCGCGTGTGGGCTGATCGCCGGATCAATTCCAACCCGGCGAGCGTAGTGCTTGAGCAACCGCCACAACATAATCCGGTCCATCGCCTTGCCGCTGCGTGATAGAAACAATTCTTCCGGCGGATGAGGACTCTTCGCGGCCAACAATCCGCGTAGCTCGGCGGTGTAGGCATCGATTGACTCGATGGCGCGTTTACCGATCGGCACCATCCGTTCTTTGCCACCCTTGCCCTCGCATTTCAAGTATTTTTCGGCTAGCGACAAGTCGCGGACGCGCAGGTGACAGACTTCCGAGACACGACACCCCGTTGCGTAGAGAACTTCGAGCATCGCGCGATCACGAACTGCGTATTTCTCGTACTTTCGTGGTGCTTCGAGCAGAATTTCGACCTGGGCGGGTGTCAGTACCTTCGGCACACGCTCCCACATTTTTTGCGTGGCAAGCAATTCTGCCGGGTTGTCGGTGGTGACGCCTTCGAGTTGCAAATACTTGTAAAACGTGCGAATTGCCACGATTCCCCGGGCGATGGACGAGGGGGCCAGTTTCTCGTCGTGCAGAGACGAAATAAAGTCAGACAAGTCATGCACGTCGATGCGCGGGATGGGCCGATCTTGCAGCCAGGCGACAAAGCGCTTCAGATCGCGTCCGTAAGCCGCCACGCTGTTTTCTGCCAAGTGGCACTCGCCGCGCAAGTAGACGATAAAATCATCACAAAGCGATTGATTGGTGCGGGTCGGTTTAGCCGCTACGCCACCGGCGTTGAGTTGTTGGAGTTTGGTTAAACGAGTTGCCACAAATGGTTTTCCGCCGAGTTGCGATTAAGATTTGGGCGTCCGGAGATCCTTTGTTCCTATCGGTTATTGTGTCTTCGCTGCATCAGTGCGATCGTGGCAAGTGCAATTTGCGATTCCGAATCGCGCTGAGATGACTTTTGGAAATACAAACGATGAATGTGTTGGTTGTTGGCGGTGCGGGTTATATCGGTTCCCACGCGGCCAAAGTGCTTCGCGAAGCGGGCCATGATGTGTGGGTTTATGACAACCTATCGCGAGGCCATCGCGAAGCCGTTCCGAAGGGCAAATTGATTGAAGGCGAAGTCTCCGATCGCGACAAATTGGTGGCAACTTTGTCGGACAAGCGGATCGACGCCGTGATGCACTTCGCCGCCTTCGCGTTGGTCAATGAATCGGTCAACGACCCGGCAATCTATTATCGCAACAACGTCGTCGCGGCGCTCGATCTGCTCGACGCCATGCGCCAATCCGATGTCAAAAAAATCGTTTTCAGCAGCACCACCGCGACCTACGGCGAACCCGAAATCATCCCCATCGCCGAGACCACTCCGCAGCATCCGATCAATCCTTATGGGTTTACCAAGTTGGTGATCGAGCAAGCTCTCGCCGACTACGCTGCAGCCTACGGCTTCGCCTACGCGGCGCTGCGATACTTCAACGCCGCCGGAGCCGATCCCGATGGCCTGATCGGCGAGGATCACGACCCCGAGTCGCACTTGATTCCGATTGTGTTGCAAGTCGCGCTCGGCCAGCGTGAAAAGATCACGATCTTTGGCGACGATTATCCGACTGCCGATGGGACCTGCATTCGTGACTACATCCACGTCTGCGATCTTGCCGACGCCCACCTGCGCGCCCTGGATCGATTGGTTCCGGGCCAGGGGTTGTGCTTGAATCTGGGAACGGGTCGCGGGACGAGCGTGCGCGAAATCGTCAACGCTTGCCGCGAGGTCACTGGCCATGCGATCCCTGAAGTGATCGGCCTGCGTCGCGCCGGTGATCCACCCGAATTGATCGCCGACGCCCGCCGTGCCAAAGCCGAACTGGGTTGGGTGCCCAAATTTCAAGATGTTCGCAGAATCGTCGAAACTGCCTGGAAATGGCATAGCAATCACCCCCACGGGTACAAGGCTTTGGCAGCCAAGTGACCACCGCCTGCGAGTTCATTCGGTTGCAACGGGCGTTTTAGGTTTGGCTACAATAAAACAGGCCTCCGCTGCTGCCAATTTAAGGTTTCGACGTGCGATCATTAATCGTTTTACTCTTCATCACAGTCTTCGGGCTCGACTTCGCAACCGCCGCGGATTTGACGACGGCGCAGCGAAAGGTTGCCAAACAGATTGCGGATTTAGTGGTTTCCGCCGGTTCGCAATACCAAGCGGGCGACTTCGATGCGGCGGGCAAAAACCTTGATTCCGCGATCGGTGCGATCGACGAGGCGATGAAAGACTCGCGTCCCGAGCTATTTGACGCCATTGCGCCGGCCTTCACACGCATCACTAAAGCAACGGCGCTGTTGGAACTCGAAGGCGTGTTGGTTCGGCCATTCACCGCACCGACGCGTCCCGAAGCGGTGGCAAAGAAACCTGCGGCGAAGCCGGCGCCGCGTCCAGTCAAACCAGCAGCCACCGCACCGCTGCCTTCACCGGCCAACCCATTCGCCGCAGGTGTCGAACCGATCAGCTTTGCGAAAACCGTTGCCCCGATTTTGGTCGGTCATTGTGGTCGTTGTCACATTACCGGCTCCAAGGGCGACTTCAGCATGGCGACGTTTGCCAGTCTGGCCAAAGGACCGCCCGAAGGCCGAGTGATTTTTCCGGGCGACGTGGCGGCGAGCCGTTTGATCGAAACGATCGAGAACGGCGACATGCCCCGCGGTGGCGACAAAGTGCCGCCGGCGAGTTTGAAAATTCTCAAAGATTGGATCGCCGGAGGTGCGCGATACGATGGCCCCTCGCCGGATGTTCCGCTGACCGCGTTTACCGCTGGCGAAGCGACAACGCCTGCGCCGCGGATGGCGGCACCGCCTGTCAAACGCGCCACCGGCAATGAAACGGTCAGCTTCTCCAAGGACATCGCGCCGCTGCTGTTGAAGAATTGCAACGGCTGTCACATCGATGCGATGCAAGATCGCGGTGGGCTTCGCATGGATACGTTTGCACTAATTTTGCGCGGCGGTGACAGCGGTGCGATCGTCAATGCGAGTAAATCGGCAATGAGTCTTTTGGTTCGCAAACTCAAGGGCGAAGAGGGCGACCGCATGCCCGCCGGAGGACGACCGCCGTTGTCCAGCGAATCGATCACGTTGATTAGCCGCTGGATTGACGAGGGAGCACCGCTTGATGGTGACAATGAAAATCAACCGTTGTCGGTGATGGCATCGCTGGCTTGGATGAAGACGGCGAGCGATGACGAGATCAGCGCCCGTCGTCAGCAACAAGCGATTCAAAATTTGACCCTCGTCAGCGGTGCTGTGCCGAAATCAAGCGGCGTCGAGTCCGAGCGATTTTTGATAGTTGGCGATATTGGCGAAGGCACTGCCAGAGCCGTCGCAAGTGCCGCCGATGAAGCCTGGAAGCACATCACACCCTGGGTCAAAACGGATACGCTGCGCGGACGCATCACGGTGTTTGTCATGCCCCGGCGATACGATTACAGCGAGTTTGCCAAGATGGTCGAACAGCGATCGCTGCCAAGTGATTGGCAAAGTCATTGGCGATATGACGGCATTGATGCGTATGTCACGCTGGTCGCAGCCAGCGGCGATAGTGACGAAACAATCATGGCCCGGTTGGTCGCGCCGTTGGCCAGTGTTGCCACGGCGATGCGCGGTACGTCCGTGCCGCGCTGGTTCGCCGAAGGTGTGGGTCGCGCCGTCGCAGCGAAAACGGTGATGCGAGAACTGCCCGCCGTCGAAGGTTGGAACCGCGACGCGCCCTCGGCGATTGCGTCGATGCGCGATGGCAATCAGTTTGTCAAAAACGAATTGCCGCCGGAGCAAGCCGATTTGGTTAGTTACGGACTCGTCTCGGTGATGTTGTCGCGAACCCAGAGGAAGCAATACGACGCGTTGCTCAGAGCATTACCGACGGCAAATTCGTTCGACGCCGCTTTTGGCCAAGCGTTTGGTGTTTCGGCAGCCGACTTCGTCTCGCGCTACAAGCTTTATGTCGCGACGGCGAAGTGAGCTGATGCCGCGAGTCGTTTATCTTGTTAATTTTCTCGCGCCCGATTTGATTGAGATCTGTCGCCAGTGGAAGCAGCGTGTCGATGCGCTCGATGTGCTGGTTTCCGTGCCGATGGAAGCCAATCGCAATTGGCATCCCGAGCACAACGATCTTCGCGTCACCGTGCAACAAACCTGGACGCTGACCCGCACCGATCGCCATCCAGCGGGTTACCAAGACGTTAACTACGTGCATGTTCCGCTGGATACCTATCGCCAACTGCGGCGGCTAAAACCCGCAGTCGTCGTCTCGGCGGAATTGGGTGCGCGTTCGATCATCGCGGCGATCTATTGTCGTCTGCACCGCAACGCTAAGCACATCATTGCGGTTAGCACGTCGGAACATATTGAACAGAGCCGTGATACACGTTTGCGCAGGTCGGTTCGCAAATGGCTGGTGCGGCGAGCGGACGCGGTAACGTATCACGGCGAAAGTTGCCGACGATACCTCGCTGGACTGGGCGCCGCAGAAGACCGCATGTCGCTTTGGATCTACGCCGCCGATCCGAGCAAGCCCTATCGTGGCGAGCTGCAAGATTCCCCAGTCACGCCGGGTGCGATTCGGTTGCTGACCGTTGGTCAACTCATTGAGCGCAAAGGCGTCGGAGTCGCGCTCGACCAACTGGTTCGCTGGGCCAAAGATCATGCCGAGTGTAAAGTCCAGTGGGAACTTGTCGGCAGTGGTCCGCTTGAGAATTCGCTGCGTGGACGGTCGCTGCCAGAGAATTTAGCGGTAGATTTCCGAGGCAATTGCGATTCATCACAGATTCAGGCTGCCTATCGCGATCATGAATTGATGTGGTTTCCAACCCTCGGCGATGAATGGGGTTTGGTCGTCGACGAAGCCATGCACTCGGGGTTGGTCGTTATTGGCAGCGACAAAGCACAAAGCTGCGAAACATTGATTCAGCCACTTCATAGCGGCTATCGATACGATCCAGCGGATGAGAGAACACTGGAAACTGCGCTAGATGATTGGGCCGCTCGGTCCAGCGAACAACGGATGCAAATGCGCCAGGCCGCGCGGTTGGCCGTTGCTCAGCGGACGCCGCAGACATCCGCGGAGCAGATCGCCGCGTTGTCACGGCGCATCATTTTGTGAAAAACAGAAACGTGTGCTTCAAGTCACCTTCACAACGATAACGTGACGTTTGCAAACCTGGGAAAACAAACGGCGTTGACGATTGCAGCGTTGCCGACTGTTGCAAATCGACCGGCGTGTGCTCGGGAACTTCGTCACACCCCAGTATCAACATCCCGCCGCCGCGCAGTAAATTCTGGCAAGCTGCCAATGACGATTCGATCGCCACGGGGTCGTCTAGTCCCCAACCGATCACGCCCAGGATCATGATGACGTCGATCGAAGACGCCTGGAAATGTTGCTCGACATTTTCAACTGAATCAATGATGTGGTGCGATGCGCCATATCGCGCCCGCCGCGGATCGATCTCGAGGGTGCAAAACTCTTTTCCCGGCACCAGCTTGGGATAGTGCCACGTGTACCAATGACAACCGACAAATAGAATTCGATTGACGCTCGGATCAGCACTGAGAACGGGGAAAATCGACTTCTCGAGAACGCGTCGATTGTCTTCGTTAAGCTTGGGACCAAGTCCAAGCTGCAGCGCCAGATCTCGCACACTTCGCGCCAACTCGCGGATAATCTTATTCAACCTCGTGCTCCTTGATGCTCGCTGATTCGTTGGCACAGCGCGCCATTGGTCATCGCCACAGCTTGACCCGACTGGACCAATTCACCCAACCTGCGGCACACCACTTCGAGCGGCTTCCATTGGTCGTGTTCATCGATTTCCCAGGAGTGTCCCCAGAGATGAAAAACGCCGTGATGGCGTTGTGCATCATGGATCAATGGGTCTGCCCGACTTTCCCAGTTTGCCGTTGTCCAGGTTGTTAACGACTTCAATATGGCTGCGAAGCGGTGGCGACGTAACGCATTTTTGAGATAGGCCAAAGGCTGATGCGGATGGGCTTGAATGGTCGTCGCCATCTCAATCAAACCGCCGGCGACCCGAGGCGTTGATGTCGATGCCATTTCGACGGTCCGAAAACCGCGATAGCCGGATTGTCCAATCATGGTGACGTGGCGACGGTGGTACTTTCCCAGCGGTGGACAAAACACCAAACACGGTTTCCCGGTGACTTGCTCGACCCATTGTTTGGAACCCGCGATTTGTTCGTGTGCCGTAGCGTCGTCGAGTGTTCGCAGGCTGAGGTGGTCCAGCGTATGCGCACCGATTTCGAATTGCACAGCGAGCCGAGCGACCCCCGATTCGGACAATGTCTCGCGTTGCGAATTTCGGGGAATGTAGAACGTCGCGGACAAACCAAACTGCGTAAGTAAATCAGCCAGTCGTCGATCCGACGGAAATCCATCATCCCAACTGGTTGTGATGACCAGCTTTGGTGGATCGATTCCGGTGGCGAGCGAATTCATAGATCTCCATCATCCGATCGTAGTTAAGGGCAGATGTGTAGTGCGAAAGAAACTCCTCGCGAGCCGCTTGGCGACGATTGAGAATCGAAGTCTGGCAATGAAAAAACGCCGCCAACTTCGTCGCCAAATCTGACGCGTCGCCAGGAACGAACTGATCTCCCACATGCGGCTTCACGATTTCCGCTTGGCCACCGTGCGCCGAACAGATCACGGGTGTGCCGCGCGAAAATGCTTCGACGACAACTCGCCCAAACGTTTCGCCACAATCCGAAGGTACCACCACGCACGCCGCTTGGCCCATTAGGTGATAGACATCGTGTTGCTCGAGCTTGCCAAGCCATTGGATATGATCGGGCAGCGAATCGAGTAGACCTTCGAGCGGACCGGTGCCAACGATTTTAAGCGGAACCTGGGGAACCGATCGTGACGCGTTTAACAGTGTGACCAACCCCTTTTCGTCTGATATCCGTCCGACATACAAGGCAAATCCGCCAGCACCGGTGGCAAAGCCGAGATCGTGATGAATGAAATGCGGCTTCACGTGGATCGGGCACAACGGGTAACGCGACGACTCGTACTTTTCCTTCACATAATGCGTCGGAGCGATCAATGCATCGACCGAGTCGCGATAGGTTCTCAGCCAGCGATGGGTCGCGGAGAGTGATGCCGATACGACGGTCGCCGGTCGGCTGTCGCGGTAGCAACCGTGCCGAATTGCGGGAAGCTTGAGTGTTGAAACTTGGCAATCAAAGCATGGCTTGCCGTCGCGAAAGAAGACGGCTTTGGGGCACAGTACACGAAAGTTATGCAGCGTTTTGACAACCGCAGCTCCCGCTTTATGCGCGGCCTGAAACACCGATGGCGAAAGCTGGGGGAAAATGTTGTGAAAATGAGCGACCTCGATTCGATGCTCATTAACGAGCGCGGAAACTTTTCGCGCCGACTCGCAATTCCAGACCGTATTGATCGCCAAAGTGGCCGGACTTGAGCCGAGATCGTCGTTGGATACCGAATACCGAGTGACCTCATGGCCACTGGCTTCCAGGAGGCTGGCTTCGTCCTCAAAAACAACGTCTTCGCCACCTCGCTGCGTGTAATAAGTGTGGCCGATCAAAACCCGCATGGGACAATAACTTTTCGGGTTTGGGGGGCGACGTTTTTACCGCATGGTAGTCGCTCCGGTGCGCGACGCAACCATTGGCGGACTGGCGGACTGCGGCGGCGGGCCGTAATTTTGCTTCCCTGTCCCTCGTCCGCTTTTCAAATATGCCGTTTCGTGCCACGCTAGGCGTCAAGTAATCCAGCAACTTTTCGGAATTTGGCGAGTATTAACCCATGATTGTGGTGATGGAACCGGGGGCGAAGCAGACACAGGTCGATGCCGCCGTGAAGAAAGTCGGTGAACTTGGTCTCAAGGCAAACGTGATTGTCGGGACCGAAAGGACCGTCATTGCAGTTGTCGGCGAAGAGCGTGAACACGCCAAAGAAGCACTCGAGGTGTGCGAGGGTGTGGCGTCGGTGATGCCGATTCTCGCACCGTACAAGATGGCCAGCCGCGAGTTGCGAAGCGAGCCGACGACCGTCACCTGCGGTAGCTTTTCCGCCGGGGGCAACATCATCGGCACAATCGCCGGCCCTTGCAGCGTCGAGAGCGAAGAACAAATTGTCAGTACGGCCAAGGCGGTCAAGGCGGCGGGCGCGACAGCGCTGCGCGGTGGTGCCTTCAAGCCGCGAACAAGTCCCTACAGTTTTCAGGGTTTGAAAGAAGCGGGCCTCAAGATGCTGGCGACGGCGCGGCAGGAAACGGGACTGGCCGTTGTCACCGAAGTCGTCAGCACCGACGATGTCGAGTTGGTTGCGAAATACAGCGATGTGTTGCAAGTCGGTGCGCGCAACATGCAGAACTATCGCTTGCTCGAAGCCGTCGGCGGAGTCGATCGCCCGGTTCTGCTCAAACGCGGTCCCTCGGCAACGATGGATGAGTTTCTGCTCGCGGCCGAGTACATTCTCAACGAAGGCAACAGTCGCGTGATGCTGTGCGAGCGCGGGATTCGCACCTTTGAATCGCACACGCGATTTACACTGCCGCTGGCCAGCGTGCCATATCTACATCGCAAGACGCACTTGCCGGTGATTGTCGATCCGAGTCACGGCACGGGGCATACCTATCTGGTTACCGACTTGGCCGTCGCTTCGATCGCCGCCGGTGCCGATGGGTTGATTGTTGAAGTTCATCCCGATCCGCAAAACGCGGCCAGCGATGGATATCAATCGATGGACTTCAAAGGGTTCGCGCTCATGATGGATCGTTGTCGCTTGGTCGCAAACGCACTTGGCAAGAACATGCCAACAACGTCCGCGTAGTGAGGACCGAAACGATGTCAACTCAGGATCGCACGCTCGATCGTTACCAGGAATTGATGCAAATCAATGCCGCTGGACACGTGCTGCGAGCGGCGCGCGAAATTGGATTGTTCGACCAACTTCGCGGCGGTCAAAAGACAATCACACAATTGACTCAGGCGCTTTCGTTATCTCAAGAAACCATCGAGCTGACGATTGATTGCTTGGTGGCGATGAATGTGATCGAGCGCTACGGTGACGACCATGCCCTGGCACCCGTGATGCAATTGCTTTGTCAACACGACATCGATTTAGGCGACTCGGGCTGGAGCCATTTGGTATCAAGATTGCAACAACAACAAGTCGCACCGAGTGATCTTGACTATCTTGATTCGGTCGCCGCGACGCAGTGGATTCATACACCCTCGGCGATCCAGGCTGCCGAAATCCTTGACATTGGTTCAAGCGACGATTCCCCCGATCCTGCGGCCAAGCCACTCAAAATCCTTGACCTCGGTTGCGGCTCGGCCGTGTGGAGCTGTGCGATGGCCTATCGCGATTCGACAGCCCGCGTGGTAGCGGTAGACCATGGAGCGGCTCTTGTTGCGGCCGATCGAAATGCGACTTCGATCAATCTCGCGGACCGTTTCCTGCCGATAACCGCTGCACCCGAATCCGCAGAATTGCCACAGAACGAGTTTGACATTGCCGTCATCGCCCAGAGATTACATATCGCTACACCGGAGCTGGCGGCAACGATCCTTTCCAAAGCGATTGGCGCACTTGCCAGCGGCGGACGGCTGGTCGTGATCGACTTGTTTCGCGGACCGGCTAAGCCGCGATTGTCCGAAACCATCGAAGCGCTACGTTTGCACTTGGCGACCCGGCACGGGCGCATGCGCTCCATTAAAGAAACGCAGAACCTGCTCGAATCCGTTGGGTTGGGTTCCGTTCAATTTACATTTCTCGCGGCCAGTCGCGTTAATCTTGGCTTGATGGTAGGCATCAAGCCCTGACCCGGCACAAAGAGCGAATGATGGATGACGAAGCAGGTCAACCGGATGATGGATCGTGGCAAGAATTGTCATTGGAGGAATTGGGCCAGGCTTATGCCCACGTGGTCGCGCGGACGACGCCTGCCACCGCAGAGGATTATACCGCGACTGATGACAGCGAAAATCCAGCAGAAATTTCTGGTCAGAACGAAGCTACCGGTTTTGCCGATGAGGCCGACGCGACGTTGGCGTCGATCATTGAAGGCGCGCTATTCATTGGACATACCGATGGGCGGTCCATTCGTGAGTCCGAACTCGCTGTGCTGATGCGCGACGTAACCGAAGCCGACATCAAAGCCGAGATCGGGCGGCTCAATGATCACTATGAGAGCAACGAGCAGGCGCTGAGAATCTTGCGAGACGCTGATGGCATACGACTTGGCGTCGCAGATGATTTGGAAACGATACGTCGCGCCTTTTACGGGAAAGTTCGCGAAACTACACTCTCGCAGGGTGCGGTCGAAGTGTTGTCGCTAGTCGCCTACCAACCGGGAATCACCGGCGAGAAAGTTCAGGACCAGCGTGGCAAGGAATCAGTCAGTTTACTTAGCCAGCTTGTCCGACGCCGTCTGCTGGAATTGAAACGAATACGCGAGCCCGAGAGCTCGCGTACTGTTTCAACTTACTATCCGACCCAGCGATTCTTGGAGTTGTTTGGACTGGAATCGCTTGACGATTTGCCCCAGGTCGAAGAGTAAAAATCAAACTTAGGGAAACATCTGAATGAGAGTCGAAGAGCGATTACTCAGGCGGCAAAACGACGCTGTCGATGATGTGAATGATGCCATTGCTGCACATTACATCCGTTGCCGCGATCTTCGCCTTATCAATCATTACACCGTCGTCGGTGACTTTGATCATCAACTTGTCACCTTGCAAAGTTTCCAACGATTGGCTCTTGACAACTTTCGCAGCGGGGTACTTGCCGGAAACAACATGATACTTCAGGATCGCGACCAACTTGTCCTTGTTTTCGGGCTTCAGCAAAGTCTCGACAGTGCCCTTAGGTAATTTGGCAAATGCTTCGTCGGTCGGCGCGAACACGGTGAAAGGACCTTTGCCGCTGAGTGCTTCGGCCAAGCCTGCGGCCTTCACGGCGGCAACCAACGTGTTGAACTTGCCGGCACCGACAGCGGTTTCGACAATCGTCTTCTCGGCCACAGCCGTTTCAGCCAACACAGGACTGACCAGCAGCGCTAGCGCTGCAAAAACCATCATAAACTTCTTCATTTTCTCTACCCAGTGCGAATCGTTGGCCGCTTGTCTTGAAGTTGGAATCTTCGTGTCATCGCGAGCGGCGTATTTCGCTGATGACGCAGGACTATAGTACGTTGGCAAGTAGCTTTGCCATTTCGTCCGCGTAATTTTTCCCCAGTGAAAGCAACACATTGATCTCGTTGGCAGCGTTGATTGCTCCCTCGAAGTCTTCGTTACGGGCAGCGTACTGGGCACATTTTTGCGTCATGCTTTGTGATTCAATGACCTGGTAGAGCATGCCAGCCATTTGCTTGACAACGTGGTTGGATCGCCGCCAAGGATTACCACCAAAGCCCAGGCCGACGCCGAGTTCAGCGACGCGATCCGCGTGATGGAATTGATCAAATGCCAGGGGGCAAATCAATTGCGGACACGCCGTTCGCAGTCCCATCGCGGTGGTACCAATGCCGCCGTGATGCACCATCGCGACGCACCTGCGCAAGACCGGCTCGAGCGGCTCATAGCCGATTGAAGTGATGTGATCTGGTAGCACCTCAGGCAATTGTTCGCGATGCGAGGTTGCCAAAATGCCGCGCCTGCCTAACTGCTGACAGACATCGATTGCGTTCAGAAAAAAATCTTTTCCATGACGATGCGCCGTGCCTGAAGTGAAGAAGATGGCGTCACGCTCCGCCGGCTTACTCCGCATTTGATCGGGCAACGCAAAGCCGACACCCACAATCGACGCCGTGCCGCGCGGAATCGGTTCGCCAAACCAGGTCGGGTACATCGAAACGATCAAGTCCGGCGACAACCACCATCGATCAAATACGCGGCGAACAGGCTCCAGGCCATATCGCCGCCGCGCCGCGTTGATCGCAGGACAAAGACACGGATCAACAATGAATCGATCGGCCAGCGCGAACGCGGACTTCACCAGCAACGGTGGCCAACGAGGTTCAAACCACCACGACGTCAACCTCGCCGGGTTCCCAAAATTTCGCACGATGGCAGGCGAAAGTAACACCGTCGCCAGCGGCGTTGACGAATCATGGTCATGGTAGATACGCGAGGCAAAGTCCAGTGGATGAGCGACCAACACGGTGCGTCCTGGACGATGATGTTTGGCAATCACCTCCAAATGCGGATCGACAAACTTCGCGGCCGCATCGCGGAGGAGCGCGCGCACTCCCGATAATGGTTTCCAGACTTGGGGGTCATTGAGCATCGCGTTGAATGCTTCGCTGGACACGACGGGCTCAGCGACGATTCCAGCCGCTGCGGCGGAAGGTGCATATTGTTCGGCCAGAGAGATCACCACTTCGATTCCCCGGCGCTTGAGTTCCGCGCCGATGGCGACCATTGGGTTGACATCACCGCGCGAGCCGGGTGCCGAAAGAATTGCGATCGGTCGCTTAGCGGTTGATTTCATATTCGGTGATCTTGCGGTAAGCAGTGGCGCGGCTGATGCCAAGCAGTTCGGCGGCGTCGGGCACGCTGCCGCCAGTTCGTTCGAGTGCCTTGTTGATGAGGCGACGCTCCCATTTGTCGATTCGCAACGTGTCCAATTCGTCGACGCCGGCGTCATGCAATCCCAGGTCCGACGGCAAGACCTCGGGATCGTCAGCCATCACGACTGCGCTATCGATCACATTGCGAAGCTGGCGTACGTTGCCCGGCCATTGATAACGTAACAATCGCTCGCTGGCGGCTTTTGACAAGCTCAAGCCGAGACGATGATGTTCGACGCGAAAATGTTCAAAGAAATATTGCATGAGCACATTGATGTCCTCTTCGCGATCGCGCAGGGGCGGCACCAGTAATTCAAAGACGCTGAGTCGGTAGAACAAGTCTTCGCGAAATCTTCGTTCACGCACAAACTCGGCGAGGTCGCGATTGGTTGCGGCGATCACGCGTACATCGACAAGTATCTGCTGGCTGCCGCCAACGGGCAGGAACGGATGGCCTTCCAAAATTCGCAGCAGCTTGGCTTGGGCGTCGATCGTCAGCTCGCCAACTTCGTCAAGGAACAGCGTGCCGGTATGGGCCTGTTGGAACCAACCGCTATGATCGGCGTCGGCACCGGTGAACGATCCTTTCTTGTGCCCGAACAATTGGCTTTCAACAAGATCACGTGGAATTGCGGCGCAGTTCACCGTCAGCATCGGTCGTGTGGCTCGTGGGCTGGCGCGATGCACGGCGCGGGCTACCAGTTCCTTGCCCACACCGCTTTCGCCGCGAATCAAAACCGAGCCGCTGGCGCGACCGACTCGCGAAATCTTTTCCTTCAGTCTGGCCATCGGTGCGCTGTTACCAACGATCTCGGCGCTGTCGGCATTTCGATCGGCGTTGCGTTGGGCTGCGGCCTTCAGGCTGCCGGTTTGATTGATTCGCGAGATCGCGGCACCAATCAAGCGGCCCGCCGGCACCGCCAACTCGAAATGGCCGCGATCAAATCGCGATTGGGCACGATACAAGTGCATCACGCCGACGACCCCATCGCGGCTGAGCAGTGGAACAAAGATCGCATCCAGCCAAGCCGGCGTTGAACCGGATGTATCCAGTGATCCCTTGACCCATAACGCTTCTCCGTTTCGCAATACGCGTTTGGCCAATTGACGATCGTCGCGAAGAATATGGGTCGCTTCGGTGGGTACGACTCGTTGCGGCGTCAAGCGGTTGTCACCGCCATCAACCGAGAAACCGACCACATCGGCACCCGTTCTGCTCCGCAGGAGCTCGACCGATATATCAATCACTTCATCGGGGTTGTCACTATCGTACATCTGCAGGCTGAGCGTGTATAAGTCGACCAATTGGCCGACAAAAACATTGTCACGTAGCGTTTCCAGTGCTGAAAATGATTCTTCGACAAGATCCGGCGAGCCCATTTGGTGGTCCAGCACGATCGTCTGTGAATTGGAATCGTGGACGGAGAGCTCCGACCGCTCGACCAACACGATGTCTGTTTTGCCAACGGTGACAATCGATTGGTCCAGCAGCATCGCGTGATCGGTTTTCTGGCCGTTGACAAGCGTGCCGTTGCGGCTGGCGGTGTCGCGCAAGTGCCATTGGTCGTCTTCGAAATAGATCACGGCGTGAAAGCGGCTGCTGCCCGGATCGCTGAGTATCACCTCGCAACTGTCGCCGCGGCCAATGTGCATCGGACGGTCTGGGTTCAACGGAAATTGCCGTCCCGCCTCCGGCCCTGATCGCACCAACAAATAGGTCGCCATATCTCTCGCTTCATCTTGCCGCCGGTTCGCAACACATCTTGCATTCGCGATATGATAACGATAACTAAAAGGATGTTCAGCGTCCGGTTTGCCATGTAATCGTTTTGCGCGCTTTAACCATTTCGCAATGACTGATCGAGAAAATATTGTTTGGCATGCCACGGCCATCTCCCGCCAAGATCGCGAGGCCCGACTGCGCCAACGCGGCACCGTGATTTGGTTGACCGGCCTGAGCGGTTGTGGCAAAAGCACGATTGCCAACGCGCTCGATGAATTGCTGGTCCGGCGCGGCGTGATGACCACGTTGCTCGATGGCGACAATGTCCGCCACGGCTTGTGTGCGCCTCCGGCGGCTTTGGTGCAGCAGCATGGCGAGGAGTTTGCGGGTCGTTTTGGGCTTGGGTTCGGGGCGATTGACCGCGAAGAAAACATTCGCCGGGTCGCCGCCGTCAGCGGGTTGTTCGTCGCCTCGGGTCTGATTGTGTTGACTGCCTTCGTCAGCCCCTATCGAATTGATCGCGATCGAGTTCGCAGGCAAATCGAGCAGTCTGGCGAGGTGGGAGACTTTGTCGAGGTGTTTGTCGACACGCCGATCGAAATCTGCGAATCGCGCGACCCCAAAGGACTGTATAAAAAGGCTCGCGCCGGAGAAATTAAGCACTTTACAGGGATTAGCGATCCTTATGAGGCACCGCTGAGGCCCGAAATCCATTTGTCGGCCGGTGATGGTCGCAGCCCGGATCAGTTGGCGGACGAAATTGGCGAATATCTGGCCAGTCGCGGACGAGTTTTGGCAACTCCGCCAAGTTGAATTTGGCGTTGCATCGCCGTCACGGATGGCTACACTTATGCCCTTGAACTTAATAGTTTTGTGTAAAAGAGACGCGAATGACGATCACTAAAGAACGTAAACAGGTGGTAATTGGCGAATTTCGCCATGCCGAAAATGACACCGGCTCGCCGGAAGTGCAAATTGCGGTATTGACCGAACGAATCAATGGTTTGACGGAGCACATGCGAACTCATCGACGTGATTACTCATCGCGTCGCGGTCTGCTGGGTTTGGTCAGCCGACGACGTCGTTTGCTGGATTACGTTCGCGGGGAAGACCCGAAGCGGTATCTCGATATCATCGGAACGCTTAATATCCGCAAGTGATGCGGCGGCTCCTGTCTTGAAACGGGCCGCGTCGAAAAGCACGGCCCCAACGCAGCGGGGGCCTTGTGCAGAAGGGATTGTTGGTTGCGGATTGCTGCTGATCTTCACGCCGACGCCCGGCTGTGGCCTTTTCTCTGGCCCATTGGGCCAATAGTTCGCAGGAGGCGACTCTATCGGCAGCAACCAGGGCGAAGCATTGGCACTTTCGCCCACAGACCTATTGTGTCCAGTTTTAATGTGATGTTTGGAAGTAAGGAAAAGAAGAAAATGAATCCTCAGAAGTTTCGTGTTGAAAAGAAAATTGGCAACAGCGTGTTGTCGTTTGAGACCGGCCAATTGGCCAAGCAAGCCGAAGCTTGCGTAATCGTTCAGTACGGCGAAACCGTCGTCATCTCGGCGGTCGCCACCGGCTCGCCTCGCCCAGGTATCGATTTCTTTCCGCTGACTTGCGATTACCGCGAGCGATTGGCCGCTGCGGGCAAGTTCCCCGGTGGATTTTTGAAGCGTGAAGGTCGACCCAGTACCAAGGAAACGTTGTCCAGTCGGTTGATGGATCGGCCCATTCGGCCTTTGTTTCCCAAGGGCTTCCAGGACGAAGTCCAGATTCAATCGTTTGTCGCCTCGAGTGACATGCAAAACGATGGCGACATCTTGGCAATGAACGGTGCCGCCGCCGCGTTGCTAATCAGTACGCTACCGTTCGAAGGGCCGATTGCCTCGGTTCGCGTAGGCAAAATCGATGGCCAACTTGTCGCCTTTCCGACACACAGCGATCTCGAAGGCAGCGAGCTGGACATGATCGTCAGCGGCTCAAAAGATCAAGTCGCGATGATCGAAGGCTTTGCCCAGGAAATGCCCGAAGACGAAATGATGGAAGCGATTCATTTTGCTCATGCCACCATTCGCGAAGTTATCGATCTGCAGAACGAGCTGTTAGCGAAAGTCAATCCGACACGACGCGCTTACACCGCGCCCGCCGATGATGGACTGATGGATCGACTCTGTGGGGCGTACTACGAAGATTTCAAGCAAGCCAAGCAGACGACCGGCAAGGCCGACCGCGCCGCCGCCGTTCGCTCACTTCGCGATCGCGCGATGAGCGAAGTCATTCCCGATCCCTCCGCACAAGGTGCAATCGATGCGGGACGCTTCAAGTCCGTCTGGCACGAATTCGAGGAAAAGATCGTTCGCGACTTGATTCTTGCCGGCACGCGTCCCGATGGTCGTGATCGCGTCAGCCTGCGTCCGATCTATTGCGAAACCGACTTGCTGCCTCGCGTTCACGGTTCAGCGTTATTCCAACGTGGCGAAACTCAAGCGCTAGTTACCATCACACTGGGAACCGCACGCGATGAACAACGCGTCGATGGTTTGCAAGAAGAATTCAGCAAGAAATTCATGCTGGATTACAACTTCCCTTCATTCTCGGTCGGCGAATGTCGTCCGATTCGTGGCCCTGGACGACGAGAAATCGGTCACGGTGCGCTGGCTGAACGAAGCGTTGCACCAGTATTACCTTCGCCCGAAGAATTCCCCTACACGATTCGTGTTATCAGCGACATCTTGGAATCCAACGGCAGTAGCTCGATGGCGTCGGTTTGTGGAGCGACGCTGGGTCTGATGGCCGCAGGTGTTCCGATCACGAACCCCGTCGCCGGAATTTCGGTCGGCCTCGTTCGCAGCTCGGATGATAATTGGTGCTTGTTGACCGATATTCTTGGCGACGAAGACCACTACGGCGACATGGACTTCAAAATCGCCGGAACCCAAAACGGTATCACCGGTATCCAACTCGATCTGAAGGTCACCGGTATCAACGATGACATTATCCGTGCCACGCTCAAGCAATCACGCGAAGCTAGGATCGAGATTCTGCGCAAGATGTTGACCACGATTTCGCGTCCCCGCCGCGAAACCGCACCGACAGCACCACGGTTGCTGCGGACCAAAATTTCGCCTGACAAGATCGGTGCATTGATTGGTCCCGGCGGCAAAAACATTCGTAGCATCCAGGAAAAAACCGGCACGGTTATCGAAGTCGATGATGACGGTACCGTTTTGGTCGCTAGCGCCAACCGCGAAGCCGCCGCCGAAGCGATGCGACAAGTCGAAGCCTGCACCGCAACCGTCCAGATCGGCAAGATCTACGACGGCGTGGTCAGCAGCATCAAAGACTTCGGTGCGTTTGTCGAAATTCTGCCTGGTCGTGATGGATTGGTTCACATCAGCGAACTATCCAGCGGCTACATCAGCAGCGTCGACAAGGTCGTTGGTGTGGGCGACTCGATGAAGGTCTTGGTCATCGATGTTGATGAGCACGACCGCGTCAAGCTCAGCCGGCGCAAGGCGCTCGAAGAACTTGGTCTCGAAGACGAGATGGCCGCCATGGTGTCTGAAGACGACCGCGGCGAACGTGGCCCCGAACGCGAGCGCAGCAGCGAAGACCGTCCTCGTC
>JBGSVE010000066.1:0-20724 GCA_041753075.1 Pirellulaceae bacterium
CCCCGCAGAGCTTTAGTCCGCTTCACCCGGCAGGTCAATTGTACGGCACAGGATCGTCCTTCAGTCACTCTGGACACGGGAGCCATCCCTCAAAAAATCCAACAGCACATCCTGCCTATCCACGATAAACCCGGATGGACCTTAAAAAACGTCGCCGTCGAGGGCGTGCCGCTTGATGAGACAATGCACTCGGCCGCCCTCAAGCCCGCAGGCTACCGCACCATCACTGTCGGAAAATGGCATCTCGGATGGGATCCGGAATTCCATCCGTGCGAGTACGGGTTTGATGATTTCTACGGCTTCGTCGGCGGTGCCCGCAGCTATTTTCCGATGCCGGATCCGAAGTTTCATAACGCGCTGATGCTTGATCGTAAGATCGTTCCCGGAGCCGAAGATTTCAAATACACCACCGATCTATTCGCGGACCGTGCGGTCGATTGTATTGATCGTTACAAGGACCAGCCGTTTTTCCTGTACTTAGCTTTCAACGCGACCCACGGTCCGCGAGCTACCCTGCCCGAGGACATTGCGAAAGTCGGCGGCGGTAAGAAGTTGTTCGATACAATCGCCGCGATGACCATCGCGCTGGACCGCAACGTTGGTAAGGTGCTCGATGCGCTGGACCGCAACCAGCTCGCGGAAAACACCCTCGTTGTGTTCATCAACGATAACGGAGGAGAAGAAAAACATGACAACACGCCGCTGCGTGGTTTCAAGCAGGAAGTTTATGAAGGCGGCATTCGCGTGCCGTTCTTGATGCGCTGGCCAAAAGTATTGCCGGTGGGCGTCAAATATGAGCAGCCCGTGATCTCGCTCGACCTCTTCGCCACCTCTCTGGCAATGGCGGGACTCCCGCTGCCTACCGAGAAAACGCTTGATGGCGTCAATCTGATACCCTTTCTTTCCCGTAATGACACCGCACGCCCGCACCAGACGCTGTATTGGTTGTATGGCAGCGGCTGGGCCGTTCGCGACGGCGACATGAAGCTTGTACTCAACCGCGACCGCAGGGGTCCACCCGAGTTGTTCGATCTCGCGAGCGATCTGTCGGAGAAAACGGATCTCGCTGCCAGTCAGCCCGATACTGTCGTCCGGCTCCAGTCACTTTTTGACAACTGGAATTCACATAACAAACCTGCACTTTGGGACAGCACCAAGGCCCGTCGGCGCTGATTTGCAGATCGAGTTCTAATCCAAGGAGGGTGCTGTGATGAGTGAGAAGAAGTGTATCGTTCGGTTGACGGATTCGGAACGCAAAGTTTGTTCGGAGTTGTTTGGCAAGCTCAAGGGCACCGGTCAAAAAGTTCGCCGCGCTCAAATAATGCTCAAGGCTGATGCAGTCGGTCCGGCGTGGACGGATGCTCAAATTGCCGAAGCTTTTTCTAGTTGTACCAAGACCGTCGAGAACATCAGACAGCGATTCGTTGAGCTATCCAAGAAAGTTCTCGACGGAAACAAAGAATCCAAGATCATTGCCATGCGACTGGGGCCACCCCCGCAAGGCAGATGTCAACAACACTCAACGCGATCTCGAAGGCTGTTCGTACAATTGCCGAATGGATGTTCGGCCGCAAAACGGCCGTTGAATCGTTTTGATCCGCGCCGGTGTTGTGACCCGATTGAACGTTACCACGGCTTCATCTGGCAGAATCGCTAATGTCGCGTTGATCGGACTTCCGATAACGAATCTCGGGTGGTTACTACGCAGACGATTTAAACGCGGAAATCGCGATAAGTCACATGTGTTTGCGACCAAATTAGGATGCGCCAAGTTCAAGGGGGGTGCATCCACGCGAATATCCAATCCAAGGATGCAGCATGCGTGGGCGAGATATGAATCGGTGCAGGCGGTGGCACCAACCAAAGCGAGCGACGCTAGCGGCAATGCTGATCACAGCACTACCGGCGACGCTTGGGTCACCGGACAGCGACCTACAAAAACTCTGCAGCTTGAGTGCCGCAGATGTCTTGAGCATGCCTCCATTGCCGCTTAGCGTCGATGCGACGGGAAGGTCTAGCAGGCCTCAGCTAAATCCGTTTTGCCAGCCTGTTCGCGTCGACGGCCTGTCTCCGAATTCGGGCCCGGCGGCACGTTTGCTGTCAGCTGTCGGCGGTGTGCAACTTGCGTCGGGAGATGCAGTGGAGGCACAGTCCCAAGGCGACTCATCGGCAAGTACGATCCGGTTGGTGCCGATTGTGATTGCACCGCAAATCGAACCGCTGCTCGATCCGGTTGCCAACACGATCAAGGCCAATCCTTTGGCGGCCAGCGTCGCCGATGCAACCTTCCTCGCACCGACAATCAACGCCGAACCAATCGTCGAGAAACTGGCGTTGCCAACGCCGCCGCCATCGTTGCCTGTCGTTGCAGCGGAGATCGAGCCGGTCGTCGCACCGCTCAAGGTTGCTATGATCGCGACGCCGACAGTCGCCGTGGCGAAGGTCGAAGGGCCCGTCTCATTTTCGCTATCAGACGAGGATACCGTTGAGACAACCAAAAAGCGTTCGACGAAGGGTTCGTTCGCGGCGGTGGTTCGCGGTGACGAACATCGCAGGCAAAGCGGCGACCCAGCGAGGCCGTCGGACTCGCTTGATCGCTCTGCTTCGGTGGCGCGACCCGTTCATGCCGCCAAGATGATTCTGGTGCCGCTGCCCGACGCGACATCGCAAGGTTCGGCTACGGCCGCAACAAGCGACGCTCGTCTGGTCAAGGGTTCGCGACCTCGCGTCGATGTGGGTTCGTTGCCGTTGGCGATCGAACGCGCCGGTTCGACGACTAGCAAGTCGGCTGGACCGGTCGCCAGCTATGCCGAAGCCGTTGCCACGCCGGGGTCAAAACTAGCGTCAGCGAAATTATTCCAAAAGGCACCAGTCGAGTCGATTGCGCTAAAACGGACTGAAGTACGCACATTAGGCGTCAAGGGCGCGATCCAAAAAGTTCAAGTCGAGAACGGCGCGGTCTGCAGCGTTATCGCTGCGGGAGCATCTCAGGTTCAATTGATTGGCACCGGAGACGGTGTGGCGCACGTTGCGATTTGGGTCAACAAACTTGATGGGTCGGGCAGCTTTGCCAATCAGGACCCCGAAGTTTACGAGGTCCGGGTTGGTTCGGCAGTTCGCAGTGATGCGACCGACCTCAACGAAGCCGCAATCGCTCTATCGAACTCGGCGCGCATAGCGATTCCGGGTTCGGTCATCCAAGTCCGCCACGAACAAGGCAAAATGATCGTCGAAGGCACCTGCACCAGCGACGAGTCCGCAAAGCAAGCTCTCAGGATGGTTCGCTCCGCCTGTTTGATGCCGGTAGTAGACAAGTTAAAGGTCCGTTGATCGCAGCGGAATTTTCTGAATCGTTTCATTTCAATCGCAAACACTACACGTAATCCAATCCCACGAGCCAAGCTGATTCTTGGCGAAGCTCATGGGCGTTAAGGAAGTATTGAGGTCTCCCAATGGTGACGACAAAAACAATTCGAAACGCTGGCCGGCGAATGTTGTTTGCGATGCTCGCGACAGCCGGTTCAACTGCGTGTTTGGCGATTTCAGCCACGGCCCAAACCGGCATGCATAGCCCTGAGATGGGAATGCCGATGACCGACATTCCTCTGGCTCCGGGCGAAACAATCGTTAGCCCACCGATGATGGGTGGTGGCGGCGTCATTCAACACGAAGGCGGCAGCTACCAAATCGTTGATTCGTCGTCGGTGCCGACGATGTCACAGATGATGGCCGACCCCAGCTTGACCACGATGCCGCATTCGCAGGCTTACAGCGGTTACGCCGGTGGCTCATGTGCCAACGGCAACTGCGGCGGTGGCTGCGCAAGCGGAAACTGTGGACGCAGCTATGGCTCCAATGGATACGTGGGCAACGCTTGCGGTCCGGTTTGCAATCCGTACATCTACTCGTCATTTGATGCGTTGTATGTGACCAACCGGAACGTTGATAACTACACGCGGTCACCGAACTTCGCGCTCGATGACTTCGACTACGAACTGGGTGCCCGTGTGACGATGGGCATGGTGCCGGATTGTCGCAATGGAGTCGAGGCCTCGTTCACGGGTCCACTCGAATGGGACGAACAAAACGACCTGTCTTCACCAACGGGCGGTATTGGTACGTTCTTACGACCCCGGTCCGGCGTTGTCGCCGCGCAATTGTCCACTTTCAACAACGCAATCTTCCAGTCGCAACGCTACGAAGCCGACTACTTCAGCTTCGAGGCGAGCCAAACGCTGATCGGTTGGGAAATTTGCAAGTTGCTATATGGACTTCGTTACGTCAACTACGACGAAGAATATCTCTATCGCTCGGTGATCGCGTCAGGCCAGCAAGGCTTGTTGCGTTCCGCGGTGGAGAACAAGATGGTCGGTGGGCAGGTTGGTATGGACATGACGTTCCCAATGTCTTGCAAGGTCTGGAGCGACATGCGTGCACGAGCCGGTATCTATGGCAACTTCGCCGAAAACAGGTTTGAGCTGAGCAACGCCGGTGCAGCCGTCGTCCGCAATTTTGATGACGATGTAGAAATCGCAGGGTTGTTTGAGCTTAGTAGTGGACTGCGCTACTACTTGACTGACGACTTCCATGTTCGAGCCGGTGGCGAACTTTGGTACCTAGCCGGTGTGGCAACGTCGATCGATCAATTCGACACCCGTGTTCGCCGCTCTACCGGTCGCACGATCAACATTGATGACGACGTGTTGATGGTTGGTATCAGCATCGGTGCTGAGCTTAAGTTCTAAGCACGCACCACTTAAGTTTAACTTGGCTTTCGCTTGATTTTGCTGAGCCAAGATTGCATCGAGGCTCCCACGCCATGCTCGCGTGCGACTTCGGCGGGAGATTGGATGCGGTTGGCAATGATCTCGCGCTTAACGACTTCGAGATTGCGACCGCATTGGGCACACATGCAGGGCGGTTCAGGCACGACGGCGTGACATCCGGGGCAGTGCAATACAATCGTCGGACGGACGGCCGCCTCGAATAAGCCGCCAACTTCGGCGGCGCAGAACCAAGGCGAATCATCTTTTCGCAGCTTGGTAGCCTTGGTCACCGTGCCGCGTCGAACCATCGCCAACAACTCGGTTGGTAAAAATGGCCCAAGCGACTCGGCTTCGTCTTTTTGAATAAACCACTGAGCCATAAAACTAAGTTGTCTGTGTGGCGCGGCTTGCTTGATCGCGCCAAAATCGCGACCAAATCTTTACTCAAGCCACATCATACCCCGGTCAGCGGCGGGAGTGGATACGCGCATGTCAAAATCAATTGCCATCGCCAGCCAGCGGTGCTGGCTGAACAATTGGGACATTTGTTCTACTCCACGCGACTTCGTCGCATGAAAAGTGCGAAAGTCGACCTTAGGGCACGTGGTCAATCTTGCCCAGTACGTCGCCAGCCTCGATTTCTTGTTTGTTAATCGTGGCGACCGGTGCTTTTGAAATCGACAATCGATCTCGTGTCTTCGCCCAAAAAATCAGCACCACACCAACGACAAGCAGCAGCGAGCCAACCCACCGCATCCTCGACATCGGTTGCTGTGCATTGCCCAGCAGCCCAAAGTGATCCAGCACCAACGCTGCGACCAATTGCCCGGTGATAATGGTGGCGTGCCAGGGCAACGAACCGATGCGAGGCACAAAGATCAATGAAGCGGTGACAAGCAGCACGCCAATCGCACCGCCACCCCAACTCCACCACGGCAAACTTCCCATTGGAACTCGCAATCGCGGTGGGAACACGCCGAACGCGATCGCGACAACGACCAGAATCAGCGTGCCAGTTGCGAAGGACACAATTGATGCCTGCAACGGATGCCCAAGTTGGCGCGCCAAATGTCCGTTGACACTTGGTTGGGTACCAAACAGGAATCCCGAAACCAGACCAATCGCAATCGCCAAGCCCAGCATTGCCCACGCCGACGCGTGGTTCAAGTTGTGACTGCCTTACGCGAGCCCAAAAATGGTTCGAGCAGGACAATTGTCGCTGCGTCACGGACACTTAGCTTTCCGAAGCCTTGAACCGCACCCTCAGCGATTGCCGCCGCCTGATGCTCCTCGTAATTGGTGACGAGCATTACGGGAACCGACGCGAACCGGACATCGGACTTAATCCCGCGAAGAACGTCCATTCCGTCGCTGTAATCGCGATCAAGTTTCCGGTTCACGGTGACCAAATCAACGTCACGCTGAGCCAATGTTTCCAGGGTGTCCTCCAGACCGTGCGTCTGTAGCACCACCGCCTCGAAGTTGCCCTGAATCATCTGCCGAACCGAGTTGTAGTCCGGTCCACAATTGCCACAATCAATTACTGTCTTTGGCATCGCCAATTATTCCTTTCCGCCGGAGCTCGCGTCGCTGCCAATCGCAAACAACTTATCTTTGGTGCTAATAAAGATGGTCGAATTGGCGGCCACGGGAGTGCTGTAGATACTCGTACCCATATTGATTTCCTCAACCGGTTCCTTGTTTTCGCTTCCGAATTCAAAGATTGCAATATCCCCATCTTCATCGCCAAAGAATACGCGTCCATCAGCGATCAGCGGGCTGCCCCAACTCTGGGCCAGCATGTCATAGGTGAAATGGAGTTTCGGTTGCCCATCGCCGGCACCCTTGGCGTCTAAGCAATGAACCACGCCTGACAAATCCGAGACGTACAACAAATCGTCTTTAATGGCGACCGTGCCGATGGTGCGGTGCATGATTTCTGCGAAGTCCGGCTCACCGTTTTCGTTTTGATCGACATACGAATACTGCCAAACTGCACCCGAATTCGGATTGTCAATCGCCACTTCACCCAGCTTTGGCTCGACGGCCTGAACACGCTTATGTGAAATCGGAACTCGCTCGTTCCCCTCGACTTTCATCGCCAGTTGAGTTGAAATGTCACCGCGTTTGGTTGGATCGATACACCACAAATGACCGTCGCCTTCACCGTGTTCAGGGTCTTGGCCGACGGCGATATAGACAAGGTCGTCGTAGATCACCGGCGTGGCAATCAAATTATTTCGCGTGCCCTCGCCGCCGAGAATCCAGATTGTTTCCTTGGGGTTGGCGTCGAATTTCCAAAGCAATTCGGGGCTGCCGCCTTTGCCTTGATCGGCTCGAAAGCTGTAAACAATGCCGTCACCACCAGCAAAAATCACCTGTGGCACGCCATCGATTTCGCCGATCGCGGGGCTGGACCATTGGCCATGCAGAATATTCTCTCCGGGCGATTTATCGGTCCAATAGACCTCCGCAGTGTTCTTGTTCATGCAGAAAAAGCTCGGCGCGTTGGGGGCTGGCAAGTTGATGTGCGACTCGTCTTGGCCATTGCTGGTATTGACGAACAACAAATCTCCATAGGCAGTCACACTGCATGAAGCCATGTTGTGCTGACTGGATCCCAGGGTGGTCATCATATTGAACACCCAAATCACGTCGGCTTCGTTTGTATCCGCGACGGACAACGCTTTGAACAACGACAGCCGCGGCCCGATAACTTTGGCAGTCAGCGTACGATCGACTGTGGCGAAGCTGCCGGTTATTTTCCATTCCTTGCCTGCGACTACCGTTTTCACGGCCAACTCACCGCTGGTGGTCTCGCCTTGGGCGGCAAGTAATTGCTTAAGTGACTCGCTTACGGTTCCCGCGTCGAGCGCGACGAGAGTTTCCTTATAACTGGCAGCAGCGGCGGCGAGATCACCGACGTGGGCGGGTTCGTCCTTGAGCGGTCCATCATCTTCTCTATCGGCAAAGCCTTTCGTATCCAAACAGCGCACTTCGCCGCGACTGGTGACGAACCACAACCGTTCGCCTTCGACAAGCGGTGCGCTGCAAACGCCTTGCAGCGGCCAGTCATGCACGCGACCGGTGATCAATTTTTCGCTGCTGTGTTGCCAAAGTAAGTCGCCAGTTTGTTCGTCAAAGCAAAGCAGGCAACCAAGGTCCTCCTTGGCTGGATACCGAGCGATATGGCCAGCACCGTTATTCGTGCCGACGTAAACTGCACCGTCAGCGATGACGGGGTTGCCGTAGGTTTGGCTGCCGAGATTTCCATACCAACGAATGTTGAGTGCCTTGGTCTTGTCCCATTGCCCGGTCTTGCGATCGAACTTGCCGGTTTTCCAGGTTTCGGGCAATCCAGTCACGTTCGGTACATTGTTGCGCAATCGCGTACCGCCCCATTGTGGCCAATCGCCGCCGGCGCTGACGACTACATTAGGATCGTCAACCTTCGCTAACAATTCGTTCGCCGCGGACGACACCGATGACAACGCTGTATCGGTCTCTGCAACATCGGCGGCAACGGTCGCCTTAATCTCAGGTTCCATGCTCGCAGGTTCCATAACCGCAGCAGGAGTCTCCATCGCCAGCGGCGTTTCCGATGTCGCCGTCATGTTGCTATCGACGACGCCTTCATCGACCATGAAATCAGTATCGGTGTTGACGGTTGATTTCGGTCGACATCCGGCAATGGACGACGCGGTCAACGACCCGGTTAAGATCGCAACAAAAATGAGCGACCAGGCGGCGAATTCTTTCTTATCCATCGATTCGTATCGGAGGTGAGTGGAAGGCGGGTGATGATGATGAACGCGATTATTCGTTCGGAACGACTTCAAGATTGTCGTAATACAGTTCAGCGACTTTGGCGTTGCCATATAAACCAGGACTGCCGGTTAACTGCGGCGTTTCATCGCGTGCGGTAAGCGTCCATTCTTTTGGCTCGGCTTGGTCACGCGGCCAAACCTTTCCGCGCAACAGCGCAACGCGCTGTTCGCCTTGGCCTTCAACCTCGGCGCGGAACTTCAAGCGATACCATTGGTCGGGAACCCAGGTAAACGGTACCTCCTTGGCCATTCGCAGCGTCGCGGTCCAAGTCCGAATTTGAAGTTGTTGGCTTTCGCCCATCAGGTCCATTTCGTATCCCTGGGCAATCAAACCGATGTCGGGCAATTGATTGGTCATCAAGCTGCCTTTGACATCCGCCATGATGGTGTAGTTGGACATATCACTGGGACCAAACCAAGCGCGGCTGCGGGCACCCAAGGGAATCGTGACAATTTTGGTAAGCGCCGGCGAGTCATCGATGGTGCGGACGACGTGGCGATAGCGAGCACCAACCCAGGTCACCGGTGGTTCAGTCAGTTCATCAAACGTGAACTTCCAAGGCAACGGTGGCACTATCCTAAGTCGTGACTCGGCTTCGACGCCACCAACGTTGGCCTTAACGATTGCCGGCGTATGGGCGGACGACTCCAGGGCAGTATAGGTCAAGCCGTCTAACATTCCCGCACCCTCGACTGACAACTTTACTGTACCAGGCGCGGCATCGGCTAAGCGTTGGCCGATGTCATTGAACATTCGCAGCTTAAAGGTGATCGATTCACCTGGCTTCAAGATTGCATTTGCAGGAATCAACTGAGCCATTACGGGGGACGGATTCTGAGCGACTGGCAGTTCAGTTTCAGGTTCGTGAATCGCCGCTGAGTCGAAGGTGACCTGCGGATCGGCTGACGCCGCGACGCAGTAAAGTGCCTTGTTGCCTAAAAAGTAGAGTCGCCCGTCAGCAACAATCGGTGATGAGGTAAATGACTCACCGCGAATGGAGCCACTGCTGAGCAATTCGGCACCGTCGTCAGTCGGTTCGAAGATGGCCCAATAACCATTTTCGGTTAGTACGTAAAGTTTGTTGTCGGCGTACAGCATGCAACCATACTGCTTGCGATCGCCAATTGTGATTCGCTCGGTCAATGCGTCGCCGGTCTGGGCATCGAGCACCCACATTTTGCAGCGGTCGTCGACAACATAAAGTTTTCCGTCGATTAATTGCGGTGCCGCGCGACCGACCATCAATTCTTCGACTCGCCACAGCGGTTGGACGGTGGTGTTGGAGCCAACTCCGGTAATCTTGATCGCTTCGACCGAACCCATGGTCGAGCCGTTGACATTCTCCTCGCTATGATTCGCGTAGACGATGTTGCCGACAACCAGCGGAGTTGTGAACAAGCCGCGACGCGAAATTTTGTGGTTCCAAAGTGGTCGCCCGGTGCGTGGTTGAAAGCCCCAAACTGACCCATCACCCACACCGACGATCAATTGCTTTTGCCCGTCGATCGTGACCAAGCTGGGACCCGAATAGGTTGTATCATCCGGCGAGTCAACAGTTCCGTTGAACCACACGCACTCGCCGCTTCGTTTGTCAAAGGCGATGAAACGATGATTGGGTTTTGCGCGATCACCCCAATTCGTAATGACGCCGCTGATGATGACCAAGTCCTCGAACACGATCGGAAAATTGGTGCGGCCACCGTAGGTACTGAGCATGCCAAATTGCTCGTGCAGCGGTACGCCCCAAATGGTTTCGCCAGTTTCGCCGTTGATACAAAGAAAATAGTCGCAAACACCAAGACAATAGATGTTGCCGGTTTCGGGGTCAGCCACCAAACTGGCCCAACCAACGCGAGTGTCCGGCACATCGGACAACCAAACGTTGAAGCGATTCTCCCAGAGAAACTTGCCGGTCTTGGCATCAAGACACACCACTCGCTCGCCCTCGCGTTTGGTTCCCGGTTCGGCGCGAAGCGTTGTATAGAGCTTGCCGTTAAGCACCACCGGCGTGCTGCGGCCCGCAAACTCGGTTGATTTCCAAACCAAGTTGCTGTCATCGCCGCCGTCGGGATCCCATGTTTCCGGCAGGTTCGTGGTAGCGCTGACGCCATCAAAGTTCGGCCCGCGCCAATATGTCCAGTCGCGCACTTCGCTCGGGATTTCATCAGCCGTAGACGGTTCGTTATTGGCAACCGTTAGTGCAGCAACGGTCGCAATTATCAATAACAGCAGCCTTGTCGGTAAAAACTTAACGGTGCGTCCGAAGAGAACCGAGATGATGATGCGATGGATCACTTTGCGACCGTAAAACTGGGAAACAGGCAAGTAGAATTGGCGGGAAGTCAATGATTGTAACCCAACAGGTAGCGATTAGGCCAGTTGTTGCGCTTCGATACAATGATTTGCCTTGAAACTACCAAGTGGGGGACAGGGGCGGCTTCGGCAGCGGCTTGCTAGCAAATTACGTTGCAAAACACGGGAGTTTTCATCATCGGGGAGCTTGCGTTACGACGCGTCAGGAAAAAAATCGGCGTGTTTCGTGTCAAGGGCTGTACCCGGCAATTTTGATGGGTATGCTGAATCCGACGATTCGCTTAGCGCCGTCTTCCGCGAGTTCGCTTCGCGTGGGTAAATGGCAGTTCAGCTTCCGGCCACGGGCTGATAGCCAGTGATTTTTTTTGGCAGGAGTCAAAAAATTTCACCCACGGGCCGGGCACATGATGTGCCCGGCCGCGAACACCCGCTATCTGCCAGCGTAAGCTCTCGCTAACTGCCCGTTTGACTAACGGCAATTAGCCAATAAACTAGTGGGTAGGAATGCAGTGGCTCCCGTTGGCAAGCATCGGTGTGTGTTGGCCCGCGAAAGCTTGAACTGCGTACTCCTCGACTCACAGTTCGGGGGCGATCGCGAATGAAACGATTGACCCACCCGCTTTCGCTGTGAACGAAGAAGGGGTTGGCGTTCCGGCACTTGGTTAATTGTGTGTCTGTACAGCGCGACCGATGGGTTGCTTCCACTTCGAAGAAGTCAATAAAAATGAATCTCACCTGTCTGCTTGCGTTCTTTGGCCTGCCCGGCGGCATGGAATTAGTCGTTTTGGCATTCATCATTCTGCTTTTATTTGGTGGCCAAAAGTTACCGGCGCTGATGCGTAACTTGGGCCGTAGCGCCAATGAGTTTAAACGCGGAATGGCCGATACCGGCGATAAGACTGAAGAGTCGGAATCCAAAGACAAAAACGGCTGATCCGGTATTAGCAAAGGGTCAAACGATGTTTGGATTAAGTCCACCTGAGATCATGGTTGTGGCGGTCATCGCCATCTTATTGTTCGGTTCGAAGCTGCCGGATGTTGCGAAGACATTGGGCGGCAGCTATCGCGAGTTTCGTCGCGGACTGAACGATATGCAGGAACAATTTCGTCAAGTCGAGCGCGAGGTCAAGCGATCGATCGACGCGCCGGCGAAAAAGCAATCCGCTGAGATGGCTGCAGACCTTGAAGACGAACTAGACAGCGAGCCAGCGGCTCCTAAATTTACGCCGCCACCGTCGTCGCCAATCGACGCGGGTTAAGCAATGAGCGGAAAAAAGTGTCTGACCCGAATTGCCGGGAACCGGCCCTTCGGGTGCTTCGCACAATTCGGGTCAGATACTTTTTTCCGCTCGATCCTAAACGAAAAGAGGCAGTGACCCAAATCACTGCCTCTTTCGCGTTTTATTTCAGCGTAGTGGATCTTGTTAAGGATCCAGCGCCGCAAGGATCTTTAACAAGATCCACTACTTGCTACGCCAAGTTAGTTTGAACTGCTGGCCACGACCGGTTCGACCGATGCTTCACCGCCGCGAACTTCGCCCTTGAAGTCAAGACGCGTGGCCTTGCCTTCGTCATTCTTGAAGACGTCGATCACGATCGTATCCTTGCCCTCGAACGTGCCTTGCAGCAGCTCTTCGCTAAGTGGATCCTCGATTCGTTGCTCCAGCGCACGACGCAGCGGGCGGGCACCATAATCGAGGTTGCTGCCGTTTTTAATGAGGAACTCTTTGGCGGCGTCGGTCAACTCGATCGCCAAGCCACGATCCTGTAAGCGCTCGCGAACTTTTGACAACTCGTAATCGATCACAACCTTCAAGTCCTCGATGTTCAAGTGACGGAAGATGATCGTGTCATCCAGTCGATTCAAAAACTCTGGGCGGAAGACGCGCTCGATTTGATCCATCACACGGGTCTTCATTGACTCGTAGCTGGCATCACCGTCGGGCTTTTGGAACCCGAAAGCTGCCTCATTCTTGATCGCCTCGGCACCCGCGTTGGTGGTCATGATCAAGATCGTATTACGGAAGTCGATATTACGACCGAACGAGTCGGTCAAACGGCCTTCTTCCATTACTTGCAACATCATGTTGAACACATCGGGATGAGCCTTTTCGATTTCGTCGAACAGCACCACGGCATACGGACGACGACGAATCTTTTCGGTCAATTGACCGCCTTCTTCGTAGCCGACAAATCCCGGAGGAGCACCGATCAAACGGCTGACGTTGTGCTTTTCCATGTACTCGCTCATGTCAATGTGAACGAGTGCATCGGCGTCACCGAACATGTATTCGGCAAGAGCCTTGGCCAGCAACGTTTTGCCAACGCCGGTGGGTCCCGCGAAAATGAACGAGCCGGTTGGACGCTTGGGGTCTTTCAAACCGCTGCGACTACGACGCACGGCCTTGGCGACCGCAGACACCGCGGCGCTTTGGCTGACGACGCGCTTGTGCAGCTCTTCTTCCATTTTCATCAACCGCATGCTGTCTTCGGTCGAAAGCCGCGTCAGCGGAATGCCGGTCATTTTGCTGACCACTTCGGCGACCACTTCTTCATCGACAACGCCATCGGTCATCTGGCTCTTTTCACGCCATTCGTGAGTGATCTGGTCTTTCTTGCGGCGCAGTTTTTCGGCCTGGTCGCGCAGGTTCGCGGCCTTCTCGAAATCCTGGTTCGCAACGGCGTCTTCCTTGTCCTTGTTGAGTTGTTCGACTTCGACGTCAATCTCCTTCAAGTCCGGTGGACGGCTCATCGTGCGCAATCGAACTCGCGCACCAGCTTCGTCGATCACGTCGATCGCCTTGTCGGGCAAGCAACGCGCCGTGATGTATCGCTCGCTCATTTCAACGGCGGCGACGATGGCATCATCGGTGAATTGTACGCGGTGATGTTCCTCGTAACGTTCGCGAAGCCCTTTGAGGATCTCGATAGTTTCCTGCTTCCCGGTTGGCTCGACAATGATCTCTTGGAACCGGCGCGCAAGCGCGTTGTCCTTCTCGATATACTTGCGATACTCGTCGAGCGTCGTCGCACCGATGCACTGGATTTCACCGCGAGCCAAAGCGGGCTTCAGCACGTTCGCGGCGTCGATCGCGCCTTCGGCACCACCGGCACCCACCAATGTGTGCAACTCGTCGATGAACAGGATCGTGTTCTTGACGCGACGAACTTCGGTCATCACCGCCTTGATACGTTCCTCGAATTGGCCGCGATACTTGGTGCCGGCGACCATCATGGCCAAGTCAAGCACGACGATCCGCTTGTCGGCCAAGATCTCAGGCACTTCGCCCGCAATCACCTTTTGGGCAAAGCCTTCGACGATCGCGGTCTTGCCAACGCCGGCTTCGCCAAGCAGCACCGGGTTGTTCTTGGTTCGTCGGCAAAGGATTTGAATTGCGCGTTCGATTTCACGAGCGCGACCAATGACGGGATCGAGTTCGCCCTTTTTGGCAAGTTCGGTCAAGTCACGGCCAAAGCTGTCCAGCGCCGGCGTCTTGCTCTTGCCACTCTTGGCATTGCCACCGCTGCTGCTCTCGCCGCCATCGCCTTGGCGTCCGCCGCGCTCGCCGACTTCGGCACCTTCGAGCCCATGGCCAAGCAAGTTCAAAACCTCTTCGCGGACGTCTTCAAGCTTCAGACCCAAGTTCATCAACACCTGAGCCGCAACACCTTCCTGTTCGCGCAGCAAACCAAGCAGGATATGCTCGGTGCCGACGTAGCTATGGTTCAAGTTGCGTGCTTCTTCCATCGAGTATTCGATGACTTTCTTGGCACGCGGAGTTTGCGGCAATTTGCCGACAGTCACCATCTCGGGACCGCTCTGAACCAATTTTTCAACCTCAAGGCGGATCTTGCGCAGATCAACTTCAAGGTTCTTCAAGACGTTGGCCGCCACGCCGCTGCCTTCTTTCACCAGCCCGAGCAAAATGTGTTCGGTACCGATGTATTCGTGATTGAAGCGTTGGGCTTCTTGGTTGGCCAATTGCATGACCTTCCGTGCTCGATCGGTGAAACGTTCGTACATGGCTGTTACCTAACCCCCGGTCTGCCGTTGTGATTTTCTACATTCCGTAACTTGCGAATCATTCGTTTGGCCAATCCCTGGATCAAACGTGATAGAGCACCAAAGCAAACCTTACGCCACTGCCAATCTGTGCGTGGCGGCAAGTCCCGAAAAAATGTTCGCGGACCCGCGAGAATGCCGTAATCACTCCATCGTCTTTTCGGATTCTATCGATTAGGTGAAAAATCGGGGATAGGAGCTACGTATTCAATGCAAGATGTTTTTGGGTTTCACGGATTGCTGCCAGATAGGCAGGCGGCCTTGATACATGCGGTGGTGAATCAATGTCAATTAGACAGGATTCATCGTGTTTTACGCTGCAATCGCGTTTCGATGAGGCCCAACATCGGTTGAGTTTTGGCTCATTGATAAGGTGGACACTCGGGTCGAATCGTCTCGATAGGCCGCATCACGTAATAATCTTTTTTCTTCCGCATCAACCTCCAACCACCACCTGTCGGCTGCTTCGGTGACGCGAAGCGTCTGAATGCACTGCCGCGCCGCATCCAACCGACCGGTGTGGCGATAGACGCCAGCGAGCAACAACAGCGCCGGCGGGTCGCGTTGCTCAATTGCCAAGCCGTCGCTCAATAGCGTCTCGGCGACGGACCATTGGCCGCGCAAAAACGCCAAGTGGGCATCGACGAAACGATCCGGCATTGGGTTCGCTTTGCGTGGATGAAGCAGTGTCGGTAACTCGCGGACGTTGCGGATGACACAAAACAACCATGCCGCAATTCCCAGCCAAGTCCCGACCTTGACGAGCGAAAATGAAAACCATTCGGGGTAAATAAATCTCGCTACCAACACGAAATTGAGTCCCAATCCAAAGGCGATCGCAGTCGGCAGTGCGCGCAAGCGTCCGCGAAACCACAATTCCGGCAAGGCGGGCCAAAGACAACTTAAATACAATTTGCTGCTAATCGGGAAGCTCCTTTAGTCCGGGGGCGAACGCTAGGTACGTCTTTAAATCGTTGCATTGCGACAGCACACGGTTTAAGTCGCGAGAACCGCACGCTACCGCGAGGCGGCTGATTGATTCAATTCAATTCGCTTAAAATGTTCTACGACGCTCCGCCGTCGTAATGCAACGACGGCGGAGCGTCGTAGATCACTACAGCACAATACGCCACTGCGATGTTCGGTCGCAACACAGATTTATGCAAACTGGTCTTGTCTCAATGCCGCGAATCAGCGAACAACCCACACGGCCCCGCCATCATCACCCAGCATTGTTCCTGCCTCCTCGATCCGTCGTTTTTCGGCCATGACAAGTTCCACCATCGACAATCCTTTCGCGGTGCATCCGGGGCGACGACCGCGCCGGCTGCTGGTCGCGGCCAAGGGCTTGGCCATGGTGATGACGCTGTTTGGCGGGTTGGTAATTGCCCAGGCCCAAAGTCGCCGCTGGTTGCTGGACCGCTGGGTATCGGGCTTGTCTGATTTGCCGGTAACGCAGCAGGTCGAGCGACTGCTGCAGATCGATGCACTGGGCGACATTGCCACCGAGACACTCGCAAGACGTTTGGCCGCGACCGATGACACCGTCGCTGCCACGGCCTATGAACTGCTCCGCGATCACCAGAACGAATGGTCCTCGCGCGACGACCGTTCGCTCGGACGCGCCCACCGGAACCTGGCTGTCGGCATCGAATCCGTCGCCAGCGAACTATTCGGCAATCGAATTCGTTGGGCCACCGAACTGCTAAATCAATCGATCGTTGAATGCGTCGATCGCACAGTCCCCGAGATGGACGACGCCTATGCGTCGGCCAATCGAGTGGTTGCATTGTTAAACCCACCAAGCTCAATCGACCGTTCGACCGAATCGATCGCTCTAAGTCCATCATCAATATCGCCCGTTGACAATGTCCCGAGGTTATTACCACTGCCCGTTCGAGTCCAAAGTGCCGAGGACGAATCACTCAGCCAGCTCGCCGTCGACACTCCGCCTCCACCGACAGAGACGATACAAACACCTGCGACTGCAGCTTCAACCAACGAACCGATCACGTTGCTGGCCAGACCCGCTCCGACGCTGGCGGCGGCGACAGAAAATGATTCAATTCGCGATTCGATTCAACCGGTTCGCCAACTCACCCATTCGTCGCTGGAAGCGTTTGACACTAAGTCAGTGATTCAATTGTTGGGGGCCTCGACGGCCAAGATGCACGACCAAGCGGTCGATGAACTGGTTCGCCGTGGTTTGTCAAACGAGGAGATTCGCGTAGCCAATCAACTTGCCTCGCCAATCCTTGACGTGCGATTGGGTCTGCTTGATTCAATTGCCAATCGCACCGACGTCGATCCACGGCCGTGGTTGTTGTGGTTGGCCGAAGATGCCAATCGCGAAGTTCGACTGCGCGCGATCTCGTCGCTGGCAAGCATGAACGACCCGGCGGTCAAGAAAGCGCTGCGCGGACGGCTCGCCGCCGAATCGGATCAAACCGTGGCGGCGAGAATTCGCCGCGCCGTTGACGTAAGATAAGACGACGTCAAACAACCTGGTGGCCGCGCAGCAGCACCGATTTGATCCAGCGGTCATCCCACGCAAACATCAACATTGCCAATGGGTCCACCGGAGAATCAAGCCAGGGAACATCGGGTGCAATTGCCAACAAATCCGCCGAGCCGCCGACTCGCAATCGGCCGATATCGCGAAGCCCAATCGCATCGGCATTTCCGGCGGTAATCGTATGCCATGCCTGGGCTGCCGTTGGATAGGATTCGCCGATTCTTGCCGCCGCTTCGATCATCGCGCGTGCGACACGCACCATCGACCGTTCGTAACCCGCACCAATGTCGCTACCTAACGTCAACTTGACCGCTGCGTCGATGGCTGCCGCGCGATCCATCGTGCCGGAGCGCAGGAACGAGTTTGCCGTAGGGCAATGCGCGATCATCGCACCCCCGGTCGCCAATTGGCGGCGATCTTCCGCAGCCAAATAAATCCCGTGCCCAAAGATGGTTTGCGGCGTAATCAAACCGGCCGCTTGATAGACCGAAACATAGTTTTGGCCGCCGAACAATTCTTTAACGCGAGCGCATTCGGGAATCGTCTCGGCAAGATGCGTCTGGATGATCGCACCGCGTGACGAGCCAAGCTTGCCCGCCTCGGCCAAGAGCTCAGGTGAACATGTGATCGCGAACCTCGGCGTCACGGCCGCAGCCATCCGGCAACTTGGCGGAAAGCGATCCAGCAAAGTAGCCGCTTCGTCGATCAACTGCTGCCGCCGGCGACAAAGAAACGGTGGAGCTTGGCGGTCCATCAACACTTGACCGATCACACCGCCCAGGCCAATCGACTCGGCAAGTTGCAGCACTGCCGCCGTGGCATCGGCGTGGACGGTCGCATACGCGCAAATAGACGTTGTGCCGTGAGCCAAGCATTGGCCAAAGACTCGCTTGGCCATCGACCGCGCAAAGTCCGTGTCTTCCCAACGTCGCTCCGCCGGAAAGGTTAACTCGCCAAGCCAATCCAGCAGCGGCAACCCATGGCCGCCGATCATTTCGAATTGCGGCAGATGCAAATGCGAATCCACAAACCCCGGCGCGATCAACCAATCCGCACCACCGATGTCGAAATGCTGTGGGATCTCGCCCTCGATCACTTCATAGATGTAATCATCGACAATGCGGACCACGCCCGGTGTAATCCGGCACGATGAACCTGAGTCTTCGAGCAACAATTGGCCGGCAAAAATCGTCGCGGCCATTACGCTTGCAGCGCGAGCACTTGCGAGAACGAATCGAGGATCATCGTGACGTTTTCTTCGCGGGCACCATGTCCCATCAAACCCACGCGCCAACATTTACCGGCCAGCTTGCCGAGTCCGCCGCCGATTTCCAAATTGAACTCGTCGAGCAGTCGGCGGCGCATCCCCGCTTCATCATCGATCCCCTCGGGAACGTTGACCAAGTTTAACATCGGTAGCGAATGATCGGGGTCTGATGCATAGGTGAAGCCTTGTTCCAGCAATCCCGCCTTGAGTTGCTCGTGAACACGGCGATGGCGAGCAAAACGCGTCTCTAAACCTTCTTCAAGTACCAACCGCAACGCCTCGTGCAAGGCAAAGTTCATGTTCACCGGAGCGGTATGATGATAGGCGCGATTTCCCGACCAATAATTGCCCACCAAACCCAAGTCGAGATACCACGAGTTGACCGGTGACTTGCGATTCTTGGCTTTGTGCATCGCACGCTCGGACAACGTCACGGGCGACAAACCGGGCGGACACGACAGGCACTTTTGAGTCCCCGAATAAGCCGCGTCGATTTCCCAGCCATCAATTTCGACCGGCAATCCGGCCAACGACGTGACACAATCCATCACCAACAATCCGCCATGTTGGTGTACCGGCCCGGCCAAACGATCAAACGGCTGATGCGCACCCGTCGAGGTTTCGGCGTGAACAAAACAGGCGAGCGTGGGCTTCAGTTCGTGAACCTTGTCGATGATTTGGTCTTGGTCAAACACAAATCCCCAGGGAGCATCGATGGTATGGACGACGCCCCCAGCACGGCGGGCTTTTTCGGCCAGGCGTCCGCCGAATACACCGTTGACGCCGATTAAACATACGTCGCCTGGCTCGACAAGATTGTCCATCAGCATTTCCGCCCCGGCCGAGCCGGTGCCGCTGCAGGCCAACGTCATCTCGTTCTCGGTGCGAAAAACTTGTTGCAGCATTTCGCGAACTTCGTTCATCACCCCCATGAACTCCGGGTCCATGTGCCCGATGCACGGCATCCCGAGAGCCCGCAGCACCGAGTCCGACACCGGCGACGGCCCAGGTCCATGCAACTTACGCAGTGGCAGATCAATCATGTTGTCGGTTCCGAAGCGAAAATGGGTAAGTAACAAGCGGTAAATCCAGCAATCCGGTAGGCCATAGCTTACCGTCGCGGAAACGTTTTCAGCAACGTACTACTCGTTCCTCCGAAACCCACAAAGGCTCACCTCCCGTCGTAGGTTGGGCACTCTTGCCCGACGTCCAACTTGATCATGGAATTGGCACGCGATCCTCGGACTGTTTAAGCAAGCGGCATTTAAGCCATGAACGATTGCACCCGCGCTTTGTTTTGGCTGGGGAAGCGATTGAATTCGTCCCGCAACCTAGTGAAGCCGACGCAAGCGGGCCAACCGCTGTTGTAGCGCCAGCGATTGGCCCAACGGACGTCAAACGCCAGCGGCCACGTAACTCCGCTGGACGCGCTATTGATCATCAATTGGATTGATCCCAATGCGACATCCACTTCAGCGTCACTCGGAAAACCTAATCCAGCGTACGACGTCGATTTGGATCAAATCATCACGCACGCCGATGTCTTGATGGTTTTCGGTGAACTTACCGCGAAGCATCAAAAATTGCAAGAATTCAGAAAATCAAACGCAAATCCGGCGACACCGGAATTAATACCAACACCGACGGTCAATTCTGGATCAAATGAACGTCGCGGCGATTGCCCTGACGGCTTTGAACTTACACCGACGGATCGATGCGAGCCTGTAAATATTTTTGTGCCACGGCTTTCTATGTTTGTTAGTCCAGGCACTTTGGCATTCGGCCTTCGAATAGGATCGCGAAGTGATTGAGGGCCTCTTTCCATTTCCGTATCGGCATCGTCCAACGTTTCGATGCCTCATGGATCGCCATGTAAATCAGCTTCAACGCACTCTCGCGGTTGGGGTACTGTTTACGGTTGCGTGTGAACTTGCGGATCACGCTGTTGACAGACTCGATCACGTTCGTCGTG
>JBGSVE010000067.1:0-16778 GCA_041753075.1 Pirellulaceae bacterium
CGTCCAAGCGATGGACAATGCCGATCCACCATTGGAAACAGGCCCTCAACCACTTCGCGATCATGTTTGAAAATCGCATGCCAGATCACCTCAGCAACTAACATTCCAATTCAAGCTGACACAAAAATCTTTACAGGCTCGGCCGTACCGACGACGTCCTGATCACCTTTTGCCCTTAGTGTTTTAGCAGGTCGACACCGGCGTTTGAATCTTCTTCCGTCGATCGGTATCCAATGCTCCGCACTGCCCAGATAGACCTTCGGCTTCCTCGGTGACCGATTTGCAATCTTGTTTCCGCTCCGGCCAGCATCATGCTGCCTCCTTCATTAAACGACGACCCAGCGATACCACCGGTGGGCTGCGACCGGCTGTGAAATGACCGTGGCTGACCAGCGTCGCTCCACACTGTGGACAGCAACAGGCCGACAGAAAGCCCGCCGCTTCGCAACGTTCCTGCCAGCTTGGCCGCATCGGTGCCTCCGCCCCACAGTCGCTCATCCCCAAGCTCGCCCGAGCTTCGGATAGTTGCGAATGTTGATTGCCGCTGTAGAGCCCATAGCCCCTGACCGCCTGCAGGCGGCGCAGTCGATAGCGAAACCGAACCCGCGCGTCGACCACGTCCAGTAGCCGAGAGTTGCCGGTCGGCCCGCCTTTGATGTAGTGAGCTAAGTACGTGGCAACGCCGTCACCATGACCATACACATCGTGGATCTTGACATTCCAAGGGGTCGCATTGAGCTTGCCCAGCACCTGATTCATCTCCGGCATCGTCATGCGGTCAGGCAAACGCAGTTTTTGCGAGCCAAGGGCCGCTCGCAGCATCGCTTTGAACTTGCCACGAAACTTGATCATCAACACCTTTCGCGGCAGCAAGCATGACTTCTGCGGCTTGATCCACTGCTTGGCGTTGCCTAAGCCTCCGGCGGTGACCAGTACATGCAGATGCACATGGACGTCGAGCTTCTGATTCCAGGTGTGCATGTAGGACGTGCGTGGACATACAACGAAGCGAGTTTAGTTCATGTCGACCGCAGCAGTTCTCGGCGGGTGTGGAAATGTCGTGTTTTGTGGGGTCGGGATTTGCTAGCGTCTCGCGATCTTTTTTGCGGTTGATGAGAACCGGTTCGACCCATTCCAGTACACGGTTTTCGGTTTAAACCGTGGAACCATTGCATTATGCCGCTCCCTGCCGAACTCCCCATGCCTCGTCGTTTTCTCTGCGCTAATGCGCTCATCGATACGCTCCGCCGAGGATTTCAAGGTGTACCCGATTCGCGAAACCCAAGCGGCATCAAATACTCGATGAGCGGTACCCCCATGGCAGCCTCAGCCATGTTCTCGCTCAAAGATCCTTCGCTGCTCGCCTTTCAAGAACGAACCAATCATCCCGCCATCTATAAGCTCTTCGGCATCGATGCGATTCCCAGCGACTCCTCGATGAGAGCGATCCTTGATGGAATTGATATTCATCACTTCAACGAAGCCTTCGCCGACATCTATCATGAACTTCAGCGGGATAACATTCTGAGGCAATTTGTCTTTGATAACAAGCATTACCTGTTGGCGATCGACGGCACCAGATTCTTCTGTTCTTCCAAGTTCCGCTGCAAATAATGTTTGGAGCGAAAGGCTCGCGGCGGCCAGACCCAATATGTTCATCAAGCGGTCGCCGCCGTGCTTATCCATCCCGACCAGAGCGCCGTGATTCCGCTGGCGATCGAACCGATCGTCAAGCAGGATGGCGAGACCAAGAACGACTGTGAACGCAATGCGACCCAGCGTTTACTCAGGCGAATCCGCCGGCTTTATCCGCAAGTGAAGCTGGTCGTGGACGAGGATGGGCTGGCCAGCAACACGCCCCACTGAACTTTGAAGTTTTCGCACAAGATATTTATTGGGAGAAAGGCATTGAAGTCCGTCGCTATCGACGAAAACGCCGATGAGTGATCGCCAGAGAAACTTCCCACCTGCTTGAGCGGGTGTTGCGGGTATACGGATCCTTGGCAGCTTGCCAGGTAGGGAAAGGCTCGGGTGCAGCGGTCGTTTAGATGCCGAGCGGAGCCGATGCTTTCGATGGTCGCGAATGCGTCTGGACCTGGGTATCGATAAATCGGGCCGCGATTGACCGCTCAGAAACGAATCAATTGGGTTAACCGCGTCAGGATCGATTGGTCGTCGTCAAGATACATACGCCCACGCTGGCCGACGTAAACGTGCATTGACTGAGTCGGCGAAATCCGCGCGGTCGCTTCGCCCAGCGGCGACGCCGATTTGAACCCGTCCGGCGAATCGGCGTCGGGAATCACGGGAACATCGCCGCCAATCGTTGCGGACATCGCTGGGTGCGGCAACCGCGAGCTGAATTGTGGTTGAATCGCCATCGGTTCGACGCTCAATTGTTGACCGCCGCGAACGCGGGCCGCCAAGGGCAATCCGCGCTCGACGGCGCGGAGGTACGGCGACACGTCTTGTTCATCAATCGCAACCACCACTTCCTTGTCCCGCGGGTCGGCAACACGAATGAGAATATCGCCTTGTTTTGCGAACCGCCCCATCCAATGCTCGGGCCTTTCGGAGACGACCATGCCGTCGCGCGTGGCGACGATTCGTAGCGTGGCGATCGCTGCGTCGAGTTCAAGGATCGATGCTTGGAGCTGTTTGGCGGTTTCAATCGCTGACGCTGCATCGGCAAGCTTTCCCAGGTTTTGTGATTGACGGTATTTCGCCATATTCAACAAATAGTCGTCGCTGAGCTGTCCATGACGCAGTCGCAGGTCTTCGTCAACAACTTCCACGAGCAGATCACCGCGGCGGACCAGTTGGCCGCCGCGAACCAAGACCGCAGAAACGAATCCATCCGCGGCGGCGCGACCGATTTGTTCATTACGATGTTGGACGACAACCGGAACGGTTCGCGCGAACGGGTTGCGGGCGGCCAGGATCGAAGTCAATAACAACAACATCGAAGACGTAAGTGTCAACATGCGTCGACGAGTCAGTGATCGATCCACGGTATCACTAGCCGGCGCATTCCAGTGTCGCATCCACCACATCGCCAGCGGAAAAACGCACCAACTTGCGATTGCCGCGATCGCCAGTATCAAGCCCACCAGTCCGGCCCAGTGCGACACGGCCAAGACCAATCCGCTCATCCAGAGAATTTGAAATATCACCGATGCGGCGGCGTGAATCGTAGCGGCCCAGCGGCGCCAGCCGTGCAGCAGTCCGCTTTGGACGGGTTTGCCAAGTAACCAGTGGTCCAGCAGCATCGCCCAACGTCGTCGTCCATGCATTCGCAAATTCGGAATGTCCAACAAGTCGGAAAGCACAAAGTATCCGTCCAGGCGAAGCAATGGATTTGCATTGACAAGCCATGTGGCCGGGCCGGCGATCAACATGACTTGTAACGCCAGGTGACGCGCCAGTCCATCGTCCAACCACGCGAACATGATCGTTGCCGCTGACGCCAGCCAACCTTCGAAATAAACACCGCCAAGGGCAATTTGGATTCTCGACCAACGCGACGGCAGTTTCCAAGCATTGGTCACGTCCACGTACGCCAGCGGCGTAAACATGAAGAAAGTCACGCCGACGTCGCCGATCCGAACGCCTTGATATTTCGCGGCGACGGCATGTCCAAGTTCGTGAACCGCCTTGAGCGCGACACCGACCAACAGCAAAACCGGCCAAGCCTCCGGCGAGAAAACCTGGTGACAATGAACGACAATCTCGTGTCGCTGGGTGAGGGCAATTCCGCAGGCGATCGTGACCGCGATCAACCAAGCTACGATCCCCAGCGGTGAAAATGCGAAACCTAGCCAGGGCAAGCTGAAAGCTGCGATGCGATCCGCGTTGCCGAGGGCCAATCGCTGGCTGAGCAAATGGCCAACCGCTGACATTGCCCGTTGCCAGTTTGCGACCGGAGCTTTGGCGGCCGGTGGTTCGTTGCTTGCCTGCTGATCGCCCTGGCTATCGACAAGCATCACCAACTGGTCCTTGACGAGCATCGCAATGAACGTCTTGATGTCGTCGGTTGACCAGATGATGCCTGAGGCGTGCAATCGTGACTGGACGGCACTTAGCGGTTGATTGCCGGTCAGCAGTGAGAGGACAGCGAACTCTTCGGTTCCGAGGTGATAGAATTTTCCTGTTTCTTCGTTCTGCAATGCGACGGTGCGACGACCGCCCAACATGCGCGCGTTGGCCCGTATCGCAGGACGTAGCACGAAGTAAGCAGCCGGCTCCGGTGCAACGATCGGTTCGTCTTTTTTGTTCACGGATGACATTTAAAGCCCAACGAACCAGGATAGTTGTTCGATGAATCCGCGCAAGTAGCTCCACGCCCAGGGTCGAGTGGGACCGTAAACAATGGCTTTTCCCTTCATGCCGGGTCGATACTTGCCAGCAAGATTTGCGAATTCGATCGGGGCGACAAAAACGCTTTGTTGGTCGCGGATTTGCGCCGCGGGATAAATTCGGGTGAGCGATGTGTCGCTGGTTCCCGCCTGCGCCGAGTCAAACCGAATCTGCGCCGCGGCATCATCGCGGACCATCGCGATCTCGGTCTCAGGAATCTCGACCTCGATCAATACCGAATCCAGCGGTGCGATTTCGAACAGCAACTTGCCGCTTTCCAAGGGTGCATCGATCGAGCGCCGCAGATCACCGGCGACGATCACACCGTCGATCGGACTAACAAGGACCAATTGATCAAGCCGTCGTTGTAGTAATTCGCCGCGACGCACTAGCTGTTGTTCCTTGAGCTTGGACTGCTGTGCATCGGCGATCCTGCCGCCAGCAATCGCGACGTCCTGTTGCTTGACGGCCTGCTGGATCTCCGCTTCGATGGCTTGCAGTTCCAGACGCAACGGGCGACCGTCAAGCTCAACCAGCGATTGGCCGGCATGTACCTTGTCACCCGGTTGGACATGAACGGCTTGCAGGGTTGCGGCGAAAGGCGACGAAACAGCGCGGCTGTTACACGGTTCAATTCGCGCGGTGCAGTGGACTCGATACGGCACCGGGCACATCAACAGCAGAACCAGCATCGCCACCGCACATCCGATCGCCCAGCGTGGCCGTCCGCGAGTCGATGCCCAGTTTGGAATCGCAACAACGGGACGACTCCAGAGCAATTCGGCGATCAATTCGTTGTGATTGGCGAGCGCCCCGATGCCAGCTTGGTCTGCCGCAGCGGCGGTGAGCGTGAGGACCGCGAGCTTGTTTCCGCCGGGTTGTTTTAGGCGCAGTACCAACGGCGAACGTGCATCGTCACTGGGCGTTGCGGCGAGCGAAGTCCACTTTGCAGCGAGGTCGCGGTGCAGGCTGCTTTCGGCACCCAGCCAGCCTAAGCGAGCGTCAAACAGTCGGCTTAATTTCGCCTGACCGATTCCGCAGCAAACGCTTTGCACCGAGTGCGTCTGGGCGATCCACTCAACCAATTTTACGACAGCGTCGGCGCGGTTCCTGCTGCGACACATCGCAATCGTTAGCGACTTTGTATCGATCGCAGCTGCGGTCGCTGCGGTGGCGATCGATACGGACATTGCCGGCGGCGGTGCGCTCTTAGGTGTGACCGGCGGAGTGACCGGCAACGCATCCGGCGGCGTTACTGGCAGCGCAAACCGGTAGCCGGCATCGCCCATTGGGCCGGCGATGCCGGTGCCAAAGTGCGTCGCAGACGATTCTCGGGTAGCGCGAGGGACGTTCATCGCGTTTGTGTTCTCAATTGGCGCGGACCTGGCTCTTGGGCCTGCAGGTCTGATAATTGACGAACGTTCGCCATCAAACAGCGATCACCCGGCAACATGGATTCGCCGATGTTTTGAATTCGCACGCGAACCGCAATCGTTCCGCTTTCGCCATCGATCGACGGTGCGATCGATTCGACGGTGCCTTGCGCTTCGCGCGGAATCGTTCGTGGTCGCACGATAACTTTTTGTGAAACTCGCAGGCGAATCGCATCGGATGCTGGCAGGTTGAACACGGCGATCAACGATTCTTTGGAGATGACCCGGACGATGCTCGCGTCACCGGGCGAAACGTATTCGCCTGGGTGGCGTGTGATTCGCGCGACGACGCCCGACAAGGGGCTGAGCACACGGCGGCGCTCGAGCTGGACTTCCTGGCGCTGGACTTCAAGCTGGCGGCCGAGTTGTTGTTCTTGGGCAATCAATAGCCGCGCCGTAGCAATCATCAAGTCGGTTTCAGCGCGAGTCAATTCGTCGGGGCGCGCGCTGCCCGTTGATGCCAGAATCCGCAATTGCTCGGCTCGTTTTTGCTGAGCCGTGCATTCAGCGGTCGCGGCTTCGAGTTCGCCGCGCATCGACGCTAATTGCTTGGCGGCCTCGAGCGAAACGACCTGCATCGAATCCTCAAGGCGCGCCAGCTCCTGGCCCTTTTCGACGCGATCACCGATGGCGACGTTCAGTTGCTCAAGACGACCGATCTCGATGGCGGCCACCAAGACATCCTCCGCCGGTTCGAGAAAACCGTCGTAGGAATAGTCGTCGTCGGCCAACTCTTGCGCCTGCAGCGGCATGGTTTGTGTGGCCCAGGCGACCAAACTGGCACTGATCGCCCACAGCAAGATTTTTTTTGTCATTGACTTGGCTCCGTTTCAATCATTAATAGGGGGTCGATCGATTCGTCTTGAATCCAGTGCAGCTCGCGACTGGAATCGCGTACTGAGCTGATACCTTCGGTGGTCAGCAACGTGCCCATCGCGAGTTGCAGTTCGATCAAGGCAGTGATGTAATCGACTTCGCCGGCGACGAGTTCACGTTCGGCACCGGTGCGGTTCTCTTGTTGGTCGAGCAGGTCTTCGAGCACCAGCGCCGCGTGGCGACCTTCGGGACCAAGCGATAACCAACGATTCAGCACAAGGGTTTCCTGTTGCTCGGCGGCACTCAATACAGCACCTTTGGTTTCCAAGCGTTGGTGGGCGGATTGCAAGTTTCTGGCCGCCGTCTCGACCTCGGCGCTGGTGGCGGTGACGGCTTCGCGGTACCGCTCGCTCATTTCCATATAGCGTTGATGGGCGGCGCGGTGCCGCGACCGCGCGGCGCGCTGGCCATAGGGCAATTCGTAAACCAATCCACCGGAAAACCCAGGTCGGCCCGAGAGGAATTGATCGGCAAATGAGCCACCGATATCGTTGCGTCCGTTGAGTCCGGCAAGGTAACCACCGACGACGGCGTCGAGCTGTGGCAACAGTTCGTTGCGAGTCACCGAGATTTCGAGTGACGCGGTTTCCAATCCCAACGCTGCGGTTCTCACTTCGCCTCGATACGACATTGCCGTGACGATCGCGTCACGCACATCGACGTCGATGGGCAAGCACTGCGGATCATCCAGTGGAATCATTTCGAGCGTCTGGCCGGAAGTCAGTGCCGGCGAGCTGACGACGGAAACGAGCTGAGTCTGCAGATTTCGTAGCTCGCGTTCGAGTTCAATCAATTGGTCGCGACGGCGCGCCATGCGGCTGGCGACTTTGGCGATCTCAAGCGGACCGCTGTCAAAATCGCGTCGCGCCAAGACAACCTTCTCGATCTCACTGCCGCGCTGCAAGAGCGAGCGTTGTTGCAACAGTTGGCAGCGTGACTGGTAGAGCCGCCAGTAGGCATTCATTGCCAAGCCGATGCGATCTTGAACTTCCTGTTGCACCTGTTGGATCGTGATGCCGGAGTCAATGCGTGCCTGCAAGATCAAGCGTTCGTTGTAGACGCGGCCCGAGCCAGCACGTAGAGGTCGCGTAACGCTCAAGTTCAACCGCGTGTTGCCTTGATTGGCGGGCGCGAAGAACAGACTGTTACTGTCGAGTAAGCCTACTTGCTGGGACAAGTCGACACGGGTTCCGTCGCGGTTTGTTTTGATCAAGCCGGCGCGATTGTTCCACGAGTTTTCCTGTGATCGCAGCGGCCCACCAGTGGTCAAAGTATTGCCAACCGGATCGCTGGTCGAGTTGTATTTGCTGTCAAGCAGAAACCGTGGATCAAACACGGCATCCTGTTGCACGATTTCTTCCATCGAATAGGCCGTTTGATGTTCCAGCGCAGCGATTCGCGGGTTGTGCGCAAGCGTTTCGGTGACGATTGATTTCAGATCAAACGAAACCCAGTTTGGGTCGGCCAGCACGGGTCCGGCGACTTCGGTTTCCCACCATCGCGGCGGCGACGCTGGCAACTCGCCAACGGGCAGCGGAATGGATTCCGGCGCGAGGTCGGGTGAGGCAGATTCCAAACTGATTTCATCATCGGCGCGCAACGACTGCAGAACCATCAAGCTGCACAAGCAGCCGATGGCAATCGTCAGGGCGTATCGTTTCGTGTGCGTGGGCAAAACGCAGCAACCATTCACGGAAATCGAGTGGGGACGCACCGCGTGCGCAAATTCGTCTTTCGTAGTATCGGCGGTTACCTTCGTCGCATCGAAATCAATCGTTACGACCGGGTACCCTCTGATCGAATCAAGACGCACAACCGGCGTTAGCGGCAAAGTCGATGCAATCGGGCAATTGTCATAATCGTTAAACACTTAGAGTCGTCGACCTGGCAGGTGTTGATTCAGGTGAATTGGGGCAACGGTAACGCTTTGGCAAGATTGGTGAGCAACAGTTTATTGATAGAATCGCGCGCCGAAGGTGCGCGCCGATCGGTTTACGTTTATTCCCGCCACCTGTGGTCTCAAATTGAGCAAGGTTTCCATCGCATCGATTCGCCTAGCCATTGGCTTGGTCTGCGTCGGCGTGGGCCTGATCCTGTGCTGCCAATGGCTGGGACTGATTCCCGACTCGCGACGATTGGAAGATCAATCACGGTCGCAACAGTGTGAAACTCTTGCGGTTGCTTCAGCGGCGATGATCCGCGGTGGGCAATGGACACAACTTGAAGCGACGCTGCACGCATCAGCGGCTCGCAACGAAGAGTTGTTATCGATTGGTGTGAGATCGCAGTCGGGTCAACTGCGAGTTGATTCAGGCCGCCATCGCGAATTATGGTCGCGGGGTTTGAAGGATAGCTCGATCCTGACGATTCACGTGCCGATCACGTTGAACCAACTCGCCTGGGGGCAAGTTGAATTCTGCTTCGTCGCGCCCAATGGCGGCGGCGTTTCCGCGATGCTGCACCATCCGATGGTGCGATTAGTCGGTTTCTTTTTTGGCGCGGGACTTTTTATCTATACGTTTTTTGTTTCCCGCGTGATGGGTTTATTTGACTCGGTGCAAGTTGTGCCGGACCGGGTTCGTCAGGCGCTCGACACGTTGGCCGAAGGATTGCTTGTGCTCGACGAAAGCGAAACGATCATTCTGGCGAACCGAGCTTTTTCAGAAACCGTCGGTATCGCGCCGGAATTGCTGGCTGGTCGAACAGCCGGGTCGCTGGATTGGGTTTGTAACGATGATGGCGAAACGGGCGACTATCCCTGGAGTCGTGCGATTGAAGCGTCGCGGCCTCAGACAGAACAAATGATGCGCTATCGGCTCAACGATGAACGTGAGTGCATTTTTTCCATCAATTCGGCTCCGATCCAAGCATCCAACGGATCCCATCGTGGTGCGTTGGTGACGTTGCGTGACGTGACACATGTCGAAGAACATCGCGCCGAATTGGAAACGATGTTGGCAATGCTGCGCAGCAGCCGCGATGAGATCAGTCGCAAGAATCGTGAACTGGAGATCCTGGCAACCCAAGATTCTTTGACTGGTTGTCTCAATCGACGTGCATTCTTTGAGCGATTCGACATTGCGTTCCGGTTCTCGAAACAAACCGGCTCGCCGCTGGCTTGCATCATGGTCGATAATGACCACTTCAAGAACGTCAACGACCAGTTCGGCCACCACATCGGTGACGAAGTCCTGCGGCGTGTCGCCAAAGTGTTGCATGATCTGCACAACGACGTCCAACTGGTTTGTCGCTACGGCGGCGAGGAGTTCTGCATCCTGTTGCCGGGTTACGAATTCGACGAGGCCGCCGTCGCAGCCGAAGTAATTCGCCGCAAAATTTCGGAGATCCGCTTGGCCGATCCGAACGAATTGCGATTGACCGCGAGCTTGGGCGTTTCGGCGCTGCTGCATGGTTCGACGACACCACAAGAGATGGTGAATCAAGCCGATACAAGCTTGTACGTTGCCAAACGGTCGGGACGAAATAAGGTGGTTTGCTACGACGAGTCGATGGCCACAATCGAAATTAACGAATCGACCACTGCGCGTACGCCCGCGAACAAAGAAGCGCTCTCGGACGAAGTTTCAATTCCATTCAATGCCGTTAGCGCGCTGTTGTCGGCACTGGCATATCGCGATGCCGACACGGCCGAGCACAGCCGCCGGGTTGCCGATATCTGCGTTCGTATGGCCAGCGGACTGCTTGATCAAAGGCAAACTTTCATACTTGAAACGGCGGCGCTGTTGCACGACATCGGCAAGATCGGTGTTCCCGATCACGTACTGCTCAAGCCAGGACCGCTAACTCAAGATGAATGGCTGCTGATGGGTCGCCACGACCGCATTGGCGTCGAAATCATCGCCAGTGCGTTCCATTGTGAATTGTTATCCGAGACGATTCGCACCCACCATGCGTTCTTCGGTGGACGAGGTCGCGACCCCGGATTACCGACGGGCTATGACATCTCGATCTACGCGAGAATCCTGACAATTGCCGATAGCTACGACGCGATGGTGAGCGATCGAGTTTATCGCAAAGGTCGCAGCCACGAAGAGGCAGTAGTTGAACTTCGCCGCTGCGCCGGAACGCAATTCGATCCCGATTTGGTCGAACGATTTGCCGGTTTGTATGTTGCTAGTTCGTGTGAATCTCGGACCGGTTCGGTATTGGTGCCCAAGCAGATGGCGATCCAAATTGGCCAACAGATCGAACGCTTGGCGGGCGCGATCGATGCCCAGGATACTCATTCGTTGCAGGTTTTGGCATCGCGGCTGGGCGACGTGGCGCGGCGTAATCGCGTCGATGCAATCGCGGAAGTCGCCGAACGGATCGAAGTGGGTGCGTCCCAGGAAAACGTCCAGTGGATTAGTTTGTTGCGCGAAACACAACAACTGCTTGAGCTTTGTCGCGCCACCCAGAATTCGTTCTTCGCCGATTCGCCTGACAATCAAACCGTAGGAATGTCAACGAAGTCTTTCTGAATCTGAACGATATCTTCAGCGCGCTCAAAAAAAGCATCGAGTACGCGTGGATCAAACTGCGTACCACGACCTTCGCGCAAGATTTCAAAGCACTTTTCTCGCGGCATCGCACCTTTGTAGGGACGCACCGAACTGAGTGCATCGAACACGTCGACGACACTCGTGATTCGCGCTTCAAGCGGAATGTCTTCGCCCTGGAGGCCCAACGGGTATCCATTGCCATCCCAGCGCTCGTGATGCGACAGCGCGATGGTTGCGGCCAAACGTAGCAGCGGGCTGCTTTGAGCAACCAACAATTGACCACCGGCGACGACGTGTTGGCGAAGTCGGTCGGCATCTTCGGGTGTGTGCGGTCGGACGATTGAATGGCCAAGTGCCGCATGACGTTTGATGTAGTCAAACTCATCGGGGTCAAGCTTACCCGGCTTGTGCAAAATGGCATCGGGAATCGCAATCTTGCCAACGTCATGCAATTGTGCGGCCATTTCCAAGTTGCTGACTTCGTCGTCCGTAAATCCCAATTGTTTGGCGATCACTCCGGCGTATTTTCCGACGCGAACAACGTGGTTACCGGTTTCGGTGTCGCGATATTCGGCTGCTCGGGCCAAGCATTCGACGACTTGACGACGCGATGCTTCTAGTTCACGCGTGCGTTGGGCCACACGCTTTTCCAGTTGCTGGGCGTAGCTTGCCAATTGGTCCTGGAACGTCTTGGTCACCAGCGTGTTGCGAACTCGCGGCAACAAATCCAAAGGATCAACAGGCTTGTGCAAAAAGTCCGTGGCACCCAATTCCAAGCAGGTTCGCTTGGTTTCGAGATCGGTGTTCGCCGTGACCACCAGCACCGGCAGATGCCGAAAACGACGGTGCTCGCGAAGCGACCTAAGAATGTCGATACCGGAAACCTCCGGCATCATTATGTCCAGCAACAGCAGGTCTGGCTTCTCGCGCTCGATCAATGCGATCGCGGTTGTCGAGTCCGTCGAAGTTAAAATATCGCTGTATCCACCGCCGTTGAGATATCGCTTGAGCACCCGAACGTTGGCGATCTCGTCATCAACAATCAGCAACCGGCCGCGCGGCACATTCACCGGCGCGACGGGAAATAACGGTTCACTCTTGGTGCCTGGCGGCGTGGAAAACGAACTCGATGAACCGGACAACGCAGCCACTGGCGTTGGCACAGTACCCAACGCGGTTGGCGTTTGTGAATCGGCGTTCATCGGTAACGTCATGCTTTTATCGACAGAAAGCGTATCTAAGCACCGTTCGAAAACATCATGTTTTTCGGCTTCGTAAAGTTTGTGAGCCGAAGGCCGCTAGCCACCGGTTTCGATTGGGAAATACCGGGGGCTATCGCCCGCCCACCCAAGCCCTCCGCCGCCTGGATCTTTAACAAGATCCACTACGACCACCCGAAACTTGAGACGTAACACAGCGCTAAGCTTCGTTTATCGGCGCGCCGATGAGAAATCTTCAAGATTCATCAAGCGTAATGATCTGCGGGTTGGCGAAACTTTGACACCTGAACCCGACTGGCCATCGCCGCTAGCGTGCGAATCAATGGTTGGCAGGCCTCGAAATCTCGCGCCGCGCTTGCCTCCTGCAACTGGTCCGCCACCTTCGCAATCGGCAAAAACCCGGTGGTTCCGGCGGATCCCTTGAGCCAATGCGATGTGCTTACCAGCACTGACCAATTGTGTTCGCTCAAGTTATCCGCCATCTGGTCAATCCGCTCGAGCATTCGCGGGACGAAATCGCGGACGATTTCCATCATCTCATCATCATCGGTCGGCAGCGTACTGCAAAGCGGGCCTTCGATCGCGACCAGTGCTTGTCGTTGCAATTGTTCGATTTCATCAAGCAGTTCCCATTCAGTTGGCGACGATGGCGTGTCATTGACCATATCCATCGCGATACACTCGCGGCCGATCGGTTGGCTTTGAATTGAACTGGGGACGAACTCGGCGACCGTCGCCAACAAGCGATCGACGTGAACCGGTTTTGTCAGGAACTCGTTGCAGCCGCTGTCGAGACATCGTTGGCGATCACCCTTCATGGCGTTGCCAGTAAGCGCAATGATCGGCACATCACAGCCGGTCGAGCGGATCATCTCGGTCGCTTGATAACCGTCGATTCCCGGCATCTGCATATCCATCAAGACCAGAGAAAATTCGTTCATGGCAATTTGCTTGATCGCATCGCGACCATCGACGGCCGTGGTGACGATCGCACCGGCGCGAGTCAAAATCAGCGAGATCAAGCGGCGGTTCGCATCGCCGTCATCGGCAACCAAGATCGGGATATTGGGCAATCGGATTTGCGGTGCCGATTCAATATTTGCCTGGTGCTGGGCCAACACTTGCGGAACCTCGTCGCGATTGATCCAGGTCTGCGATTGTTCAATGGACAGCGGCAAGCAAAAGGTAAATGTGCTGCCGATGTTCTCGCGGCTGATGACCGTCAGGTCGCCACCAAGTGCTTCGGCAAATTGGCGGCTGATCGATAGACCAAGACCGGTGCCGCCGAACCGTCGCGTGGTGCTGCCATCGGCTTGTTCAAAGGCATTGAAGACTTTGGCTTGTTGCGCCGGCGTCATTCCAATGCCCGTATCGTGAACTTCGATTTGCAACGCCGGTCGGCGACCCCTGATGACCCGCAGCGCAACGGTGACCTTGCCAATCTCGGTGAACTTAATTGCGTTACCAACCAAATTGGTAACGATTTGCCGCAGTTTCGTTGGGTCGCTGTGGATCAACTCGGGCAAGTCGGACTCATAAGACGCGAGCAATTGAATCCCGCGCTCTTGGGCGCGCACCTGCAGCACCGTCACCACGTCGTGGACAATCCGGTGGACTGCGAACGGTAACAATTCAAGTTGCAGGTGGCCTGATTCGATTTTTGACAAATCGAGAATGTTGTTGATGAGTTCCAGTAGATGGCGTCCGCTGCGATGAATCAAATCGAGGTATTCGACTTCTTCATCGCGACTTTGTGCCATCCCGCGGCGCAGCACGTCGGCGAAACCGAGCACGGCATTGAGTGGTGTGCGAATTTCGTGGCTCATGTTTGCGACAAACGCACTCTTGGCGGCGCTGGCCGCATCGGCACGGTCTTTGGCGATGCGCAATTGTTTCTTGATCTCTTCCAAATGCGTCACGTCGTCGCCGCAAATCATGACGCCACGACACAACCCGTTGGGACCAAGAATTGGCGAGCAACTAATGTTAAGCGTGCGGATCGAGCCGTCTCCGGCGGCAAGTTCAAGTATTTCACCGACACACGCTTGGCCACCTTGTTGTGAAATCGCCCAGGGCATTGGGCGCGGCGATGACTTGGACTCGTCAACCCACGGCAGTCTCGTGATCGAGCGACCTATGACTTTCTCACGAGGCAGATTGACGAGATCAATGAACACGCGATTGACAAATCGGACGACTCCCTTCTGGTCAATCACAATCAAGCTTTCGGCCAAACCGTCGAGCGCTTCACGAACGCGCCCGGGCACGGCACCGCTGGGGTCAAGCTGCTTCAAGGTTCGCCCGAGATAGAACATAAAGAACAAACAGCAAGCCGAGCCGATACCCATCGGCAATTGTAGCCACGGCTGGCTGAACCAACCGATCAAACCACCTTTAGCAATCGGCGCAAAGACGACTTCAACCGTTCCCCACAGCCGCCCGCCGGCCATTAAGGGAACGCGGATTTGATCGACGGTTGAAAGTTCGCTTTGACCACTATGCCAGCTTTTCTCGTGCTCGTCCGTTGCCCGAACCAGCGTGCCGCCACTGCGGCGAATCCCCACCGACCGAATCGTGTCATTGTGTTCGGCGATCGTTTCAATCGCGGCCTGCATCGATTGGACATCGTTCTTTACCAACAAAGTCGAGCTGTAAACTGCGATCGCTTCGCAAAGCTGGGCGCGAGCATCGGCAACGGATTTTGCTTTGTCAGGAACAATGCCGATGAATACCGCCGCCATTAACGTGCTGACGACAATCGACGTCGCCCCAAACGCTAGCCGTAATCGAATGGTGATTTGTTGCGTGCTCAAGCTTGTTCTCGCTCTGCCGAATTTGACTCTTCCTCGTCATCGACAATCGAATTGATCGTCTCCTCGTCACCTTCGTCCGCCGGCCCCGAGCCATCAAGAATTGCCAATGGGTCCATGAATTTCCACATCGGCAATTGCGCCATCACGCTGCTGACCAACAATCCGCTGCGAAGCATCCAAACGACGTAACCAACCGTCATGCTCGCAGTCGTCGTTGCGGCCGCTCCCACGGTCAATCCACCCGACAACGATAGTGACGAGGTGACATCTTCGCGCATCGAATCGAGTGATTGCCATAGTTGCGGTTGAATCAGTGCCTCACGAATCAAATCCGGCGAAATCAACGCCTCGATCGACCCCATTCGTTGTGTGCGCATGCTGGCAACGCCATGTGTCGAAGCGGTGCGTATCGTGATCGGCTCGTCCGACCAAGCGGCAACAAGATTGGTTGCGCCGTGAGTCAACTGGCCGATGCCCTCGTCGACGAGTGATTGCACGTCGACCGATTCGTTGTTGTCGCCACCGCTGGTGAGTCGTGCTGCGGTAGCAACCGCCATTGCTGGACTGACGATGATCCGCGATGCATCCGAAGTGCTTGGCGATGACGGCGAATCGCTACCCGGTTCGTGCAGAGTCGATTCAGGCGACGAAGTTGAACTGCCCGATTCGTTGGATTGGTTAAAACTCGGGGCTGGCGGCGGCGGGGCAAAGCCAATTAACTGAAACGATTGAGCTGCAAGCGTCACCGCGGTGGCAGCACTCCAAGCTTGGCCATCGTAAATACGATACGTGAACGAATCATTTTCGGCGTTGATACCTGGCGGTTGATATCGCAAAAAACCTCCTGCTATGACGACGACTGCGCCGTGCGTCGGTCCTGCGACCAACTCAAGGGTGAGCGGGTTTGACTCTGAATCAAAGTCATTTGACAACAACTGCGAAATTGAAATCAGCGTTGGTCCTGTCGCTTCGGTTGAAATGTAATCGGGATTTGCAATCGGCGCGTCGTTGACGGGGTTGACGGTCACAAGGAACGCCCGCTGGCTAGTTGTGGTACCGTCACTGACAACGACAGTGATCGTCGCGATTCCCGATACGTTGGACTGTGGCGTGAATGAAATTTGACGATTGATGCCACTGCCGCCCAGTGTGATCGCTCCGTTGGCGATGAGCGATTGATTGTCCGACGTCGCCATCACCACCAAGCTTGCCGCTGACGACTCGACATCGCTAACCGTGAACGCGATCAGACCCGACGATGTGTCTTCGTCAAATATTTGATCAGCAATCAGCGAAATGGTTGGCGCGTCGTTGACGGCGTTGACTGTGACGAGAAATGATCGCTGGCTAGTCGTGATACCGTCGTTGACGACGACGGTGATCGTTGCGGTGCCCGATGCGTTGGTTTGTGGCGCGAATGAAATCTGGCGATTGCTACCGCTGCCGCTAAGTGTGATCGCTCCGTTGGCGATGAGCGATTGATTGTCCGACGTCGCCGTCACAACCAAGCTTGCCGCTGTCGACTCGACATCGCTAACCGTGAACGCGATCAGACCCGACGATGTGTCTTCGTCAAAT
>JBGSVE010000068.1:0-44986 GCA_041753075.1 Pirellulaceae bacterium
CCCGCAGAGCTTCAGTCCGCTTCACCCGGCACGTCAATTGTACGGCACAGGATCGTCCTTCAGTCACTTTGGACACGGGAGCCATCCCTCAAAAAATCCAACAGCACATCCTGCCTATCCACGATAAACCCGGATGGACCCTTTGATAGACGTGGTCCAACGCCCCAGTGATTTGGTCGTCGTCGTGCCGAGCGATAAACGCTACCAAGGCACGCGCGTAGAACTGACTATGTGAAGCCTTAAAGCGGCTTGCCAATCGATCAGCATCGGCGAACAAATCATCAGGAATGGAAACGGCTACCTTCATACCCAAAGTATGACTGCATGCAAAACGAGGCCCTGTCAATTACCAACGGTTCCCTATCGTGGAGCGATGGAAACCAATTTGTTTGGACGCTGAAAGGCTATAGCTCGGACTCAGAAAATTTAGCGGACACGAATGGCGCGGTCGCAGTCTTAAGCGGCTGGATCCTTACGCATCGATCTTCGAATCCCAATAATCATCCATTCGCTTCATCGCTTCTTCGGGCGAAAACGTCGTGATCGAGCCATCGGCAGTTCGTGCGATCAAGCCCCATCGCTCGAGTGTTTTTACTGCGTCGTTAATTCGAAAGTCAACTTCCGCCGAAACAGTCTCGCGAATGATTCGCTGGCCGCGGCGGCGCAGGCGGCGCAAACTTGTCGGCCCGTCGGACGACAGGATCGCGAAGTAGGCCAGCACCGCTTCGCGATGTCGCTGGACTTCCGCCTCGTGCAACAACCGAAACGCAACGCCCGCGTTCGAATCGAGCTTTTGATAATACAAGCTGCGGGTCAAATTAAGCATGTATCGATTGCGTGTTTGCACATAATTTAGCACACTGCGAATAATGTAGCCTACGATTGCCAGGGTCAGGCCAATGATCATCGCGGCGATGCTGTACGTGATCACGGCCACGAACAATGCCAAGCGAATCAGTTTGTAAATCGTGACCCCGATTCCACCGATCGAAGGCACAATCGACTTCGTGTGATCAAACCAACTGACACGAATTCGTGTGCCCGGCAGCAGCATGTCGATGTCCATTTTGGGAATGTTTTTGAACATCCGCAAATGCAGCATCGAATGCTCGAGCCGATCGTCAGTGGTCGTGCCCGCGCGAAGTTTGAACATGACAACGACCCGCTGGTAAAGCGGTACTTCGACGTCAACCTCGCGAAACCATTTTCGCCATCGCCGCGCCGTCCGCGTGCCCATCACGTCCCCGCGGGCGTAAACGGCGAGCAAATCAAACAACTCGAAATCAACATGCAGCGGCACACCCCACTCGCTCGACGATTGCACCGCCTTTTCGAGTTCCGCCAGGTCAACTTCGCTGTAGCCGGCACCGACCAGCACTTCACGACTCATCTCGGCGATTCGCGACGCGTCAGCGATGGCCGTGTCATCGGAGCGAGGGCTCAGTAGCGGTTTGGTGTCGCGATCGGGATCAATCTCGGCGTAGCGTTGGGCAAAGCCGGTATGCAGTGGTCGGGATTGGTGGTGCAATAGATCCAGCATGGCGTTGAACACATCGCGAAGTCGATCGCCGTCGCCCGCTGGGCAATCACTTCGTGACAATAGCGCCTCGATCAATTCGGTCGTTTGAATCGGTATGTAGGATTCGATCGCCCAGTGTTGCGAATCGTCGGCGATGATTTCGGCGGTACTGGCTAATCTGGTTAATTGAAAACCAGCACCGATCAAGGATTGCGCAGACACCACACACCGATCTATCAAGGATCAAAAACGAATGCAGAAAGCCAAACCGACACCCACGATCGCCGCCGTCGCACTCGACATGGATGGATTGCTGTTCGATACCGAAACGCTTTATTGGCAGGTTGGCGATATCGTGCTGGGCCGGCGGGGTCACCAATTCAGCCGTATCTTACAGCAACGAATGATGGGCCGCGTCGGCTCGGCGGCACTGCAACAAATGGTCGAGCATCACAATTTGACCGATTCCGCCGAATCGCTGCTGGCGGAATCCGACGCGATTTATGACTCGCTGCTGGACGGTGGTGTCTCGCCAATGCCGGGCTTGGACCGGCTGATCCAAGCGCTGCGCAACAGTGGATTGCCCTTCGGCGTGGCCACCAGCAGCCAGCGAAAATACGCCCAACGGATTCTTGGCGCGATGCCCTGGTGTTCGGATTTGCATTTTGTGCTCACCGGCGACGATGTGGTTCACGGCAAACCGCATCCTGAAATTTACCTGCGTGCCGCCGCCGCCGCGGCGATCCAGCCGGCCAACCTGCTCGTACTCGAAGACAGCGGCAACGGTTCTGCCGCCGGAGTTGCCGCCGGTGCCATCGTGATCTCGATTCCGAACGAATCAACCCGCGACCATTGCTTTGACGGCGTGTTTGCGATTGCTGATTCCTTGGACGCCGCCGCCGTTTTAAGCATTATCAAGCCAGAGTAGAACAATTGTCCCAATTGTTCAACATTGGCGAAAACGATCTCGGCTGGGCTTTTCGATTGCACAACCCGGCCACCTGGCTGGTATTCTATAAGTGAATCGGTTGACTCTTTTCGATCCGTTTGACCTCCGTCTTCGCAAGCCCGCTGCCATGGCAAGAATTCCACAAGATTTTACTGACCTGTTGCTCCAGCGCGGCGTCGTCAGCCTCGACCAGCTTTCCGAGGCCGAGGAGCGGTCCAAGACAACCGGTAAATCGCTCGCCGATACGCTCGTCGAAATCGAATATGCGACGCCCGAAGAAGTCACGATGGCGCTCGCCGAGTTCAACCACATGCCCTACGTCGACTTGCGCGAACATCGCATCGACGAGTCGGTTATCGAACTCGTGCCCGAGTCGGTGGCACGCGAAAATATGGTGCTGCCCTATTCGTCCGAAGACGGGGCGATTCGCGTCTTGATCGCCGACCCATTTGATCTCGAAACCGTCGAAAAGTTGCGGTTCATCCTCAATCGCAAGATCGAAACCGCCCTTGCCCCCCGATTGGCGATTCAAGAAGCGATCAACCAATACTACGGTCAAGTTGAAGGCGAATCCGCTGACTCGATGCTGCAAGAATTCACCGACACGGCGATCGACTTTACCGAAACCAGCGACGACGGCGGCTCCGGCAACTCGGAGGACGAGGACGACAACAGCGCGCCAGTTATCCGCTTGGTGCAATTGATGATTGCCGAAGCGGTCCAACTGCGCGCCTCGGATATCCACCTCGAACCGTTTGAGGATCGTGTGCGGATTCGCTATCGCATCGACGGCGTTTGTGTGGAGCGTGATTGCCCCCCCAAACGAATGCTCGCAGCCCTGGTCGCTCGAATCAAGATTCTGGCAAAAATTGACATTTCGGAAAAGCGACGTCCCTCCGACGGACGCATCAAGCTAACAGTCGGCGATAAGCAATTGGATCTGCGGGTCAGCATCATCCCGACCAACCATGGCCAGAGCGTGGTCATGCGTATTCTCGACAAAGACAACATCAAAGTCGGAACCCGCCAATTGGGGCTGGCGGAACGCGATTTCAAAAACTTCAATTCGCTCATCAAGCGGCCCAACGGCATCATCCTGGTCACCGGTCCGACCGGGTCCGGCAAAACGACCACTCTATATGCTTCGCTCAATGCTCTGAACCGCCCGGACCGCAAGATCATTACGGCCGAGGATCCGGTTGAGTATTACCTGCCGGGCATCAATCAGGTCGAGGTGCGGCACAACATCGGCCTGGACTTTGCCCGGATCATTCGCGCGATGCTGCGCCAGGCACCGAACATCATCCTGGTTGGGGAAATGCGAGATCAGGAGACCGCTTCGATGGGAATTCAGGCCAGTCTAACTGGACACTTGGTTTTCAGTACGCTGCATACGAACGATGCGCCCAGTGCAGTATCGCGAATGGTGGACATAGGAATACCTTCTTATATGGTCGCTAGTAGCGTAATTGCGATCCTTGCCCAGCGTTTGGTTCGCACAATTTGCCCCCGTTGCAAGCAACGTTACAACCCTCCGGAGAGCGTTCTGGCCGACGCCGGACTGCCGCCCGAAATGATCCGCCAGGCCGAATTCATGAAGGGCAAAGGGTGTACGTATTGCCAGAGAAGTGGCTATCGCGGGCGTCTGGGGATCTACGAATTGATGCTGATCAACTCCAAGATCCGCGAAATGATGTTTAAGAACATCGGCGGTAAGGAACTTCGCACCGCGGCGATAAAGCACGGCATGACAACACTTTACGCCGATGGAATGCGAAAGGTGTCACGCGGCATTACAACCTTCGAAGAGGTCTATCGCTGCGCGAAGAAAACCGAGCAAGAGCATTTGGCGTTCGAAACCATTCTCAAGGAAGGGTGATTTAGCATCCACCCGGGTTCGTGCGCCATTGGGTTGGCCACATCGATGCCCGCAACGAATGCGATGGTGCCACGTTAAGTTTCAGCAACGGGGCTGAATTCGGCACCCGAACTGGCGTTCTGGCCGTTTCGGAGTTGCTGACCGAACTCCGGCGATCATCAGTAGTTTCGCGGATTTATTTTGAATCCCACCGCATGGCTTTGATAATAGCCATGGGAAGGCGCGGTCGACGCGGCACTTCTCTTATCCATCCGAATCATCGCCAACAGCGAAGCATCTGTCATGGCCACTGTCCTTATCGACAAACTGCTCCAAGCTGCAATCAAGCAGGGCGTCAGCGATATTCACATCGTTTGTGGCCAACCGCCGGTGTTCCGGTTGCACGGCCGCATGAGAAAGCTGGAGACCAAAACACTCGAAGCCGAAGACACGGTTTCGTTGATGAAGAGCATCACGCCGGAGCGTTGCCAGCGTGAGTTGCAGGAAACCGGTAGCACCGACTTTGGATTTGCGTTTGGCGACATGGCGCGGTTTCGCGTTTCGGTCTTCAAGCAGCGCGGCTTCATCTCGATGGTGCTGCGTCAAATCCCCAACGACAAACTGACCCCTGAACAGCTCGGCTTGCCCGAGTCGGTGGTCAAATTGGTTCACCGTCCCCGCGGGCTGTTCTTGGTCACTGGGCCGACCGGCAGCGGTAAAAGTACGACGTTGGCCAGCTTGGTCAATATGCTCAATGAAACCGTCGACCACCACATCATTACAATCGAAGACCCGATCGAGTTCTATCACGACCATAAGAAGAGCACGATCAACCAACGTGAAGTGGGCGTTGACGTGCCGAGCTTTTCGGAAGCGATTCGCCGTGCGCTGCGTCAGGACCCGGATGTGATTTTGGTCGGTGAGTTGCGAGATTTGGCGACGATTGAAGCGGCGATCAGTGCTGCGGAAACCGGTCACATCGTCTTTGGAACGCTCCATACCAACAGCGCCCAAGGCACCGTCAACCGGATCATCGATGCGTTTCCAGGCAATTTGCAGGACCAGGTGCGCACGCAGCTTGCCAGCTCGTTGATTGGCGTCGTGGCTCAAACGTTGATCCCAAAAATCGGCGGGGGCCGAGTCGCGGCTTATGAGATTCTGATTGTAACATCGGGGATCAGCAACCTAATTCGCGAGAACAAAACGTTCCGTATCAATAGTGCGATTCAAACGGGTGCCAAGTTCGGCATGCAATTGATGGATGACGCGCTGTTTAAGCATTGGCAAGAGGGTCGTGTGACCGTCGAGGATGTGCTGGCCAAGGCGCAAATCCCTGATGAATTGGCCAAGCGAATTGTGCAAGCGCGGCAAGGTATTACCGAAGATTCGGCGGCTTCCGAATAACGATTTTCATTTCCTCACAACAAGCTCATCAGTTTTCCTTATGGCTACTCGTCGCATCGGACAGATTCTCGTCGACCTCGGTTTCCTAACCGATGATCAGCTTGAGATCGTACTGGATGAGCAGGAGCAACAGCCCGGTACGTTGTTCGGCAAGATTGCCGAAGACATGCAATTGATTACCGACGAACAGCTTATTCAGGCCCTGTCCGAACAATTGGGAATGCAGACGGTGGCGCTGACAGAGGCCGAACTCGATCCCACTGTCATGGCCAAGATCAATGAGACGATGGCGCAAATGTACCGCGTCATCCCGATTGCGTTTGATGCCGACGCCAACCGCCTGACGCTCGCCACTTGTGACCCGCAAAATCTGACCATCCAAGACGAATTGCGCACGTTCTTAGGCCATGAAATCGCGATGGTAATCGCCACCGAACGCGATATTTTGCAAACGATCAAGCGGCACTTTGACAGCGACAGCGAATCGGTCGAAAAAATCGTGCAGGAGTTGGCCAATGACGAAGAGTTGAAGGCCACGATTTCGTTATTGGAAAATGAGAAATTCAACCTGACGGATATGGAGGCACTTGCCGACTCGGCACCCGTTCGAAAGCTGCTCAATATGGTGTTGTTGATGGCGATCAAGGATCATGCCAGCGATATTCACTTCGAACCGTTCGAGGACGAGTTCCGCATCCGCATCAAGTCCGAGGGTGTGCTGTATGAAATGGTGCCGCCGCCACGGCACTTGGCGTTTGCAATCACGACCCGCGTCAAGGTAATGGCGAACTTAGATATCGCCGAACGTCGCATGCCCCAGGACGGACGGATCGAATTGATGGTCGGCGGCCACCCCGTTGACCTTCGTGTCAGCGTGCTGCCGACAATGTTCGGTGAATCCGTCGTGATGCGAATTCTCGACCGTTCGGTTGTGAACTTGTCGCTTGAAAACGTCGGTATGGACCAATGGACGATGGACAAGTTTCGCAAAGCAATCGATTGTCCCAACGGTATCATCCTGGTCACCGGGCCGACGGGTAGCGGCAAAACCACAACGCTTTATTCGGCGCTTTCCGAATTGAACGACCCGCAGGACAAATTGATCACGACCGAAGATCCGGTTGAGTATGACATTGATGGAATTGTGCAAATTCCGATCGACTCGGATGCCGGGGTCACGTTTGCCAGTTGCTTGCGCGCGATTCTGCGGCAGGACCCCGATACGATTCTTGTCGGTGAAATTCGCGATTTGGAAACCGCTGAGATTGCGATTCAAGCGGCACTTACCGGTCACCTTGTGTTCAGCACGCTCCATACCAACAGCGCCGCGGCAACGATTACGCGACTGACCGACATGGGGATTCAAACCTTCATGATTTGTGCGACCGTTGAAGCGATTTTGGCCCAAAGATTGGTCAGGCGAATCTGTGTGAAATGCCGCGAGGAAACCCGCATCGGTGCTGACCTTTTGTTCGAACTTGGGATGCAACGAGACGAGATCGAGGGCAAGAAGTTCTTTAAGGGTGCGGGTTGCGATGCCTGTAACAATACCGGCTACAAGGGACGCGTCGGATTGTTCGAGCTGATGATTCTTAATGACACGATTCGCGACATGATCATGGGCAACGCTTCAACCGACCAGGTTCGCGATCAAGCAGAGAAAGATGGCATGATTACGCTTCGCCAATTCGGTATGAGCCTGGCCAACAATGGAATTACCAGCCTTGATGAAATCGTCCGCGAGACGATTGAAGAGAATTAGTAGCGGTAGTGGGTGTCCGCTTGAACAGGGGTCTGACCTTGTTCGATCGGAGCGAATTTGAATGTTTTTTCAACGGCAATCGAAGGGGTCAGACACCCTTTCCAACTGAGACATAAAGATCATGCCAACATTTCAATTCGAAGCGATGGACGCCAAGGGTCAAGAGATCCGTGACGAAATCGATGCGCTGAGCGAAGAAGAAGCGCAAACTACGATTCGCAACATGGGCTACTTCGTGACGAAGATTGCCCTCAAAAAATTGTCAGCCAAGCAGGTCGCAAAGAATAAAAAGAAGCGGCCGTTTGCGATTGGCGGTGCAAAGACAAAGCATATTTGCGCATTCACACGCCAACTATCGATTTTGCAAGACGCCGGGTTGCCGATTTTGCGCAGCTTGAAGATTTTGGAGAACAACCAAAAGCCCGGCAAGCTTAAAAATGCGTTGATGGATGTTTGCGAGGAAATTGAAGGCGGTTCGACGCTGAGCGAAGCGATGGGCAAGTCGCCAAAGGTATTTAGCCGTCTGTATGTGAACATGATCAAAGCGGGCGAAGCCGGTGGTGCCTTGGAAGTGATTCTACAGCGTTTGGCCGACTTCCTTGAACGCGCCGAGTCGCTGAAACGAAAGGTCAAGGGCGCTCTGATTTACCCTTGCATCGTTGTTTCAGTCGCGATTGGTATTTTGACATTCATCATGTTGGCGATCGTGCCGACATTTGAGAAGATGTTTGACGAATTTGGACTTACACTGCCTGCACCAACCCTGTTGTTGATCGCAATGAGTAATTACATCGCGAACTACTGGTTCTTGCTGATCATCATCCCGATTTGTGCGATGATCTTGGTCAAACTGATGCGCAAGTTTAAACACGGTCGAATGGGGTTTGATATGTTTTTGATCAAGCTGCCGATTTTCGGTGGTTTGGTGGAAAAGAACATCATGGCCCGAACGACGCGAACCCTGGGGACGCTCGTGGCCAGCGGTGTGCCAATTCTTGAAGCACTGAACATCACTCGCGAAACCGCAGGCAACGCAATGTTCGAGCGGATGTTCGGCAAGGTTACCGAAGCGATTCGCGAAGGCGAAGTTATCAGCAAACCGCTGGCCGAAAATAGCACGCCTGGATTTCATCCCATGGCACTGGTGTTCTGGATGCTGCTCGGTGCGTTTCCCGGAGTGATGGTGACTTCGGTTGCGCTGACCGCCGCTGGCACGAAACTGGATACTGGCACGATGTTGCAAACATTGCAAATGACTGCACTGTACGTGACGATCGGTGGAATGGCCGCGGGATCGCTATATTACATGATGAAAATGAAAAACCGCGTCGTTGATGATCTCGTCGTCAATATGGTTGATGTCGGCGAAGAGACTGGCGAACTCGATACGATGCTCTATAAGGTCGCCGATACGTATGATGAAGAAGTCCGCGTGATGACGGATTCGCTCACCGCGCTGATGGAGCCAATCATGATCGTTTTCCTTGGCGTCGCTGTCGGATTCATTGTGATCAGTTTGTTCATGCCTCTGGTCGAACTCATCAGCGGATTGTCATAAGTGTTAAAGGCCGTGAAAGTGAAACGCTACTCCTACTCCCTAAAGACCATGTCACAAACACTCACTCGATCGACTCGCAACCAGGCTGGCTTCACGCTGGTCGAGTTGTTGGTTTCCATTGCCATCATCGGAATCCTGATGGGAATCGCAATCCCCGCGATCGGTGCGGCGCTGCGGCGTGGACGCGAGGGTGCGGTTCGGACTGAGGTGGAAGCGTTGTCTCAGTCTATCGAAGCGTACAAGCTCAAGTACGGCGACTATCCACCGGATTTCTTTGACTGGAACCTTGTTGTCAGGCACTACCGCAAGATATTTCCGAGTATCGAGATTAGCGAGCTGAATGTATTGCGCGACCAATGTGCCTTGCAGACTGCAGTTGACTCGAATGCAGCCAATCCAGCCCATGACTCGTTTCGGATCGACCGTGCCGAAGCACTTGTATGGTCTCTTGGTGGATTCAGCAGCGACCCTCAACACCCATTCACGGGTGCCGGTGGGCCGCTTACGCCTAAGGGAACGCTGGTCGTTACGGCGCGACCAACGCATTACAACAACTTTGCTTATAACGGCACTCGCGAGAATGCCTTGTTCGACTTTAAGACGAACTTGACAGTGGGTGAATACGACGTCTCGGCGCTGACGGCGCTGTCGACCGAAGAGGCGGCTGGCTCGGGAGATTTATTTCCAACTTACGTACGTGATGCCGAAGGGGCACCCTATCTATATTTCGACTCGCGGACCTACGGCTCCTCGGTCGCCAGCACCACGATCGTAAACCTCTACAACGCCCCGGCAGGAAAATCGTGGGGCCGAACGCGACCTTACCTTGGCAGTCAGTTGGTCTCGCCAACCGAGAGCGTTGTGCGAACATTGCCGGCCGCGGGCAGTGCCGGCCTGGCGTTTATGAATAAGAACACGTTTCAAATCATCAGTGGTGGTTTGGACGACGCCTTCGGTACTGTGACCAGTATTCCTCACACGGCGGCTGCTCCGAATATGGGTGATCCACTGTATCCGTCGTTTCCAAGTGGTGAGCTTTGGCGCGTTGATTTGGCAGCAACATTGCCCAGCGGCGAATCTCGCTCGTTAGTGATTTCCGAAGGAAACAAATATCAGGAGACCGGCCTTAGCAATGTTGGCACTTCGGAGAACTTTCACAATGACAATTTCGCCAACTTTGCGACGGCGACGCTTGACTCCGAGTTGCCTTAGTAACGTGGCGGAGCTTTGACCTGCGAAAGTATTATTAACATGACAAACAACTTCATCTATCGAAAATCTCAGCCGACGGCGTTCACGCTAGTTGAATTGTTGGTCGTGATTACGTTAATGGCCGTTCTCGCTGGCATGATGACTTATGCGATGGCCGGCGCGCGTCAGGAAGCTAGGGAGAAACGCGCCCAGGCTGAGATGGCGTCGATGAATGCGATTTTGTTGCAGAAGATGAATGAGATCAATTTGCAACCCGTGTTGTTTGTTCCCCCCAACGAAACCAGCGGACCGGTGGGGCCCAGCGTAACGCTTAATGAGGGCATTGAGGCAAATCGAGTCTCGATGTTAGCGCGTCGTGACCTCGCCAGAATGGTCTTACCTCAATGTCGTGCTGATCTGATTTATCCACCGGCACGATTGCAGTATCGCAAGACGGTTCGATCCGGTGGCAGCCCAGGCATTCGTGCCTGCGCAACAAAGATTAAGGAGCCGGCTGAATGGGGTACGATGCGACGTATTGCTGGTTTTGTCACGCCGCGCGGTGCAACGATGGAAAGCCTCGGTTCGTTGCCTCCGGTACCTGCCGTGTTTAGCGATCCATTGATTGATCCAATCGAAGGCGCTAACGGTTACTTCGGGGGCTCAACGTCTTCGGGTGTGCTGCGCAATGCACTCGGAAGCATGTTCCCCGTCGATGGTTCGACCGGAACGGTGGTTATCGATTTGATTAGCGAACCTTGGGACGAAGATCGGTCGGCTGACAAGTCCACGCCATGGACGCGACAATATGAGTCGGCTGAATGCCTGTATTTGATTCTGGCCAGCACCGAATTGTTTGGCGAACGCGCCTTGGATCAATTCAGTGGCCGCATGATTGCCAACTTGGATGGTGACGCGGTGCCCGAGATCATCGATCCCTGGGGTGTGCCTTATGAGTTTATTCGTGATGCGGTAGGAGTCGGATTTCCGTTTCATTCCGCGGTTTTACCGGCGGCTGGCTCGCCGCTGGCACCCAGCCCCGCTGGGCGTCCATCCCCGTATCCGCCTGCGGCTCCGAACCCCGCTGGACCTGATGCGAATGATTACTTGCGCACCGATTCGCGGCTGGCGAGTGACGGTTCAACCGTTAATGATACTTATCGATTGACGCCGCTAATCATTAGTGCAGGTCCCGATAGCGATTTTGGAATTCGTACCAGTTTCAATCTTGATCGCAGCTTCAATAACGGCCTAGCCGGAATATCGCCGCGACACAGTATTTCAGTCGTACGTTATACCGGTGCATTGTTGCCTTCGCCAACTTTGTCAGGAAGTTACCAATATCCCGATCCTTATCTCGGTGTTTATCCGACGGGTGATCCCGGCAGCGCCTCCAATGGCGGTGCGTTTGCGGTCAGTCCAGCGACGGTTACTGAGGCAACGCAAGACGCATGGTACTCCGGCATTGGACTTGGCTCGCGGATTTTTGCGGGCCGCCAACCGATTGCCGCTGCTGGCGATGACATCTATTCGGCGGGAGGAGCACGATGAGAAATTCTCCTACCCAAAAGTTTGGTTTCACGCTGGTGGAGTTGTTGGTTGCGATCGCGATTGCTTCGGCACTCACCATCGTTGCCTTGCCACGCGTCCGCGAGGGCTTGCAACAGAATACCGCATCGCGCGCCGCGACGCTTGTCAAAGGTGTCTTTGAGAATGCCCGCGCCAATGCGATTCGCACCGGCCGGCCGTATGGCGTCGTCTTATATCGTGCCAATAACACGGTAACCCCTGGCGATTCAATCAACGACCCTTTGTTGTTTGCGACTCACGGTGCTAACTATTGTAACCGACTCGGTTTTGCCCAGATGGCGTTTGACTATCGTGGTGATACCAGTGGCGCTACGGTGACGGTAAACAATGTTGCCGCATTGCCAGCCCCATTTACTCGGCCTGATATCCAGATTTTTGAAGCCAGCGTCGCCGATGCCGGGATGTTGTACGCGATCGCCAGCAACCAAATCCCTGTTGATCAACAACCGATCACCGTTGGCAGCATCATCCGTCTTGGCCAGCGGGGAACACCGGGGCGAATTGAACGCATGGACGCGTTGCCGTCGCCCGCACCGGCGCGCACGCGACTCTATGTTCGAAGCGGATTTCCACTGCTTCCCGGAGAAGCGAAATTTGACAGCGACGGCGAGTCGTTCCAATACAGTATTGAAACGCGGCCTGTGATTAGCCCGCTGGCAGCAATCGACTTGCCAGGCAAGGTTGTCATTGATTTAACGTGTTCTGGGTTATCGACCTCGTCAGTCCTGTTGTCACCTTCAGGGATCAATCAGCATCCGACTCGCCAAGCACCGTTATTGGCCGACGGCGTGACGCGCGGTTATCGTGACGTCATCGTAATGTTCAATGCCAGCGGACAGCTCGATGGGGTTTATGTTGAACAGTATGATCCCACCGCAGCGACATCTTATGTGTATCGTCGCCAGGATCCGATCAGCCCGATCGCATTCTTAATCGGTGAAATTGATGCCGTGGTTCGATCCGAGACTATCGCTCGCTACCCCCCGCGCGGAGCGGCAACAACTTGGGGCTCGCGATACACGGCTTCGCCTTATCTACCGGCTGACTTTGACTTCAGCGGACGTAAGATTCCGAATTTTGCCAATCCCGACGCATCGTGGTTGAGTATCAATCCCAGCAGTGGCAAGACACTGCTAAAGCCTGTGGCGACTGCGCTGGGTACGGTTGACGAAGCAACGGCTCATCCCGAGATCGTGGGGTCTCATACGTTAGATACTTTGGTTCGTGATCGCTTACTCGATTCGCGGCGATTAACTCGAGGAGCGTCATTATGAGAATTCATTTAGTGAGAAAAAGCTTTCTGGCTTCAATGCGGCATGGCTTGTCGCTGATGGAAGTGCTGTTCGCCATTGGTGTCTTGATGGTTGGACTGCTAGGAATTGCGTCGGTATTGCCGGTGGGAACCAAGAACGCGGCCGCGGCGCTTCGTTCGGATTCGTCGGCGTCGGCGATCGAGAACCAAGTCAGCAATGCAATTGGTAGATTCGGTGGCCGGCCCGATCGATTTGATATACCAATGCCGTCGCAGTCGGGATTTGGTTCCGGCACCGTCATTGTCAGTGGGTTGGCTACGGAAACTCGCCCGACGCAGGGCAACCAACGGTTTGTGCGTGCAACGTTGGCCGAGGCGCGCGGTGCGCTGCCGACCGACGACGTTATTGTCGTGGGACCACTTGACGCACCGGCGATTGCCCCTGCCTTTTGCGTGGACCCCGCGTTTTTGGCTGCGGCGAGCAATATCCGCAATGACATTGGTATGGTCGGGGCGCGCGCGCTGAATTCTTATGACCGGACAAAATTTCCCTGCTACGACATTAATTACAGACCGACGATTGATCCAGGCCTGAGAATGCAAGGTTCTACCGCGTGGCCGATATCGCCACGGATGTTGCGGGTTTCAATCACGCCCGACGATGCGACGCCGGTACCGACCGACGCGGTGGCTCGTGTGCTGCTGAGTGAGCGTGACGGATTGCCGCTGACCAAGACAAAGGATAGCACCAAGCCACCCGGCTTGTTCTTCAGCCGCATTGGCGCGGCCGATCGCTTGGATATTCAAAAATCGGGCAGCTACTCGTCAATTGTCACTTTTGTGCCTACGTCATCGGCGGCGACCAACTATGAAGTTAGCGTGATCGTTTACGACGGTCGCGATTTAACAACTCGTATTCTCGGGTTGAACGCAACGACGGCGACCCAGGTGTTTCCATTGGCTCCGTTTACTAGTACCCAGTGGCCGCTAAAGAATACGACGGCGTTTGATCCCGATACCTACGGCGACGAAGTCCTGGGTGTGGTGACTGCGGTCGAAGGCATCATTCAAGGCGGTGTCGGGCGGTTCACGTTTACCCAACCTTTCCACTGTGATCCGGACATCAAAGTTGGCCAGTGGATCATGCTGATGCGTTTTGACGCCGCTGCGGGTGTCAATCGATATGCTTGGTATCGCGTCAGTGATATTGTTGCTCCGCCCGTTGAGGTGCCAGGTTCACGATACGATACCACCATTGAGGTTCGCGGCCAGGACTGGCTGTTTCATCCTGACATGTCTTTTGGCTCGGCGTACCCTGATCCCACAACATTGGCTCCGACCGCTGGTCCTTTTTCATCTGCCGCCGGTCGGCTTCGTCGCGAAGCGACTTACATCATGAAATGCCCGCATGTCGTGACGGTACGATCGATGATTTTGTAGTTAGATTTTTGTTAGTTGATTTATTGCGTAGTCCTTTTCTTGTCGTCCGTGAAGCCTGCTGATGCAGGTTGTAGTCGGTTTGCGTGAGCAGTGGAATTCGGTGAGCGTCTTGTCGACTCTCACACGTCCATTGGTCAACCGATTTTTGAGGTGAATGTTATGCACGTTGAATTGAATCGTCGCCAAATTGAAGCACGTCGCAATGCGGTTGTGTTGTTGATTGTGCTCGGCATGTTGTCGTTGTTCAGCGTGCTGATCGTGAGCTACGTCGTATTCAGCTCGCAGATGCGGCAAACCGCGTACGGCAACTCGGTCCGTCGCGACCGTGCGCTCGATGAACAACCGATCGCCGAATCAATTATTCGCCAAATCGTCACCGGTGGCGGTGAGAAGTCGGCGGCTTTTGGTGCTGACTTGTTGGGCGACTTGTATGGCGTTGACCATATTCGAACACGAGTGGCGCATCGCCGACCGACTGAGCCGTTCGTATTCGGCGACACCAACGGTAATCTCGATTCTCGCGCGATGTTGCTGCGTCCGTTGGATGCGAAGTCCAACCCACAGACAACTCTATTTAAAATTCCACTCCATTTTGCGGCGTGGCATGATGATGGGCCGGTGGGCACCAGTTCGTTTGCGCAACAATTAAGTAACGAGGTTGTTTCGCTAGTTAATTTCAGTTCACCGACTTACGAGGACGATCTGCGACTGCTCAATCTTCCTAACTACCGCTTGAATGATGTGTTTTCCGGACGCCTGCTAACGTTTGTTGACGGTCCGTTGGCGGGAAATACGTTTCGCATCGTGCGTTCGTTTGGAGCGATCCCCGCCGGCGGAGCACCGCCTGCGGATGTCGCACTGGCTGGCTGTATTGTCATTGACCTGGCCGAGGCCAAGTCGCAAACCGTCTCGATCGACGGAGTGTCCTCCAACTTGTTCGCCGTTGCCGACAAGACTCCCAACGCGCTGGTTTATTCATCGGGTACCGACAACCAACCTGGTTTTTCAATCTTTCCACTTGGCTTCACTCCGCCGTCATTTCACGGACAACCTTACAGTGATGACATTGGTTATCGGTTGTTGATTAACGGAAGTCCCTTCAATGGTTTTGGCTCAAACGCTAGTGGTGCCACCGAACTGACTCGCGTCAATCCCGCGTCCGCGACTCAGCCGTTTCTGATCGATCCACAGTTTGGTCCTGAGCTGATGCCCAATCGACGCATCACTGGGCCAATCTTGCAGCCGACTCAGTTCGATGAACCGTATGACGCAGCCGATTTTGACAATTGGTTCTTAGCGTGGCAACCGTCGGACCACCGCGCGATATTGCCGGGTCTCGCCAGCCAATTGGCGGCTTTGACCGGTTTGAGTGCGGCCGATGCCCAGCGCGCCGCGCCCAGTATCGTGCCGTCGTTTCACCGCCCCGAGGTGATAAATTACATCATGAGCCAGCCGGTCATCATCAATGGGCTGGGGCGAACGTTTTCGCAAATGGACGGCACCGATGTTGATGATGTGGCCCGATTACAGCTACTCGTCCGACGTCTTCGCGCGGCGAGCTTCCGCCCTTTGAACTTCGAGCATTTGTTCGTGCGCGCTACTGAGGACACCTCCCTATTGACCACCAACCCATTGCGAAAGTTGTATAGCGATCTTGATGGCGATGGCAATCGTTTCGACGGAGCACCGGCCTTTACCGGTAGCAACCCGACACCGATTTTGAACGAGCCGATTCCCGTCAATGGTACAATTCTGTTTAAGACGTTACATGCCAACATTCGCCAACTGGCAACTTGGATGTGCAACGGTCCTTGGGATATCGATAACGATGGCGACGCGATTCCGGACAGCCTTTGGGTTGACTTTGATCTGCCTACCCAGGTCGTTGCCAACGGCACGGTGGTCCGCCCGCTGGTAGCGGCCTTGATCGAGGATCTCGATGGTCGCGTGAATATCAATGTGAGTGGTAATTATGCGCAGATTACCAGTGGTCGTTTTCTCAACAACAATGCAACCACTTACTCAACCGATGCCGAGTATTTCGGGGTGAGAGATTCACTTGGCGTGTTCAATCGTGGCGGCGGCGTGGGGCCAGCCGAGATCAATTTCTCGCACCTGTTTGACGAGTACCGACCATCGGACCCTGGCAACGCGATTCCGCCGTTGTTCTACAGTCAAACATCGTTCGCCGATTCGCGTGTGTTGTTCACCCGCTACGGTAATGTGTTGCAATCTCGCTACGGTGGGACGCCTTGGGATTACCGGTCGTCGCTGAGCGCAGCGACGTTTCCGCTAGCTCATCCCGGTGAAAATGCGGGTTCGTCCAACTTGCGTTTCAGCGATCCGTTTTCGCGCATGCTGCATCCGGCTCGACGATATATTCATGCTGCTGATTCGCCGCTGGGCAGGCCGCTGGATCTTTATGGTCGGTCGATGATCCGCAAGGCTGGGGGTGGCAACGCGACCATGGACACTGTGAATAAGCCGGTCCCGGCGTCGAGTACGACCGTATCAACGGTGTTGTCCAACGAGATTGAGAACCAACCGTATGAGTTCCAAGTCGATTCGCCGGTCGCCGATGACAAGCCGTTCACCGGAGCTGAATTTCATTCGCTGGTGACTCGTGGATCGGCCACGTCATTGACCAGCCGCTTGACGACGCTGTTGGGCGATGCGGCGGACAGCAACGAAGCGCTCGCGCGATTATTGACCTTCGACAGCCGCTCGCTGGACAGCGTCGAACTGTTGCCCGGTGGCCTAACGATGGCTGAATACATTCTTCGCCGTATGCCACCGGCGATTCGCAGCGATCAAGACCAGGCCAATCTGCAACTTGAACGAATGCTTGGGGTCGAGTTTCGCAAAGGTGCGAAGCTGAATCTGAATCGCCCGCTTGGTAACGGACGCGACGACAACAGCAATGGATTGCTCGACGAGCGAACTGAAACCGCGCAAGCAACGCCCGACGCCGTATCACCGGAACCGGCGTTCCCGTGGCTGAGTCGTGACATCCAAACGGACACCGTGGTCTCGTCATCGCTTGCTTTCCAAGCCTCTGCCTCCGCCGACTACTTGCCCATTACAAACGAAGTGACATTCAACCCAACCGGGGCCGAGCTGCTGGCCCGAAACCTCTATTGCTTGATGTTTCGTTTGATTTTGGACCCCGCGGTGACTGACCCATCGATGGATACGACGGTCGAATTGGTTCCAAGCTTTCCCTATCCGCCGGGCATTGCGAATGATCCGACGCCGGATGTCCAGTTTCGCAATCGCTATGTCGCACGGCGGCTGGCACAGTGGGCGGTCAACGTCGTTGACATGCGCGATAGCGACGCGGTGATGACGCGGTTTCGCTATGACTACAACCCGTTTGATGCCGATGGATTTGACCTGACGGTTGCCGCCGCAAATGTGGTTTGGGGCATGGAGCGACCGGAGATCGAATTGACCGAGACGCTGGCGTTTCATGATCGCCGCGTCAAACGAAATCTGGCAACGCCGCTGGAGCCGATGGATCCGACGCGAACGCTTGACGGTGAATCACCCAATGATGAACCACCGGGCCCCTTGATGCCCGGCGACCCTGATCCCGACCAGGAAATGGATCAATTCCGAATTCCCGAAGCGTCGGCTTTCGTTGAACTGCACACACTTCGCGAACCCTATGTGAACGACGGATCGCTGGAAAGCTATCCTGCCGAGTTATATGACTTCACGTCGGGGGCACCGCTACTTGATCTTGGCAAGGTCACATCAGACGGCAGTCCCGTTTGGCGATTGGCGGTCGGTTACACCGCGAATACAGCCGGGGCGTTCTCACCGGACCCCCAGGGCTATCGACGTAGCGTGCTGTGGACGAATGATGCGGAGCGGTTCAGCTCGCTCGGTGCCGGGCTGCCCGATCCATTCTTTCGATACATGGTAGACACCGATGACTTTACTGCCGGAGACAATGACAACGCGTGGTACTCGCGTGTTAGACCGACCGCAGAAATTATCCACCCCGTCGGTACCAATGCAGCGGTTTCGCTCTACTATGACGACTTTGATGGCATGACCGACGCACCGCCCTCGGTCCCGCTGACACGTTTCGTTTGGTTCTCCGGTGCGGCTCCCACTGCGGCATCAAACGTGATCGTCAATTCGGCGGAAAGTGGAATGCGGCTTGATAATGTGTTTTATCGATCTGCCGTATTGGGCAGCGCGGTTAACGTTCAATTGCCCGGTGATTCGTACGCGGTGGTTGCCCCTCGAGACGTAACGATTCTCGGCCAGACCGAAGAATCTTCCGTCGGAACTAGCTTTGGCTACTATCCTAGTGACCAACGATTTGAATTCGCCGTTTCGGGCACAGGCCATACGCTGCGAATCTTCGACCTTAACAACAATCGAGTGACTCCCGACTACCTCGTTGATAATGGTACCGACTACCGGGCCAAGAACATATATCCGATTGTTGCCGCGTCGCTGCCACCGCACGAAGCCGATACGTTTCCCGTTCCCTATCTTGGCCCAAACGTCGCTATTGATCCAAATCGAGTGATCAACAGTTGGAAGCGATTTTTTGATCACGCTGACGCAGGGGGCGATGGATTAGGGGTCGCACCAGCCCTTCGTATTGGCGCTGGGTTCAATATTTCAGCTCCACTGTCGGGATCAAACTACTATTTGGCACCGACCAAACGCATCAATACGATGGCACCGGTGTATCCAAAGTTTGACGGCTATCGGGACTATAACAATGCATCCCTAACTCTCGATAATTTGCATCCCGACGTTCCGTTGGATGAAAGACCTGGCGCACCGTTATTTGATCTTGGCTTGCTCCAGGCCGGAAACCATCAAGATGTTGCCAATATCTTCCTGCAACGCTTAGCCGATCCGACCCAGCCTTGGAATGCAGTTTCGAATCCTTATCTAACCGTCGATGCGATGACGATGGACTTGACCGTTTTTAATGGTGAAGAACGTTTGGACCAATTCATTGATCGTGACGGCGACGGCATGGCAACGGCAATCGAACCAGTGGATTTGAATACCCCAACGTATCCAACACAAATGGCGTTTGATACACGTCGTAAGGTTCCGGATCCAAGCATGGATCGACCGGCGTCACAATTGGTGCCCAAAACGGCAAACTTTACGCCTGCTTACTTGAACGATCTCAATAATTACGATCGGTTTGTTTATGCGACGCGATCACCGCTGATGACTCAACAAAGTGTGTTGCGCAACGATGTTGAACGCGGCCCAACGGCGCCCGGAGTTCGTCCGCACTTCCGCCATCAATTGATGTCGGCTTGGAATAATGGAACTGCTGCGATGGGGCCAACTTCGACCGTGCATAGTGGTTTCAAATACGATGCGATGAGGCAACGATTTGATGTACCGACCGAACGTTATCCGCAAACGTTAGGTTTTGTGAATCGCGAAACGGGCGAACCGGCGCAGGCAGGCACTGTGTTCGCAGGTGCTTCGAGCTCCGGCGTTACCGGAAATTACGTTGGTCACCCGATTGCCGTGGCGTGGCAAATGCCAACTTGGCTCGATCGGCCGTTTCAATCGATTTATGAGCTGATGTCGGTTCCGGCAACTTCGTCTTATCGTTTGACGCAAGAGTATTCGATGGGAACGACGTATGATCCCACCAACAGCCGCGAGACACCCGCAGGGTTTGGATACTTGCTGGGCTTTGAGCAGAAACTGGGCGAGCGTCGTGGTGGGACTGAGGCAGCGGATATTCGATCATTGCCAGCCGATTTGGTTACCGGTGATCCGATCCTGGGACTTAACCGAGATCTGACCGGCGCGCGAGCCGGTTTCGAGCAAATCTTTGACATGGTCGATATTGGACCGCTGTCGTTCGAACAACGTCGTTGGCTCGATCCAACTCAGACGCAGCGAGTTGCCGTGGGCTCGGTTCGTGACGGCATGTTCAATCAAGTCGTGCGGACCTTGCAACCGCCGTTCAATTACATTGACCGACACCGTACACCGGGCAAGATCAATCTTAATACCGCGCCAGACTACGTCCGCCAAGGTGGAAACTTTGCGACGCGTTTTCCCGTGACGGCTCCCGAGTTCCAAAATCCGTTGACTGCTGGCACTGCACCGCAAACACCCGCCGCAACCGGTGGTGGACTATTGACCGGGATCGCCAGCGAGCCAACGAATTACCGTATTGGAATGACCGCCGATCCCTATAACACCGCGATTCTATATGGCAACGGTTCGGTCTATCGGTCGCTGACTGGTGGAATCTCAACCGCTTATGATTTTGATGATGTCCCTGGCGAGCCGGCCGTGCTGGGTCAATACAACGGGTACAAGCAGTCGATTGATAGTCGTTTCGGTCATGGCTTTAAGAACTTTGTTCAATCCCGTCGTGGCTATACATCAAGCTTGCTGAACCGAGCCGAATCATGGAGCCAATTGCACTTCTTTAACATTGACTTGGACTATCGTTATCCAAGTCGCTTTGCGGGAATGTTTGCACCTAATTTCGCCGCCACGTTGCCAAGTGCACAGCGTTACCTGCGCACCGGCACGGCTGACTCGGCTGAATCGACGGTGCGGCGAGCGCATGACATGGCGATGTTAAGAGTCAATCCTGATTTTGACTTGCGAGTGATGAGTGCGGTGAATCAAGCTGCGGCGGTGAATCCAGCCAGTACCGACTACACGTTATTGGCTGAGCAAGCACCGACTGCGGGCGTGACGTTGCCGCCGCTTAGCTACCTCAGTAACTCTGCGGGCACAACGGACTCGCAACCGGTGGCTGGTGTAACGAACCATCGAGTGGTGCTAGTTGGTATGGGCGTGCTCGAGCGACCGCAAATTGAGTTGCATAAGAATTATCGAAACCTTGACCATGATCCATTCTTTCGGTTTAAGAATGCGAGTCATCTGTCTGGCATGACAACTCACCACAGTAATGTGTTTATGATCCGATATACCGTTGGCTTCTTTGTCGTTGATACGTTGACGGGAGCCGTTGGCGAGGAGTATTTGGACCCGCGAACCGGGTATGTAAGACCACGTGGGTTCCATCTTGTCGATCGTTCGATCCCGGTTGGCTATGAAGCCAATGATGGGATCAGCGCCCAGCGTCAATTTAACTCGCTCGATACCGTTATATTTTCGAGTACCGAATGATGCGATTTTTGAATCCAGCTATGCGAAAGTCAGTGATGAATCGATCGTCCAAGCAGCGTCTGCGGGCGCGATCGACGGCGTTTACGATCATCGAGGTGTTGATTGCTTTAACGGCAAGCTTGCTGTTGATGTTGGGGCTGACGCGGGCCTTCAAATTGATTGGCGATCGGATCACGTCGAGTCAAAGCGAATTGGAAATGGCCAGTTCGCTGCGTGAAGTGACGTTTCGGATGCGCGATGAATTGCGCCGCATGACGCCGACGATGACTGCACCGCAAAAGTTGGGCAGCAACGCGGGGTATTTCACCTATTACGAAGGACCTTGGAGCGACGCCACAACGACGATGATCCATGGCCAGGACACAACCTCGGCAGCCACGAATTATTTTCCGACCAGCCGATTTGGTGATTTGGATGATTACCTGGCGTTTACGACGCGCAGCGATGCGGGCCGACCGTTTGCGGGCGTTGTTCCCAGCGGCGTGATCGAGGCGATTCGGCTTTCCAATTGGCTCCAGCAGGGATTGGCGGTCGCCGGTTTTCGTACGCTCGGCGGCAGCAAGGTCGCCGGAGCGGCCGGTGTGCCGCTTTACACCATTGATGATGCCCACCAGCCCCAAGTGATCTATTCAGAACTCGCCGAGGTTGTGTATTTTGTATCACCGCAGTGGACCCAGGATGCACTGGGTGTTCCCGTCGCCGCCTCGCCCACCGCATCAGCGATTCCGGTGTTTCGCGATGTGGTGAATGAAACGGGCGGCACGGCAACGGGCGATGGGATTCCCGATCGCTTGACGCTGCACCGGCGCACCTTGTTAGTTCGTAATGACTTGAACTTATCGGTCGGCCAGATGAATATTCTCAATGCGGCCGTTGGTGGCAGTGCGGTTACGCAGTCAGGCTTTGCGGCACAAAACGAAGGGGCCGAACCGCAGTTGCCGTTTCTTCGCGGGGCGGGATCAGGAACCGAGGTGGTTCGCTTGATCGACGAGCGACGTTATTCGCCGGGCGTTTGGGACTTGGGAACCAGTCCGCAAATCGCCGATTCGCCAAACTGGTTATCGGGAATGGCCCGGCCAAGCCAGTGGATGGATTTGTCGATCAGCCGTGTGGTTCAACCGGCTAATGGTCAACCACTCGAAGCGGTTCGCGCCAATGGCATGGATGACCTATCGGTTCCCCATAATCGCTTTGCCTTTACTCGTATGCCGATTGGAGTTTTCAGTAGCGGCAGTGCATCGAGTCCATTCGCCACGGGGCTGGCGACGACGCCACCGACTAGTTCAATGCCGCTGCTCGCCTTGAGCCCGCCACATACTTTGCTTGCGGCTAATGCGGCCAGCGACGTGGTGAATACGGGAACGGTGAACCTGGCCGCGATGGGTGGCCAATCGGCGGGTGCGGCAGCGTTTAGTCCATTCTCGATGGTTGGATTTATGCGTCCGGAATTTTCGCTTGCCGATTATTACTATGATCGGTTGCCACAGGTCGGTGAATCCGATCATCCGATGGGCATACCGGTGGCTTCACCGACGCTGCGCGGTGGCAGCGATATTATTGCCGAAGATGTATTGGCGTTTGACGTTCAAGTGTTTGACCCAGCGGCTCCGCTGGCGATATGGTTGGGGCCGGACGGTGTGCCCGGCAGCGCCGGAGACGATGACGGCGATGGCACCCCGAACAACGAATCGGAGTTGGGGTTCGCCAATAGCGACGATACGATTGTTGACGCCAGTAGTTATGGGTTTCGCAACGCGTTAACCCGATTTGACACGACCATGGCCGCATCGCCTGACTTCAGCATACGTGCTCGTGGAGGATGTGTTGATTACGGCTACGCGCGGACGGCGGGCGGCACGATCGGTGGTATGAACACTACTCGTGTTCCTAGTTATACGACTTCGGGTCCAGTTTATGCGCTACGTCCCTTATTCGTTACACCGTTTTCGGGTATCGAGTCGTCGACGGGTACCGTGCCATTTCCGGCTGGGTGGATTAACAGCGGTCGAGTTCTGATGTCAGACGGCCCGATCAATAGCTTTTATCAACCGATGATTGATACTTGGACCGATTTCTACAATCGAGACCCATTCTTTCAAGGCAACAGCACTGCGATCAACGCAGCGTTCATTGGTAACCCCACCACGTTGATATCCACTCGCTGTTACACCACCGGGTCGGCATCGAGTACCGGCAGCGGGTTTGTTACCGGCGGCTCGGTTGCGGCAAGCGAATCAGCGCCGCCCACAACGATCATGCCGACCGCACTGAAGATCACGATTCGAATCTATGATCCCAAGGCTGGCGAAGTGCGGCAACAAACTGTCATCGAACACTTTACCAGCGGGCAGTAAATGCATCGTAGGACGATTGCCCTTAATCGTTCGGTCTGAATTTCGCTGGCAATGCCAGCGGTGCGGAATGAACGATTGAGGACAATCGTTCTACAATTTGCGACCTCGCCGACCGAAGTTGGCGGATGTCCAACTCAGGTGCGGTAGCTGGCCAAGGCGACGTGGGCTTCCGTCATTGGTGCGGTATTTCCCGCTGCGGCCGACGTCGATTTCTCGTGTAGTTTGAGTTCTCCGCGGACAATGCGGATATCACGCGGTGCCTCGATAGCGATGGCGACGCGGTTGCCGGCGATCCGATTGATCGTCAGCACGACGCCTTCACCGATCAGGATCTTTTCACCTTCTTTACGACTTAATACTAACATCTGATTTGCTCCCTGCGATTGAAAAACAAAAAACGGATTTAAGACTTGTGCGGTAATTACCGACGGTCGGCAACAGAAGCGCGTTTCATGCCATACCCAAACGCGATGCTTTCTTTTGGGCTTGAATCTTGCCTTGATTATTCACAAGGTAAGATTATTCTCCCGTAGTGTCATTTTTCCTGATCGACGCCATTGATTTGCGAGTTTTTTTCAGCTTGTCGCAAATTCTCAATACTTCGTCAGACTCGAAATGAGCCAGGTGTCGCAGAATGAGAGATACTCAGGTGTCGTTGTTAGGTAAGTGACATATCGCCGCGTTTGTTGACACGTTTGGTCACCGGGAGCCAAAACTCTTACCGGGTCGATCTTGATCCAGCAGGTCGAAAACGCGATAAGCAGCCGATGACGACGATTGATCGCTACATCACCAGTCTGTTCGCTCGCACGATCCTGATTTGTTTTTTCAGTCTCGGCAGCGTGTTCGTCGTTTTTCACGCGTTCAACCACCTCGACGACATCGCCAAACAGGGCAAGTTGGACGGGTCGATCGCGGTAACGTTGGCCAACTATTATGGCCCGTACTTGTTGATGTTGTTCGACTGGACCGGGGCGATTATCACGTTGATGGCGCTATTGTTTACGATCGGCTGGCTGCGACGCAGCGGCGAATTGACGGCCTTGGTTGCGGCGGGCGTGTCGCATGGCCGAATTCTGCGACCGATGATTGTGCTGTCGCTGTTTATCATCATGCTGCAGGTGGCAAATCGCGAGCTGCTGATTCCCGTTTACCGCGACATATTGACGACCAACCCAGGCGAGCTGGCAACCGAGTCGGCTCAGGCGATGCTGCCTTCGTACGACAAGGCAACCGGCATTTTGATTGAAGGCAACGGAATCTTAGCGGCCAACCAATCGATCCAGGCTCCATCGTTGCGGTTGTATGCGGCGTATCCCGCGTACGGTGATGTGGTTATTGCGAAACAGGCCGTTTGGCGTGCTGCCGACGATGCTGTGCCGTCGGGTTATTTGCTGTCTGGCGTAACGAGCCCCGAACATATTGATGATTTACCGCCAGGTATTCCGGTTTTGGTTGACGGCGGGCAAGGTAGCCCGGCGCTGGTGACACGGCGCGATGCACCCTGGCTGGCAGCGGGCGAGTGTTTTCTTGCGACAACTCTGAATCTTGAAGTGCTACGCGACAACCCACGCTCCACGCGACTGACGGGTATGCCGGAATTGATGCGGCGAGTCCGCAATGCATCGATTCACAGCAGCGACTCGTTGCGGGTGATGATGCACGAGCGATTGATCCGCCCGCTGCTGGACATTTGTCTTGTGTTATTAGGCTTACCATTGGCGGTTAACCGCGGTGACAAGCGATTGTTTAGCGTAATTGCTCAGGCCATGGGAATGGTCCTGTTATTTTTTGGGCTCAAGACGGTCGCTGGAGGGATGGGCGGCAGCGGCTATTTGATTTCACCATCGATGGCCGCATGGATCCCGCTGTTGGTTCTGGGGCCGATCGCGTTTGCGAGATATCGTAACGTCCAACACGTATGAGTCCGGCGGAGGTGAGCGTTGTGATTCCGGCGCTGAACGAAGCGACGGGGATCGTGCGGGCAATCCAGTGCGTCAATGATGCTGGCCAAATCATCGTCGTCGACGGCGGCAGCACCGACGACACGACTGCGATCGCGTCATCGTTTCATCAAGTGACGGTCATCCAATCGCCAGCGGGCCGCGGAACTCAATTGCGACTCGGCGCGGACGTTGCGAAGCGACCGGTACTGTTGTTTCTGCACGCTGATTGTCACTTGGCCAATGGCACGCTGGAGCGTATCGTAGCGGCGATCGACGCGGGACATCGCTGGGGCGCGGTGACACAAAAAATTGCCGATTCGAGTTGGTGTTTCCGCTGTTTGGAACTCGGCAACAACGCCCGCGTTCGCTTCTTTGGTTTGCCGTTTGGTGACCAAGCAATGTTTGTGACGCGAGAGCTTTATGAGCAGGTCGGTGGCTTTGACAATGTGCCGTTGATGGAAGATTTGATGTTGTCAAAACGGCTTCGCACCCAGAGCTGGCCGGTGCTTGTTCGTGGCCCCATTACGATCAGCGCGCGACGATGGCAGCGGCGCGGCGTGGTCAAGCAAACCCTTTTGAATTGGAAACTGCAATTGCTGCTATCGCGCGGACACCATCCCGATGATTTGGCCGAGCGGTATCGTCGGTAAGTATTGAAAATTCGAGTACGACGGCGTAGCAGCGTCGTAAAATGCTCTATGAAAAAGCTAATTCTTGTTGTTTGCGGGCCACTGGTTTAGGTTATGAGCGATAGGGGCCCAGTCGATGCGCCCGCGAAGTCCATTCCCTCCTCTGCTTTCCGACCATCCTGCCATGAAACCATTTGTTTTGTTGATGCTTGTCATCTTGTTTGTGGCCTGCCCACTTAGGGCTCAAGATTTACTCAGCGATCCAGCGGTTCGCCAAGTCCAGCCTGGGATTCCCGTGGGCAAGGTGACGCAGGGCGTGTTCGCGACAAGCCGCGAGTATCCCGGCACCACGCGCGAGTTCCGAGTTTATGTGCCGGCTCAATACCAGGAAAGCCAACCAGCGAACTTGATGGTGTTCATGGATGGAAAGAATTATGCCAAGCCAGACGGTGAGTTTCGCGTGCCGATTGTTTTTGACAACCTCATCGACAAACAGCAAATGCCCGTCACGATCGCGGTATTTGTTGACCCGGGAACAATTGAAGCGACCAAGTTAAATGCAGTGGCTCGTAGCAACCGTTCGCTTGAATATGATTCGCTTGGCGATCGCTATTCGCGGTTTTTGATTGACGAGTTTCTGCCTGTGGCGCTGCAAGGTTTGAATGTCACAAGTGATCCGTCGCGTCGCGCTGTTTGCGGGATTTCATCAGGTGGCATTTGCGCGTTTACCGTTGCCTGGGAGCGGCCCGATCAATTTGGCAAGGTGCTCAGCCACATCGGCAGCTTTACCAACATTCGTGGCGGCTGGGCGTATCCAGGTTTGGTTCGTAAGTCCAAGTCCAATCCGAAGCCGATCAAGGTCTATCTGCAAGACGGCGAAGACGACCTCGACAATTTGCATGGCGATTGGCCTCTGGCTAACCGCGATCTGGCTGCCGCGCTGCAGTTCGCCGGATACACGTACAAGTTTGTTGTTACCGAAGGTGGGCATAGCGGTAAGGCCGGCGGCAGCGTTTTGCCCGATGCGCTGCGTTGGCTGTGGTCCGACGACGCCGAGTCAATGCACATTGCATCGACCGAGTCAAAACCAACGTGGCAGCCGCATCCCGACGCCGTACCGCGCGACGACGTGCCCAAGGGAAAAACCGAGGTTATGCCGGCTTGGGGATCGAAGGTTTTCGCCAACACAACGCGACCATGGGCGGTCTATGTTCCCGCTCAATATGATCCGACCAAACCAACCGCGTTAATGGTGTTTCAAGATGGCGAGCGGCTGCGTGACGTAGGCGGACGGTGGCGCGTGCCAGTCGTTTTTGACAACTTAATTGCTCGCGGTGAGATGCCGCCAACGATTGCGGTCTTTATCAATCCCGGTGATGACAAGGCAAAGGGTCCGAACAAAAAGCCGTCCAATCGAAGTCTCGAATACGATTCATTGGGCGATCGCTATTCGCAATTGTTGCGCGACGAAATCTTGCCGGTTGTCGCAGCCAAGTACAACATCTCAACGGATCCCGAAATGCGTGCGATCGGTGGTTCGAGCTCGGGTGCGATCTGTGCGTTCACTGTCGCTTGGGAACATCCCGATCTTTTTGGCAAGGTGTATTCCAACGTCGGAAGTTTCACGAATATTCGCGGTGGCGATGTGTATTCGTCCCTTATTCGCAAGACCGAAACCAAGCCGATCCGCGTCTACATGGCCGATACCAGCGGCGATATTGACAATGCGTTTGGAAGCTGGCCATTGGCCAATCAAAAGATGGCCGCATCGCTGCGCTACATGGGATACGCCGTTCGCTTCGATTGGGCCGAAGGCTATGCCCACAACGCTGACTTCGGCAGCTCGCGATTTCCCGATGCCATGCGGTGGCTGTGGCGAAACGAGATCCACGAGCCCGTGATCGATACACATGACGACCTCAAAAGCGATTTTACGTTATTGCGATTGTTGGTTCCCGGTGAGTCGTGGGAAGTCGCCGCCGATGGGCTTGGTTTCGCTGATGCTGCCTGCGCCGACCAATCAGGCAAACTTTATTTTTCCGACATGAAAGCCCCGGCGATCTATCGGATCGGCGTGACTGACGCGGCTCCGCAATTGATTGCCAAAGAAGCGGTCAGCGGTCTTAAATTCGGCCCCGATGGCAAGCTTTACGGTTGCCAAGGAGCCAAGAACCAAGTGATATCGATCGACATCAAGACCGGCGCGGTGGCGGTGATTGCCAGCGGCGTGACACCCAATGACTTGGTTGTAACGCCAGACGGATTCATCTTCATCACCGAAACAAAAGCGAAGCAGGTGACGCGCATCAACCTCGCCACCAACGAAGTAACGACCGCGGATACCGGGATCACGCGCCCCAACGGGATCGCGATCACGGGCGACGGCGGCACGTTGGCGGTTTCCGATTCTGGTGGCTCGCATGTTTGGGCATTCCGCATCAATCCGGATGCGTCGCTTGACGCCAAAATGGCGATGATGTCACTGCGATTGCCAATCGACAAAAAAGGGGAATTCAAATTCAATGAACCACCTCCCTATTTACCCGCATCCGGGGGTGATGGCATGACGATCGATCGGTCAGGTCGGTATTACGTAACGACCACGCTTGGCGTCCAGATATTTGACCCCACTGGCAGGCTTTGCGGTGTGCTTCCCAAGCCAGACGAAGCGAAGCCATTAACCAGTTGTACGCTCGGTGGGCCTGATCATGACGTGCTATATGTTACCAACGGCACGACTATCTTTCGCCGCAAGCTAACAGTTGCCAGGTGATTGATGCAGCGTTTTGCTAAGTTCGTTGAAGGCAGTCGCTTGACGCCAGCAGGCGACGTGTCTAAGGTTGAAGAAATACTTTTCGCATTGGGCTCTATCGCGTGACATCCCGTCTTTTTTCCTGGCCGAAACTCGTCTGCCTCGCAGGATTACTTGCGTCGCTCAGTGTCGTTGGTTCGGAATCGGCGAAGGCAAGCTGCGGCGATTATCTCGATTTTGCTCACTCCATTGTGCCGGCGAGTGACGCAACTGAGAGTCAAACATCTGCTGAGTTTGCGATGGAACTGCAGATGCCGTGGCAACGTGAACAGGTGCCATGCCACGGGCCAGGATGTAAGCAAAATTCACTCCCGTTTAGTCCTGGGTTGGCGTCAACCAACACGTTGACGCCGCGCGCACCGGTATTCTGCGTAAGTACGCAAGAGCGGGCCTGCGTCGATGTTCCGTATCGGATACTGTCTCCCGGTGCTGAGCGAATTTACTCGTCGACCGGCGTAGCGCCGTTGTTTCGGCCACCGGCGGTTTAGTCTGCGGTCTCTTACCGCGACACCACGTGCAAAACCGTGGCGTCTTTAACCTGCGCTGATATGCGCGGCCGGTTGATTGGCCATTGGTCATTGAATCCGCCTGCCAGGCGGTGATTTTGTTGCGAGTTCGTTCAGGGGCATTGTCCGTTGACGGCAAATCATCATTCAACTTCATTCAACGAGTCATTCCATGAGTCAGACCGCACAAGCGGCCGCGCCGCGACGTAAAGTCGTTAAGGCGATTGGCCCCAAGCTCCGCAAGGTGCTTTACGTATTGCTTTTTATTCTCGCCATCCTGTTTGCTAATTCGGCTTACCTCGCCACCATCAGTGGTTTAGAGTGGTTTAACGGCCAAACCTATCAAAACTATTTTTATCAGTGCATGTTTCTGGTGCATTTGATACTTGGTTTGCTGGTGGTTGTGCCTTTCATTGTGTTTGCAGTCGTCCACTTATCGAACACTCGCTATCGCAAGAATCGCCGGGCCGTGCGTGTCGGATATGCGTTGCTGGTTGCATCGGTTGTGTTACTGGGCTCGGGATTCCTGTTGTTTCGCGTAGGCGGACTTGAATTCAAGAATCCGACGGGACGTTCGGTTGCTTATTGGATGCACGTGATTAGCCCGCTGGTTGCCGTTTGGCTCTATGTGCTACATCGCCTTGCCGGACCCAAGATTAAATGGAAATACGGTGTTGGCTATTTGGCCGCAGTCGCGTCGGCTGTTGTACTGATTGCAACGCTGCATTCTCAAGATCCGCGCCAGTGGAACGTTGTTGGGCCTGAATTGGGGGAACAATACTTCAAGCCATCACTTGCCCGAACGGCAACTGGCAACTTCGTCAGCGGCAAGACGTTGATGATGGATGATTATTGTTTGAAGTGCCACGCCGATGCCCACAAGGCCTGGGAACAAAGCTCGCACCACTTTAGTTCATTCAACAATCCGGCCTACCTAGCAAGCGTGCGCGAAACACGACAGGTATCGCTAAAGCGTGATGGTTCGGTGCAGGCATCGCGTTGGTGTGCGGGTTGTCACGATCCAGTGCCGTTTTTCAGCGGCGCGTTTGACGATCCGAAATTTGACGACATCAATCACACGACCTCTCAGGCTGGAATCACCTGCACGTCTTGTCACGCCATCACCAATGTGAACAGCAACCGCGGGAATGCTGACTACACGATCGAAGAACCGCTGCATTATCCGTTTGCGCAAAGCGATAACGGAGTTTTGCAGTGGGTTAACAACCAAATGGTCAAAGCCAAACCCGAATTCCATAAGAAGACTTTTCTCAAGCCGCATCACAAAACCGCCGAGTTCTGTTCCGCTTGTCACAAGGTTAGCTTGCCCGGTGAAGTGACCGGATATAAGGAATTCTTGCGCGGTCAAAATCACTACGACCCGTGGTTGTTATCCGGTGTTTCAGGGCACGGGGCAAAGAGTTTCTACTACCCGCCCGTTGCCCAAACCGACTGCAATGGATGTCATATGCCGCTGGGTGAGTCCAACGACTTCGGTGCGAAGTTCTTCGATGACTCAGGCACGCTGAAGACGCACAATCACCTGTTTCTAGGTGCGAACACCGCGGTCGCTTGGCTGAAGGATCGTCCCGAAGCGATTGCCGCGCATGAAGCGTTCTTGAAAGAGAGTGCGCGAGTTGACCTGTTCGGAATCAAGGAGGAGGGATCGGTCGATGGCGCGCTAACTGCACCGCTACGGCCTAACTTGCCGACGCTCGAACCAGGAAAATCATACTTGATCGAATCGGTCGTGCGGACCTTGAAACTTGGGCACCTGTTTACGCAAGGAACCGTTGACTCGAACGAAGTTTGGCTCGACATCACCGTCAAAAGCGGTGACCGCGTGATCGGTCGAAGTGGTTCGATTGATGAGCGTGGTGAAGTCGATCGATGGGCGCACTTCATGAACGTATTCTTGCTTGACGAGAATGGAAATCGGATCAATCGACGCAATGCGCAAGATATTCGTGTGCCACTTTACAACCACCAAATGCCGCCGGGTGCGGGCCAAGTGGTTCACTATGGATTGGACTTGCCGGCGGACGTCGATGATCACGTTACCATCGAATTGAAGCTTCAATATCGCAAGTTTGATCACGAGTACATGATGATCGTTGCTAAGGATCATGGCCCCGAGGATCACAAGCTGCGTGGGCTCGAAGAGGGCAAACCGTACGGCAATCCGTTACCGATCGTGACCATGGCGACCGACCGTGTTGTGCTTCCCGTCAAAGGCATCGACAAGCCGCTGGAGAAGATTGCCGAGCGAGATATTCCTGCGTGGCAACGTTGGAATGATTATGGAATCGGTTTATTGCTCGAAGGCAAAGCGGAACTTAAACAGGCTGAGCAGGCGTTTCGGGAAGTCGAGAAACTCAATCGCTACGACGGGCCATTGAATCTAGCCCGTGTCTATCAAACCGAAGGACGATTGGATGAGGCCGTCGATGCACTCTCGCGTGCAGCGAAGTATACCGATCCACCGGCACCACCATGGACAATGTCTTGGTTGGCTGGGGCGGTCAACGCCCAACAGGGACACCTCGACGAAGCGATCGGTAACTTTGAAGCCGTGCTTTCGACGAAGGTTCCCGAGCGTAAATTCGATTTCAGCCTTGATTACACCGTGATCAATGAGTTGGGTCAGGCGCAGTTCCAACGAGCACAGCAGTTTCGCGGCGATGCCAATCAAGAGTCTCGCAATAAATGGCTGACTCAATCAATTGCCACGTTCGAAAAAACGCTAGCGATTGATTCCGAGAACGCGGCGGCGCATTACAACCTCGAACGACTGCACCGCCAACTTGGCAACGAATCCGAAGCAGCCAAGCATGGTGAATTGCACCTGAAATACAAGGGTGACGATTCGATCGCGGGAACTGTGATTGGTAAGGCGCGCGAAAAGTATCCGGCGGCCGACCATGCCGCCGAGGCACTTGTGATCTATCCACTTGATCGCGACTTGAAACCGAAACTCATTGACAATGTGACAGCGGCTTCGCAACCTTAATGATTTTCCCAATAACAAACTAAAAATGAGAACCAAATTGACAAAAATTTCTGAGATCGAAGATGAGGTCGAGGAAGACCGCGACGATGCCGCGATTGGCGTTGCTCTGAAGTATTCGGTGCTGGCACTGCTGCTATTACTCGGCGGAGCGAGCGGAGTTTACATCGCCAAGATCTTGCGCCGACAACCGCCAGTCGTGTTGGCACCGAAGCCAGTGGACCTGCCAACAGTTCGCGCCGAGGCGGATCGCGAATTGCCAAAACTGGCGTGGAAAGACGTTACCGACGAAGCCGGGATTACATTCGTTCACGTCAATGGTGCGGCCGGTGAAAAGTTGCTTCCCGAAACCATGGGCGGAGGCTGCGGATTCCTCGACTATGACAACGATGGCGACCAAGACATTTTGCTGGTCAACTCGAAACCATGGTCCCACGATGTCGCCGCGAAACAGCAGGCCGATCCATCTCCGACGACGCGTTTGTACCAGAATGATGGGCAAGGCAATTTCACCGATGTTACTGTATTGGTCGGTATTGATGGTTCGGTGTACGGCCAAGGTTGCGCGATTGGTGACTTCGACAATGATGGCGACGAGGACTTCTTCATCAGTGCCGTCGATTCCGCTGGCCAAGCGGGGAAAACGCTGACCAGCAAATTAGCTCAAGCTGATACGCCGGCTAAGAATCCAGCCAGCACCGGAGGTGACAATCGGCTGTATCGCAACGACGGCGGCAAATTTGTCGATATCACCATGCGCGCCGGTGTGGCCGGTGACGCGGGCGAGTGGTCGAGCAGTTGCGGTTGGTTCGACTATGACAATGACGGCGACCTGGATTTGTGGGTTTGCAATTACATCCAGTGGTCGCGCGAGTTCGACCTGGCTCAGAACTTTCGACTCACCGGAGCCCAGCGTGCCTACGGTCGCCCGCAAGCGTTCGGCGGCAGTTACTCGCGTCTGTATCGCAACGATGGCAATGACAAGTTTTCCGATGTGTCGCAGGCTGCCGGTATCGAAATTGATGCTCCCACGACGGGCACTCCTCAGGGCAAGTCGCTCGGGTTGACGTTTTATGACTTCGATCGCGACGGTAACCTAGACGTGTTGGTCGCCAACGACACAGTGCAAAACAATTTGTTCCGCAACGTCGGAGATGGCACGTTTAAAGAAGTCGCGGCGATCTCCGGTGTCGCTTTCGACAGCGAAGGCAACGCTCGCGGGGCGATGGGAATTGATGTCGCGTGTGTTCGCGATGACCCACGGTGTGCTTGCGTGGCGATCGGAAATTTCGCCAACGAGATGACTGCGTTCTACGTTTCGGCCCCGAATTCACTCGTGTTTTCGGACCAAGCCGTGGCCAATGGGCTGGGGCCAAGCACGCGGCTGTTTTTGACGTTTGGTGTGTTTTTCTTTGATGCCGATCTCGACGGCTGGGACGATGTGTTTCATGCCAACGGGCACCTTGAAGATGACATCGCCAAAGTTCAAGCGAGTCAGTCCTACGCACAATCACCGCAACTATTTTGGAACGCCGGGCCCGATTCGCCAACTGAATTCGTTGCCCTGCCGGCAAGTGTCACCGGGAAAGGCTTCGCAGAACCGATGGTTGGTCGCGGTGCCGCTTTCGCCGACATTGATGGCGATGGTGATTTGGATATTCTGATTACGGCTACGGGCACGAAGCCGCGGTTGCTTAAGAACGAACAACAGCTTGGCAATCATTGGTTGCGATTGCATTTGATTGGCAACGGCAAAACGTCTAATCGTGATGCCATTGGGGCACGTGTCGAAGTTGTGTTCGAGTCCGGTAGAACGATTTCGAAAATAGTCAATCGAACGCGCAGCTATTTGTCACAAACCGAATTGCCGATCACGGTCGGCTTGGGCAATGACTCGATCAAGTCGTTAGGCGTTACCTGGCCAGACGGCAAGGTGCAAACGATCGAGGTCGCAGGTATTGATCGAATGCTTGAAGTTACGCAATCGCTTGAATGACTTCGATTGCAAACTTCGTGACATCAGCAATCGCCGCGTCGGCGTCGCGCGCCGCAGCCACTCGGCGAACGATTGCGGAACCGACGATGATGCCATCGGCCACGGGCGCAAGTGTTGCGGCGGTTTGTGCGTTGCTGACACCGAAGCCAATGCAAATCGGCAGTGTCGTCCGCTCTCGCAACCAGGCAACGTTGTCCAGCAACACGTCCGAAACGACGCTGCGTTCGCCAGTGATTCCGGTGACCGAAACAAAATACAAAAAACCTGACGACAACTCGGCGATGCGAACCTGGCGATCTCGCGGGGTCGTCGGCGTGACCAATTGGATGAGACTGAAATCCGCCTTTCGGCAGATCGCGGCCAGTGGTTCCGCTTCTTCGACTAACAAGTCAGGAACGATCGCTCCGCAGTATCCCGCGGCCTGGGCGGATTCGACATAGCGCTGCATTCCGGTGCGATGAATGATCGAGTAGCTGACCATCGTGACCAAGGGCGCGGTGATTTTTGGCGAGACGTTTTTTCCCAGGTCGAACAGGTGCGACAAACGAAAACCACCGTCGAGCGCGCGTTGATAAGACGCTTGAATAACCGGCCCATCCGCGATTGGATCGCTGTACGGCACGCCGACTTCGCAGGCACTTGCACCGGCAGCCACCAGCGCCTCGATTAGTCTTGCGGTGGTCTGGATATCGGGGTCGCCGGCGGTCACGAATGGCAAAAATGCCTTTTTTTGTTGTGAACGAAGATCGGCGAAAAGCTTATCAAGCGGTGACATGGGCGATGAATTCTCAGTTGGATTGGTTGGATGACGATTTATACCCCAATACCGATCACAAAAAAATTGCGATAATCAAACCGGGTTCACGTTTTTCAGTTCAACTTCGATCGATGTCGCAATCATCAACATCTGAAAAAGTTGACCGAGCACAAAGGTGTCGATTGTCGGCAGGTGGATGTCGATTGTGGGTTGGCTGCGGGCACGCATTGAATCGCGATCCGTAGCGATCATTGTCATCGCCAAGTCAGCGAGCGTCTTGGTTTCGAACCCCTGCAGACCGTCCTGCGTCCAGCAACTCGTACCGACGTCCAGTGGATCGGTACGGCACTTTTCGACGATCAAATTGTTGATAATTCGCAGTTGGCTTAGCGGCCGAAAACTAGAGGGATTCGAGGCCTGCGTACCGTCGCCCGTGGTTGTGATCGGTAGCGCGGCTGTCTCGCCCGGTTCCGCCTGCGCCGCGATCAGCCACTCGTACCAACGCCCCAATGATTCCAATTCCTTGCCCCAACACCTCAGCTCGCGAATCGTTCGCCCGCGACTAGCGTTTAGCAGATGGTTCATCGCCACAAACTGCAGCACCATGTTGGTATCGGCCGGCGAATTCTCGAAGTGGTCTGTCATCGCGACGGCACCTTCGAGCAACTTCATGCAATCAAAACCAAGCAACGCCGCAGGCAGTAGGCCCACGGGCGACAGCAGGTTGTAACGTCCGTCGATGTCGTCGTGCACAGCGAAGCCTACTTCGCAGCCGAGTTCGCTGGCCACTTCCGTCAGCTTGCCACTTTGGCCAGTAATCGGAATCACCAATCGCTCCACTCTCGCCGAACTATCACTTGGTAATCCGGCTCGCAGTGCGGCCACAAATTGCCTTAGCGCAATCGCCGGTGGGAGCGATTGGCCGGATTGGTCAATCACCACGATTGCCCAGCGCCGCTCGATCTCGGCTTCGCCGTAACCGCCGACCGACAAGCGTGACAGTACCGCCTGAGTGGCGTCGTTATTGAGATCGTTGCCTTCAAAATAAACTCGTGGCTTTCCACCGCGGGCACCACGCAACAGTTCGTTGTGATACGGCGCACAACACGCATCGATCATCGCCTTGGGGCCAAGCGATTCGCCTCCGGTGGCCAAGATCACCACCGCATCGATCTCGTCCATGATCGTATTGGCGAGTTTAAACACGCGTCCCAATTCAGACGCTTCGCGTAATCGCGTGTAGTCGTCCAGTTGCTTTTTCGGCAAGCGAAGAAAGCCAGCGCCACGTTCGGCGGCGGCGTTTGTGGTCGCAGCAATCCAGGTGCTCCGCAATTCGTCCAGCACCGGCGCGATCGACTCAAGTTGCTGGCGCGTCACACCAAACTCATCATCAATGGCACCCGTCGGATCGAGACGAAGCAACTTCATGCCGGCGTGTTATTGGAGCAAAAGGGGGCGGAAATTCGCCCCAAGGGTAACTCATCGGCGAGTCGCAGCGAAGCGGCCCGCTATGATACTTGCTGGATCACGGGAATCTGTTACACAAACGCCGACTTCGATTACTTAATTTTTCACTGGGAGTCCCCACGATGGATATGCATGATTTGACCCGCAGTTTGGCCGCAAAGAACGACGCGAAGATCGTGATGTTTGTGGCGGATGGGCTGGGCGGATTGCCGATGAAGCAAGGCGGAAAAACGGAACTCGAGACCGCTCGCACACCGAACCTTGATCGCATTGCCGCCGGCGCGGTCCAGGGAGCGAGTATTCCGGTGAAGCCGGGAATCGCGCCGGGCAGTGGTCCCGGTCACTTGGGCCTGTTTGGTTACGATCCATTGGTTTACCAAATCGGTCGCGGGGCGTTGGAGGCAACCGGAATTGGGTTTCCGCTACAGGCCGGTGACGTTGCGATCCGCTGTAACTTTTGCACGATTGGACCCGATGGCAACATCACTGACCGTCGCGCCGGACGCATTTCCAGCGAAGACAGTGCACCGATCGCGATCAGCCTGCGGGCGATCAAAATTCCAGGTGTGGAAATTTTTGTTGAGCCGGTAAAGGAACATCGGTTCGTCGTTGTCTTTCGTCGCGAAGGTCTTGGTGGTGAAGTCAATGACACGGACCCACAGGCCACGGGCGTACCACCGTTGAATCCTGTTGCCCGTGATGTGGCGAGTAAAAAGACCGCCGAGGTGGCAACCGAATTTTTGCGCCAAGCCAAGCAAATGCTGAAGGACCAACCCAAGGCAAACTTTCACACTATGCGCGGGTTTGCCGCCAAGCCAAACATGCCGAGCTACGAAGAAGTCTATGGATTGCGCGCCGCGGCAATCGCGGTCTATCCAATGTATAAGGGTCTGGCGCACCTAGTTGGTATGAAGATCATCGGCGAAGCTACCACGCTCGAAGAACAGGTCGAAGTGTTGGAGATAGCATGGAACGACTATGACTTTTTCTTTATGCACTTCAAGTACACCGACAGCACTGGCGAGGATGGCAACTTCGACGAGAAGGTGATGCGTATTGAACAGGTCGATGCCATGATGCCAAGGATCGAGGCGCTTAAGCCTACGGTGCTGATCGTGACTGGTGACCATAGCACGCCAAGCTATCTCAAGGCCCACTCCTGGCACCCGGTACCGACGCTATTGGCAAGTGATTGCTGTCGACCTGACCATCATACGGCCTTCAATGAGACAACCTGCATCACCGGCGGTTTGGGGCAATTTGAAGCCAAGTATTTGATGCTGTTGGCATTGAGCAACGCCGGGAAAATGGGCAAATTTGGAGCGTAGACTTCCATGACTGCCCAGGCCACTGGTTCAAGCGCTGTACTCTTATCGCGGCACACAATCCAAAATTGCTTGAAAATTGTGGCCTGGGGTGCGCTCGTTTACGTCAGTTTGATGTTGAGCCAAGTGCGCACATCATTGAGCACCGCGCTGTGTGGACCGTGGGGTTGCACCGCGCCGCTGGAAGCAGTGTTCGCATGCCATCTTGCGTGGTGCATCTTTCTGGTTCCTGTCGTTGTGATGTTTGCGGGCGGAAATAAACGACGCTTTGTCTATTTTTCGCTGGCGTCATTTGGCGTGGCGGTGATTGCGATTGGACTACTTGTGTTGCGCGAATTCGGGTCAATTAATCCCGCAATCGGTTACACGTATCCGGTACGTCTATTTGGATTGCAGTTGATTGGCTTTATCGACTTCCCCATCCTGCCATTGCTTGTGGTCTGTGCAATGGCTGCGTGGCGCGGTGGCAATGACCCATTCAGGATCGGCTTGTCTCTGATCGAACCAACTTCATCGCGACCTGTGGTGATACAAACGCCAGATTCGCCACGATCATGATCGTTCCAAATGTAATCATGCCAAGGAATAGTGCGATTCCGGCGTGAACACAGACCGCGATCGCCAGAATGATTGGCCGGGTTAGCTTTGGCCAAACCAGCGCGCTGTAAAAGATCTCCCAAAACACCGTTGCATGGGCAAATGCCGAAAACAAAATCGGATAACGTCCGATCCAAGTTACATCGATTGATTGGTATTGGGCGTTGGAAATTGCGAACCAAATTGCCGTGCCGTCCCACCACGCCGTTCCGCGAGCCTTCCACAGTCCACCGAACAGATACACCACGCACAAATGCACTTGAATGAGTCTCGTGGCGATGTTGGCGGCGACACTTGGCCGTGCATTCGGGAACAACCATGCCAATCGCTTGTTGCTGTTGGCGTCGGCAAGAAACTTGCGTCGCAAAATCGCGTCGATCGAGAACACCGCACCGCAGGGAGCGAGCATCAGATACATCGCCAACATCGTTGTCATTTGGTCGAGTCCGAACAATGTGCCTGTCATGCGGTGAACGAGCATCAATTGCAACCACCACGCCAGCGGTGCGGAAATTCGCGTCAAGAATCCAGCGGCAAAACAGGCGGTCGCGACAATGGTCAGCAGATGATGACCCCAAATCAGGATCGGGTTGCTGAAGTGCCAAAGGTAGCTGCGCGCCGCATCGGGAGGTGAGTATTGGCCATCGTGGATTGCTGCGATTGTTTGGTTATTGATCCAGGCATCATCGCCGAGGAATGCTCCGATATCCGAGGCGACGACAAGGTGCGAATACAACAACATCAAGCCCGTCGCGATCCGCATGATTCCCAACATGTGCGGCGACTGGGGCGCAAACCAGAACAGGTCCCAGGCCGTGACCAAGCTTCGCGCGTAGGCCCGAGGCGTTTCAACCAACGTCGAATTAATCACGGTGCCACCTCAGCCGGTGGCGCGGCAAGCGTCTCAGTCGGAATCTCCTCAGGCTCGCTGCGCGGCGGAAAACTGTCCACCGTGTCAAACAAGATTCGCATCAAACGTGGGTCGCGTGTACCGATGTTCCCTTGGAAAAATTCGGGCAATCCCGGCTGACGATGTTCGACACGGCGAATCGCAACCTGAGTGCGGGGATTGGCTTTGCGCAAATGATTGAGCATCGAGTCGCGGACATCCTCGAATCGTTGCCGCTCACGAAGCCACTGCGCCGACGCAATCGTATCAGTTCCCAACTCAGCCGGCGGCCCGCCAGGTGGATGATGAACATCGTTGAAGAATTCCGCCAGCATGAAATGTCGGTGATATTTCAGCCGCGGCCACTGGACTTCGAGATCAGGAAACTTGACTTCGGTGCGTTCTCCCTCACCGTCGCTGATGGAAGCTTGATAGAAGTGGCTCGGTCCAGGATCGGGTGCAAAGAACGCATATCCATGATCCAAGTATGCGAATTGGCTGTAGCCGCGAACCGGAGCAAAAAACGCAGATGCCGATGGGCTGGTTCCGAAGGGACCTTGGGTAGCGAACTCCAGTGGACGACCGACCACCGCCCACAAGTGACCTATCAACAATGCACTGACGGCAAATTTCATTCGCCAATCAGCAAAAACAGACGTCGGAGGGTTCATCGCAGCCGGGTCGGAATCTTAGGAGTGGTGGTCAAAGCGGTGATCGACTCCGCGATACTAAACCGCCGACCCCCGAAAGTCGAGCAGTTGTTTTTGCTTAGCTCGGCTTTGTATTCATCAGGCGGTCCAGCACTCCGTTGACAAACCGTGGGCTATTTTTGTCGCCGTAACGTTTGGCCAGCACAACCGCCTCGTTAACCGCCACGCGGCCGGGCGTATCGCCGAACAGAATTTCAAAACCACCGAGCCGCAGCACGTTTCGGTCGGTAACGGCCATGCGTGACAACGTCCAATGTGCGGCCAGTCGCGACAGATGCGTGTCGATTTCGCTGCGATGTTCCAGCGTGCCGCGAAGTAGGTTGTCGGCAAATTCGGTCAGCGCCTTGCGTCCCTGCATCCGCGCGCGAATGAAGGCCCGCGACGATTCGTCGCTGCGGCCTGGATTCATATCCGCTTCGTACAGAAGCTGGAGCACGATTTCGCGTGCGCGGCGACGAGTAGCCATGAGCGAGTGAAAACCAAACGGTGTGAAAATGCAAACGCGGATGGTACTCGTTCATGGCCGAAACGCAATCACGGGCCGCCTTGGAAGCAGCACGACCCAGACTGATGGCGAACCTTCGCCGAGCACTCAGTTGCCCGTTGGGAACAGCGGTCCTTCGCCACCGCCGAGACCACCCTTGAGCTCACCGTCGGCAATTTGTGGCACGGTTCCGCCGTTTGCCGCAGCTTCTTCAGCCGCCGCAGCGCGTTCTTGCTCCTCGCCCCACTCGACGCGTTTGCGCGACAGTCCGATCTTGCGTTCATCAGTGTCCACTCGCAACACCTTGACCTCGATATCGTCGCCGACCTTGACCAATTCCTCAGGGTCATCGACCTTGTGATCGGCAAGTTCCGAGATGTGCAGCAAGCCTTCGAGTCCGTCTTCCAAACCGATGAAGACGCCGAAGTTCGTGATCTTGGTAACCTTGCCTTTGACCAATTGGCCAGGCTGGTACTTGTCAGGAATGTCATTGTCCCACGGATCGCTGTCAAGTTGCTTCAGTCCGAGTGCGATGCGGCGACGGCTTTCGTCAACGCTGAGCACGCGACACTTGACCTCTTGGCCCTTTTCCAAACGCTCGCTCGGATGGCTGATCTTACGGGTCCACGACATGTCGCTGACGTGCAACAACCCGTCGATGCCTTCTTCGAGTTCAACAAACGCACCGTAGTTCGTCAGATTGCGAACGCGACCGACGACATCGCTGCCTTCGGGGTAACGTTGGATGACTTCGTCCCACGGGTTTTGTTGGGTTTGCTTCATTCCCAACGAAAGCTGCTGGCCTTCGCTATCGACGTTCAATATCTTGACTTCGATCTGGTCGCCGATATTCACCAACTCGCTCGGGTGATTGATTCGCTTGGTCCAGCTCATTTCGCTGATGTGAACCAAACCTTCGATACCCGGTTCGAGTTTCACGAACGCACCATAGCTCATCACATTGACCACTTCGCCCGGATGCACCGACTCGACCGGATACTTGTCGGCAATGTTTTCCCATGGGTTGCGATCTTTTTGCTTCAATCCCAGCGCGATCTTTTGCTTTTCGCGATCGATGTGCAACACCTTCACCTCGATCTCTTGGTCGATCGAAACCATCTCGGTCGGGTGTCCGATTCTTTCCCAAGCCATATCGGTGATGTGCAGCAAACCATCGATGCCACCCAGGTCAACAAACGCACCGAAGTCGGCAATGTTCTTGACGATCCCTTTGCGGATTTGGCCAACTTCCAATTCTTGCATCAAGTAAGCGCGATCTTCTTCGCGCTGACGCTCGATCAACGAGCGGCGGCTAATCACGATGTTGCGGCGCGTATCATCGATCTTCAGCACTTCAGCCTGGACAACGCGGCCGATGAAATCGCCGATGTCGCCGGGCCGACGAATGTCAACTTGGCTACCCGGCAAGAACACATTCACACCGATGTCGCACAGCAAACCGCCCTTGATCTTGCGAATCACGATGCCGGTGACCACTTGGCCTTCGGCGACGGATTCCATCATCGCTTCCCACTGGATGATCTTTTCCGCTTTGCGTTTGCTCAGCGAAATCATGCCATAGGGATCGTCGGCTGCACCGAGTTCGTCCTCCATCTCCTCGATGAGCACCTTGACGATATCACCAAGCTTGGGTGGCTCTTCGTCCGGTCCCCATTCGTCGAGCGCAACCGTACCTTCGCTTTTGAACCCCACGTCCATCAATGCCCATTCGTCGTTGATTTCGACGATCCGACCGTTGACGATTTTGCCCTGAATGTAATCTTGCTGCTCTTGCTCGAGCGCTTCCATCAGCAACTCTTCGCCCTGGTCTTCGGGAACCAACAGGGCAAGCTGACTGGCGAGATCATCGTCTTCGAGGTGACGGATAAGGTTGCGATTAACCATGGGGGGAGAAGTCTCATGCGGACGCGACCGGCTCAACGGCATCGGGGCCGAGGGCGGTTCAAGCGTCGAGGGTTGGAGTAACGAAATACCGCCAGAAGCCCAATGCCACCGGCCGGACTCAAAACGTTACCAGACTTAGGAACTTCTCACAACGTCCATTTGGACGGGAAACGTTGCGAAGGAAACGCAACGTGTACTGCTCGAAAAAGCGGAGGAAACGGGACACTCCGAAGCATACGCGGTAAGTTGTGACCGGACAAGCCTTTCCGTTGCCAAGTTGTTTCTTGTCAACGACTTCCAGATTTCCACCTGTTGTCAACTGCAGTCACGTGCTCTCACCCTTTGTCACGTTATTGTCCCACTGGGCCAAACGATTTGGCGTCGACTTCGAATGGAGTCACGCGATGCGATACGGACATGTTGAAGTCCCGCCACCGAAGAACGGAACGACTTATCGCGGCATCGCGGTTTGTCGGATTAGCAAGGAGACGCAGTATGAAATGAGTCTGGAAGACCAAGAGGCCCTTTATCTCGAACAACTGCCTGATTATTTCGACGGTCGCTATGAGTTAGAGGTCATGGCTACCCACGGTAGTGGCGAAATCTTGGAACGGGCTGAGTTCATTGAGCTTTCCCAAAAGATTGAGGGCCTGTAAGAAATATTGTGTCAGCGGTCGTGGACCTGATACTACCTATTTTTTCTAACCTACGGAGACTGACGCATGGATGCGACACTGAAGCAGCGGACACAAGAGTTAGCAAGCGAGCTGGCGACTCAATCGAGCACGATCGAAGACCTCAACGTGGCCATGCGAGAGTTGATGAAATTGGCTCTCGAAAAAATGCTTAATACCGAGATGGATGTGCATTTGGAATCGACTCCAACGGCATCTCAGGAGCGTCTCCAGGACGCTCAATCGCAAGACGGATCGGCGTCCAAACGTATCGGCAAAAACAGACGAAACGGGACCAGTCCCAAGACGATCCAGGGCGACATGGGCAAGCTGCCTTTGGATATCCCTCGCGATCACGAGGGCACCTTTGATCCGCAGTTGATCCCCAAGCATCAACGTCGCTTGGCGGGCTTCGATGAAAAGATTTTGGCGCTCTATGCCAATGGCATGACCACTCGCGACATCCAAGACATCGTCAAAGAACTTTACGGCGTCGACGTTTCACCGACATTGATTTCAGAGATCACCGAAGACCTCGACGCCGAAGTCAAGGCTTGGCAGACCCGCCGCATCGATGCGATCTTTCCGATCGTGTTCTTGGATGGCATCGTGATTCACATTCGTGGCGAGTCGGGCCGCGTGAGCGAACACACGATGTACGTCGCGATCGGCGTGAATTTCCGAGGGAAGAAGGAACTTTTGGGTTTGTGGCTGAGCGAGAACGAGGGTGCGAAATTCTGGCATTCGTGTTTAACGGATTTGCACAATCGCGGGCTCAGTGACATGTTCATCGTTTGCGTGGATGGCTTGAGCGGCTTTCCCGAAGCGATCAAGTCGGTGTATCCCAAGGCACAGTTACAACTCTGTATCGTGCATCTTGTTCGCGCTGCGTTGCGTTATGTCAACGACAGCGACTCTCGCGAAGTGATCGCCGATTTGAAGAAGATCTATCAAGCGGCCAGCGTGCTCGAAGCGGAGACCGAACTGGAAAACTTTTCTAATAAGTGGGACGCGAAGTATCCGACAATATCGAAGCAGTGGAAGTTGAAGTGGCCGCACATCAGCGCGATGTTCGAGTTGCCGATGCCGATCCGCAAAGCGACGTACACGACGAACGTGATCGAGTCTGTCAACAGCGTGATCCGCAAGTTCACACGCAACCGTAAACAGTACCCCAACCGCGAGAGTGCGTTGAAGCTGATTTACATGGCGATCCATGAGGCATCGAAACGTTGGACGATGCCGAT